>NZ_DATGQG010000109.1:0-21100 GCF_035304305.1 Ferrovibrio sp.
GGCCTTGGCGCCTTGGTCGACGCCGACGTGGCTTCGGAGAGCGCCACCCTGCAGTCCCTGCAGGTTCGCCAGCAGCTGAACATCCAGGCGCTGTCGATCGCCAACCAGCAGCCGAACACGCTGCTCAGCCTGTTCCGCTAAGTCTGAGTTCAGGTCCGATGGACCGGAAAGGGGGCCGCAAGGCCCCCTTTTTTTGTCTGCCGGGGCCTGTCTTCAGGCTGACACCGGCGGATTTCTTGACGTCGGCCCCGAAGCCGGGTAGCCCTGTCGGACCGTTAACAGCAGGAGCGGAAGGGCATTGGCCCCCGGATTGATGTGCCGCTCATAATCACTCTGAAGGCCGGCGAGAAATTCATCCTGAACCGGGCTGTCCTCAGCCTGTCGAAATCGGCCAGCATCATTATCGAGAACAAGGCTTCTTTCCTGCGCGAGAAGCACATCATGAAGCCGGAGGACGTCGATACTCTGGCCAAGAAGATCTATTACTACTGCCAGCTCGCCTATCTCTGGGAGGAGCGGTTCGACGAGTATTTTCCGGTAATCAAGGACGCGTGTTTGGAATTCGTTAAGGCGGCGCCGAGTACACATGCTGTGGTGGGCAGTCTGGGGGCGGCGCTGGTCCGGAAGGACTTTTTCAAGCTCCTGAAACTTGCCCGACGCTTGATCGAGATTGAACGGAGATTGCTCGATGTCGGGAAGGAACCCGTATCTGGCCACTCAGAACACCGTTGAGACGCCCAGGCAGCTTGAATACCGCCTGTTCTCCTCGGTGACCCGGGCCCTGATGGAAGTGCGCCCCCTGATGGGCAGCACGCAACCTGCAGAGGTCGCCAAGATCGCAGCAGCGATCGGCTGGAACCGTGATGTCTGGAACCATCTGATGCCGGAAGTTCTGGACGAGAAGAATGCCCTGTCCAAGGACGTGAAGGTCTCTCTGATCAATATCTGCATCTTCGTGAACAAGCATACCGATGCGATCACGCAGGGCACCTCGATCGACATCGAGCCGCTGATCGAGATCAACCGGAACATCATGGACGGACTGCGCTGAGCCGATTGATGGCATGAACAGTGCCGGAATCGGAGCGGGGTGGCGGCAGAGGCTCGAACAGGCGGTTCAGCTTCACCAGGCGGGGCGGCTGGATGAGGCGATAGGCTGCTATCGCGACGTCCTTGTCGAGAACAAGGATTGCGTCGACGCTCTTCACCTGCTTGGCGTGGCGCTCGAACAGGCCGGGCATCCCGCCCAGGGCAAGCCGCTGGTCGAACTTGCTGTCCGGCGCGAGCCTGGCATAGCGGCCTACCGGAACAGTCTCGGGAATATCTGCAAGGCCCTGGACGACGAGGCGGGCGCGCAGGCGGCCTATGCCGAGGCCCTGCGGCTTGATCCGCGATCGGCGGAAATTCTCAACAATCTCGGATTGCTGGCCCAGCGCCGGCAGGACTGGGCAACGGCGCTCGGATACTTCGACCGGGCGGTTGCGGCCGATAAAACGTATGTCGCGGCGACATTCAACCGGGCCGTGACGCAGTGGCTGGCGGGAGACACCGTACAGGCGCTGCCGGTCTTCTCGGATCTGCTGCCGCGAATGCCGGATTATGCCGTGCAGCTGGTGGAACTCGCAAAGCGCAGCATCGGGGCCAGGGATGCCGAAGGATTGCGGCAACTCATCGCGATCCTCGAACCGGCGCCGCTTGGCACGGCGGATCGCAGTCTGCTGCAGGGCGGTCTTGCCGCGCTGGACGGGGATCGCGAACGCGCCGAAGTCCTGTATCGCGAGGGCCTGGCAGCCAGTCCCGGCCATCTCGACCTGCTGCGCTGCTACAGTCTGTTACTGATCGAACGCGAGTCTCACGCCGAGGCGATTCCGTTTCTGGAGCGCGCCCTGGCATCAAAGCCGGACGATGCTTCGGTCATTGCGGCGCTCGGCATATCGCTGACCAAGGTCAAAGCCTGGGAACGCGCCATTCCCCTGCTGCAGCAACTGGTCGAACGAAATCCCGAGGCGATTGGTGGCTGGGTCGATCTGGCGCAATGCTACTCCCATCTGAACCGGCTGGACGAAGCCTGCGAGGCGATGGCGCGTGTCATCGCCCTTGATCCGGACAAGGCTGACAACTATGCGACGCTGGCCGGTTTCGAAGGGCGGCGCGGTGATATCCGCAGGGGCGAGGAGCTTTGCCTGGAGGCTTTGCGCCGCGATCCGGAAAACGGTGCCGCGATCGGCAATCTGGGCAACATCCGCGCCCTGCAGGGCCGCGTCGATGAAGCGGAAGCCCTGTTCAGGAAGCAGCTTGCCCTGCGGCCCGAGGATGCAGGCACGCACTGCAACCTGAGCTTCCTGCTGCTGCGCTGCCGCCGCTACAAGGAAGGCTGGAGCCACTATCACTGGCGCTGGAAGCAGCCGTCGCGAACCACGCCCGAGGGGCGGGAGCGCGGATTGCCGCGCTGGGACGGTGTCACCCCTCCTGACGGCCGGCTGCTGATCTGGCGCGAACAGGGTGTCGGCGACGAGATCCTGTATTCCAGCCTCATCGCCGATTTTGCCGCCCGCGGCCTGGACATCGTGCTCGCGGCTGATCCGCGGCTGGTCCCGCTGCTCGCCCGGTCCCTGCCGGGCATCACGGTGGTTCCCGATGACGCCTCGCTGGATGTCCGGGCTCTCGGCCTGTCCTGCCAGCGCCCGCTGGGCGATATCGGCGAATTCTGCCGCCCCGACATTGCCAGTTTCGCCAGCCATCCGGCGCATTACCTGAAGGCGGATCCCGCCCGCAGCGCCGCACTGCGCCAGCGCTATCGCGCGATGGCCGGCGACCGGCCTCTTGTCGGCGTGTCCTGGAACAGCGGTAATCCCAATACCGGGCGCTACAAGTCGATCAGCCTGTCGGACATGGCGCCGCTGCTGCGCCGGCCCGGCGAGTTCTTCGTCTCGCTGCAATACGGCCGCGCCGCGGAAGACGTGAAGACCCTGCCGGCAGACATGCCGGTCCATCATGATCCGGAAATCGATCCGTTGGCGGACATTGATGGTCAGGCGGCGCAGATTGCCGCGCTCGATCTCGTCGTCACCGTCAGCACGGCGGCGGCTCATATCGCCGGTGGCCTGGGCATACCGACCCTCATCCTGATCCCCGAAGACTGGGGGCAGCTCTGGTACTGGGGCTATACCGGCGAGCGGACGCCCTGGTACCCGTCGGTCCGGCTCTGCCGGGGCGATACGGGGCAGCGGGCCGGCGATATCGTCGAGCGCGCCCTGCCGATGGTCGAGGAGATGCTGGCCGACCTAAGAAAGCGGTAACCTGCCGCTTCGGCGAAATGTGTTTACCTTCGCTCAACCAAAATATGCGATCAGGAGGGCCGGCAGGAATGGACCTGGATCGCAGCACAGAGGGGGATTTCCCATGGCGATGACAGAAGACGAGCAGAGCAAGGTTACCCGCGAATCCTTCGTCGCGACCTGGGAAGCTCTGGTGAATGGCGGCGTGAGCCGCGAAATCGTGGCCTCGATCGCGATGAGCATGGCTCTGGCCGAACTCACCGCCATCTTCGGCAAGGCCGTGACCGCACATGGTCTGGAGAAGCTTCCCGACACCATCCGCAGTGGCGCTTTCGACGTGAAGGAAAAGGTCTGAGCCGGAATACGGCCCGGAAACGAAAAAACCGGCCTGATGGCTGGTTTTTTTGTGCCTGATGCCGGTGACGCTCAGACGCTGATGTCGACCTGCTTGCCGGTGCTGGCAGTAGTCGGCGAGGCGGCCTGGGTGATCTGCTTGATATTCTCCAGGCCCGCCGCGACGGCGCTGAGCACCGCGCGTTCGGTATCGCGGGCCACCTTGAGGCCGACGAAATACAATTCCTGTTTGATGCCGGTGGCTTCCATTCTGGTCTCCTGACGGGACCATCCTAGCAGACCGGCTGCCCGCCACAATCCATACACTGTTTACCATAATTCCCACGGCCCCACTGGTCAGGGCGCCTTCGCTCCGGTAAATAAGTTGCAAATGTAACCAACCCGGCCCGCGCCGGGCGGGAGGAAAGCATGGAGGCCCAGAACCCTCCGCAATTCGCATACCGGCTGCCGCAGGCGCCGGGCAGCACCGAGCATTGCCGGGTGGCCGTGGTGGGCGGCGGACCGGTCGGTCTTACAGCGGCGCTGGACCTCGCCAGCCGCGGCATCCCCTGCATCCTTCTGGACGAGAAGACGACCGTCAGCACGGGCAGCCGCGCCATCTGCTACGCCAAGCGCACCCTGGAAATCTGGGACCGCCTCGGCGTCGGCGAACGGATGCTGGAGAAGGGCGTGACCTGGCAGACCGGCAAGGTCTTCCATGGGCCGCGGCAGTGCTACAGCTTCGATCTGCTGCCGGAAACCGGCCATCACTACCCGGCCTTCATCAATCTGCAGCAATCTTACGCCGAGCTGTTTCTCGCCGATGCGGCGGCCGGAAAGCCGGGGATCGATCTGCGCTGGAAGCATCGGGTCGCCGACATCGTGCCGGGCAACGACGGCGTGCGCCTCAGCATCGAAACGCCCGATGGCGGTTACACCCTGGTGGCCGATTACGTGCTGGCGGCGGATGGTGCCCGGTCGCATCTGCGGCGCAGGCTGGGGCTCGATTTCCGGGGCCAGGTCTTCGAGGACCGCTTCCTCATTGCCGACGTGAAGATGAAGGCGGATTTCCCGACCGAACGCTGGTTCTGGTTCGAGCCGCCGTTCCATGCCGGCGGCTCGGCCCTGCTGCACAAGCAGCCGGACGACGTCTGGCGCATCGATCTGCAGCTCGGCTGGCAGGCCGATCCGGAAGTCGAGAGGCAACCGGAGCGCGTCATTCCGCGGCTGAAGGCGATGCTGGGCGAGGATGTCGCTTTCGATCTCGAATGGGTCAGCATCTACACCTTCCAGTGCCGCCGGCTGGACCGCTTCCGCCATGGGAGGGTCTTCTTCATCGGTGATTCCGCGCACCAGGTTTCGCCCTTCGGAGCACGGGGCGCGAATTCCGGCGTGCAGGATGTCGACAACCTGATCTGGAAACTGGATCTGGTGATGCGCGGCGAGGCTCCCGATGCCCTGCTTGATACCTACGACGACGAACGCATCGCGGCAGCGGAGGAAAACATCCGCCATTCGACCCGCAGCACCGATTTCATCGTGCCGCGCTCGGCGACGGCACGGGCCCTGCGCAATGCGGTGCTGGAGCTGGCTGGCGAATACGACTTTGCGCGCCGGCTGGTGAATTCGGGCCGCCTGTCGATGCCGACCACCTATCGCGACACGCGGCTTTCGACGGCGGACCGGGATGCTTTCAACGGCGGACCGCCACCCGGAGCCCCGGCCATCGACGCGCCGCTGGATGACGGCGGCTGGCTGCTGCCCCGCTGCGGCGACGGCTTCACCCTGCTCGGCTTTGATGCGGCGCCCGCCTTGCCCGCCGCGCTGCGGGATCGCGTGGCCCTGGTCGACCTGCCCTGCAACGATCTGTTCGCGCGACGCTACGATGCCCGTCCGGGCACCACGTATCTGCTGCGGCCCGATCAGCATGTCGCCGCGCGCTGGCGGAAGCCGGATCCGGAAGCAATTGCAGCCGCTTATGAGCGGGCCATGGCCCGCGCGGCCTGATCCCGCCAGCGGCCCGGAAACTTGACAGGGCGGGCGGGGGGCTTATCACTGGCGGGCCTTTCGGGGCCGCTTTACCCGTCATCCGCGATCAGGAGTATTCGATGAGCCGTGCTTACCTTTTTCCCGGCCAGGGCAGCCAGGCCGTGGGCATGGGCAAGGAACTGGCCGCCGCCTTTGCCGCCGCGCGCCACCTGTTCCAGGAGGTCGATGACGCTCTGTCGCAGAAGCTCTCGACCCTGATGTTCGAGGGGCCGGAAAGCGACCTCACACTGACCGAGAATGCCCAGCCCGCCCTGATGGCGGCGAGTGTCGCCGTGGTGCGGGTGCTGGAAAAGGAATTCGGCGTCGATCTTGCCGCGAAGGGCAGCTATGCCGCTGGCCATTCGCTGGGCGAGTATTCCGCGCTCTGCGCCATGGGCGCTCTGTCGGTGGCCGATACCGCGCGCCTGCTGAAGCTGCGCGGCCAGTCGATGCAGAAGGCGGTGCCGGTCGGAGAGGGCGCCATGGCGGCGCTGCTGGGCGCCGAACTGGACCTGGCGAAGGAGGTGGTTGCCGAGGCGGCGCAGGGCGACGTGCTCGGTTGCGCCAATGACAATGGCGGCGGCCAGGTCGTGATCTCGGGCAAGAAGGAAGCCGTCGAGCGCGCCATCGAGGTCGCCAAGACCAAGGGCGTGAAGCGCGGGATGCTGCTGCCGGTCAGCGCGCCCTTCCACTGCGCCATGATGCAGCCGGCCGCCGATGCCATGGCAGAGGCGCTGGGCAAGGTGACGATGAATGTGCCGAAGCTGCCGGTCGTTTCCAACGTGACGGCAAAGGGCGAGTCCAATCCGGACGATATCCGCCGGCTGCTGGTGGAGCAGGTTACCGGGCTCGTGCGCTGGCGCGAGTCGATGCTCTGGCTGAAGCAGCAGGGCGTTGCGCAGGTGGCGGAACTCGGTTCCGGCAAGGTGCTGGCAGGCCTGATGAAGCGCATCGACAAGGATGTCGAGCCGCTCAGCATCGGCCAGCCCGCCGAACTCGAAGCCTTCGCCAAGAGCCTCTCATAGGAATCACGGAGACAGCCATGTTCGATCTGACCGGCAAGTTCGCCCTCGTCACCGGCGCCACCGGCGGTATCGGCGGTGCCATCGCCGAAGCTCTGCACAGGCAGGGTGCCACGGTCGCGCTGTCGGGCACCCGCGAAGCGGTCCTGCAGGAACTGGCGGCGAAGCTCGGCAGCCGTGCGCATGTGGTGCCGTGCAATCTGGCCGACGTCGAAGCGGTCAATGGCCTGGTTGCGAAGGCCGAGGCGGCGATGGGCCAGGTCGACATCCTGGTCAACAATGCCGGCATCACCCGTGATGGCCTGGCGATGCGCATGAAGGACGAGGACTGGCAGACGGTTCTCGATGTCAATCTCAGCGCCGCTTTCCGTCTCGCCCGCGCATCGCTGAAGGGCATGATGAAGCGCCGTTGGGGCCGCATCATCAGCATCACGTCGGTGGTCGGCGCGACCGGCAATCCGGGCCAGCTCAATTACGCCGCTGCCAAGGCCGGCCTGACCGGCATGACCAAGTCGCTGGCGCAGGAAGTGGCGAGCCGGAACATCACCGCCAACTGCGTTGCGCCCGGTTTCATCCAGACCGCTATGACCGACGTGCTGACCGACCAGCAGAAAGAGCAGATCTCGCAGAAGATCCCCGCCGGCCGACTCGGGCAGAGCCCCGAAGTGGCGGCTGCCGTGGTTTATCTGGCTTCCGAGGAGGCGGCCTACGTGACCGGCCAGACGATCCACGTCAATGGCGGTATGGCTATGATTTCATAAGGAAATTTCGCCCACAGGCAACGCTGGCCGAGGCGCCGGAACAGCTTGGAAGCGCCGATATTCTATGCTAATTGAGGCCCCCATCTGCCGGCCGCTGCCCGTCCGGGCGCGCGTTGGTAGTCACAACCACAAGGATTTTGGAAATGAGCGACATTGCTGAGCGCGTTAAGAAGATCGTCGTCGAGCATCTGGGCGTCGAGGAAGAGAAGGTCACCGAGAGCGCAAGCTTCATCGACGACCTGGGCGCTGACAGCTTGGACACGGTCGAGCTGGTGATGGCGTTCGAGGAAGAGTTCGGCGTCGAAATCCCCGATGACGCGGCCGAGAAGATCCTGACCGTCAAGGACGCCATCGACTTCATCAAGGAGCGTTCGGCGTCGTAAGCTGCTGACGCCGCCGTCCGCGTACCGTCCCAGATTTCCGTATTCCGTGCGAGAGGCTTGAGCCATGCGTCGTGTCGTCGTCACTGGCCTGGGTCTGGTCACGCCGCTTGCCACCGGCGTCGACGCGACCTGGACGCGACTGATCAGTGGCGAGTCCGGTCTCGGTCCGATCACCCGCTTCGACGCGTCCGAGATGCCGGCGAAGGTTGCCGGCGAGGTTCCGCTCAAGGCGAATGCCCCGGACCGCGCCGATGCCTTCGATCCGGATCAGTGGATGGAAGCCAAGGAGCGGAAGCGCGTTGACGATTTCATCGTCTACGGCGTGGCGGCGGCGAAGCAGGCTCTGGCGGATGCCAACTGGGCCCCGCAGACCGAGGAAGAGCGCTGCCGTACCGGCGTGCTGATCGGCTCGGGCATCGGTGGTCTGAACGGCATCGAAGAGGCGGCGATCACGCTCAAGGAGAAGGGGCATCGCCGTATCAGCCCGTTCTTCGTGCCGGGCCGGCTGATCAACCTCGTTTCGGGCTATGTCTCGATCGAGCACGGCCTGAAGGGTCCGAATCATGCCGTGGTGACGGCCTGCTCGACCGGCGCGCATGCGATCGGCGATGCCGCCCGTCTCGTCGCCCTGGACGATGCCGATATCATGGTTGCCGGTGGCGCCGAGGCGACCATCGGTCCGCTCGGGATTGCCGGCTTCTGTGCCGCCCGCGCGCTTTCGACAGGCTACAATGACCGTCCGACCGCCGCCTCGCGTCCCTGGGACAAAGGCCGCGACGGCTTCGTGATGGGCGAGGGCGCCGGCGTCGTCGTGCTGGAAGAGCTTGAGCATGCCAAGCGCCGTGGCGCCAGAATTTACGCCGAAGTGGTGGGCTACGGCCTTTCGGGCGACGCCTATCACATCACCGCGCCGCACGAGAGCGGCGATGGTGCTTTCCGCTGCATGCAGATGGCGCTGAAGCGTGCCGGCCTGCAGCCTTCCGACATCGACTACGTGAACGCGCACGGCACCTCCACGCCGCTGGGCGACGAGATCGAACTGGGTGCGGTGAAGCGTCTGTTCGGCAATGCCGTGGCCAATCTCTCCATGTCGTCGACCAAATCGTCGATCGGCCATCTGCTCGGCGCGGCAGGCGCGGTCGAGGCGATCTTCTCGATCCTGGCGATCCGTGACCAGATCGTGCCGCCGACACTTAACCTCGACGATCCCTCGGAAGCGACCGAGGGCATGGATCTGGTGCCGCACAAGGCGAAAAAGCGCGAGGTGCGCGCCGCCCTGTCGAATTCCTTCGGCTTCGGCGGCACGAACGCATCGCTGGTCCTGAAGCGGTACGACGCCTAAACTCTTTTCATGAAGCGCCTGGTCGCCATGCTGCTGGCGGTTCTGCTGGCGGCATGCATCGCCGTCGGCGGCGCCTTTCTCTGGTTCCGGTCATGGCTGGATGCGCCGGGCCCGGCGACGCATGAAACCGTCATTCTGGTGCCGCGGGGTACCGGCCTGTCCGGCATTGCCGGGCGGCTGGTACGGGAGAATGTCGTCAGCGACGCCAGGCTGCTCAAGCTTGCCGCCTGGTATACCGAGACGGCCGGCCGTCTGAAGGCGGGCGAGTATCTCGTCCCGCCCGGCGAGTCACCCCGGGCAGTGCTGGAGCGCATCGCGGCAGGTCGCGTGATGGTGCGCCGGCTGACGATCACCGAGGGGCTCAGTACGGCCGGAATCCGACAGATGGTCGCCGCCGCCGAGGCGCTGCAGGGCGATTGGCCGGACGAACCGGTCCCGGAAGGCAGCCTGCTGCCCGAGACCTATCACTATGTTTACGGCGACAATCGCGCGGAGCTGGTTGCGCGCATGCGCAAGGCGCAATCCGACCTGCTTGCCGAGCTGTGGCCGAAGCGGGCGGAAGGCCTGCCGCTCAGGACGCCGGCCGAGGCGGTGATCCTTGCCTCCATCGTGGAAGCGGAAACGCCGATCCCCGCCGAGCGCGCCCGGGTGGCGGGCGTCTACATCAACCGGCTGCGGCGCGGCATGAGGCTGCAGGCCGATCCGACGGTTGCCTATGGCATGACGAAGGGAGAGGCCGAACTGTCCCGGCCGCTGACCCGCGCCGATCTGCAGCAGGCCACGCCGTGGAACACCTATGTGATCGACGGCCTGCCGCCGACCCCGATCAACCATCCCGGTCGCGCCAGCATCGAAGCGGTGCTGCAGCCCGAGACGCATGATTTCCTGTATTTCGTCGCCGACGGCAAAGGCGGGCATCTGTTCGCCGTGACCTACGAACAGCATCTGCGCAACGTCGCTGCCTATCGCGCGTCGCAGCGCCGGTGACCTAGTCCTTCATGGGCGCCCGGCGCAGCAGCCGGTCCAGCAGCGGATAGGGCAGCAGCCCGAGCAGCCGCACCATCGCCAGCATCGGCCAGGGAAAGGCAATGCGCCCCCTATTGGCCGCGAGTCCGCGGATGATGATCTCTGCCGCCCTGTCTGTTTCCATGAGGAAGGGCATGGGGAACTTGTTGCGTGCCGTCATGCGGCTGACGACGAAGCCGGGGCAGATGGCGGACACCCTGATGCCTTCCGGCGCCAGCCGGCCGCGCAGCTCTTCCGCATAGGCACGGGCGAACTGCTTCGTGGCCGAGTAGGGGACGGCGCCCGGCAGGGCAAGAAAGCCGGCGATGGAGGACACGATCGCGATCTGTCCGCTGCGCTGGCGGGCCATGATCGGGATGGCGGGGTTCACCGTGTTCAGCACGCCGCCGATATTGATGTCGGTCACCCGTCTCACATAGGTGCCGAACTCGTCCCAGTTCCGGAAGCCGCCCGAGACGCCGGCATTGGCGATCACCAGATCGAGACGACCGGTTGTGGCGAAGGCGTTGATCAGCGCCTTCATCGCCTCCGCGTCGGTGACGTCGACCGTATGTTCCTCCACGGTGGCACCCCGGGCCCGGCAGGCGGCCGCGACCTCCGACAGGCGTGCTGCATCGCGACCGGTCAATGCGAGGCGGGCACCGGGACGGGCATAGAGTCGCGCCAGAGCGGCGCCAATACCGCTGGATGCGCCGGTGATGACGATTCCTTCCGGAGCTGGCTGCGGTGCCACGGCCTCGACCCCCCAATGCTTTGGCATTATAGTCCGCCACCGTAGCATCGATGGGGGATTCGTGTCGCTTGTCAGTATGACCGGCTTTGCCCGGAGCGATGGACATGCCGCCGGCCGGGCCTGGGTCTGGGAGCTGAAGTCGGTCAACGGGCGCGGTCTGGAACTGCGCTTCCGCCTGCCGCCCGGCTTCGATGCGATCGAACCGGAACTGCGCAGCCTGGCGCAGACGCGCCTCGTGCGGGGCAACGTGACCCTGAATCTGCAATTCACCGAAACGGCGGAAAGCGAGACCGCCTATCGCATCAATGAGGCCCTGCTGGAGCAGCTTCTGGCGCTGTCAGGCCGGCTGCAGGCGCGCGGCGTCGGCGCACCGCGGCTGGACGGCCTGCTGGCGGTACGCGGCGTGATCGAGCCTGCGGGCGGCACCGAGGACGAGGATACCCGGGCGGAAATCGAGGCTGCCATAAAGGCAAGTTTCGCCAGGGCCCTCGACAAGCTGGTCGAGAGCCGGACCGCCGAGGGCAGCAAGCTTTCCACCGTGCTCAATGCCCAGCTGGATGAGATCGAAGCCCTCACGGCGCGCGCCAGAACCGCGGAGGCCGTACGCCCGGAGGCGCTGCGGGCCCGGCTGCGGCAGCAGCTGGACGAACTGCTTGCCATGTCGCCGCCCGTTTCCGAGGAACGCCTGGCCCAGGAACTTGCCCTGCAGATCACGCGGCTGGACGTGCGCGAGGAGGTTGATCGCCTGAAGGCGCATGTGGAGGCGGCGCGTGGCCTTCTGCGCGGCGACATGCGCGGCGTTGGCCGCAAACTGGACTTCCTGTCGCAGGAATTCAACCGCGAGGCCAATACGCTCTGTTCCAAGGCTTTCGATGCCGGCCTGACGGCAATCGGCCTTGATCTCAAGCTGGTCATCGATCGTCTGCGGGAGCAGGCCCAGAATGTCGAATAACAAGCCGCTGGTGCCGGGGCCGGCCGCCTCGATCCATATCGCCCGTCGGGGCCTCATGCTCGTCCTGTCTTCCCCCTCGGGCGCCGGCAAGACGACGATCGCGCGGCGCCTGCTGGAGATGGATGCCGATCTTCACCTCTCGGTTTCGGTCACGACGCGGCAGCGCCGGCCGGGGGAGGTGCACGGCCGGGACTACAGCTTCATCAGCAACGAGGAATTCGGGCTGATGGTGAACCGGCAGGAACTGCTGGAACACGCCAAGGTGTTCGATCACTACTACGGCACCCCGCGCGAGGCGGTCGAGAAGCGGCTGAGCAGCGGGCAGGACGTGCTGTTCGACATCGACTGGCAGGGCACGCAGCAGCTGCGCCAGCGGGCCGAATCCGATCTGGTCAGCGTGTTCATCCTGCCGCCATCCACGGCGGATCTGGAGCGCCGGCTGCACAGCCGGGCGCAGGATTCGCCCGAAGTGGTGGCCAAGCGGATGTCCAAGGCAGCCGACGAGATCAGCCACTGGGCGGAGTACGACTACATCGTCATCAATGACGATGTGGAGCAGTGCCTGATGAAGGTCTATGCGATCCTCCAGGCCGAGCGGCTGAAGCGCCATCGCGGGCTGGGGCTGGTCGATTTCGTCAAGCAGCTCCGGGAAGGCCGCTGATCTACAGCAGTCGTGCCAGGGCGCAGAACTCCTCGATCGTCAGGGTTTCGGCGCGCCTGGTGGGATCAATGCCGGCGGCCTGCAGCCTTGCATCCGCATCGCTCCAGAGCGGCCTGAGCGCCGCGCGCAGCATCTTGCGGCGCTGATTGAAGGCTGCGGCGGTTACGCGTTCCAGCCTGTCCGGATCGGCTTCGGCGAGCGGCCTCTGGCGCGGCTGCAGTTCCACCAGCGTAGACGTCACCTTTGGCGGCGGGACGAAGGCTTTGGGGCCGATGTCGAAAAGCATGCGGACATTATGCCGCCACTGGGCCGCCACGCTCAGCCGGCCATAGGCCTTGCTGCCGGGTGGTGCGGCGAGACGCTCGGCCACTTCCTTCTGCACCAGCACCGTCATGCGCGCGATCCGGTCAGGCTGCGCCAGCCAGTTCAGAATCAGCGGCGTGGCGATGTTGTAGGGCAGATTGGCGACCACCTGCCAGGGTGGGGGAGCAAGGGCGGCGAAATCGGCTTCCAGCGCATCGCCGGGGTGCAGCATCAGCCGCCCCGTGGCTGCATCCACCAGCGGAGCAAGGGCCGTCAGGCAGCGCTCGTCGCGCTCGATGGCGATCACGCGAGGCGCGCCTTCAAGCAGCAACGCGCGGGTCAGCCCTCCCGGACCCGGGCCAATTTCGAATATCACCGGGGCGGCCCATGGCATGGCGGCCCGGGCAATCTTGCGCGTCAGGTTGAGGTCGAGCAGGAAATTCTGCCCCAGCGACTTGCGAGCGGCGAGGTCGTGCTGCGCGATCACCTCACGCAGCGGCGGCAATGCTTCGATTGCGTCAGGCATGACTGCGATGCCGCGCCATCCCGGCGGCCATGCGCAGGGCAGCGATCAGACTGTCCGGCCTGGCCACACCCTTGCCGGCAATGTCGAAGGCCGTGCCGTGATCGGGCGAGGTGCGGATGATCGGCAGGCCCAGCGTCACATTGACCGCGCTGTCGAAATCCAGCGTCTTGATCGGGATCAGCGCCTGATCGTGGTACATGCAGATGGCCGCGTCGTAACCGGCGCGGGCGGCGGCGTGGAACATGGTGTCCGGGGGCAGCGGCCCGCGGGCATTGATGCCTGCGGCGCGCAGCTGCGCCACTGCGGGAGCGACGATGGCGGCATCCTCCTGCCCCATGCTGCCGGATTCTCCCGCGTGAGGATTGAGGCCGGCCACCGCCAGGCGCGGTCGGGCGATGCCGAACTTCTCGCGCAGGTCGGCCGCCGTGATCCGCGCGGTCTGCACGATCAGGTCCGTCGTCAGCGTCGCTATCGCCTGTTGCAGAGAGACGTGGATGGTGACCGGCACGACGCGCAGCCGGTCGGATGCCAGCATCATCACCGGCATGACATTGCCGCAGAGCGCAGCCAGATATTCCGTATGCCCTGGATGGCGGAAGCCGGCGGCATACAGCGCCGCCTTGTGGATCGGATTGGTCACCAGGGCGGCGGCCTCGCCGCCGCGACACAGCGCCGTCCCCGTCTCGATGGCGCGCAGGACTGCCGGCGCATTGGCCGGGTCCGGCTGTCCCGGCCTTGGCCGGGTTACCAGCGGAACCGGCAGAACGGGAAGGGCCGTGCCGAATACCGCGGCGGTTTCGCCGGGGGCCCTAATCGTCTCTATCCGGACGGACCAGCCAGCCGTGGCAGCAAGGGCCCGCAGCCGCTCCGGATCATCGAGCAGGAAAAACGGCGGCAGCGCGGCGCTGTCTCGCTGCAGCCAGGCCAGCAGGGCAATCTCCCCGCCGATTCCGGCGGGTTCGCCCATGGTGACGGCAAGCGGCCGGGGAGGCGGGGCCTCAGCGGAACTCGATGGTGGCATCGCGTCGCAATTCGCGGATATAGCGCTGCGCCAGCAGTTCGGCGCGCCGCATCAGGAGGCTCTGGCGGACCTGGTTGCGGTCGAAGCTGCCGCTTTCCTCACGGGCGCAGAGCGTGAAGAGACGGATACCCTGCGGCGTCTGGACCGGCTGCGTGGTCTCGTTCACGTTCAGCTGCGACACCGGTTGCCGGAAGGCTTCGGGAAGATCGTCAAGGCGCAGCGTTCCGAGGCTGCCGGATCCGGGGGTCTTCAGCTCCTCGATCACGGCATCCACGGCTTCGCAGCTGTCGATGCGGGCACGCGTCTCCTGCGCCCGCGCGATGGCCGCCTGGACATCCGCCGGATTTGGCGCCTGGCCCAGCGGGAAGAGGATCTGCTTCAGGGTGACCCTGCTGTCTCCCGCTCCCGGCATCGCAATGCGGCGGCGGTCGCGCAGCGCGATGATCTGGTAGCCGCCGATGCTGCGGATCGGATCGGAGATGTCGCCCTTGTTCATCTGGGCGATCACCTGTTCCACCTCTTCGGGCAGCGTCCCGCGCTGGATCCAGCCGACCTCGCCACCATTGGTGGCCGTGGTTCCGCGGCTGAACTGCCGGGCCATGGCCGGAAAACTGGCACCGGCGCGCAGCTGCTCGACGATGCGCTGTGCGGTCTGCCGCTGCGGTTCCTCCTGGTCGGGATTGTCCACCGGCACCAGAATTTCGGAGATCAGTTCCTCGGTCTGGCCGGCCAGACTGCGCAGCTTGGCGATCTGTTCGTCGATTTCCTGGTCCGTCACCGTGACGGTCGCGTTCAGCCGGGCCCGGACCATGCGCGCCCAGGTCAGCTCCGCCCGCACCTGGGCGATGAAGATGGCGGGGTCGATGCCTGACCGCTGCGCGAAATCCTCGAAACGGCCGGCGGGGATGCCGAACTGCCGCTCGATCAACGCGATGGCGCTGTCAAGTTCCTGCTGGGAAACCGAGATTCCCCGCCGCTTGGCTTCCTGCATCTGCAGCCGCTCGTCGATCAGCGAACGCATTGCCTGCTCGCGCACGGCCCGCATGACCTCGGGGGTGTCGGGCAGACGCGCCGTCGCCATGATCACCCGGGAGCGCTGATTGATGTCGCGCAGGGAGATCACCTCGTCATTGACGAGCGCCACGATGCGCTGCTGGTCCTGGGCAGGAGCAGCTGCTCCCGGCGCCTGGCCCTGCGCCCCGGCGGGCGCCGGCATACCGATCAGTGCGGTGAGGAGGAGGGCGATAATGGCAAAGTGATGCATCGGCAGCTCAGTTGAAGGTCGCGATCCGGAACCGCAGCCCAATCGTCGTGTCGGGCTGGATGTCGCGGTTGCTGAAGAAGGTGCGCTGGGCGAACAGCATAATATCGAAACATTCGTCGGTGTAGCGCAACCCGCCGAAGTTGAGCAGCGATCCGCCGTTCCCGCTCAGGTCCCGGGTATGCCGCAACTCGGTGCTCCAGTATTGCGTCAACTGCACGCGGAGGGTGCCGCCAATGGCCTCCTGATCGCCGATATCGTCGACCAGGTTGGTATCGGCCACATCGGCATAGGTCAGGCTCAGGTAAGTCAGGTTTGTGCCCAAGGTCGCCGACAGTTCGTGGCGCCGGACATCGAAGCTGCTGCTCTGAGCCAGCCGCACGCGGTCGGTGAAGCTGATGTAGCGGCCCGGGGAAATCGTCAGCCGGCCGACGTAATCCGAAAGCTGGTCGTTGAGGCCCGAATTGGCCGGAAAGATGGTTTCCTCCCGCGCCCGCAGCGATTGCCCGACGAGCAGTTCGGAATAGCCGCCGGATGCACCGTAGACGGCGGAGCGGAATCCGTAGTTCAGCCGCGGGCCACCATCCCAGCGGTCGTAGCCCGGAAAGCGGTTAAGGCTGAACAGGTTGGTTTCGTCGAACTCGAGCGCGATGGAGTCCTCGTTCGGGATGTCGCGCTTGTTGCCCCCATAGGGGGAAATCACGGCGCTGACGATGGGCTCAATGAGCTGCCGCACATTGCCCTCATCCCGAACGAAGGGATAGCGCCAGTCCAGCGCCACGACCGGGATGACGCGTCCGGCAAAGGTCGTGTCGTCGCTGCGGGCAGGGATCATGCCGGGCGTCTGGTTCAGATCGTTCACCCAGTAGCCATCGGCCCGCACCATGGCGGTTGCCGTGTAGATTTCACCACTCGGGGCGTAATACGGCTGAGACCATGACACGCTGCCCGACACGCGTCGGGTATCGGTGCCGCGTTCGCGATAGATGTTCGCCATATTGGCGTCGAAGGCCCAGCGGCCGCCATAGTCGCCTGGCTCGGTGACGGCGGAGTAATCGAAAATCGGCGCGACAACAGGCACCGTGGAGGAGGCGATGCCGGGGCGGAGATTCTGGAACGAGAAGGCATTGACCGCCGCGTAATGGCGGTTGTTGATCGCCTCGCCGTAAATGCGGCTCGTCAGCACGTTGCGCGAGGTATATTCCGGGATCTTGTAGAGGCTTGGATAGGTGTCGTCCGAGGCGCGGAAGATGTTGGCGCCCCAGGTGATGTCGTCGTTGCTGCGGAACGCCGCATTCGCCCGTATGTGGCCGCGCAATTCCTCGCCGCCGACACGTGCTCCGTAGGTATCGTCCACGCGGGTGATCGAACCGTCGAGCGAAATCTCTCCGGTCTGCCGCCGCTGCCGGAATTCGCCGTAGAGCCATCCACCCTGATCCGTCGAGTACTGCGGCGCCAGGGTCAGATCGCTGTACTCGTCGATGACGTAGTAGTAGGGCACACGGATCGCCTGCCCGAAATGGTCGTTGGTCAGGTAGCTGGGGGGCAGCAGGCCGCTGCGCCGGTTCACCGTCGGATCCGGATGGCTGAAATACGGCGTGTACAGGATGGGAATCCCGAACATCTCGAAGGTGGCATCCCGATAGGTGATGTCCTGCGCCTGTGCGTCATGTTCCACGCGGTCGCCCTTGAGCTGCCACAGCGGCGGACGCGTGCGGTCGGTCGGACAGAGCGAGCAGGTGGTATACACCGCCTTGCGCAGCACCGTGCGATTGCCGTCCCTGCGTTCGCCATAGGCAGCCACGCTGCGCGAGTTGTCAGCCAGCAACACGGAAACATCGCGGATGAAGCCGTTCCGCATCTGGTCGGTCAGCTCCATATAATCCGCGAACAGGACGGTGCCGTCGGTCTCCATGAGCGCGACGTTGCCGCTTGCGATCACCTTGTCGTCGCGCTCGCTGTAGCTCACGAGGTCCGCGATCAGGGTGCGCCCGCCCTGGACCAGTTCGACGTCGCCCTCTGCAGTCACGAGGCCGAGCGACTGGTCGTATTTCAGGGTCTCGGCCGTCAGCAGCACGGGCTGGTCGCTCTCCGCCTGTGCGAAAGCGGAGGTTGTCGACATGAGCCAGAGGCAGAAGGCGGCGGTAGCGAAGAGACGATGGAACCCCCCGGTCATCCATCCTCCAGGTGAAACAGCAAAGACAGGCCAAGCATGACGAAAACGGCCGTGGGTGCCCAGGCGGCGAGCGGGACCGGCAGGGTGCCGTTCAGGCCGAAAGGCTGCGTGATCTCAACGCTGAAATACAGCAGGAAACCGGCGCCTACGCCACCCGCCAGCATGAAGCCGATGCCGCCCCGGCGCGTCAGGCGCAGGCTGAAGCTGGCGGCTATGAGAAGCATGCCGCAGAGCAGGATCGGCGTTGCGAGCAGGCTGTAGAAATGCAACCGGTGCCGTACGCCGGAGAATCCCGCGGTTTCAAGGGTCGATATGAAGGCCGGCAGTTCCCAGAAAGAGATCGTGCTGGGCGAGGCGAAGCTCTCCTGGATGCGGTCGAAGGTGAGCGTGGTGGGCAGCCGCAGGGTTGTATGCCGTTCGGTCGGCTGGTCGGGATAGCTGATCACGGCGTTGCGGAGCAGCCAGTGTCCGTCATCGAGAAGTGCCGATTGTGCATCGATGCGCTTCACGAAGCGGTCGTTGTCCTGGAAATAGAACAGGATGGCGTCGTGCAGTTCGACGCCCTGCTGTGCAACGCGCAGGGCATGGATCACAACCTGGCCGGCAGCATCCGCCTCGCGCAGCCAGAGTCCGCCCGAGGAAACGGCAAGCGACGAACTGCGGCCGCGCAGTACCTTGGCTTCGATCGACTCGTAGCGCGTCAGCATGGCCGCCGACAGCGGGTTGTAGACGGTGATCATGAAGACGCCGAGCAGGAAGGTGATGGCCAGGCCCGGAAACAGGAATTGCCATGCCGAAACGCCAGCGGCACGGCTGACGGTAAGCTCCTGCGAGCGTGTCAAACGGCTCAGCGCCAGCATGCCGCCAAAAAGCACGGCAAACGGCACCAGCTTGGTCATCAATGTCGGCAGCTTGAGCAGCGACATCTCGAAAACCAGTTCGATCGACGCGTCTGGCCGATTGGTGGCACGGCGCAGCAGTTCAATCGTGTCGAAGCTGAAAGCGAGAACCGCAAGCACCACGAAAACGGTCAGGATCGCCGTAACATAGTGACGGCCCAGATACAGCGACAGCGTCATGGCGCGAAACATCAGGCCGGCCTCGGGGCGAGATGTCGGGCGGGTTCGCGCAGCAGGAAAACGGCGATGATGCCGGCGGCGATGGGAGTGAAATACATCAGGGGTATCAGCACTGGCGATTTCGTCGCCAGATGGGTGACGCCGAGGCTCAGGACCTGCAGGAAGATGCCCACTGCCGCGCCGACCGCCAGTCGCCGGCCCTGGCCGCGCCGGCTGAACTCCCCGCCGATCACGCTGGCGATGGCGATGAGGATGAGTGCCGGGGCATAGAGTGGGGTCGCCAGACGGCGATGACCCTCGACGATCAGCTTGTTGTAGTTTGCCTTGTCGTCGGCATTGTTCAGGTCCGGCCAGAACAGCTGGTTGAGGAAGCGTTCCGACGGCTCCCGCCAGCCCTGCGCTTCCTTCTGGGCGTAGGTTTCCAGATCGAGGCTGTAATTGTCGAAATAGAGCAGGGACAGCGATTGCCGGTCGGCGCCGATCTGCTGCCGGTTGCCATTGACCATGTAAAGGCGGGGGCCCTGCGGGGTGCGCAGCAGCGTCGCGCGCTCGGCCATCATGGTCACCGGCTGCGAGGTATCGCGGTTGTCGTGGACCAGGACGCCGATCATGTCCCCGTTGGCATCGCGCTCGCGCACGTAGACCGTGAGGTTCTGGGTGGGCGTGTTGAATACGCCCTCCAGGATGGCCATGCCGGCGAGGTCGTTGCGGAACTGGTACTGGGTTTCACGCAGCGTGCGTGATCCGAGCGGCATGAGATACAGCAGGATGGCGTACATCACCGCCATCACGAGGAGGGAAATGTACATTGCGGGACGGGCGAGGCTCAGCCGGCTGAAACCAGCCGCCGCCAGCACCACGATCTCGGAATCCCCGGTCAGCCGGTTGAAGGCATAAAGCGTGGCGCAGAAAGCCGCCACCGGCAGAATGATCGCGATGATGTTGGGCAGAACCAGCAGCGTCAGATAGAAGAAATCGCCGAATGCGAGGTTGTTGTTGACGATGCGGTCGATGAAACGCAGGGACTGGGTCAGCCAGATGACCCCGGTCAGGGTCAGGGTGGCAAAGGCCAGCGGCCAGGCGATCTGGCGCATGATGTAGAGGGAAACCCCGCGCATGGCGCGCAGTATAGCGATTCCGCCCCCTGCCGCCACAGCCCAGAACTGAAAAGAACCGCTTGGTCCGAAAAGAAGATTCGGCGAATCGCCGGTGCCGCCGATTGATCCCGCCGCGGCGCCGCCGCTATAGTGCCTCTCCCCCGGATCACGGCGGAAATTGCGGATTGGAGCCCATGAAAATCGAGATCGCAGACGCGAAAGCCCCCAAGCGCGGCAGCCTGGTTCTTGGTGTCGCGGAGACCCGTCAGCTGGGCCCCTTCGGCCAGCAGATCGACAAGGCCGTAGGCGGCGCGCTCGGCCGGGCCATGGCGGCGGCGGCGCGGTTCTCCGGAGGCAAGGGGCAGTGGCTCGAGGTGATGGCCCCGGGAGCCGGCCTGACGCGCGTGCTGCTGGCCGGCCTGGGTAAGCCGGCTGAACTCAAGATGGCGGCGATCGAGGCGGTGGCCGGCGAGGCGGTCCGGCGGCTGGCCCTGAGCGGTGAAACGGATCTTGCCATCGCCGCGGACCTGCCGAAAGGAGCCGGACTGGCGGAAGCCGAGGCTGCCGCCCATGCGGCGCTGGGGGCGCGGCTCGGTGGTTATCGCTTCGACAAATACCGCACCAAGCTGAAGGACCGCGAGAAGCCTTCGCTGCGGACCGTAACCGTCCTCAGCGCCTCGGCCGCGGCGGCGAAAAAGGCCTGGCAGCCCCTCGACAAACTGGCTGATGGCGTGGCCCTGACCCGGAACCTGGTGACCGAGCCCGCCAACGTGATTTACCCCGAGAGCCTCGCCGCCGAGTGCCGGAAGCTGGGCAAGCTCGGGGTCAAGGTCGAGGTACTGGGCGAGAAGGAAATGAAACGGCTCGGCATGGGGGCACTGCTCGGCGTCGGGCAGGGTTCGGCGCGGGAATCGCAGCTTGTCGTCATGCAGTGGAACGGGGCACCAAAGAAGACCGCCAAGCCCGTCGCGTTCGTGGGTAAGGGCGTCTGTTTCGATACCGGCGGTATCTCGATCAAGCCGTCTGCCGGCATGGAAGAAATGAAATGGGACATGGGCGGCGCCGGTGCGGTGATCGGCGCCATGGCCGCCATCGCCGGCCGCAAGGCGAAGGCGAAC
>NZ_DATGQG010000110.1:0-22204 GCF_035304305.1 Ferrovibrio sp.
CGCCCGCGAATTCAAGATCTTCACCAATGTCGATTCGGCCGTCGTCGACCCGAAGGAATTCTCGTCCAACTCCTTCGTCGACCGCGAGACCGATGTCTGCGTCATCCCGCCGAATTCCTTCGCGCTGGCCCGCACGGTGGAATATTTCCGCATCCCGCGCGACGTGCTGGTGATCTGCCTCGGCAAGAGCACCTATGCGCGCTGCGGCATCATCGTGAACGTCACGCCGCTGGAACCCGAATGGGAAGGCCACGTGACCCTGGAATTCTCCAACACCACGCCGCTGCCGGCGAAAATCTACGCCAACGAGGGCGCCTGCCAGTTCCTGTTCCTCAAGGGCGACCAGCCCTGCGAGGTGTCGTACAAGGACCGCGCCGGCAAGTACATGGGCCAGCGCGGCGTTACGCTGCCGAAGCTGTAACGACCGGGCTGCGTCAGCGCGCCGCGCGACCGTTCCGTTTCGGAACCGTCTGGAGCAGGCGGACGAGCTGGGATTGCCGGCTGGTCTCCGTCTTGCCGAAGATGCTGCGCAACTGGCTGACAACGGTCGTGCGTGACACGTCGAAGTGTTCGGCGATCTCGGCCGGCGAAAGATCCTCCAGCAGCGCAAGGCATACCCGCGCTTCAGCCGCCGTCAGGCCATAGAGTTTCTGCAGGATGGCGCCCAGATCGGGCGGCGTCTGCGCGTCGGGATCATTGACCGTGACGAGAACCTGGCCGCCATGGGTGTCGCCAAGCGGGGCGATCACGATCTGATAGGGGCGGCCATGTTCCTTCGCGACGGTGAACGCATCGCCGCGGCGGCTGGTGGCGCGGGCCGCGGCCGAGATCATCGCCGCCAGCACCGGCGCCTTCGACGGACTCACCGCAACCAGCCGGCCCTGAACCGCGGTGACGCAGTCGCGCCGGGCCATCATCAGGCTGGCAGCACCGTTCATGTGCAGGATGCGCCCGCTGCCGTCGACCAGGAACTGCGCCACCGGATCGGCGTTGAGGGCATCCTCCAGCAGCGCGTAGCGCTGTCTGGCGGCATGCAGGCGGTCGTGCAGCTGATAGGCCCGTTTGATATGCGGGCGCAGCGCGCGGCAGATGTCGACTACGTCGTCCTCGAAACAGGAATCGTGGATGCGGCGATGGACGGAAACGATGATGTCCTCGTGGATCATCGCCACCAGGCGGCCGACCTCCTGCCGTCGCAGGAAGTCATTGTAGAACTCGGTCTTCACCAGTTCTTCGCAGGGATACATCTCGTCGCTGAGATACAGCCCCGGCCGGCCGCCGAAATCCTTGAGCAGGGCCTGCCGCCAGACGTCGTGGTCGACGTAGTAATTCGTGAAATCCTCCATCATTTCGAGCACGGCGGCCGACCCGGTCCAGATCCCGCCATCCTCCGGACGCCGGCCCGCGGTATACACGATTGCACTGGGTGTTCCCGCCGCTTTGGCGATGCGGTCCAGCGCGTCGGTCCAGAGTACCGGCTCCACGGCTGCCTCGTAGAGGCCAGCAATTGCTTGATCGAGCTTCTCCATGTCTCCATCCCCCCTGGAGATCATCGAAAAACCGGCCCCGAGATCAGGCCGTTGTCATGCCCCTCTGCGCATAGCGCGCCGGGTAATATTCCGCATCCTCCATTTGGAGGATGCAAGTGGTTTCGCGGCCGAGCCTCGACTGTCAGCTTGCTGACGAATAACGGGGATTGGGCGGCGCCGCGTGCGGGAGATCACGCGGCGCCCGACGATGGAGTCCGCGGCTCAGAAGCTCGGATAGCTTGCCGAGCCGGTTCCGACATAGGACGCGACGCAATGCGCCACCATGGCATCGGTGACCAGTGCCTCCGCCTGCTTCCGGTCATAGGACAGCGTATAGGGCCGGTTCGCCTTCCTGGCCGCTTCCTGGTCCGCCTTCACCAGGTCGTCGAAAGCGGCGGTCACCGTACGGCGGACGCCGTCCTCGCCGCGGAAGCACAGATAGCCGAGCGGCATGGCGCTGCGCAGATTGGAAACGACCCGGTTGGCATCGGCCTTCATGGCGCTCAGATCCTGGGTCGGCGCCGGGTTGGACGCGAGCGCCACGGTCTGCGCCTCGACCGCCGCAGCGAACGAAACCGCCATGGCGGCGGCTAAGACGGGAAGTGAATAACGCATGATCTGCCTCCTCTGGATGCGTCGAACCGCCGGCTGCGCCGGACGGGCGTCATCCCTATAGGCAGCGCTCCATATGGCCGC
This sequence comes from Ferrovibrio sp., assembly GCF_035304305.1. Classification (GTDB taxonomy): domain Bacteria; phylum Pseudomonadota; class Alphaproteobacteria; order Ferrovibrionales; family Ferrovibrionaceae; genus Ferrovibrio. The sequence goes on from NZ_DATGQG010000110.1 coordinate 2,226, forward strand.
ATCCTCCGTATGGAGGATGGACCAATGCGGCCATCCGGTGGCGCTGGCCACCGGGCGGCCGTCGGCGACGCAGCGGGCCCTCCCGCACTGGCGATTCCGCCCCTGTTGCGCTAGACAGACCCTCACGACTGTCCCGTGCCGGGCCTTATTTCCGCCACGGCCTTTATGGATCAATAGCTTATGGATCGCATCCGGTTACGCGGCGGCAGGCCGCTGGAAGGCTCCATCCCGATCGGCGGCGCGAAGAATGCGGCCCTGCCGCTGATGGCGGCTGCGCTGCTGACCGACCGGACGCTGACCCTGTCCAACGTGCCGCATCTGGCCGACATCGCCACCATGGCGCATCTGCTGCAGCAGCATGGCGTCGACGTGTCTATGGATGGCGGCAACGGCACGCCGGAAGGCCGCACGATCCATCTCAACGCCGCGAAGATCACCTCCACCGTCGCGCCCTACGACATCGTGCGCAAGATGCGCGCCTCCGTTCTGGTGCTCGGGCCGCTGCTCGCCCGGTTCGGCGAGGCGGAAGTCTCGCTGCCGGGCGGCTGCGCCATCGGCACGCGGCCGGTGGATCTGCATATCATGGGCATGAAGGCGCTCGGCGCCGAGGTGAATGTCGAGGGCGGCTATATCAGGGCGACGGCGAAGCAGGGGCTGAAGGGCGCGGTGATCCGCTTTCCCATGGTTTCCGTCGGCGCCACCGAGAACCTGCTGATGGCGGCGGCGCTCGCCGAGGGCACCACGGTGCTGGAGAATGCCGCGCGCGAGCCCGAGATCACTGATCTCTGCCACTGCCTCGTTGCCATGGGCGCCGAAATCGAGGGCATCGGCACCGAGCACATCACCGTGCATGGCAAGCGCAGCCTGCATGGCGCCAGCCACAGGATCGTGCCCGACCGCATCGAGACCGGCACCTTCGCCACGGCGGCGGCGATCTGCGGCGGCAGGGTGGAGCTGACCGGCACGCGGCTCGACCTGATCGAGTCGGTCGCCGACAAGCTGCGCGAGGCGGGCTGCGAGATCGAGGAGACGCCGCGCGGCATTTCCATCGCGCGCAACGGCAGCCGGCTCCGCGGCGTCGATTTCCTCACCCAGCCCTATCCGGGCTTCCCGACCGACATGCAGGCGCAGGTGATGGCCCTGATGACGGTGTCGGACGGCGCCTCGATGATCACCGAGACGATCTTCGAGAACCGCTTCATGCATGTGCCGGAACTGGCCCGCATGGGCGCGAATATCGTGGTGCATGGCGCCTCCGCGCTGGTGCGCGGCGTGCCGAAGCTGACCGGCGCTCCGGTGATGGCGACCGACCTGCGTGCCTCGGTGTCGCTGGTGCTGGCCGGCCTGGCCGCCGAGGGCGAAACCATCGTGAACCGTGTTTATCATCTCGATCGCGGCTACGAGCGGCTGGAAGAGAAACTGGCCGCCTGCGGCGCCGTGATCGAAAGGCTGAAGGAGTGACATGGCCGAGCATCGCTTCCAGCCGCTGAAGCTGCGCGCCGAGGATGCCGAGGATCTGACGGTTCTGGCGGCCTGCCTGCAGGATGCGACCCTGCGACCGACCGACATGGTCTGGCAGCCGAAGCAGCGCCGCTTCGCACTGGTGCTGAACCGCTTCCGCTGGGAGGACGAGCGCACGGCCGATGCGAAGCGCCGGCTGATCCGCGTCGATCCGCATATGCGGGTGGCAGCGGGGCTGCATTTCGACGGCGTGCTCAGTGTGCGCAGCAGCGGCATCGACCGGTCGGATGCCAAAGTCGTGCTGGAACTGCTGTCCATTCTTGCCGAGCCGAAGGAGGAGCCGGCCGCGACGCTGACGCTCGTCTTCGCCGGCGGCGGCGCCGTCCGGCTCGAAGTCGAATGCATCGATGCGCAGATGCAGGATATCGGCACGCCGTTTCCCGTGCGGCGCGCGCCGCAGCACAAGGTCGATCCATGAACGCGGTCACACAGACTACCAGAGTGGCAGAGGCCGGTCCGGGCGACGGCAAGCTGGTCATGGCCCTGCCCAAGGGCCGCATCCTGAAAGAGGTGATGCCGCTGCTGCTCGCCGCCGGGATCGAGCCGGAACCGGAATTCGCCGACGAGAACAGCCGCAAGCTGCGCTTTGCCACCAGCCAGCCCGACATCGAACTGATCCGCGTGCGCAGTTTCGATGTCGCCACCTTCGTCGCCTTCGGTGCCGCGCAGCTCGGCGTCGCCGGCAACGACGTGCTGATGGAGTTCGATTTTTCCGAGATCTATGCGCCGCTCGATCTCGGCATCGGCCATTGCCGCCTGTCGGTGGCCGAGCCGGCCGAGCTGAGCAAGTCGGACGACCCGCGGCGCTGGAGCCATGTACGGGTCGCCACCAAATATCCGCATGTGACGCAGAAATACTTTGCCCGCCGCGGCGTGCAGGCGGAGTGCATCAAGCTGAACGGCGCCATGGAACTGGCGCCCACGCTGGGGCTGTGCCGCCGCATTGTCGATCTGGTGTCCACCGGCGCGACCCTGAAGGCGAACGGCCTCGTCGAGGTCGAGGTGATCGCGGAAGTCACTTCGCGCCTGGTGGTCAACCGCGCGGCGCTGAAGACGCGCCCCGACCAGGTCGGCGGCTGGCTGGAGAAATTCAGGAAGGTTGTCGATGCCCGTTGAGCTGAATGCCGCCGCGCCGGATTTTGCGGCGAAATTCGAGGCCATGGTCAAGGCCAAGCGCGATGCCGAGGCCGATGTCGGCGCGGTGGTGGCGCAGATCATCGCCGATGTGCGCAAGCGCGGCGATGCGGCGCTGCATGAGCTGAACCTGAAATTCGATCAGGTCGATTCCGCGCGGCTCGGGCTGCGCATCAGCCCGGCCGAGATCGATGCCGCTGCGGCGAAGGTCGATGCGAAAACCCTGCAGGCGCTGGAAACCGCCGCCGAGCGCATCCGCGCCTTCCATGCGCGGCAGAAGCCGGCCGATGATTTCTACACCGATGCGCAGGGCGTGAAGCTCGGCCATCGCTGGACGCCGCTGGATGCCGTCGGCCTCTATGTGCCGGGCGGCAAGGCGGCCTATCCGTCCTCCGTTCTGATGAATGCGCTGCCGGCCGTCGTCGCCGGCGTGCGCCGCGTCGTGGTCTGCGTGCCCACGCCCGGCGGCGAGCTCAATCCGCTGGTCATGGCGGCGCTGAAGCTGGCCGGCGCGCACGAAGTCTATCGCACCGGCGGCGCCCAGGCGGTGGCGGCGCTCGCCTATGGCACCGAAAGCATCGCGCCGGTCGACAAGATCACCGGGCCCGGCAACGCCTATGTCGTGACCGCCAAGCGGCAGGTTTTCGGCCAGGTCGGCATCGACAATCCGGCCGGCCCCTCGGAAATCCTCGTCGTGGCCGATGCGAAGAACGATCCCGCCTGGATCGCCGCCGACCTGCTCAGCCAGGCCGAGCATGACGAGGTGGCGCAGTCGGTGCTGATCACCGACGATGCCGCCTTCGCGGCCCGGGTCGGCGCCGCCGTGCGCCAGCAGCTCTCCACCATGCCGCGCGCGGCCATCGCCACCGCGAGCTGGGAGAGGTTCGGCGCCCTGATCACCGTGCCGAAGCTGGAGGATGCCGCGCCGCTGGTCGACGCCATCGCGCCCGAGCATCTGGAACTGGCCGTGGACGATCCGCAGGCGCTGGCGGCGAAGGTGCGCCATGCCGGCGCCATCTTCCTCGGCCGCCATACGCCGGAAGCCGTCGGCGACTACGTTGCCGGTCCGAACCATGTGCTGCCCACCGCCGGTGCCGCGCGCTTCGCCTCCGGCCTCAACCTGCTCGATTTCATGAAGCGCACGACGCTGGTGCAGTGCGATGCCACCTCGCTGCAGGAGATCGGCCCGGCCGCAGTGGCGCTGGCGGAGGCCGAAGGCCTGCAGGGCCATGCGCTGTCCGTATCGATCCGGCTGGGAGCGGCATGAGCGAACGCCGCCCACCCGACTGCCACCGCCTCGTCGACGTGCAGCTCGACGAGCGCAGCGTGGTGCGCCGGTCGGCGGATATCGAGCATGAGCGCAAGGTCGCGATCTTCGACCTGATCGAGCAGAACGTCTTCTCCCCGGTGGGCGCCGCCGACGACCAGGGGCCGTTCCAGCTCATGCTCGCCATCGAGGAGAACCGCCTGGTCTTCGACATCCGCGACGAACAGGCATCGCCGCTCGGCAAGATCATCCTGGCGCTCTCGCCCTTCCGCCGGATCGTGAAGGACTATTTCGAGATCTGCGACAGCTACTACCAGGCCATCAAGCGCTCGTCGCCGTCGCAGATCGAGACCATCGACATGGCGCGGCGCGGCGTCCACAACGAGGGATCGGAACTGCTGCGCGAACGCCTGAAGGGCAAGATCGATACCGATTTCGACACCGCCCGCCGTCTCTTCACCCTGATCTGCGTCCTGCATATCCGCTGACGATGAGCGACCGGCTACCTGCCAGCGTGCTGTTCTGTTGCACCATGAACAGCGTGCGCTCTCCGATGGCGGAGGGCATCCTCAAGGCCCTGTATCCGAAGCAGGTCTTCGTCGATTCCGTCGGCGTCCGCAAGAAGGCGGTGGATCCGCTCGCCGTCGAAGTGATGGACGAGATCGGGCTCGACATATCGAAGCACCGCTCCAAGACCTTCGACGACCTCGAGGATTCCTCCTTCGACCTGATCGTGTCGCTCTCGCCGGAGGCCCAGCACACGGCGGTGGAAATGACCCGCACCATGTCCTGCGACGTGGAATTCTGGCACACCTTCGATCCGAGCATCGTGGAGGGCAGCCGCGAGCAGCGGCTGGCCGCCTATCGCGAGGTGCGGGACTTTCTCAACAAGCGGATTCGCGCCCGCTTCGTGACCCGCTGAGCGCCGCTGGCGCGAAGTTGCTCTGCCGCAAAGATCGGGGCGTCGTCGCCTTTAGGATGCCGCTCCCAACCTGCAGCCGGAGCCCGCCATGTCGCATTACCACGCCATCGTCTGGATGGATCACAGCAACGCCCGCGTTTTCCACGTCAGCCCCGACGATGTCGAGAAGATCGTGGTTAACGGACACCGGCAGCATCTGCATCACCGGGCGGGCGCGGTCGGCGACGGCCGCGCGCCGGCGGATATCGCCTTCTTCGACGATATCGGCGATGCACTGGAAGGCGCGCGCGAGGTGCTGGTGGTCGGCCCCGGCAGCGCCAAGCTCAAGATGCTGCGGCATGCGCTGCGCCATCTGCCCTATCTGGAGTCGCGCATCATCGGCGTCGAGACCGTCGATCATCCGAGCGACGGCCAGCTGGTGGCTTATGCGCGGCAGTATTTCCGTGCCGCCGACCGCATGCGGCCTCTGCTGCCCGTCGGCGATTCCTGCTGCGGGGGCAATTGCGGCGGCTGATCGCCCGGCCGGCGGGCCTGCCGCAAAGTCGCCATGGTGTTTCCGCTATGGTAGGGTCGATTCACGACCCGGAGGCACATCATGGCACCACGCAACTTGCCGCTGATCCTGTTCGCCATCATCGCGCTTGCCGCCTGCCGGCCGGCCGATGCGCAGATCGCGCAGCGCACCCTGCCCGAGGATGCGACGCTGCTGAACCTGAACGAGATGGCGGAGCGCGATGTCACGCCGGACACGATCCGCGCGCGCCTGATGGCCCAGGCCAGTTCCGAGGATGCCGCCACGGCGCAGAACAGCGTCAACGCGGCGATGACCAGGGCGCTGGCGCGGGTGCGCTCGCTCGGCCTCGATGTCGAGACCGGCGGCTACAACACCTATCAGGAAACCCCGCCGCGGCCGCAGAGCCTGCCTGCCGGCACCAAGCCGCCGGCGCCGGTCTGGCGGGCGCAGCAGAGCCTGACCATTACCGCGACCGACGACGCCAAGCTGCTCGAGGCGGTCGGCATCCTGCAGAACGAGGGCCTGCTGCTGCAGGAACTCGGCTACATGGTGTCGCGCCAGCAGCAGCGCGGCCTGCAGGACGAACTCTTCGCCGAGGCCCTGCAGCGGCTGACGGCGCGCGCCGAGAAGGCTGCCGCGGCGCTCGGCCTGCACTTCGAGGGCTGGGCCCGCGTCGGCCTCAACGGCGGCGTCGCGCCAAGGTCGATGATGGTCAAGGCCATGCGCGCGGAGGGTATGGCGGCTGCGGCGGCGCCGGTTGCCGCGCCCGGCGAGCAGACGATCAGCGTCAACGTCGACGGCGAGGCGATCCTGCGCCGGCGCTGACGGGCCCTTGCGGCAGGGGGATTGGGCCACTATCAAGGGGACCCGAAAGGATCTGACTTGCCTGCCGCTCCCCTGCCGCCCGATGAAGCCGACCGCCTGGCCGCGCTGCGCCGTTTCGGCATTCTCGATACCGAAAGCGATCCGCGTTACGACCGCCTGGTCCAGCTCGCCGCGCGCGTCTTCGGGACGCCGGTGGCGGCGATCTCGCTGATCGATACCCGCCGGCAATGGTGCAAGGCGACCGTCGGGCTCTCCGCCCGGGAATTCCCGCGCGAGCATTCCTTCTGCGCCTGGACGATCCTGGGCAACGACGTGCTGGCGGTCGAGGATCTCAGCCAGGATGCGCGCTTCGCCGACAATCCGCTGGTGACCGACCCGCCGCAACTGCGTTTCTATGCCGGTGCGCCGCTGGTCACCTCCGACGGCTACCGCATTGGCGCGCTGGCGATCATCGATACCGCGCCGCGCAGTTTCGGTCCGTCGGAACAGGCGCAGCTGCGCGATTTCGCCACGCTGGTCTCCGAGGCGCTGGAGCTGCACCGCGCACTGGCCGAAACGGAAGCCGCCCGCGAGGAAGCCATGCTGGCCTCGCGCTCGAAGGGCGAGTTTCTCGCCTTCATGAGCCACGAGCTGCGCACGCCGCTGAACGCGATCATCGGCTTCTCCGAGATGATGGAGGCAGAGGCCTACGGGCCGCTCGGCGATGCGCGCTACCGCGATTATGCCGGCGTGATCCGCCAGGCCGGCAGTCACCTGCTGGAGGTCATCACCAGCATCCTCGACCTGAGTCGCATGGAAGCCGGCAAGATGCCCCTCAAGTCCGATCCGCTCACGGTCGTCGAGGAGGCGGATGCGGTGATCACCCTGCTGCTGGGACAGGCGCGGCAGAAGGAGCAGTCGCTCGTCATGGATGCCTCGCTGCATGGCCTGCCGGTGCTGCAGGCTGATCGCAGCGCCTTCCGCCAGGTGCTGATGAACCTGATTTCCAATGCCATCAAGTATTCGCCGGCGGAGAGCCGCATCGTGGTCGGCGGCGCCGCGGATGCGCGCGAGATCCGGATCAGCGTCAGCGATGACGGCCCGGGCATTTCGCCCGTCGACCTTGCACGGCTGGGCGAGCCTTTCTACCAGGCCGGTCCCAAGGCTGACCGGCGCGGCGGCACCGGCCTCGGCCTCGCGATCTCGCGGCGGCTGATGAAGCTCCATGGCGGGCAGCTGCGGATCGAGTCGACGCTCGGTGTCGGCACGACGGCAACGATGGTGTTTCCGCACGAATAGGAAATTGCCGCGGCCACGGCTAAACTTGTCCCCGACAGAGACACTGAGGGGGAGTCACCATGCGTCAGGTTTATGCGTTCCTTGCCGGCCTGCTGGTCGCCGCCGGCGTTGCGGTGTCGGCACTGGCCGCCGAACTGCCCAAGCCGGCCGGCCCGGTGGTGCTGACCGTTCACGGCAACATCGCCCACAGCAATCGCGGCCCGATCGATCCGTTCATGGATGCGTTTTTCAGCTTCGGCAACGTCAAGTTCGACAGTGCCGTCAGCTTCGATCTGGCGATGCTGGAAAAGCTCGGCATGCACAAGCTGCGGGCCAAATACCCCGAATGGCCGCAATGGGTCGATTTCGAAGGCCCGCTGCTGCGCGACGTGATCCGCGCCGCCGGGGCGAAGGGCAGCACCATCCGCGTCTTCGCCATGGACAATTACGGTGCCGAGATCCCCGTCGCCGAGATCGAGAAATATCCGGTGCTGCTGGCGCTGAAGGCCAATGGCCGCTGGCTCGGCCTGGGCGATCGCGGCCCGGCCTGGGTGGTCTATCCGCGCGACCAGCATCCGGAGCTGCAGGCACAGGACGACGCCAAATGGGTCTGGTCGGCCATCCGCATCGACGTGGAATGACGGCGCCGGACCCGGCGGCGTTCGCCTAATGTTTGCAGGGGTCGCCGCGTTCCGGCGGCCCCTGCTTGATTTTCCGGACCCATACGCGCATGTTCTCGCCGCGTCGCGCTCCTGGCCCGGCGCAGGATGCTGCCCGTCGATCCCCGGTGGGCGGAACCCCGTATCACAGAGGCGGAATGGCGAAGGAAGAATTGCTGGAATTTCCAGGCGTGGTGGACGAGCTGCTCCCCAATGCCATGTTCCGGGTCAAACTGGACAACGGCCACGAAGTGCTGGCCCATACCTCGGGCAAGATGCGCAAAAACCGCATCCGCGTGCTGGCCGGCGACAAGGTCATGGTCGAAATGACCCCTTACGACCTGACCAAGGGTCGCATCACCTTCCGCTTCAAGTAAGGTCCAGCCGCGGGCCGGCCATGCTTGCGCTCGTGCTGGCCTCGGCATCGCCCCGCCGCCGCGACCTGCTGCGGCAGATCGGCGTGGTGCCGGCCGAAATCCTGCCCGCCGAACTCGACGAAACCCCGCAGCCCCGCGAACTGCCCCGGCAGCTTGCCGCGCGCCTGAGCGCCGCGAAGGCGGAGATGGTGGCGCGCCAGCGGCCCGACGCCCTCGTGCTCGCCGCCGACACCGTGGTGGCGCTCGGCCGCCGCATCCTGCCCAAGGCGGAGGATGAGACCGAGGTGCGGCACTGCCTGACCCTGCTGTCCGGCCGCCGCCACCGGGTGATGACCGGGCTGGTGCTGCGCCACCCCGATGGCCGCAAATCCGCCCGCCTGGTCGAGACGGTGGTGAAGTTCAAGCCGCTCTCGGCGGTCGAGATCGCCGGCTACGCCGCCTGCGGCGAGGGCGTCGGCAAGGCCGGCGGCTATGCCATCCAGGGCCGTGCCGACCAGTTCGTCACCGGCCTGAACGGCTCCTATTCCAATGTGGTCGGCCTGCCGCTGGCCGAGACGGCGAAGCTGCTCGCGGGCTTCGGCTACCCGCTTTGGCCGGAAAGCGGCTATAAGTGATTCGATGGCCAATGAACTCCTGATCGATGTCGGCTTGACCGAGACGCGCGTCGCGCTGGTCGAGGATGGCCGCCTCGTGCATCTCGATCTCGAGCGGCCCGACCGCGACTCGGCGCTGGGCGCCATCATGCTCGGCCGGGTGCGCCGCATCGAGAAGGGCCTCCAGTCGGCCTATGTCGATATCGGGCTCAGCCGCGACGGTTTTCTCGGCCGCGACGACCTGCTGGATGCCGGCGACCGGCCGATCGAGCAGGTGATCAGCGAAGGCGAGGCCGTGCTGGTCCAGGTGATCCGCGACCCGGTCGGCGAGAAGGGCGTCAAGCTGACCTGCCGGATCAGCCTGCCCGGCCGGTTCCTGTCGCTGACGCCGTTCGATTCCTCCATCCGCGTCACCCGGCGCATCAGCCAGGATGCCGAACGCATGCGGCTTGCCGCGGTGATGCAGAGCCTGCTCTCGCTGGCCGATCAGACGCCGCTGGAAGTGACCGCCAGGCTGCAGCGCATGGCCGGCGATCGCCGCTCGGGCCGGCGCGGTCCGCTGCCGCCGGAGGGCGAGCGCCGCAGCGGGCAGGACCGCCGCAAGAATATGGGCTGCGTGATCAACGCCAATGCCGAGGGCGCCAGCAAGGAAGACCTCGCCGCCGATCTGCAGCGCCTGCAGGCGCGCTGGATCGCCATCGAAGAGCGCCGCCAGAAGGCGACAGCGCCGGCAGAACTGTGGCGCGAGATGGGGCCGGTGGGCCGCGCCCTGCGCGACCATGTCGGTGCCCGGCTCGACCGCATCCGCGTCAACGCCGCGCAGGGCTTCGCCGAGGCGCGCGCCTGGCTGTTCGAGCACGCGCCCGACTATGTGTCGCGCCTGGAACGCTTCAACGATCCCGCCGGCCTGTTCGATCTCTTCGAGATCGAGGACGACATCGCCGCGGCGCTGAGCCGTCGCGTGCCGTTGCAATCCGGCGGCGCCATCGTGTTCGGCGAGACCGAGGCGCTCACCGCGATCGACGTCGATTCCGGCCGGGCCTCTGCGCGCGGCAATGCCTTCGAGGAACTGGCGCTGCGGATCAATCTCGAGGCGGCCGCCGAGATCGCCCGACAGCTGCGCCTGCGCGGCATCGGCGGCATCATCGTCATCGATTTCCTGCACATGGAGAACACCGCCTACCGCGCGCAGGTGGTCAACGCCCTGCGCCAGGCGCTGGCAAGGGATCCGGCGCCGACCAAGGTGCTTGGCATGTCGGCGCTCGGCCTGGTCGAGATGACACGCAAGCGGGTGGGCGAGCCGCTGGCGACGCGGCTGTTCGACACCTGCCCGACCTGCGATGGCGACGGCCGGCTACCCTCGCTGCCGGCGGTGCTGGCCGAATTGCTGCGCCGTGCCTGGCGCGAGGCGGCGAATGCGCCTGGCGGCAAGATCGAGATCGCCTGCGCGCCCGATGTGGCGGCTCTGCTGGACGGCGAGCTGCGGAGCCGGCTGGAACGGCAGATCGGTGCCGTGGTTCATGTCAGACCCGAAACCGGCCGCCGGCGCGAAGCCTTCCAGGTGGCCCGGCTGTAGCGTTGAGTCGATTCATGACTGCCAGACCCTGTCCGATCTGCGGCAAACCTTCGGCACCGGCCGAATCCGACGTCGCGCCCTTCTGCTCCCAGCGTTGCAAGGATGTCGATCTCAACCGATGGCTGAAGGGCACCTATGCCATCCCGGCCGTCGAGGCGGATGACGACGAGGACGAGGGCGGCGAAGGCGATTCGCCGGCGATTCATTAACGGTTTCCGTTAATTAACGGGCAGTTCCCCTGTTGCAGAACTGCCACGGCGGTAAAAATCCGCAACCGGTGCCTGTGCCCTCCGGAGGCCACAGCGGTTGGGGCTTGCCACCGTATGCGGGATACCGGATAAGTTCAGGCTACAGAACTATAAAAGGTCGCGTGTCCATGATTGCTGCCCAGTACCCAGGCTCGCACAGGCCAGAAGGCAAACGCGGCGGGTTGAAGTTTCTCGCCATGGCTGCGCTCCTTGCTTCCGGTCTGCTTGCCGGCTGCGCCGCGACCCCCGACGATCCGCAGGCCCGTGCCGATGCGGCTGCCGTGAACGATCCCCTGGAGCCGGTGAACCGTGCGCTGTTCGAGCTGCACCAGGTCATCGACCATTTCCTGCTCAAGCCGGTTGCCTTCACCTACACGATGCTGGTGCCGGATCCGCTGCGCACCGGCGTGCGCAACGCCCTGAACAATCTCAAGTCGCCGGTCTATCTGGCGAACGACCTGCTGCAGGGCGAGAACGAACGCGCCGGCGAGACGCTGCAGCGTTTCGCGATTAACTCCACCGTCGGCGTGCTCGGCCTCTTCGACGCCGCCGACAAGTGGTTCGGCATCGCGCCTCATACGGAAGATTTCGGCCAGACCCTGGCCACCTGGGGCGTCAATGAAGGTCCCTATCTCTTCATTCCTGTGATCGGCCCGTCCAATCCGCGCGACCTCGGCGGCCTCGTCGTCGACTCGGCAGCCGATCCGCTGAACTGGTATCTCTACAATACCGACCGCGACGGCTGGGTGATCGCCCGCACCGTGGTGAGCGGCATCGATACCCGCGCCGAACTGCTCGATACGCTCGACAATCTGGAGCGCACCTCGCTCGACTATTACGTCACCCTGCGCAGCATCTATCGCCAGCGCCGCGTCGACGAGATCAACAACCGGCAGTCCAGGCATCCGGCGGTGTCCCCGACGCTGAGCCAGAAGGCCGAAGTGAGCACCGAGATCGAAACCAGGCCGGTCAAGTAATCGGGTCTGCACGCGATTGTCAGACGGCGCGTCGGCGGGCGCGCCGTTTGCGTTTCAGGCGCTCTCCGCCGCCTTATCCGGCCCGGCGGCGAACCAGCGCGGATCGGCTTCCTTCGCCAGCGTGCCGATGGCCGGCTGGGTGATGCGGTAGGGCAGCCATTCGCGCAGATGATTGATGCCGAGGCGGTGGTAGAAGTCCCGCGTCGGATTCCAGTCCAGCACATTGAGGTCGAGCCGGCGGCAGCCGCGCGCATCGGCGATCGCCGCCAGCGCGGTGATCAGCTGGCGGCCGAGGCCGAAGCCGCGGGCGCGTTCCAGCACGAAGAGATCCTCGACATAGATGCCGGCGCGGCCTTCCCAGGTCGAGTAATTGTGGAAGAAGAGGGCGAAGCCGACCGGCTCCGCATCGAGTTCGGCGATCAGCGCCTCGAAGCGCCGCTCGGCACCGAAGCCGTCGCGTCGCACATCGGCGGGCGTGATCTTCACGCTCGACAGCGGCTCCTTCTCATAGATGGCGAGCGCCTTCACCAGGTCGACGATGGTGCCGGCATCCTCGGGCCGGGCGGGGCGGATCAGGGTCTTCGGCATGCCGTCAGGTCTTTCTGCTGTCGTGTTCGGACGGGTTCTGCTGTCGCAGCGCGGCGACCAGCGCCTCGCCGAACAGGGTGAATTCCTTGGCGCGCTGGGTGCCGCGGCGCCAGGCCAGGCCGATCTGGCGCGCGGTCTCGCTGTCGCCCTTGCCGGATTTCGGCGTCGCCAGCGGCCGCGTCGTCACCTCGGTGCCGCGCAGGATGCCGGCATCGAGCGCCAGCTGCGGCAGCAGCGTGACGCCAAGCCCGCTGTCGACCATCTGCACCAGGGTATGCAGCGAGGTGGCGGCAAAGCCGTCGCGGCGCGGCGAGGGCGGCAGGCGGCAGGCGGCCAGCGCATGATCGCGCAGGCAGTGGCCGTCCTCCAGCAGCAGCAGATTGGCTTCCGCCAGGTCGTCCAGCTTCACCTGGTTGCGCCGTGCCAGCGGATGGTCGCTGCGGCAGGCGAACAGAAACTGGTCCTCGAACAGGGGCAGCGTGTCCACCGACCCGCCCTCGAAGGGCAGGGCGATCAGCAGCAGGTCGAGCTTGCCGGCCTGCAGCAGGTCGATCAGCCGCAGGGTGAGGTCCTCGCGCAGGAACAGCTTCAGCTCCGGGAAGCGGCGGCGGAGGCCGGGCAGCACGCGCGGCAGCAGGAAGGGTGAGATGGTCGGAATCACGCCGAGCCGCAGCGGCCCGGTCAGCGGCGCCGAGGCGGCCCGGGCCAGCAGCACCATGTCCTCGGCCTCGCGCAGCAATTCGCGGGCGCGGCCGGCCAGTTCCTCGCCGAGCGGGGTGAGGACAACTTTTCTTTTGGTGCGGTCGACCAAAGCGGCCCCAAGCTGTGTTTCCAGCTCCTGAATGCCGGCCGACAGCGTGGACTGGGTGACGAAGCAGGCCTCCGCGGCCCTGCCAAAATGGCGGTTTTCCGCCAAGGAGACCAGGTAGCGCCACTGCCGGAGCGTCGGGGTGTTGAGCATGCCGTAATCTAATCGGCCCACTCGATTAGATTCAACGGAAATATTCATTAGAACGATTATAAAAAACACCCTACATAGGGGTGGCGGGACACAGAGACCAGCCCGCCCGCCCCGGATTTGAACAGCAAAGCAAGAGAGGAGCACTCCTTATGTTGACCATTGGCGACAAGTTCCCGGCCTTCAACCTCAAGGCCGTCGTTTCCACCGACCCGAAGACCGCCTTCACCGACATCAGCAACGAAAGCGACAAGGGCAAGTGGAAGGTCGTCTTCTTCTGGCCGAAGGACTTCACCTTCGTCTGTCCGACCGAAATTGCCGCCTTCGGCAAGCTGAACGGCGAGTTCAAGGACCGCGATGCCGTGATCTACGGCGTCTCGACCGACAGCGAGTATGTCCACCTGGCCTGGCGCAACAACCACGCCGACCTGAAGGACCTGCCGTTCCCCATGCTGGCCGACATCAAGCGTGAGCTCAGCCAGCAGCTCGGCATCCTGGACAAGGCGGAAGGCGTCTGCCTGCGCGCCACCTTCATCGTGGACCCGGAAGGCATCATCCGCTTCGTGTCGGTGAACGACCTCAGCGTCGGCCGCAATCCGCAGGAAGTCCTGCGCGTGCTCGACGCCCTGCAGACCGACGAGCTCTGCCCCTGCAACTGGCAGAAGGGCGAGGAAGTCCTCAAGCCGGCTGCCTGAGCCTGACTGGAAATCCGCCGTGGCTTCGGCCACGGCGGATGGCCGCCCGATATCCAAGGAGTTTGCCATGAGCCTTGAAAGCCTGAAGAACCGCCTTCCCGATTATGCCCGCGACCTCAAGCTGAACCTGGGCTCGCTGGCCACCGAGCCGGGCCTGACCGACCAGCAGCGCGCCGGCACCTTCATCGCCACCGCGCTCGCCGCACGGCAGCCCGACGTGATCCGCGACATCGTTGCCGAATTCGGCCCGAAGCTGTCGGAGGAGGCCCTGACCGCGGCCAAGGCCGCGGCCGCGATCATGGGCATGAACAACATCTATTACCGCTTCGTGCACATGATGGCGCACGAGCCGAATGCCAACTACAAGGCGCTGCCGGCCAAGCTGCGCATGAACGTGATCGGCAAGCCCGGCGTCGACAAGATCGACTTCGAGCTGTGGTCACTGGCCGTTTCCGCCGTCAACGGCTGCGGCATGTGCGTGGAAAGCCACGAGGCGCAGCTGCGCAAGCACGGCCTCACCGAGGAGCAGGTGCAGCAGGCCGTTCGCATCGCCGCCGTGGTTCATGCGGTGGCGGCCGTCCTCGACGGCGAGAATGCGCTGAGCGGCACCGCGCTCGACCAGGCCGCGGAATAGCCTCATTGCTCCGCGCCGGCTCTCTGCCCCTCCGCCGTCGCGGACCCCCGGGCGCCATCCTTCACGGATGGCGCCCTCTTTTTTGGCCCGACTCCGGCGCCACGCTTCGCGGATGACGCCTTTCCGTCTCCCCTCAGGCGAACTCGACCACCGGCCAGGGGCCGCCGGTCAGAACCGTGATGTCGAGCTCCGTCACGCCGAGCACGGTCAGCGTATTTTCTCCCGCGGGCTGGCCGAAGCCGAGGCCCATATCGATGATCATGGTGTCGCCGATCACTTCGGCGGTCGCGTCGGAATCGGTCAGGCGTCCGTCGCCGTCGGTGTCGAACTGCGGTTCGACGAAGGGCAGCTCGGACTGGATGCGGTCCTCGCCGCGGGTGAAATCGAGAATGAGATCGTGGCCGCCGGCGCCATAGAAGAAGGTGTCTGCACCGCTGCCGCCTTCCAGGACGTCGTCATCCTCGAGGCCGTTCAGATAATCGTCGCCATCGCCACCGGATACGAAGTCGTTGCCCGCGCCGCCGACAACCGCATCGTTTCCGGCATCGCCCTGGAGGACATCGTCGCCGTATTCGAACACGCCGCCGACCACATCATCGCCGTCGCCGCCGGAGACGAAATCGTTCCCTTCGTTGCCTTCCACCTCGTCGTCGCCGGCGCCGCCGAACATTGAATCGTCGCCGCCATTGCCGCTGATGTAGTCGTTTCCCTCCCCACCATCGACGTAATCGTCGCCGTCCTCGCCGCGCAGGCGGTCGTGGCCGGCGCCGCCGAACAGCAGGTCGTTGCCGCCGTCGCCATGGACGAAGTCGTTGCCGTCGCCGCCATGAAGCATGTCGGTGCCGTCGCCGCCGCGGATGATATCCGATCCCGCACCGCCATGGATCTCGTCGTCGCCGTCGCCGCCATCGATGCTGTCGTTGCCGTCACCGCCCGTCAGGAAATCGTTGCCGCTGCCCCCGAAGATCGTATCGTCGCCGTCGCCGCCATCGACGAAGTCATCGCCGTTGCCGCCCAGCAGCTGATCCGCGCCGGCATTGCCGAAGACGGTGTCGTTGTCATCGCCGGCATCGACGTAGTCGTCGCCGTCGCCGCCCAACAGCGTATCGTCGCCCTGGTTGCCGAAGATGCGGTCGTTGCCGCTACCGCCGAGCACGGTGTCGTCGCCGGGAAGCGCCCAGAGCTCGTCATTGCCGGCACCGCCCTCGATATGGTCGTCGCCGAAGCCGCCATTGACGAAGTCACGGCCGTCGCCGGCGATCAGCCGGTCGTTGCCGTGCTCGCCGAGCAGCTGATCGTCGCCGGCCAGACCGATCAGGATGTCGTCGTCGCCGGTGCCGTTCAGGACGTCGTTGCCATTGGTGCCGATCTTGGTCGCCATCATACCCTCCCCGGCCGCGGGTCAGCGGCCATCTATCTGGTGCGTGAGACGGGCCGGGTCGGATCGCAGGACTCCGGGGGAGAGCGGAGTCGATCGTTGCTGCCCTGTTGCGCCCGGCAGATCGCCCGTTATCCGGGTCTTCCTTTTCGAACTTACCCGTTTAGCAGCAGGCAGGCGGTTGCGGCGTGACCGTTCAGTGGCAGCACGATCCAAACCCTACGGACCTGTTCTGCAACGGATTCACAATCATGTGGCTGATAACCTTCCTTGACATGCGTCCACAGGTAGTGACCAAATGAGGATCATGGAGCGGTTCTCGGCCAGAATGGCGGAATTGGATGTGTTCGAGTGCGGCGCCCCCGCACAGCTCCTGCCGCACATCCGACAGCCGCTGCTCGGCCGCCTGCTGCGCGACTGGCAGGCACGCTGCGCCAACGGCCTGCTGCCGGCACGCCGCGATTTCGCCCCCGAGCAGCTGGGCTACATCCTCGGCAACCTGATTCTCTGGGACATCCAGGGCGATCCGCCGGTCGCCACCTATCGTCTCTACGGCAGCAATTTCGCGATCCATCGCATCGGCGAGATGACCGGCAAACGACTCGACCAGCTGCCCGATCCGGCGATGCGCAGCATGGCGATGCACGGATTGCAGAAGGTGATCGCCGAGCGCCAGCCGCTGCTCACCCGGGGCCGCTATGCACGGCCGGGCGATACCGTCGTCGCGATCGAGACCCTGACGCTGCCGCTGGCCGGCGACGGCCACCGGATCGACATGATCCTGCATGGGCAGTTCAACGAGTTCCGCGGCTACGAGGCGCGGCTCGCCGCCTCGGGCAACTTCGTCATGCAATGCGAACCGGTGGAACTGCTGCAGACCTATCTGCGCGATCCGCGGCTGGGGCGCCTGCTGCAGGACTGGGTGCGCTGGCGCGGCCGGCACGACCTGCCGTCGCGCAGCGATTTCAACATCGAGGCGCTGGACTATCTCGCCGGCCGGCTGGTGCTGTGCGACATCGTCCCGCCAACGCCCGGCGGGATGCCGCGCTTCCGCTACAGCCTGTTCGGCAGCGACATCGCCGAAACCCGCGGCTTCGACCTGACCGGGAAGCATATCGACGAATATCCCGACAGCATCTTCGCCGCCCGCGCCCAGCTCGCCTGCGTCCAGGCCACCGACCGCCGTCTGCCGCTGCGCATCAAGGCCGATGCGCCGGCTACCAGCCGCAAGCATTCCCGCTTCGAGGCGCTGGTGCTGCCGCTGGCGGCCGATCACGAGACGCCCGACACGCTGCTGGTCGGCCAGATCTCGATGGAGTCTTGACCGGACGCATGGACGCGTCATATGGGCAGGCGGCCGGGACGACCCGGCCCTGATACCTCCCGGCGGGGACGACCCTGCCATCAAGCGCCCAATCCAGTGGCATATGGAGATGCGCCATGGCATGGCTGATCCTGTTCCTCGCGGGCCTGGCTGAAGTCGGCTGGGCGGTCGGACTGAAATACACCCACGGCTTCACCCGGCTCTGGCCGACGCTCGGCACTATCGCCTCGATGATCATCAGCCTCTGGCTGCTCGGCCTGGCGCTGAAATCGCTGCCGCTCGGCACCGCCTATGCGGTGTGGACCGGCATCGGCACGATCGGCACGGCCATCCTCGGCATCATCCTGTTCGGCGAAAGCGCCGCCGTCCTGCGGCTGGTCTGCATCGGCCTGATCGTGGCCGGCATCATCGGGCTGAAGCTGGCGACGCCGGCGTAGCTCAGACCTCCAGCCACTCCTTGCGGATGGCGGCGTCGGCCTGCAGCTGCTGCGGCGTGCCCTCGAAGACCATCTGGCCGTGGCCCATCACGTAGAGGCGGTGGCTGATCTTCATGGCGATGGTCAGCTTCTGCTCGACCAGCAGGATGGCGACGCCGCGCTCGGCGATGCGTTCCAGCAGCTGGCCGACCTTCTCCACCATCATGGGCGAGAGACCCTCGGTCGGCTCGTCCACCATGATCAGGTCGGGATCGCCCATCAGCGTGCGGCACATGGTCAGCATCTGCTGCTCGCCGCCCGAGAGCACGCCGGCCTTGGTGTCGGCGCGCTCCTGCAGCCGCGGGAAGATCTCGAACATGTCCTCCATCGTCCAGCGTTCGGACGGCCTGGTGGTCTTCTGCCCGAGATAGAGATTCTCGCGCACCGTCAGGCCGGGAAAGATGTCGCGGTTCTCGGGCACATAGCCGAGGCCCAGCCGGGCGATCTCGTGCGGCTTCCTGCCGGCGATCTCGTGGCCCTTGAACAGGATCGAGCCCTGCGGCGGCACGTCGCCCATGATCGCCTTGATCGTGGTCGAGCGGCCGACGCCGTTGCGCCCCAGCAGCGAGACGATCTCGCCCGGCGCCACGTCGAAGGAAACGCCGTGCAGGATATGGCTCTTGCCGTAATAGGCGTGCAGGTTGCGGACCTGCAGCATCGGCGCGCCGCGCGCGGCCGGCCGGGCCGTGTTCATCGTTGCGGTCTCCTGCATCAGTGTTCCGCCTCCATGGCCTGGCCCAGATAGGCTTCCTGCACCGCCTTGTTGCCGCGGATGTTCGCCGGCGTGTCGGATGCAATGATCTGGCCGTAGACCAGAACGGAGATCCGGTCGGCGAGGTTGAAGACCACGCCCATGTCATGCTCGACCATGATCAGCGTGCGACCCTGGGTGATGCGGCGGATCAGCTCGACGAAATGCGTCGTCTCCGACCGGCTCATGCCGGCGGTCGGCTCGTCCAGCATGACCACCTCGGCGCCGCCGGCAATCGTGATGCCGATCTCCAGCGCGCGCTGCTCGGCATAGGTCAGCAGGCCGGCGGGCATCTGGGCGCGCTCGCTCAGGCCGATATCGCGCAGCACCTGCTCGGCGCGCTCGTTGGCGTCGTTCAGCTTGCGCACGTTGTGCCAGAAGGAATAGCGGTAGCCGAGCGGCCAGAACAGGGCGCAGCGCACATTCTCGAACACCGTCATGCGCGGGAAGATGTTGGTGACCTGGAAGCTGCGCGACAGGCCGCGGCGATTGATCTGGTAGGGCTTGAACCCGGTGATGTCCTCGCCGTTAAGCAGAATCTGTCCGCTGGTGAGCGGGAAGCGGCCCGAAATCAGGTGGAACAGCGTCGACTTGCCGGCACCGTTCGGCCCGATGATGGCGTGGCGTTCGCCCCTGGCCACATCCAGGCTGACGCCACGGATGATCGGCGTGATGCCGAACGACTTGTGGACGTCCCTCAATGCGAGCGCGCTCATCACAGGCCTCCCTCCTTGGCGGCGGCCGGCTGGGCCGCGGCATGGAAGGACTCCGCCAGCTGCGGGCCCCATCTGCGGCCGAGCAGCAGGCTGCCCGCCAGCAGCACCAGCGCGATCAGCCAGGGCCAGACGCTGTTCGAGTTGAACGGCACGTAGAAGACATGCATGGCCGGGCCTTCCGATGCGGCCTTGACCATCTGATGGTGCGCGGTCTCGATCAGCAGGATCAGGCCGGCCAGGCCCATCGCCGCCGGAATGGCCACAAGGGCGTATTGCGGCAGCACCCGATGCAGCGTGCCGTTCCGCCACAGCGGCGCATGCAGCATGATCAGGCCGGCCAGGCCGCCGGGCGCGAACATCACCATCAGGATGAAGATCAGGCCGAAATACAGCATCCAGGCGCCGGTGATGTCCGACAGCATGACCTGCAGCAGCACCACCAGAACGGCGCCGAGAATCGGGCCGAGGAAATGGCCGATGCCGCCGATATAGGCCATCAGCAGCACCGCGCCCGACTGTGCGCCGGAAACGTTGACCGCATTCATCAGCTCGAAATTGATCGCCGCCAGGCCGCCGGCGATGCCGGCGA
>NZ_DATGQG010000111.1:0-58733 GCF_035304305.1 Ferrovibrio sp.
TTTTGCTCTTCAAAACTGTAAAACTCTACGGCTTCAGCAACAATCTTGGCAGGAACTTCTACTGACAATGCTGATTTAGCAAATCTGGTAAATTGCCCAATCGGGTCGACTTTAAAGTCTTCGTACCAAAAAATCTCCTTAGGCACTCCCGACCAAGATTCGTAGAACCGCACCGCCCTCTCCAAAATGCCGTCGTGCAGGCACTCCTCAAAGGTGGCGTAAACGTCTCTACGCTTTGCGTAATAGGAGTAAAGTGCGGATGGTATGTCGCGAGCCACCATTATCGTTCTAGCTCGATCAAGACCCCATAATGGAGACTCGCCGCGATAACCATGGGTGTGAAGGCAATAGTCTCTGGGGATGCCAAGCTGGCTTAAGGGAGGAGCCTTTGCCGCGCGCGCGTCCGCTGGGTGAAACAGCGTTACTGGCTTTACTTCGCTTCCTTTGTATTGGCCAGATTCTTTGTACTCAATTTTATATTCACCTGTTAGGTGCTTCACCACCGCATAAGTTGTTACGTCGGTGGTCCAGTTCCACCCTGAAGAGGGAAACGACGCGATCAAGGTGGTGTTGGTTTTATCGCAGGCGACTAACCTCAGGTAATCAAGCGATCTCGTATTCATCCCCTTCTTCTTGGAAGGCATTATTATGCTTTTTGCCAATCTCAGCGACTGAACTAACATGCTTATTTCTCCATTGCTGAGCAGCTAGATAAAGTCCGGCGGCCTCACTGCGACGACAAGCAAATCCGACGCGATCGCCTTCGAATTGCTTCCTTTGACCCTGCCACACTTCAAACAATGACCACTCCGGGCCGACAGGCTCTAAGTGGTCTCAGGCCTCCTTGACAAAGAAGGATACGATGAAACTCGCCTCACGCTTCGAAGCGGCAACTTGCAGTGGCGCCGAATTGTTAGCCATGCCGAACGTGCCCGCCGTGAAGCTGATCTCCACCTCGAACACGCTGAACCATGCGATGGCATATGGCGCACCCGACAAGATTCGAACTTGTGACCTCTGCCTTCGGAGGGCAGCGCTCTATCCAGCTGAGCTACGGGTGCCTGGCCGGGGGCGGACCTTAGCGACCAGCCCGCCCCGATGCAAGGCCGACCGGCCGGTGCCCATACCGCTCCTGTCGCGCTCCATCGTGCCAATTGCAGGTCTATCTGCACCTATCTGCGGCTTATCTGCGCTTAAGTTAACCCTGCTTCGGCCTATTCCTGCTTATTCCTCCCTGTTTCCGCTTACTCCTGTTATTCCGGCCTGTCCGCCGTCCCCCGCCTCATGCACACAGGTGCATCGGCGAGGCGCGCATGATGGATGTCTCAATGTCCTTCCGGCGCCGCGACGAAACCTGGTCAGCCGCAGCCATCCGGTACCGCTGGCGCTCACCGGCAGGGTGCTCAGATTTGATTCGTTACGAGTGGGTACGCTGTACTCTGAGCGTTACCCGCCATCGGATTGTCCCGCGACTGCAGAGCCCGGCGTGCGCTCACAGGGAGAATAAACAAAAAGAGAACATTCGGCAAGCAGAATATGCAGAATACTGCTGTATTCCACTGCCTGTCCCCGCATCCCAACGTGAGGAATCCCTCACCCCTGCCGGCGCGTCAGCTCCAGGAACAGGTCTTCCAGATCGGCTTCCTGGGTCGAAAGGTCGGCGATCTCCAGACCGGCCGACTGGATACGCGCCAGCACGGTGGCAAACGGCGTCACGCTGGGACGGTAATGCAGGCGCAGGCGCCGCGGCCCGAGCAGTTCCGCCTTCAGGTCGGCGAGGACGGCCGGCGGCGCGTCGAGATCGGCGCCGAGGGTGAGAATCACGTCCTTGCGGTCGAGCCGCGCCAGCAGGGCCGGCGTCTCGTCGCTCGCCACCACGCTGCCGTGGTTGATGATGGCGATGCGGTCGCAGAGCGCCTCGGCCTCTTCGAGATAATGCGTGGTCAGCACCACCGTGGTGCCGGCGGCGTTGAGCTGGCGCACATAGGCCCAGAGCTGCTGGCGCAGTTCGATGTCGACGCCGGCGGTCGGCTCGTCCAGCACCAGCACCGGCGGCGCATGCACAAGTGCCTTCGCCACCAGCAGACGCCGCCGCATGCCACCCGAAAGCGTGCGCGCATAGGCTTCCGCCTTATCGCTCAGGCCCACCGCGGCGAGGATCTCGTCGGTGCGGCGCTCGGCCTTCGGCACGCCGTAGAGGCCGGCCTGGAATTCCAGCGCCTCGCGCGGCGTGAAGAAGGGATCGAGATTGAGTTCCTGCGGCACCACGCCGATGGCGGCACGGGCGCGGCGCGTGTCGGAATCGATGTCGTGACCCCAGATCGCGGCCCGGCCCGAGGTCTTGCGCACCAGGCCGGCGAGAATGTTGATCAGCGTCGACTTGCCGGCGCCATTGGGACCCAGCAGGCCGAAGAAGGAGCCGCGCGGCACCTCGAGACTGACGCCCTTCAGCGCCTGCTTCGCGCGGGCACCCCGGCCGTAGACTTTCACCAGGTCGCGCACCGCAATGGCAGCGCCTGCCAGCGGCGGAGAATCGGCTTCAGGCCCGGAAATGGCGGTTTGCGGCATGAAATTCACGGCGGACCCGCCGCTCCTGACGGCCTGTAGGACTGGCGTTCGAGGGACTGCTGCGCTAGGTATCACCTCGCGCCCGGAGGGTCAAACCGGCCGCACTTGCGAAGCGGAGACCAGCGTCATGCAAGCTACCAAGCCAGCCCCTGTCGAGACCATCACCGTGGAGAGCCCGGTCGTGGCCTGTGATGGCGGCGGCGGTCCGCTCGGGCATCCGCGGGTCTACCTCAACATGGGCAACAAGACCGACATCGAGTGTCCCTACTGCAGCCGTCGCTACGTGCTGGCCGCGGGCGCTCACGGCCATCACCACTGACGGCCGGCGGCTTGGCCGGCATGGCAGGCAAGCACCGCCTCTACCTCGTCGACGGCTCGGGCTACATCTTCCGCGCCTATCACGCGCTGCCGCCGCTGACGCGCAAATCCGACGGCATGCCGGTGGGCGCCGTCTCCGGCTTCTGCAACATGCTGGCTTCCCTGCGCGACAAGGCCGAGCATGACGAGGCTGTCAGCCACATGGCGGTCATCTTCGATGCCGCGCGCGAGAATTTCCGCAACGAGATCTATCCGCAGTACAAGGCCAACCGGACCGAGACGCCGGAAGACCTGATTCCGCAGTTCAAGCCGATCCGCGCCGCCTGTGCCGCCTTCGGCCTCGCCGCCATCGAGAAGGACGGCTTCGAGGCCGACGACCTGATCGCCTCCTACGCGAAGCTGGCGGAAGCCCAGGGCATCGAGACCTGCATCGTCTCCTCCGACAAGGACCTCATGCAGCTGGTGCGCGAAGGCGTCGGCATGATGGATCCGATGAAGGACAAGTCGATCGGCCGCGCCGAGGTGGAGGAGAAATTCGGCGTGCCGCCGGAGAAGGTGGTCGACGTGCAGGCGCTGGCCGGCGACAGCACCGACAACGTGCCCGGCGTACCCGGCATCGGCATCAAGACCGCGGCCGAACTGATCCGCACCTTCGGCGATCTCGAGACGCTGCTGGCGCGGGCGCACGAGATCAAGCAGCCGAAGCGGCGCGAAAGCCTGATCAACTTCGCCGAGCAGGCGCGCATCTCCTACCAGCTGGTACGGCTGAAGGACGACGTGCCACTCGAGCTCGGGCTCGACGACCTGAAGCTGGGCCCGGTGGAATGGCCGAAACTGGCGGCCTTCCTCGACGAGATGGAATTCCGCACCCTCAAGGGACGCATCGAGAGCCGGCTGAAACTGCGCGGCAACGCCTCGGTGGCGGCGGGCGCGATGGCGGCGCAGCCGGCGCCGGTGACGCCGATCGCCTTCGAGGGCGAAGGCGGACCGGAGACGCCGCCGCTCTCGCCGCCGCCGGAAGGCTACGGCATGGTGCAGGATCTCGACAGCCTGCGGGCCTGCGTGGCGCGCGCCTATGCCACCGGCATCGTCGCCATCGACACCGAAACCACCGACCTGTCGCCGACGCGGGCGAAACTGGTCGGCATCTGCCTCGCCACCACGCCGGCCGAGGCCTGTTACGTGCCGCTCGGGCATGTGAAGCCGGGCGGCGGTCTCGATCTCGCCGGCGACGGCGCGCTGAAGCAGATCCCGCTCGATGAGGCGCTGGCGGTGCTGAAGCCCATGCTGGCGGATCCCGCCGTGCTGAAGGTCGGGCAGAACATCAAGTACGACATGGCGGTGCTGGCGCAGTACGGCATCGAGATTGTCGGCTACGACGACACGATGCTGATGTCCTACGTGCTGGATGCCGGCAAGCATGGCCACGGCATGGACGAGCTTTCGGAACGCCATCTCGGCCATACGCCGATCTCCTACGATCAGGTGACCGGCACCGGACGCAACCGCATCACCTTCGACCAGGTGCCGCTCGAGAAGGCGCGCGATTATGCTGCCGAGGATGCCGACATCACGCTGCGGCTGTATTACCGGCTCAAGCCACGGCTGCTGACCGAGAAGCAGGTGACGCTCTACGAGACGATCGAGCGGCCGCTGCCGGCCGTGGTCGCCGCGATGGAATGCGCGGGCATCAAGGTCGATCCGGCCGAGCTGAACCGCCTGTCGGCCGATTTCGCGCAGCGCATGGAAGGCTTCGAGAAGAAGGCGCATGAACTGGCCGGAGAGCCGTTCAACATCGGCTCGCCCAAGCAGCTCGGCGAGATCCTGTTCGACAGGATGGGCCTGCCCGGCGGCAAGAAGGGCAAGACCGGCGCCTATGCCACCGGAGCCGACATCCTCGAGGAACTGGCGGCGCAGGGCCATGACCTGCCGCGCGTCGTGCTCGACTGGCGCCAGCTGCAGAAGCTGAAGAGCACCTATACGGACGCGCTGCTGCAGCAGATCAACCCGAAGACCGGCCGGGTGCATACCTGCTACTCGATCTCGTCCACCAATACCGGGCGCTTCGCCTCCAACGATCCGAACCTGCAGAACATCCCGATCCGCACCGAGGAAGGCCGCAAGATCCGCCGCGCCTTCATCGCCGAGCCGGGCCACAGGCTGATCTCGGCCGACTATTCGCAGATCGAGCTGCGCATCCTCGCCCATATCGCCGACATCGCGGCGCTGAAGCAGGCCTTCCACGAAGGCCTCGACATCCACGCGCTGACCGCCAGCCAGGTGTTCGACACGCCGATCGAGGGCATGGACCCGAGCGTGCGGCGCGCCGCCAAGGCGATTAATTTCGGCATCATCTACGGCATGAGCGCCTTCGGCCTCGCCGCCCAGCTCGGCATCCCGCAGGGCGAGGCGAAGGCCTATATCGACGCCTATTTCCGGCGCTATCCCGGCATCCGCGACTACATGGACCGCACCAAGAAGCAGGTGCGCGAGCGTGGCTATGTCAGCACCCTGTTCGGCCGCCGCGTGCATTTTCCCAACATCAACACGAAGAATCCCGCCGAGCGCGCCTTCTTCGAGCGCGCGGCGATCAACGCGCCGATCCAGGGCTCGGCCGCCGACATCATCAAGAAGGCGATGGGCCGCCTGCCCGCCGCGCTGCAGGCGGAAGGCCTGAAGGCCCGCATGCTGCTGCAGGTGCATGACGAACTGGTCTTCGAGGCACCGGATGCGGAAGTGGAAGCCACCATCGCGGTGGCGAAACGTGTGATGCAGAACGCGGCCTCGCTCGCCGTGCCGCTCACCGTCGAGGCCAATTCAGGCCTGAACTGGGACGACGCGCATTAAAGGAAGACGTGGATGGCCGGGACAAGCCCGGCCATGACATCTGTATTCCGGTCAGAAACTTTTTATTGTCATGCCCGGGCTTGACCCGGGCATCCACGAGTTTTTTACGGCACGCAGCGCTGCACGATGGCGCCGCAGGGTTCCAGCGTCTCGCGTCCGGTCGAGGTGCGGCCACGGAACTCCACCTGGGTCACCCGGCCCTGCTGCAGCACGAAGATCGCCTCGCAATACCGGAAATAGTCGTAGGATGCCTCGCCGCGGTTGGTCGGCGTGTAGCCGACATCCGACACCGCGGCGGCCGAGCGGCTCGTCTCGCGGAAATAGCTCCACAGATCGATGCCGTTCTCGCGATTGGTCGCCGTCGGCTGGCCGGCGCAGGCCTGCAGCTGCTCGGCGGTGAAGCCGATCATGCGGGTGCGGGCTGCCTCCGCCTTGTCGGCCAGCGGCGAGGCGCAGGCGGCAAGCGGCAGCAGCAGGACGGCGGAAAGAGCGCGGCGCATCGCCTCACTCTGCCGCATTGCCGCGGGGCGGTCAAAGGGCGGCTGAAAGGGATTCCCGGCTGGTGATTGTCGAGCCGTGCCGCTTCCGCTTAAATCCCGGCAAGCCGACAGGAGGAATCATGGCTGCCCCCATCGTGATCGAAGCCGTCAAGCTCAGGGCCGCCGTGCGCCATATCGTGCTGGCCGGCGGCAGCAACGAACGGGAAGCGGCGCTGGTGGCCGACAATCTCGTGCTGGCGAACCTGACCGGCCATGACAGCCACGGCATCGGCATGCTGCCGCAATACATCCTCGCCGTGGTGGAGAAGCGGCTGACCGTGAATGCCGCGCCGACGGTGACCGGCGACCACGGCGCCATCCTCAATCTCGATGGCAACATGGGTTACGGCCAGGTGATTGGCCATGACGCGATGGAGCTCGGGATCCGCCGGGCGCGCGAGCTGGGCGTCTGCATCGTGAGCCTGCGCAACAGCCACCATATCGGCCGCATCGGCCACTGGGGCGAGCAATGCGCCGCGGCGGGCTTCGTCTCGACGCATTACGTGAACGTGGTCGGCCGGCCGCCGCTGGTGGCGCCCCATGGCGGCTCGGATGCGCGCTTTGCCACCAACCCCTATTGCTGCGCCCTGCCCGCCACCGAGCCGGGCGGCGAGCCGCTGGTGCTCGACATGGCGACGTCGAAGATCGCCATGGGCAAGGTACGCGTCGCCATGAACAAGGGCGAGCAGGTGGCGCCCGACACGCTGATCGACGCGCAGGGCAATCCGACCACCGAGCCGCGCACCATGTTCAGCCAGCCGATGGGCGCGATTCTCGCCTTCGGCGGCCACAAGGGCTACGGGCTGGCGGTGATCGCCGAGCTGCTGGCGGGCGCCTTCACCGGCGGCGGCACGATCCATGACGGCAACTGGACGCGCAACACCATCACCAACAACATGCTCTCCGTCATCGTCGATCCGGCGAAACTCGGCGGCGCAGCGAACTGGCGCGACGAAATGGCAGCCTTCGTGAAATGGGTGAAGGCATCGAAGCCGGCGCCCGGCACCGACGAGGTGCTGGTGGCGGGCGAGCCCGAGCGCCGCGCGAAGGCAAAGCGACTGGCCGAGGGCGTGCCGGTCGATCCCACCACCTGGGGCGAGATCGTCGCGGCCGGCGAGTCGGTCGGCATCAGCGCCTCGCAGACCAACGCCGCCGCGGGAATCGCCACATGAAAGTGAAAGCCGTCATCGATGCCGCCGCCCGCCTGCGCCAGGCGGAGGAGAGCGGAACCCCCTGCGCCAACCTGCGCGACCTGTTCGACGCCGAGGACATCGCCGCGGCCTATGCCGTGCAGACCGCCAACCGCGACCACTGGCTGAAAGCAGGCCGCCGTCCGGTCGGACGCAAGATCGCCCTGAGCGCCAAGGGCGCGCAGGCGATGTTCAGAACCACCGAGCCGGCCTACGGCATGCTCTATGCCGACATGCTGCTCGGCGACGGCGACGAGGTCGCCAAAGGTCGCGTACTGCAGCCGCGGCTGGAAGGCGAGGTCGCCATGGTGCTGGACCGCGACCTCGACATGGAGGAACCGACCCTGGTCGACGTGCTGCGCGCCGTCGGCTACTGCCTGCCCGCCATCGAGATTGTCGGCTGCCGCATCGCCAGTCTCGACACGAAGCTGGTCGACCTCGTGGCCGACAATGCCGGCGGCGGCCTGTTCGTGCTCGGCGGGCCGGCGCGCAAGCTGGACGGCCTCGACCTGCGCCGCATGACCATGGTGATGACGAAGAACGGCGAGCAGGTGGCCCAGGGCACCGGTGCCAATGTCGCCGGCTCGCCGCTCAATGCGCTGGCCTGGCTGGCGGCCAGGCTGGTCACCGACGGCCAGCCGCTGAAGGCCGGCGACGTGGTGATGACCGGCACCTATTTCGCGATGCAGCCGGCCGCGCCCGGCGACCAGATCGAGGTGATCGCCGAAGGCCTCGGCCGCTGCAGCGTGAGCTTCGCGGCGTAAGCCTACCCGCGCGCCAGCTCCGCGGCGCGGTGGATGGCGGCGCGGATATCCTGGTAGGTACCGCAGCGGCAGAGATTGGTCATCGCCGCATCGATCTCCTCGTCGGTCGGATTGGCGGTCTCCTGCAGCAGGGCGACGGCGGCCATGATCTGGCCCGACTGGCAGTAACCGCATTGCGGCACGTCCAGCTCGGCCCAGGCGCGCTGTACCGGATGCGTCGGCATGCCATCGGCATCCCGCGTGGCCGACAGGCCCTCGATGGTGAGGATGGCCGCGCCCTCGGCAATATCGGCGACCGGCAGCGAGCAGGAGCGTACCGGCTCCCCGTCGATCAGCACCGTACAGGCGCCGCAGACGGCGATGCCGCAGCTGTATTTCGTGCCGGTCAGGTTCAGCACGTCGCGCAGAACCCAGAGCAGCGGCATCTCGCCTTCCACCTCGACGGTGACGGGCTTGCCGTTGATGTTCAGCACAGGCATGGCAGGGACTCCTCGGATGCCGCACCCTAGCATGACTGGACGGCAAAATCCCCAGGCGGCACAATCGGCGCCCAAAGATCCAGGAGGAAACGGCATGCGCGCCATCGAGTTGCAGGCTTTTGCGGTCGACCGCCTGGTGATGGCGGAGCGTCCGCAGCCGGAGCCGAAGCCCGGCGAGGTGCTGGTCGGGGTCAGGGCCTGCTCGCTCAACTACCGCGACTGGCTGATGGTGCAGGGCGCTTACAACCCGAAACAGAAGCTGCCCCTCGTTCCGCTGTCGGACGGTGCCGGCGAGGTGATCGCGGTCGGCCCAGGCGTCAGCGGCTTCAAGCCGGGCGACCGCGTGGTCCCGCATTTCTTCCCCAACTGGTCCAGCGGCGAGCCCAGCGCCGAACGCTTCAGCGTCTCCATGGGCGGACCGTATGACGGCTGGCTCTGCGAACAGCGGACCTACCCCGCCCATGCGCTGGCCAGGATTCCCGACCATCTCGACTTCGCCGAGGCCGCCACCCTGCCCTGCGCGGCACTGACCGCCTGGAGCGCCATCGTCACCCTGGGCAGGGTGCAACCGGGCGACCTCGTGCTGGTGCAGGGCACCGGCGGCGTGTCGCTCTTCGCGCTGCAGTTCGCGAAGCTCGCCGGTGCGGAAGTCATTGTCACCTCGTCCAGCGACGAGAAGCTCGAGAAGGCGAAGGCACTGGGCGCCGATCACGGCATCAACTACCGCAACACCCCGGAATGGGGCCGCGCGACGCGGACGATCACCGGCGGCCGGGGCGTCGACCATATCGTCGAGGTCGGCGGCGCCGGCACGCTGAACCAGTCGATCCGCGCCATCCGGCCCGGCGGCACGATCAGCATGATCGGCGTGCTGTCGGGGCCGACGAGCAACGACCTGCTGCTGCCGCTCGTCGTGATGCAGCAGGTGCGGCTGCAGGGCGTCACCGTCGGATCGAAAGACGGCTTCGACGCCATGCTGCGCGCCATGAGCCAGGCGAAGATGAAACCGGTGCTGGATCGCAGCTTCGATTTCTCGGAAAGTGGCGTGCGCGAGGCCTATCAGCACATGGGCAAGGGCGCGGCCTTCGGGAAAATCACGGTTTCCGTGTAACTCCGGGCGTCCATGGCCTTCGCGGCTGAAACCGGCTACCCTTCCGGCGCCGCTGAACGCGGCGGCAGGGAACGCCGGACGGCGGTGCAGGTTGAGGGATCATGAGCAATCCGGTGCGCGACAATCCCGGTCTTAACCGGTACGAACTCGAGGTTGATGGACAGATCGTGTTCGCCAATTACCGGCGCCGTGACGGCACGCTGGTCATCACCCATGTCGAGGCCCCCGTGCCGCTGCGCGGCACCGGCGCCTCGCACCGGCTGATGCAGGGACTGATGGACATCGTCCGGCAGGACGGCATGAAAGTCGTTCCGCTCTGCGGCTTTGCCTCGGCCTGGATCCGGCGCCACAAGGATTACGCCGACCTGCTGGCCGAGCGCTGATCCGGACAACCCTGCTTGTATGGCCTGACCGGCTGCCTATATTTGGCGGTAGACCGCAACAAACGGCCCGGGCGGTTGGCTTTTACCGGCCCGGCCATTATCTCTGAGCCATTCGCACGCTTTCCAACCGGAAGAAGACCTGATCATGGAACTTGGACTGACACCCGCCTCCCCTGCCACCGGCGCTGCCGCCGGCGCCCAGAACGGCGCCGCGGGCGCGGTCAAGGATGCCGACATCACCACCTTCATGCAGGATGTCGTCCAGGCTTCGATGCAGGTGCCGGTCATCGTGGATTTCTGGGCACCCTGGTGCGGCCCCTGCAAGCAGCTCGGGCCGGCGCTGGAGAAGGTCGTCAAGGCGGCCAATGGCAAGGTCCGCCTCGTCAAGGTCAACATCGACGATCCGAAGAACCAGCCGCTGGCGCAGCAGCTGCGCATCCAGTCGATCCCGGCGGTTTACGCCTTCTCCAAGGGGCAGCCGATCGACGGCTTCGTCGGCGCGCTGCCCGAAAGCCAGCTGAAGAAGTTCGTTGAAGGCCTGACCGGCGGCGCACTGGAAGGCGACACGGCCGGGCAGATGATCGAGGCCGGCAAGGCCGCGCTCGGCGCGCAGGACTGGACCGCGGCGGCCCAGGCCTTCTCGACCGCCCTCGGCGCGGAACCCGAGAATGTCGCGGCGCTTGGCGGCCTCGCCCGGGCGCTCGTTGGCATGGGCGAAATCGAGGAAGCCAGGGAAGTGCTGAAGCAGGTGCCGGAGGCGCAGGCGGGCCACGCCGATGTGGCGGCCGCGCGCTCGGCGATGGAGCTGCTCGAGCAGAGCGCCGGTGCTGCAGACCAGCTGCAGCCGCTGGAAGCCGCCGTCAACGCCAATCCGGACGATCACCAGGCCCGCTACGACTATGCCCTGGCCTTGGTCGGCGCGCAGCGCAACGAGGAAGCGATGAACCAGCTGCTCGAGCTGGTGAAGCGCGACCGCAAATGGAATGACGAGGCTGCGCGCAAGCAGCTGGTCAAGATGTTCGAGGCGCTCGGCCCCATGGATCCCCTCGTCGTGGATGCGCGCCGGCGCCTGTCGTCGATCCTGTTCGCATGAGCAGTGAGGAAGAGGCAGCCGCTCCCGTCGATCCCGGCAGCCTGAGCCGCGTCATCCCCATCTTTCCGCTCAGCGGCGTCTTGCTGCTGCCGCGCGGCCTGCTGCCGCTGAACATCTTCGAACCCCGCTATCTGGCGATGACGCGCGATGCGCTCAGCGGACACCGGCTGATCGGCATGATCCAGCCCGTCGAGAGCGGCCGCGGCAGGCAGCCCGATGTCTACAGCATCGGCTGCGTCGGCGAGATCGCATCGGCGGCGGATACATCCGATGGCCGCATCCTGATCACCCTGCGTGGCCTGTGCCGCTTCGCCGTCGAGGCGGAACTGGACGTCGATACGATGTACCGGCAGGTGACGGCGGATTACAGCCGCTTTGCCGCCGACGCAGTGCCGGCGCCCGCCGGGCAGTTCAGCCGTGACCGGCTGCTGAACGCGCTGCGCGCTTACTGCACGCGGCACAACCTGCCGGCCGACTGGGACTCGATCAACGCCGCCGGCGACGAGCTGCTGGTGCATTCGCTCTGCATGATCTGCCCCTTCACGCCGGGCGAAAAACAGGCTCTGCTCGAGGCTGCCGATTTCCCCGCGCGGGCCGAGATGCTGATCACGCTGCTGGAAATGGCGCTGCTCGACAATGTCGGACCGCAGCAGGGACGCAACCTTCATTGAGAAGACTGTCATGAGCGACACGCCCGCACAGACCCCGAACACGGCTTCCTCCCCGGTCGATCCGAAGCTGCTGGAGCTGCTGGTCTGCCCGGTGACCAAGGGCCCGCTGGTTTATGACCGCGAGCGCAACGAGCTGGTCAGTGAGAAAGCCGGCCTTGCCTATCCGATCCGCGACGGCATCCCGATCATGCTGGTCGACGAGGCGCGCCAGCTGGACGACACGCCGGCCCATGCCGGAGCCTGAGCATCGCAGCGACATGAACGAGGATTCGCCCTATCAGCGCGCCGGCCGCCCGGCCTGCTCGGAATTGCGCTACGTCTCGGCCGACAAGCGGCTTGAAGTCAGCTTCGCCGATGGCAAGCAGTTCAGCTTCACGGCGGAATTCCTGCGCGTTGAAAGTCCCTCGGCCGAGGTCCAGGGCCATGGCCCGGGACAGAAGACCCTGGTGCCCGGCCGGCGCCATGTCGGCATCATCGGCATCGAGCCGGTCGGCACCTATGCCGTGCGGCTGCGCTTCGACGACCTGCACGATACCGGCATCTACTCCTGGGAATGGTTCTATGACCGCGGTCATGACCAGGACGCGCTCTGGGCCGATTACCTGCAGCGCTTGGAAGCCCGCGGCCTCAGCCGCGATCCGCGGCGCTAGAGGCCAGGCGCGCGCCGGGCGCCACAAGTAACAGCCGATCAGAGCCACGAGCAGGCCGAGGGTCAGCCAGAACGGCGCGTCTGCCGGCTGAGGTGTGATCACGCCAGTGCCCTCGGCCACCAGCATCCAGGTCCCTTGAATGTACGGGCCTCAGCTCGTCCGCCGCCCCAGCTCGGCCTCCAGCGCGGTCACCAGTTCCTCGATCCGGTAGGGTTTGGGCAGGATGCGCAGGCCATGAGCCTCGGCAATCCCCTCCCCGTAACCCGTGGTCAGCACAACGGGAAGATGCGGCTGGATGCGCCGGGCTTCCTCGGCCAGCTTCACCCCGTTGCTGCCGCCAGGCAGCACGACATCGCTGAACAGCAGGTCGATGGGCTGGCCGCCCGGCTTGCGACTGTCTGAGAGGACACGCAGCGCTTCGTCGGCATTGCCGGCGCAGGCAACCACATAGCCGATATTCTCCAGCGCCGGGGCCACCAGCGCGATGGTCAGGGGATCGTCCTCGACCACCAGAATATGCTGCTTCTGCGACACCGCCATGGACATCTGGCCGTCCCGCCTGGCGAGCTTCGCCGACCGGGGCCGTCTGGTGCTGCGCGGCAGCAGCAGGGTGACGGTCGTGCGTCCCGGCTCGGAGTCGATATGGACAACACCGCCGGACTGGCGCGCGAATCCGTAGACCTGACTCAGACCCAGGCCTGAGCCGAGGCCGCTGGGCTTGGTCGTGAAAAAGGGCTCGAAAACCCGGGCGAGAATCTCGGGCGGCATGCCGGTGCCGCTATCGGTCACGCGCAGGCGGAGATAGCTCCCCTCCGGAATGTCCGACCGGTCCCCGACCATCACCTCGACATTGTCCGCGGCGATCACGAAGCGCCCGCCGTCGGGCATGGCGTCGCGGGCATTGGCGGCGAGATTGATCAGCGCCAGCTCGAACTGCGTCGGGTCGACCTCGACCGCCCAGAGATCGGGCCCGAACTCGGTGGCAATGGCGATGTCGGCGCGCAGCACGCGGGCCAGCAGGCCGGACATGCTGAGGATCTGGCTCGGCACGTCGATGACCTCGGTGCGCACCGCCTCGCGTCGCGCAAAGGCCATCAGCTGCCGCGTCAGCTTGGCGCCGCGCGAAATCGCCTGGAAACCGGCCTCCAGCAGCGGGCGCAGGCGGGCATCATTGCTGCGCCGGTCAACCATCTGCAGGCAGCTCGACAGCGCCTGCAGCAGATTGTTGAAGTCGTGCGCGACGCCACCGGTCAGCTGGCCGATGGCCTCCATCTTCTGCGCCTCGGCCAGCGCGGCGAAGGCCTGCTCGCGTTCGGCCACCGCCTGCTCGACGCGCTTCTCGAGTTCTTCGTTCAGGCGCCGCAGTTCGTCTTCCATCACCTTGCGGTCGTGGATGTCGGTGCTTGCGCCCGACCATCCTATGATCGCCCCGGAATCGTCGCGGATCGGAGCGGCGCGCACGAGAAACCAGCGCCAGGCGCCATCCGCCCGCCGGTACCGCGCCTCGACTTCATAGCCGGTATTGTCCTTCTGCGCCTTGCGCCAGGCGGCCTTGATCACCGCGACATCGTCCGGATGCACG
Source organism: Ferrovibrio sp. (assembly GCF_035304305.1). Taxonomy (GTDB): domain Bacteria; phylum Pseudomonadota; class Alphaproteobacteria; order Ferrovibrionales; family Ferrovibrionaceae; genus Ferrovibrio. The sequence goes on from NZ_DATGQG010000111.1 coordinate 14,196, forward strand.
CCTTCGACCCAGCTTCTGCTGCTCGCCTCGTCCGGAGTGAGCCCGCTGTATTCCAGCCAGCGATCATTGAAATAGCCCGACGGCCACGCCTGGTCCTTGCTCCAGACAATGGCGGGCACGACATTCGCCATCGTGCGGAAGCGCTGCTCGCTTTCGGCGAGCGCCTTCAAGGCCGCTTTCTGCTGGGTCATGTCCTGCACGATGCAGATGTAGCGGCGCTCCGCCTGCTGCAGCCGGGCAAAGCGGATGAAGACCGGCACCCGGCTGCCATCCCGGCGAATGTATTCCTTCTCGTAGGCATCGCAGACGCCGTCGGCATCGGCCTGCGCGAGATGCGCCGCCTCGACATCCGCGTATTCCGGCGGTGTGACCGTTGCCCAGTTCGCCAGACCGTCATCAAGCTCCCTGCGCGAATAGCCGGTCATCGCAAGATAGGCGTCATTCGCTTCGAGGATGTGACCATCGGCGTCGGTTACTGCAATTCCCACCAGATTCGAATCGGCAAGCCGGCGCAGCCGGACTTCGCTGCGTTCCAGCGCCATCCGGAGGTCCCGCTCCCCGGTGCGGTCCGAGATCACGATCCCGATGCCGGGACCAAGCGGAAAAATCCGCAGCATCGCCCGGCGCCGGGGATTCACGATGGAATCCATCTCGCGCTCGATCTCGCGCCCGGTCTCGAAAACCGCGCGACAGTATTCCGCGACGACGGAGCTGCGCACCGGGGAGAAGACATCGAAGAAGCTGCGGCCGATCACCGATGCGCGTTTCAGCTCGAACCAGTATTCCGCAGCCGCATTGAAGTGGACGATGCGCCAGCCGGTGTCCAGGGCATAGAAGCAGTCGCCGATGCGATCGAGGACAGGTGCGATCCGATCAAGCGCCGCCTGCGTCGCGGCCATGTCGCTGTCCGTCTGCGGATCGGATTGCAGATCCGTTGCCACCATGAGGCCCCCTTCCGGCATCCGGATGCTACACACAAGCCCGGACTGCCGCCAAACCCTTTCCTGCCCGGCTGGCCAGAGCCTGCCGTCGCGGCACGTCCCCGCGGTACGCGTCATGGTCGCGTGCCGACCGATTCGGGTTGTGGAGGCTAGAGTCGTTCGCCGCGCAGCAGCCGCGGCAGGGTGCCGAGATCGCCCATCGCATGCCGCATGAACAGCTTCTTCAGCGGCGGCAGGCGCTCCACCACGCCCAGGCCGAGATCGCGAGCGATTCGCAACGGCGCGATGTCGTTGGAGAACAACCGCGTCAGTCCGTCGGTGACGGCGCTGAGCACAAGCGTATCGGTGCGGCGCCACCGGGCATAGCGCTCCAGCACATCGGCCTGCCCCGGATCGAGTCCGAGTCGCCGCGCCTCCACCAGCGCCTCGGTAAGCGCGGCGATGTCGCGCAGGCCGAGATTGAGGCCCTGTCCGGCAATCGGATGAATCCCGTGGGCGGCATCGCCGATCAGCGCCAGCCGGTGATCGGTATAGCGCTCGGCATGCAGGAAGGTGAGCGGATAGGACCAGCGCGGCCCCACCACATGCGCCTCGCCATATCCGTCGCCGAAACGGCGGCGCATCTCGGCCTGGAAGTCGGCGTCGTCCAGCCCCATGATCGTGGCGGCCCGCTCGGTCGGCTCGGTCCAGACCAGCGACGAGCGATGCACGCCGTTCTCGTCATCGGTCATCGGCAGGATTGCGAAAGGCCCTGCCGGCAGAAAACGCTCCTGCGCCGCGCCCTCGTGGGGCAGTTCATGGGCCACCGTGCAGACGATGCCGGTCTGATCGTAGGACCAGGTGGTGGTCCGGATGCCCGCCTGCTCCCGCATCGCCGACTGGCGGCCATCGGCCCCGATCACCAAGCGTGCCCGCAGCTGCCGCCCGTCGGCCAGCGTCAGCTGCGCCGGCGCGCCGGAACCGGGCAGCCCGCGGTCCACCTTTGCCACTGTCATGGGCGCGATCAGCTGCGCGCCGGGCAGCTCCGCGAGCGCATCCTGCTGCGCCTGCCGCATGATGCGGTTTTCCACCATATAGCCGAACGGGGCGTCGCCGAGGTCACGATGGTCGTAATGCAGGAACAGCAGCGAGTCGCCGTCCGAGACCCGAATATCCCACATCGGCTGCGCCTCGCGCACATGGCGCCACAGACCGATGGCCTCCAGCATGCGCTGCGAAGCCAGCGCGATCGCCGATACCCGGCCGTCGAAGCCGGCACGCAGCACGCGGGCAGGATCCTCGCGGTCGATGATGGCGACAGACATGCCGTGGCTGGCCAGGGCGATGCCCTGGGTCAGCCCGGCGAGGCCGCCGCCCACGATGACGACATCGAAAAGCTCTGTTCGCGCGGAAGGTTCCATGGCCGTACCATCGGCAAGTCGGGCGAGGCTGTCCAGTCCCGGCGCCGCCCTGCGGATTTGGTTGGACGGCGCGCCGGGACGGGTCTAGCCTGCCGGCATGCAGCGGCGATCGCCTGTCGTCTCGATGCTGGCATGGCTTGCGGCCACCCTCCTCCTCACCGGAGCGGCGGCAGCACAGCGTGCTGCTCCCGAACGCGTCGCCAATGTCGACATCGAACTGATCCTGGCAGTCGACATTTCCGGCAGCATCGACCCCGACGAAGCCCGGCTGCAGCGCGACGGCTATGCCCGCGCCATCGCCGACCCCGCAGTGGTAAAGGCGATCCGCAGCGGCGTGCATGGCCGCATAGCGGTCAGCTATTTCGAATGGGCCGATGCAATGACCCAGGGCAGCCTGGTGGAGTGGATGCTGATCTCCGACCAAGCCAGCGCGGAAGCCGTGGCGCGCCGGCTGCTGGAGCATCCGATCCGCACCGCGCGGCGCACCAGCATTTCCGGGGCCATCCAGTATGCCATCCCGATCTTCGGCAGCGGCGAATACCGGGGCGTGCGCCGCGTGCTGGACATCTCCGGCGACGGCCCGAACAACGACGGCCCCCGCGTCGACCTGGTACGTGACCAGGCGCTGGCGGCCGGCATCGTCATCAACGGCCTGCCGATCATGAACGGCCGGGTCAATACCTGGGGCTTCCCGGTCCTCGAGGATCTCGACCTCTACTACGAAGGCTGCGTGATCGGCGGACCGGGATCCTTCGTCGTGGTGGCGGAAAGCTTCGACACCTTCTTCGAGGCGGTCCGCCGCAAGCTGATCCTGGAGATCGCCTCCGCCCCGCATGTCCCGCCGGCCTGGCAGCAGGGCGGCCCGGTGATCAGGACGCAGTCCGGCAGCCGCTACGCCAGGGGCTGCGATATCGGCGAGCGCCAGAGCAATGAATTCTGGCGTCGCCGCTTCGACCAGTAGCGCCGGCCACCGGCCCAGGTCTTCGCCCCCGGGCAAATCACAGCGCCCGGCCTTGGCCTTGCCCGTTTTTTGCCGTATTCCCGGGGAATAAAAACCGGCCATTCGGCCTACCTCTTTCTGCCGTCAGCTCTGGGGAGTTCCCGACCATGTCCACGCGTCCCGGTCCGTTCGACCGCGCCGATTTTCCCTTTGCCCTGCGTCTGGTGACCGAAGCCGCCGCCCTGGCCGCCTATGACTGGGTCGGCCGCAGCAAGAAGGAAGAAGGCGACGGCGCCGCCGTCGAAGCCATGCGCAAGGCGCTGGGCTGCATCAACGTCAATGCCGTGGTGATGATCGGCGAGGGCGAGAAGGACAAGGCGCCCCTGCTCTATCGCGGCGAGCGCATCGGCTCGGGCGAACCGGAAATCGAGATCGCGGTCGACCCGATCGAGGGCACGACCAACATGGCGAACGGCGTCGATAATTCCATGGCGGTGCTCGCCATGGCGCCGCGCGGCTCGATGTTCGACCTCGGCCCCAGCTTCTACATGGACAAACTGGTGGTGCCCGCGCCCGCCAGAGGCAAGATCGATCCGGCCTGGCCGGTGAAGAAGAAGCTGGAGGCGCTGAGCCAGGCCCTGAACAAGCCGGTCTCCGAGCTGCGCATCTTCGTGCTCAACCGCAAGCGCCACCATGCCATGATCAAGGAGATCCATGACGCCGGCGCCCGGACCATGCTGCAGGAGAACGGCGACGTCGCCGGCGCCTTCATGGCGCTGCAGAAGGGCGGCAACGTCGACGCGCTGTTCGGTACCGGCGGCTCGCCGGAAGGCATCATCACGGCGATCTTCACCCGCGCCATGGGCGGCGAATTCTTCGGCCGCGTCGATCCGCAGGGCGAGGACGAAGCCGCCAGGGTGAAGGACTTCGGCCTCGATCCGGCGCGGTGGATGAGCGGCAGCGAGCTGGTGAAGAGCGACGATGCCATCTTCGTCGCCACCGGCATCAATTCCGGGCCGCTCTGCCGCGGCGTCTCCTTCGAAGGCAACTTCGCGCGGCTGCACACCGTCATCCTGATGGCGAGAAACGGTGCGCGCTACGATCTGGTGAGCCGGATTCCGCGCGGCTGATCCCGCCATGGCCATCCGCGAGGTCCCGATCAAGCCCTTCGCCGGCCAGAAGCCCGGCACGTCCGGCCTGCGGAAGAAGGTCAGCGTCTTCCGCCAGCCCGGCTATCTGGAAGCCTTCGTGCAGTCGGTGTTCGATACGCAGGACAACCTGCGCGGCGGCACCCTGGCGCTGGGCGGCGACGGCCGCTACTTCAACCGCACGGCCATCCAGATCATCCTGCGCATGGCGGCAGCCAACGGCGTGGCCCGTGTGCTGGTCGGCCGGGGCGGCATCCTCTCGACGCCGGCAGCCAGCGCGGTCATCCGCGCGCGCAGGGCGCAGGGCGGCCTCGTCCTCTCGGCCAGCCACAATCCCGGCGGGCCCGACGGCGATTTCGGCATCAAGTACAATGTCGCCAATGGCGGGCCGGCGCCGGAAGCCGTGACCGGGGCGATCTACGGCCGCACGCAAACGATCGACCGCTACCGGACGGTCGACGCCGCCGAGCTGAACCTGGATGCGATCAGCGAGCAGACGCTCGAAGGCATGACGGTCGAGGTGATCGATCCGGTCGGCGACTATGCCGTGCTGCTGCAGCAGCTGTTCGATTTCGACGCCATCGCGGCGATGCTGAAGCGGCCCGATTTCCGCTTCCGCTTCGATGCCATGCACGCCGTCACCGGCCCTTACGCGAGGCGGCTGCTGATCGACATGCTGGGCGCCCCGGCAGGCTCGGTGATCAATGCCGAGCCGAAGGAGGATTTCGGCGGCGGCCATCCCGACCCCAATCCGGTTTACGCGAAGGCGCTTTACGACGACGCCGTCGTGCACGGGAAACTGGATTTCGCCGCCGCCTCGGACGGCGACGGCGACCGCAACATGATCCTCGGCAAAGGCATCGCGGTCTCGCCCAGCGACAGCCTGGCCGTGCTGGCCGCCAACGCAACGCTGGCGCCGGGCTATGCCAGGGGCATCGCCGGCATAGCGCGCTCGATGCCGACGAGCCGGGCGGCCGATGCGGTGGCGGCCGCCCTCGGTGTGCCCTGCTTCGAGACGCCGACGGGCTGGAAATTCTTCGGCAACCTGCTCGATGCCGGCCGCATCACGCTCTGCGGCGAGGAAAGCTACGGCACCAGTTCGGACCATGTGCGCGAGAAGGATGGTCTCTGGGCCGTTCTGTTCTGGCTGAACGTGCTGGCGAAATCACCGGGCGAGACGGTGAAGTCCATCCTGCAGGCCCATTGGCGCCGCTTCGGCCGTCACTACTACACACGACATGATTACGAGGCGGTGGATGCCGCGCTGGCGCAGCAGGCCATGGATGCCCTGCGCGCCGCCCTGCCCGGCCTGCCAGGCAGCAACATTGGCGATCTGACCATCACTGCCGCCGACGACTTCGCCTATCGCGATCCGATCGACAACAGCGAGAGCCGGGGCCAGGGTCTGCGCATCATCTGCGGCGACCGGGCGCGCATCATCGCGCGCCTGTCGGGCACCGGAACCGAGGGTGCGACGATCCGGTTGTATTTCGAAGCCTTCGAACCCGATCCGGCCCGGCAGCAGGACGACGTGCAGCAGCGGCTGAAACCGCTGATCGACTTTGCCGAAGCGAAAGCCGGTATACGTGCCCGCACCGGCCGCAGCGGGCCGGACGTGATCACATAGCCAACCAGAGGGGACCGATGACGACGCAGCCGCCGCCGATCGACCAGACTCCCGCCTGGCGGGCCCTTGCCGCCCATGCCTCCGCCATCCGGCAACGTCATCTACGCGACATCTTTGCCGCCGATCCGCAGCGCTTCGAACGCTTCTCCTTCCGCTGCGACGATCTGGTGCTCGACCTGTCGCGGCAGCGCCTGGAGCAGGAAACGCTGTCTCTGCTGCTCGATCTGGCACGCGAGGCCGATGTCGCCGGCTGGCGCGACCGCATGCTGGCCGGCGAGCGCATCAACACCACCGAGGATCGCGCGGTGCTGCATACCGCCCTGCGCCTGCCCCGGGAAAGCAGCCTGACCGTGGATGGCGAGGATGTCGTGCCGGCGGTGCACCGCGAGCTGCAGCGCATGGCGGAAATGGTGGAAGCCATCCGCGGCGGCGCCTGGCGCGGCGCCACCGGCGAGCGCTACCGCCATGTCATCGCCATCGGCATCGGCGGTTCCGACCTGGGTCCGCGCATGGTGACCGAGGCGCTTTCCGCCTACCGGCAGCCCGGGCTGGACATCCACTTCGTCAGCAATGTCGATGGCGCCGATATCGCCCGCGTGCTGGCCATCTGCGATCCCGCCGCGACGATGGTGATCGTCTCGTCGAAGACGTTCACCACCCAGGAGACCATGGCCAACGCCGAAACGGCCCGCGCCTGGCTGCTGGAGCGGCTCGGGTCGGGGGCGGACTGGACGAAGCATTTCCTCGCCATCTCGGCCAATCGCAGCGTGCCGGGCAAGTTCGGCATTCCCGAAAACGGCGTGCTGCAGTTCTGGGACTGGGTCGGCGGCCGCTACTCGCTGTGGTCGGCGATCGGCTTTCCCATCGCTCTCGGGATCGGCATCCAGGGTTTCCGCGACCTGCTGGCCGGAGCGCATGCCATGGACCGGCATTTCGCCGAAGCGCCGGCGGAGCGTAACCTGCCGGTCCTGATGGCTCTGGCCGGGATCTGGAACATCAACTTCCTTGGCCATACCGCGCTGGCGGTCCTGCCCTATGACCAGGGCCTTGCCCGTCTTCCCGCCTACCTGCAGCAGGCCGACATGGAGAGCAACGGCAAGTCGGTCGACCGCTGGGGCCGGAGCCTCGGCTATGCCACCGGGCCGGTCGTCTTCGGCGAACCGGGCACCAACGGACAGCATGCCTTCTACCAGCTGCTCCACCAGGGGCCGCAGATCATCCCCGCCGATTTCATCGTGCCGCTGTCCGGCGCCTACAAGCTGGGCCAGCACCAGGAGATGCTGCTGGCCAATGCCTTCGCCCAGGCGGAGGCGCTGATGCGCGGCCGCACCCGCGAGGAATCGGAAGCCGAGCTGCTGGCCTCCGGCATGGCGCCGGAGAAGGCGGCGGCGCTGGCGCCCCACCGGGTGTTCAGCGGCAACCGGCCGAGCACCACGATCGTCCTGCCGCGGCTGGATCCCTATCATCTCGGCATGCTGATCGCCCTCTATGAGCACAAGATCTTCGTCCAGGGGGCGATCTGGGGCATCAACTCCTTCGACCAGTGGGGCGTCGAACTGGGCAAGCAGCTGGCCAAGCCGATCCTCGAGGAACTGCTGGATCCGGCGCTCGAGCATCCCCATGACCCGTCGACACGGGCCATGATCGCCATGGCGCGGGCACGACCGAACGCGTAAGCTGCGTCCCGGGGTAACGGGACAGGCAAACCGGCATGAGCGAAGCCGATGCCGTGCGCCAGGGCATGCGGGAGATTGACTTCGTCCTGCATTCCTCATGGCGGCTAGGAAAGAACATCGTGGCGGGCTGGACCTATCAGGGCAGCCGCGTCAGTTTCTGCTTTTCCGAGGCCTATAACGTGCTCGGCCAGGCCGAGCAGCAGCCGCGCCTCATCCGCGGCAAGCGCATGATGGGCGCACGCACCTTTGCCGAGACCTGCAAGCTGCTACGCACGCGCGCGGTCACCATGGACCTGCCGTTCAGCATCGGCCAGGGCAGTCGCGACGTCAGCCCGCTCCAGATCGAGAACCTGGTCAAACGCTATACCGTGATCTCGACCACCAGCCGGGCGGTTATCCTGTTCGACATCGTCGGCTTCTCGAAGCATACGCCGCTGGAGCAGGTCGCCCAGCTGAGTTCGCTGGAATACAGCATCAATGCCGCCAACAAGCGGCTGAACGAAGCAGGTCTGCGGACGGAACTGGCGCGCTCCACCGTGGGCGACGGCTTTTATGTCTGGAACCGCAACAAGGGCCTGGAGCACGATCTGCGCACCTGGCTGGCGCTAATCCTGATCCTCACCGACAACGCACTGGCGCGGCAGAAGGGCAATCCCCGGCTGGTGCCGACCCTGCGGGCCGCCTTCTCGGTCGGCAGCCATTTCTCCTACCACCAGGTGGAAGGCAACACCCCGCGCGGCTTCGAATACATCGTCGGCGACGTGACGATCGCCCTGGCACGTATCATCGCCAAGGCGATGCCCGGGCAGATCCTGCTCGGGCAGTTCACCCGGGATGCGACCACCGTCGGCCAGCCGGCCACCATTGATGCGCTCGGTTTCCTCGCCTATGCCGAGAAGCTGATACCGCGGCTGCTGGAGATCGAGGTCGGACATGCCGCGCTGGCGGCGATCCGCGCCGGCATCACCAAGCCGTCAGGGCCAGGACGCGGGGGCATCGGCGTGTACCGCATCCGCGACAAGCACGGCTATGCGCACCAGGCATTCAATATCCGCATCACGGTGGAGCGGACCGACATGAACCCGCTCAATCTCGGGCTGCTCAACGAGGATCTGAAGGGCTTCGACGCCGAGCCGGCCGCCTACAGCGCCAGGCCGGTCGCCGCCCGATAGGCTGCGCGCCGGCGCTCAGCCCGGCATCTTCTCCACGGCGGCCAGGCCGTCACGCATCAGCCTGCTGGCGGCGTTCGCGCCGCCCACCAGTTCCAGCAGGCGCACCGCGCCGTAGACCTGCTGCTTCGCGGCCTCGCGGCCCTGCGCGTTCAGCTTGCCAGCCTTGATATCGGCGATCAGCGCCGCGCCACGCTGCTCGGCCTGCTGCGCGAGGCTTTTCAGCGCATCGCCGACATCCTTTTCGGCGCCGATCTCACCGGCCACCCTAGCGACTTTCTGGATCGCATAGATCCGGTTCTCGGCCTCGACCTTGGCGTCATATGATGCCTGCCCGCCGGCGCTGCCCTCTGCGGGCGCCGCCAGCGCGGCGGCGATCTTGCTGTCCGCGCCGTCCAGCATGCCGGCCCTGACCATCTGGCGCAGCTTGGCGCCCGCGGCATCCATCTCGGGCTGCGGCCCGTCCGCCATGCCGTCGGCCTTGAGGCGGCCGATCATGCGCACGAAATCATCGACCATGCCGGCGATGTTGCCGTCATCCATCTTTGCCGGGTCGCTGCGGCCGATGGTCTTGAAGAAACGCTTGCTGTCGCCGCTGATCATGCGACGGACATACTGGCCCGGCGTGAGGCCGGCGATACCGGTCGGAAGGTCGTTCAGCGTGTCGAAGACCGGCAGCAGCTGGAACGGATTGGTCATCCGCGCGGCGGTGAAGGCGATCATGTATCCGGGCAGGCCGGCGCCGCTGCCGCACAGTGCGACATAGGCGTCCCTGATCGCCTCGATCTGCTCGTCGAGCAGTTTGCCCACCGGCTTGGGCGACAGCTGCGTGCGCAGCTCCTCCAGCGGCCCGGCAAGCTCCAGCATGCCCATCATGTCTACGAGGTCGAGCAGTACGGTCTCGCCGCCGAGTTTCGCGACAAGTTCGGCGCGATAGGCCGGGTCCGTGTCGGCACGGCTGGTCTGCTCGCGCAGGCAGCGCGCGGCGATGCTCCACAGGGTCGCACCGAATCTCGGGATGCGCGGATCGGCCTCCGTGCCGAGCGCCGGAGCGGGCGACTGGCGCAGGCTGGCTTCCAGCTCCTTCACCGCCGCCTGGTCGAGGCACTGCAGGACGAAATCCCAGCATGGCGCCAGCGAGCTGCGCGCGATGCGGCCGAACTGCTTCTCGTTGTCTTCCGGCAGGATCAGCAGATCCTCGAAGGGATGGCAGAAGATGCGCTGCAGGGTCAGATGGCGCGGCGGCCGCGTCTTCACCAGGCGCGGACGCAGCGCGCCGAGCGCCGCATCCGCCATCGCTGCGGAAAGCACGACGGCGCGCGACCGTTCGATAAGCAGCGTGAGCTGTGCGACCTTCTCGTCGGGGATTTCGAATAGCTTGCGTTCGATATCACGCAGCTCGGCGGCCAGATCGGTCATACCCGTCTCCGTTTCACGCTTTCGACGCGCCGGACCATTTCGCTGTCAAGAGCACCCGTATTCCACCCCTCGAGGGCGCGCACCTGCATGCGCGAATTCTCCTGCATCCCCTGCGCGTTCGGCCGGTTTGCAGCCTCCTTTTCCGGAATGATCGGCAGAATGCGGTAAATTTCCGTTACCGCTTCGCGCTGGGCGTCGCGGTCTCGATCCTCGGCATCGCGCCACAGCAGGACGATGAATTCCCATCCGTCCACGGTCCACCACAGCCGTTCGACATCCTTCTGGATGTTGGGCAGCGCCTTCTCCCAGTTGGCCAGCACGCGGTCGGGATAGTCGGCCGGCCGCAGCGCGGCGGCGATCAGGTCGCGGGCGAACTCGGCGCTGAAATAGGCGATCCGGCTGATGGCGCGGGCGAGCCCGGCTGCCTCCGACTTGTCGGTCTCGGCCCAGGCGCCGATGTTGTCGGCCAGCTCGGACATGCCGGTCACCATGCGGCGCAGCCGGCATTCCTTCGGCATACCGCCGAGGCCGAGCGGCGCCAGCACCTCGCCCCAGCGCTCCAGCCGGTTGTACAGCTCGTTGGCACTGGTGCCGAACCGCTGGGCGATTTCGCCCAGGGCGCTCTTGATCCGCTCGCGGCTGCCCGGCGCGGTGAACTCCGCCATCTTCATGGTCATCGCACCGGCCGCCATCTTTTCCAGCGCCTGGCGGAACAGGAAGAAGCGGGTCAGCAGAAGCTCCTCTTCCTCTTCCGCCAGAGCTTCCTGGGCCGAGCGCTGCGATTCCGGGCCGGCCAACCCGGTCTTCGCCGTCTCCAGGGTGGCGCGGCGGACATCCGGCGGCAGGCAAGAGCCATGCTTGAGGATCGCCTCCTGCAGGGCGCGGTCGTGCATGGTCAGCGAGAAGATTTCGGGCACGTCTTTCCAGCGGATGACGTAATTGCCCTTCACGCCCGAAAAGGCCGAGACCGTCAGTTCGAGGTTGTCGCGGTCGTCCTTGCGGATGCGCGCCTGGCTCAGCGCCGGCGTGGTAAAGGCGACAGCGGTGCCGCGTTCCTCGAACCTGGCAGGCTGAAACTGCTGCCCCGCTCCCTTCGGAAAGTTCATTCCCCCCGCCCTGATAGAATAACAAGCGCCCAAGGCCTACTTAAGCACAGGAACGGGGCGGCGGAAACGACCGGCCCGCCGGTCAGGGCAGGCAGGCGCGGGATTTTTCGATCACCCGCAGGGTTTCGTTCCAGGTATCCAGCCGGTGCAGTTCGGCCGGGTCGACCCAGGCCACGGCGGCGGCGTCATCCCCGGCCACCGCCTCGCCGGATACCCAGCGGGCGGCATAGTCGACGATGGTGTAGTGGTACAGCACCCGGCCGGCCGCATCCCGCTGCACCGAATCGACCACCTCGACCAGCCCGAGCAGCTCGATCTCCACCCCGGTTTCCTCGCGGATCTCGCGCCGGATACCCTCGGCGACCGTCTCGCCAAGCAGCTGCAGGCCGCCGGGCAGGCTCCAGATGCCCTGCCGCGGCGGGCGGCCGCGCTGCACCATCAGCACTTTGCCGTCCTTCCACACGATGGCGCCGAGGCCGATCAGCGGCTGTTCGGGATATTCGCGGGACATTCCAACCTCTTTGCTTGCCGCCCGACCCTTGCGGCGACAGGATAGCAAAAAGCGCAGGGAAACGCCCATGATGGTCTATTTCGACGCGCGCAGCGCCGCGGTGATCGCCGATCCCTACCCGGCTCTGCGGGCGCTCCGCGACCATGACCCGGTCCACTGGAGCGACCGGCTCGGCGGCTGGATGCTGACCCGCTACGACGATATCCGCCGCTCGCTGCGCGATCCGCGCCTGTCCTCGGACCGGATGCGCCCCTTCTTCTCCCACCTGCCCGAGGATGCCCGCAGGGAGCTGCGCGATCTCGGCGAGCATATGGCGCTCTGGGCCGTGTTTAACGACCCGCCGGACCATACCCGCCTGCGCGGACTGATGAACAAGGCTTTTACCTCCTCCGCGGTGGCGGCACTCCGGCCGCGTATCGCCGAGCTCGTCCATGAACTGGTCGACGGCCTGCTGGAGCGGGGCGAGACGGATTTCATCCGGCATTTCGCCTACCCCCTGCCCGCCGGCGTGATCGCCGCCATGCTTGGCGTGCCGCGCGCGGATGTCGACCGGCTCAAGCAATGGTCGGACGATCTCGGCAGCTTCGTGCTGACCTCGCGGCTGTCGCCCGACAAATACACCCGGGCCAATACGGCAATCCGGGAGATGAATGCCTATTTCGGTGACCTCGTCGAAGCGCGCCGCCGGCAGCCGGCAGACGACGTCGCCTCGGCCCTCACGGCCGCCGGGGAGCGCGGCGATTTTCTCAGCCGCGACGAGCTGGTGGCCGCCTGCGTGCTGCTGCTCTTCGCCGGCCACGAGACGACGACCCACCTGCTGGGCAACGGCCTGCTGGCGCTGCTGCGGCATCCGGATCAGCTGCTCGCGCTGAAGGACAATGCCGAGGATGAAAAGGCGGTTTCAGCCGCGGTGGAGGAAATGCTGCGCTGGGACGGGCCGTCTCTGGCGCAGGTGCGGATCCTGGCCGACGATTACGAGCTCGGCGGCAGGGTCATGCGTAAGGGCGACCGGGTCTTCCAGATGCTGGCTGCCGCCAACCGCGACCCGGAGGCATTCGAGAACCCGGACGCCTTCGACATCGCGCGCCGGGACAACCGGCACCTGACCTTCGGCTTCGGCATCCATTTCTGCCTCGGCGCGCCGCTGGCCCGGCTCGAAGCCCAGATCGCCTTCCCGATCCTGCTGGACCGGCTGAAGGAGATCGGCCTCGCCGGCGCGCCGGACTGGAGCGATTCGATCGTGGTGCGCGGGCTGAACAGGCTGCCGATCCACTGCTCGGCAGCCTGAGTCCGGCGGGCGGCTATTCCGCCGCCTGCGCCTGGGCCGATTGCAGGATCTGCCAGATCTTCTGCGGCGTCGCCGGCATGTCGATATGGGTGACGCCGAGATCGGACAGCGCGTCGACCAGCGCATTGATCGTCGCCGGCGCCGAGCCGACCGCGCCCGCCTCGCCGGCGCCCTTGACGCCGAGCGGATTGGTCTTGCACGGCACCTCGCAGAGGATCACCTCGATATCGGGGAAGTGATCGGCCCGCGGCATGCAGTAGTCGGTGAAGCTGCCAGTCAGCAGCTGGCCGTCCTCGTCATAGACGACGCGCTCGTACAGCGCCTGCCCGATGCCCTGCACCACGCCGCCATGGATCTGGCCCTTCACGATGGTGGGATTGATCACCCGGCCCATATCGTCGGCCACGACATAGCGCACGACTTCGGCGACGCCGGTCGCCTCGTCCACCTCGATCTCGCAGACATGGCAGCCATTCGGGAAGGTGATCGCCTGCACCTGCCAGTCGGCGGCGGTGTCGAGGCCGCCCGCTTCGCCCGGCTTCGCGCCGGAGCGGCGGCGGGCTTCCTCCGCCACCTCCATGATGCCGGCGCCGCGGTCGGTCCCGGCGACGACGAAGCGGCCGGCGGCGAATTCGATGTCGCCCTGCGCCGTTTCCAGCATCTCGGCGGCCACCGCCTTGCCCTTCTCGATGATGGCATCCTTCGCCTTCAGGATCGCGCCGCCTTCCGAATACAGCGACCGCGCACCGCCGGTGCCGCCGCCGGTCGGAATCGCATCCGAGTCGCCCTGGCGAATGCGGATGCGGTCGAAGTCGACGCCAAGCTGCTCGGCGACGATCTGGCTGTAGGCGGTCTCGTGACCCTGGCCCGTCGACTGCGTGCCGACATAGACGTCGACGAAGCCGTCTTCGGCGAAGCGGATTTCCGCGCGCTCGGTCGGCGCGCCGCCGGTCGCCTCGAGATAATAGGCCATACCGATGCCGCGGCGCTTGCCACGCTTGCGGGCCTCGGCCCGGCGCGCCGGGAAGCCGGCCCAGTCGATCGCCTTCAGCGCGGTATCCGCCGTGTTCTCGAACTCGCCGGAATCGTAGGTCAGGCCCATGGCGCTGGTCCATGGGAAGGCGTTGGGCGGGATGTAGTTCCTGCGCCGCAGTTCGGACGGATCGATCTTCAGCTCACGCGCCGCGGTGTCGATCAGCCGCTCCATCACATAGTTGGATTCCGGACGCCCGGCGCCGCGATAGGCATCCACCGGCACGGTGTTGGTGAAGATGCCCTCCACCCGCGCATGGACTGCCTGGAACCGGTAGACCGAGGACAGCACCTTGGTGCCCGCCATAGTCGGAATCATCGGCGCATAGGTGGAGAGATAGGCGCCCATATCGGCGATGTTGTGGGTGCGCAGCGCGAGGAAGTTGTTGTCCTTGTCCAGCGCCAGCTCGGCATGGGTGAGATTGGCGCGGCCATGGGTATCGGTCAGGAAGGCCTCGCCGCGCTCCGACGTCCATTTCACCGGACGGCCCAGTGCGCGGGCGGCGAACAGCGTCATCACCTGTTCGGGATAGATGAAGATCTTCATGCCGAAGCCGCCGCCGACATCGTCGGTCCTGACGAGGAATTTCTCCTCCGGCAGGTTGAAGATCTTGGCCAGCAGCTTCTTCTGCACCCACACGCCCTGGGTCGGCACATAGAGCGTGAAGCGGCCGCTGTCCTTGTCGAAGGCCGCCAGCGAGACGCGCGCCTCCATCGAGGCGACGACGACGCGGTTGTTCTCCAGCGTCAGCTTCACGACCTTCGCCGCCGAGGCGAACAGCGCATCGGCCTTGGCCTTGTCGCCCACTTCCCAGTCGAAGGCACGGTTGTTCGGCACCTGCGGCCAGATCTGCGGCTGCCCCGGATCCGTCGCGGTCCTGAAATCGGCCGCGGCCGGCATCGGATCGTAGTCGATTTCGATCAGCTCGGCGGCGTCGCGCGCCTGGGCGGTGGTTTCCGCCACCACGAAGGCGACCGGGTCGCCGACATGACGCACCATGCCATCGGCCAGTGCGGGACGCGGCGGATCGGCGCGCATCGAACCGTCACGGTTTTTCAGCGGAATGGTGCAGGGCAGATCGCCGATGCCGGCAGCCTTCAGATCGGCGACCGTGTAGACGGCCAGAACGCCCGGCGCCGCCTGGGCCGCCGTGGTGTCGATCTTCACGATCTTGGCATGCGCATGCGGCGAGCGCAGCATCACGCCGTAAGCCTGGCCGGGGAGCGAGATATCGTCGGTGTAACGCCCCTTGCCTGTGATGAAACGCTGGTCTTCGACGCGGCGAACCGGCTGGGCCTGGCCGAATTTGGTCATCGGGCGTCCTTTCTGGGGCAGTCAGGTCTGGGAAGCTGCGGGAAATGATAGGGATTCCGACCTTCCTTTCAACCCGTCCGGATGCGCCGATTGCAGCGGCGCAAGCCCCTACGGCCCATGGGCCCGCAGCGTGCGGTAGGTCCAGAAAGGCAGGGCACCCATGATGACGCAGAAGCCGGAGAACAGGAACACGGCCGTGTAGCCGCCGGTCAGGTCGTGCAGCTTGGCGCCGGCGAAGGTCCCGAGCGCCACCCCCAGGCCGGAACCCACCATGATGGTGCCGAAGATCATGCCGAATCTGCGCCCCTGGAAGATGCGGGCTGCCGTCGCGCCCACCATCGGCCCGCGGGCACCGAAGGACAGGCCGACGAGCAGCACGAAGGCCGCCAGCAGCACCGGTCCCTGCCAGAGCTTCAGGGCCCAGAGCGAGGCCAGACCGCCGAGGCTGAAGAGATAGGAAATCGCCGCCGAGGGATGCCGGCCGATCCGTCCGTCCGCCCAGGCGAACCCAACGATGCCCAGCGGGGTCAGAACACCGACGAAGCCGTAGATCGAGGCAGCCTGCAGCGGCGCGTAGCCGAGTTCGACCAGATAGGCCACGGCCTGCACCATCACCGAGAACATGCCTGCCCCGGTGAAGAAGAAGACCGAGGCGAGTCCCCAGAAGGCCGGATTGCGCAGCGCCTGGCCAAGCGTCCAGCCTTCATCGACACCGCCATCGAGGCGCGGCGCCGGCGGCGGCACGACGATGCGGCCGGCCTGCGCCTGCGGCCAGGGGATCAGAAGCAGGGCCGGGGTGACCAGCACCGCCGCCCCTGCCAGGACGAGATAGGCGTTTCGCCATCCCCAGGTCTCGATGGCGAACTGCGCCAGCGGCACCATCAGCAGCGAGCCGATTCCCAGGGCGGCGTAGACCACGCTCATGGCGCGGGAAAGCTGGGCGCCGTCGAACCAGCGTGCGACCAGCGCCGAATGCGGCGCATTCCCGAGCGAGGCGGCGGAGGCGCCGACGCCAATCCCGATGAAAAGGTAGAGCTGCCACAGCTGGCCGGCGAAGGAGGCCGCCAGCAACCCACCGATCAGCAGGACGAGGCCGCCGATATACAGCCTCAGGGGACCGAAACGGTCGAAGCAGTAGCCGGCCAGCGGCGCGGCGCAGCCGGCCAGCATCATCTGCAGCGAATAGATCGCCGCGACATCGGCACGATCCGCCTGGAATTCCTCGGTGAGCGCCAGCAAAAAGGTCGCAAAGCTCTCGCCGACTCCGCGCGACAGCGCGTTGAGTAGAAAGCACAGGACAAGGATCAGGATTGCCGTGCGCGCGCTGTCCTTTACTACGCCGTCCTCGGGCATGATCAGCCCTCGGCCTGGCGCAGCATGTTGCGGGCGATGACCAGTTGCTGGATCTGGCTGGTGCCTTCATAGAGACGGAACAGCCGGACATCACGGTAGAAGCGTTCCACCGCGTATTCCTGCATATAGCCGGCACCGCCGTGGATCTGTACCGCGCGGTCGGCCACCCGCCCGACCATCTCGGAGGCGAAATATTTGCAGCAGGCCGCTTCCATCGACACATTCTCGCCGGCGACATAGCGTCTTGCCGCGTCGCGGATCATGCTGCGTGCGGCGTAGGCTTCCGTGCGGCTGTCGGCCAGCATGGCCTGCACCAGCTGGAACTCGGCGATCGCCTGGCCGAACTGCTTGCGTTCACGGGCGAAGCCAAGAGCCTCATGGATCAGCCGCTCCGCCGCGCCGACGCACATGGCCGAGATATGCAGCCGGCCGCGGTCCAGCACCTTCATCGCGGTCTTGAAGCCCTGCCCCTCACGCCCACCGATGATATTGGCGGCCGGCACCTTCACATTGTCGAAGATCACGTCGGCGGTATGCGCGCCGCGCTGTCCCATCTTCCGGTCCGGCTTGCCGATCGTGATGCCGGGCGTCTTCGCCTCGACGATGAAGGCCGTGACGCCACCGGCCCCCTTCGTATTCGGATCGGTGCGCGCCATCAGCGTGAAGATGCCGGCATGCGGCGCATTGGTGATGTAGCGCTTGGTGCCGTTGATGACATAGTGGTCGCCCTGGCGCTCGGCGCGGGTGCGGATCGAAGCCGCATCCGAACCCGCATCCGGCTCGGTGAGCGCGAAGGAGGCAATCACCTCGCCGCTGGCCAGCCGCGGCAGCCAGGTCTGCTTCTGCTCCGGCGTGCCGTCGATCAGGATGCCCTGGCTGCCGATGCCGACATTGGTGCCGAACAGGCTGCGGAAGGCCGGCGAGGTCCAGCCCAGTTCGAAGACCAGCTCGATCTCCTCCGCGAGATCGAGGCCGAGGCCGCCATACTCCTCGGGGATCGAAATACCGAACAGGCCCATCTCGGCGAAGGCCTTGCGGATCTCGTCGGGGATCCGGTCTTCCTCGGCAATCTGCTGCTCCAGCGGGACAAGCCGCTCGCGGATGAAGCGGCGCAGGGTCAGACGGGTCTGCTCAAGCGTTTCCTGGTCCATGATTCACTCTTCCGATCGGTCTGCGGCCAAGGTGGCACAACTCGATTGCATCGAAAAGCCGGCCGCCTCAACGCTTGCGGAAGGCAATGGCGGCGGCCCAGCCGGCGAGGACGGCGAGCAGCACCGCCACCATGCCGTAGACGCCGGGCTCCTGCCGCGAAAAGTCGAAGACCTGCTGCTCGATGCCATGCTTGTCGATGAACAGCGGCGTCGACTGCGCCGCCACGATGCGGTCGTTGCGGATCAGGTAGATTTCCGCACGGTAAGTACCGACCGGCACCGTGGACGGGAAACTCAGTTCCGTGCGGAACAGCTTGGGGCCAAGAAAATCGATGGCGTCCACCGCCTCGTGATACAGGCCTTCGCGGATCTTCTGCCGGATGATCGCACGGCGGAAATCGGCCATGTCGGGCGGCGGTTCGCCACCCAGATGGCGGAAACGCAGATTGTCGGTGCCGATCTGCAGCCGCTGCAGCAGCGGTTCCGGCGCGATCTCCTCGAGCGGCTTGTTGCTGACCACCGCGTAGTAGCCGGGCACGCCGTCGAAGCTGACCGAGCGTTCGGTCAGCCACAGGCCGAGCGTCCGCCCCTTGCGGCGCACCACCGCATTGCTGACCGGACCGCGCACCACGACGATGATGTCGCCCGGCTCGTCGATGGCGCCGAACAGCAGCAGTTCCGTACCAGTGAAGCTGGAGGTGATGGCGATCAGATGCGAGGACAGGTCGGTGATCAGCGGTGCATCGGCCGGCGCCGGACCGCGCGGCGCGTTGCGCGTCGCCTGCGCCGCGGCTTCGCCGACGGCCAGACCGCAGACCAGGATGACAAGGAGCAGCGCCGCCTTCATGGCTGCATCCCCGTTTCGAGGAAATAGGGGTCGGCGGGAGGCCAGACCAGTTCGAAGGCCAGCGCGATGGCGACGGTCAGCACCAGCGCGGCCAGCAGGCCGCGGATCTGCTCGCCGCGCAGCCGGGCACCATGGCGCACGCCGTACTGCGCACCGATCACCGAGCCGATCAGCAGGATCAGCGCAAGCGTCACATCCACCGTCTGCGTCGTCACCGCATGCAGCATCGTCACGTTCGCGGTGACAAAGATGATCTGGAACAGCGAGGTGCCGACCACCACGGCGGTCGGCATGCCGAGCAGGTAGATCATCGCCGGCACCAGCATGAAACCGGCGCCGACACCCATGATGGCGGCCAGGATGCCGACGACGAAGCCGAGCATCACCGGCAGCAGCACGCTGATGTATAGCTGCGAGCGGCGGAACCGCATCTTGAAGGGCAGCGCGCGAATGAGCGGATGGTCGTGCAGCCGCTTGCGGCGGCCGACCGGCTGGGCGGCGTTGGGTTTGCCGAACAGCGCCTTCAGGCTTTCGGCCATCATCATGGTGCCGATGATGCCGAGGATCAGCACGTAGGACAGCGCGATGACGGTATCGAGCTGGCCGAGCCGCTTGAGCACGCTGAAGAGGTAGGCCCCGAAGCTCGAGCCGAGCAGACCGCCCACCAGCAGCACCAGCCCCATCTTGAAATCGACGTTGTTCTTGCGCCAATGGGCGTAGACCGCCGACACGCTGGAGGCGACGACCTGATTGGCGGAGGTCGCGACCGCGACCGGCGGCGGGATGCCGATGAAGATGAGCAGCGGGGTCAGCAGGAAGCCGCCGCCGACACCGAACAGACCGGACAGGTAGCCGACCGCCCCGCCCAGCCCGAGCAGCAGCCAGAGATTGACCGACAACTCAGCGATGGGCAGGTAAATCGGCATTCTGCTGGGGGGTCCGGTACGCGAGGGAAGCCTAGAGTGACACGGGATTTATTGCGTTTGCGTAATCGGTCTACTTGGCTGCCGCTGCCGTCTCCCCGCTGTCGGACCGCACCCCGGCGCGCTCCAGCTCGCGGCCGAGATTCCCGCTCAAAAAACTGAAATACATACGGAAATCGGAAAACAGCGACCAGAAGGGGTAGCGGAAGGTGGCCGGCCGGTTTTTCTCCACGAAGAAATGGGCGATCCAGGCCGGACCATAGCCCGCCACCAGACCCGCGAGCAGCCAGCGCCAGTCGCCGGTGAGAATCAGGGCGACCAGGCAGGCGATTGCCAGCGTGGTCCCGAGGTAGTGCCAGGCCCGGGTCGCCGGCTTGCCGTGCTCCCGCAGGTAATAAGGCCAGAAATCGGCATAGTTGGAAATCCGATTGTCGGACATTGCCGCCTCCTCCACAGCTCGCACGGTCAGTGTACGCCTCTAAAGCCCGGATTTCCAAGCTAAATTCCGGAAAATCCACAGCGCCCAGAATCAATTTGACGTTTACGTAAACGTAAACTAAGACTCCCTGCCGATATCGAAAACAGGACCAGCGTGGGAGGGCCTGCCGTGTCGGAAAAGACCTATACGATCACAGACCTGGCGCATGAGTTCAAAGTCACTGCGCGCGCCATCCGGTTCTATGAGGACAAGGGCCTGCTGCATCCGACCCGCAACGGCATGATGCGGGTCTATGCCAAGCGCGACCGCGCCCGGCTGCAGCTGATCCTGCGCGGCAAACGGCTCGGCTTCAGCCTGTCCGAAATCCGCGAGATGATCGATCTCTACGATGTCGGCGACAACCGCATCGAACAACTGACCGTGACCCTGAAGCGCTCGCGCGAGCGCCTGGCAGCGCTCGAGACCCAGCGTCAGGACATCGAGGACGCCATCAACCAGCTGAAGCAGGACGTCCGCATCCTCGATGACTTCCTCAAGCTGGCGCGGGAGCGCGGCGCCGCGATCTCGTTCAAGGAATACGTGCAGGGCCTGTCGCAGCAGCAACAGCCCCAGCAGCTGGCCAACGTCGCCGAATAAACACCCCCGTCCTCCGCCGGCCGGCCGACGGCCGGCGGACCCAATCCATCCGTCCGTTCCGAAGGAGTGTTCAAGATGCGCAATGTGGTGATCGCCGGTTATGCCCGCTCGCCGTTCACGCTGGCCCGCAAGGGCGCCCTCGCAAAGGTCCGTCCCGATGACATGGCCGCGCAGGTGGTGAAGGCGCTGATCGAGCGCACCGGTATCGATCCCAAGGCCATCGAGGATGTCATCGTCGGCTGCGCCTTCCCCGAGGGCGAGCAGGGCCTCAACGTCGCGCGCCTGATCAGCTTTCTGGCCGGCATCCCGCAGGATGCCGCCGCCACCACGGTGAACCGCTTCTGCGGCTCGTCCATGCAGAGCATCCACCAGGCCGCCGGCGCCATCCAGATGAATGCCGGCGAAGTCTTCATCTGCGCCGGCGTCGAGAGCATGACCCGCGTGCCGATGGGCGGCTTCAACACCCTGCCGAACCCGAAGCTGCTGCAGGACTACCCGCAGGCCTATGTCTCGATGGGCATCACCGCCGAGAACCTGGCGAAGAAGTACAACATCGACCGCAAGGCGCAGGAGCAGATGGCGGTCGAGAGCCATGCCAAGGCGACCGCGGCCCAGAAGGAAGGCCGGCTGAAGGATGAGATCGTGCCGATCGTCGACGGCAACAACCGCGTCGAGCTTGACGGCTGCATCCGTCCGGACACCAGCGCCGAAGCGCTGGCCGGCCTGCAGCCCGCCTTCGACCAGAACGGCACCGTCACCGCCGGCACCTCCTCGCCGCTCACCGACGGCGCCTCGGCCACGCTGGTCTGCTCGGAGGATTTCGCCAAGGCGCACGGCCTGAAGCCGCTGGCCCGCATCAAGTCGATCGCCGTCGCCGGCTGCGCGCCGGAGATCATGGGTATCGGCCCGGTGCCGGCGACCAGGAAGGCGCTTGAGCGCGCCGGCCTGTCGCTGAAGGACATCGACATCATCGAGCTGAACGAGGCCTTTGCCGCCCAGGCGCTCGCCTGCGTGGCGGAAGCCAGATACGACATGGCGAAGGTCAACCTCGACGGTGGCGCCATCGCGCTGGGCCATCCGATGGGCGCCACCGGCGCGCGCATCACCGGCAAGGCGGCCGCGCTGCTGAAGCGGGAAGGCAAGCAGTTCGCGCTTGCCACCCAGTGCATCGGCGGCGGTCAGGGTATCGCCACCGTCCTCGAGGCCGTCTGATCAGCGTCGGAGTTCTGTGACCATGAGCGAGATCAAGAAAGTCGCGGTGATCGGCGCCGGCGTGATGGGCTCGGGCATTGCCGCCCATGTCGCCAATGCCGGCATCCCGGTGGTCCTGCTGGACATCGTGCCGGAGGGCGCAAACGACCGCAGCGTGCTGGCGAAGACCGCCATCGAGAAGATGCTGAAGACCAAGCCGGCGCCCTTCATGCATCCGAAGGTGGCCAGGCTGGTCACCCCGGGCAATCTGGAAGACGATCTCGACAAGCTCGCCGACGTGGACTGGATCTGCGAGGCGATCATCGAGAATGTCGAGCTGAAGCGGAAGCTCTATGCCACGCTGGAGCAGAAGCGGAAGAAAGGCTCGATCGTCACCTCCAACACCTCGACGATTCCACTCGACCTGCTGACCGAAGGCCTGCCGGATTCCTTCGCGGCCGATTTTGCCGTCACGCACTTCTTCAATCCGCCGCGCTACATGCGCCTGCTGGAGCTGGTGAAGGGTCCGAAGACCCGGCCGGAGGTGATCGAATCCCTGCGCCGCTTCGGCGACGTGAAGCTCGGCAAGGAGGTGGTCGACTGCAAGGACCGCCCGGGCTTTATCGCCAACCGCATTGGCATCTACTGGTCCACGGTCGCCACCGCGCTGGCCTATGACCTCGGCCTGACCGTCGAGGAAGCCGACAGCATCGTCGGCAAGCCGATGGGCGTGCCCAAGACCGGCATCTTCGGCCTCGCCGACCTGACCGGCATCGACCTTGGCCCCTATGTGGTCGGCTCGATGCTCAAGACGCTGCCGAAGACCGATCCGCTGCATCAGTTCTACCGGGCGGACCATCCGCTGAACGCCCTGATGCAGAAGATGATCAAGGACGGCTATACCGGCCGCAAGGGCAAGGGCGGCTTCTACCGCGCCAGGGGCAAGGAAGCACTGGACCTGAAGACCGGCGAATACCGCCCCACCCAGCGTGCCAGTCTCGAGTCCGCCAAGGCGGCGAAGAAAGGTCTGCGCGCTCTCGTCGAGCATCCCGACAAGGGCGGCCAGTATGCCTGGGGCGTGCTGAGCCGCGTGCTATCCTACGCCGCCGATCTGGTGCCGGAGATCGTCGACGACATCGCCGCGGTCGATACCGCGATGAAGACCGGCTACGCCTGGAAATACGGCCCCTACCAGCAGATCGACCAGCTCGGCACGGGCTGGTTCGCCGAGAAGCTGAAGGCGTCGGGCATGCCGGTGCCGAAGATGGTCGAGATCGCCGCCGGCCGGCCCTTTTACAAGGAAGAGAACGGCAAGGCCTACCGGCTGACGCCGCAGGGCGACTACGCCGAGATCGCGGTCGAGCCCGATGCCTGGACGCTGGCCGACATCAAGCGCGGCAAGCAGCCGATCCTGTCGAACAAGGGCGCCAGCATCTGGGATGTCGGCGACGGCGTCGCCTGCCTCGAGCTTCACACCAAGATGAATGCGGTGGATGCCGACATCATCGCCATGGTCAAGGAAGCGGCGAAGATCGACAAGAAGGGTTTCAAGGCGCTGATCATCGGCAGCGACTCCGACAATTTCTCGGTCGGCGCCAATGTCGGCATCGCGCTCTTCCAGGCCAACATCGCCATGTGGCCGGCCATCGAGCAGGGCATCTCGGAAGGCCAGGATGCCTACATGAAGCTGAAATACGCACCCTTCCCCGTCGTGGCGGCCGTGGCCGGCATGGCGCTTGGGGGCGGCTGCGAGCTGGCGATGCATTCCTCGGCCATCCAGGCCCATGCGGAGAGCTATATGGGCCTCGTCGAGGTTGGTGTCGGCGTGATCCCGGGCTGGGGCGGCTGCAAGGAGTTGGTCACCCGCGCGATTACCAACAGGAAGCGCCCGGGCGGCCCGATGCCCGCGCTGGCGCAGGTCTTCGAGGCGATCTCGACGGCCAAGGTGGCGACGTCCGCCATGGAAGCGCGCGACATGCTGATCCTGCGCGACAGCGACGGCATCACCATGAATCGCCGCCGCCTGCTGGCCGATGCCAAGAAGCGCGCGCTGGAACTGGCGAAGGATTACAAGCCGCCGGTGCCGGTCGAGATCAGCCTGCCGGGACCGTCGGCCAAGGCCGCCATGGAACTCGCGGTGCAGGGCTTCCACCAGCAGGGCAAGGCGACCAGGCACGACGTCGTCGTCTCGATGGCGCTCGCCAACGTGGTGTCGGGCGGCAAGACCGACATCACCGAGGTGGTCACAGAGAAGAAGCTGCTGGAACTCGAGCGCGAGAATTTCATGTCGCTGATCAAGACCAGCGCCACGCTGGACCGCATCGAGCATATGCTCACCAAGGGCAAGCCCCTGCGTAACTGAGCAATGCGGAACTGATTACGGAGAGAGTGCGATGCCGAGCTATACCGCGCCCGTCAAGGATTTCCAGTTCGTCCTGCACGACCTGCTGCAGGTGGAGAAGCTGAGCAACCAGCTCGGCTTCACCGACGCCACCCGCGACGTGATCGATGCCGTGCTGGAAGAAGGCGGCAAGTTCATGAGCGAGGTGCTGGCGCCGCTGAACCAGGTCGGCGACAAGCATGGCTGCAAGTGGGACAACGGCGTGGTCACCACCCCGCCGGGCTTCAAGGAAGCCTACCAGCAGTATTGCGAGGCCGGATGGGGCGGCCTGACCGCGGAAACGAAGTACGGCGGCCAGGGCCTGCCCCATGTGCTGGGCATCGCCATGGCCGAGATCCAGTCGGCCGCCAACATGGCCTTTGCCATGTATCCCGGCCTGACCCACGGCGCCTACGAGGCGCTGCTGCGCCACGGCTCGGAAGAGCAGAAGAACATGTATCTGCCGAACATGGCGTCGGGCAAATGGACCGGCACCATGAACCTGACCGAGCCCCATTGCGGCACGGATCTGGGCCTGATGCGCACCAAGGCCGAGCCGCAGGACGACGGCAGCTACCTGATCACCGGCACCAAGATCTTCATCTCCGCCGGCGAGCATGACCTGGCCGAAAACATCATCCATCTCGTGCTGGCCAAGATCCCGGGCGGCCCGGAGGGCATCAAGGGCGTCAGCCTCTTCCTGGTGCCGAAATTCCTGGTCAATCCGGACGGCAGCCTCGGCGCCCGCAACGGCGTCACCTGCGGTTCGATCGAGCACAAGATGGGCATCCACGGCAACTCCACCTGCGTACTGAACTACGACCAGGCCAAGGGCTGGCTGGTCGGCCAGAAGCACAAGGGCATGCAGGCGATGTTCGTGATGATGAATGCCGCCCGCCTCGGCGTCGGCGTGCAGGGCCTCGCCCAGGCCGAAGTCGCCTACCAGAATGCCCTCACCTACGCCAATGACCGCCTGCAGGGCCGCTCGATCTCGGGCGCCAAGAACCCGGACAAGCCGGCCGATCCGATCATCGTGCATCCGGACATCCGGCGCATGCTGATGACCATCAAGGCGTTCACCGAAGGCGCCCGCGCGCTGGCGCTGTGGACCGGCATCGAACTCGACATCGCGGCCAAGCATCCCGACGAGCAGCGCCGCCAGGAAGCCGACGATCTCGTGGCCTTCCTCACCCCGATGGTGAAGGCCTACATGACCGATTTCGGCTACCAGTGCACCACCATGGCGCAGCAGGTCTATGGCGGCCACGGCTACATCGCCGAGTGGGGCATGGAGCAGTTCGTGCGCGACGCCCGCATCGCCATGATCTACGAGGGCGCCAACGGTATCCAGGCGCTTGACCTCGTCGGCCGCAAGCTGCCGACCGGCATTGGCCGGCTGGCACGCCGCTTCTTCCATCCGGTATCACAGTTCATCGAAGAGAACATGATGAACCCGGATATCGGCAAGGACTACGTCATGCCGCTGGCCAAGGCCTTCGCCCGCTTCCAGACCGCCACCGCGGTGATCAGCGAGCGCGGCCTGAAGAACCCGGACGAAGCCGGCGCGGCCTCGTGGGACTACCTCAACATGTTCGCGCTGGTGGCGCTCGGCTTCATGTGGGCCCGCATGGCCCAGGTCGCGAGGCAGAAGCTGGCCGAAGGCGCGGAGGACAGGGAGTTTTACGAAACCAAGCTGGTCACCGCCCGCTTCTTCATGGAGCGCATGCTGCCCGACACGGCGGCGCAGCTGGCCAAGATCCAGGCCGGCGGCGAAAGCATGATGATGTTGAAGGCCGCCAATTTCTGACCGTCACGCCGTGCAGTGCACGGCTTCCCTTGAGTCTAGTGGAGGAAACCAGAGAATGACCGAATACGGCATCCCGCGCAGCATCTATAACGATGACCACCAGATGTTCCGCGAGGCGGCGCGCAAGTTCTTCGAGCGCGAGGTCGTCCCCTATCACCAGAAATGGGAAGAGGAAGGCATCGTGCCGCGCGAGGTCTGGCGCAAGGCGGGCGAAGCGGGCTTCCTCTGCGCCACCATGCCGGAGGAATACGGCGGCTCGGGCGTTGACCGCCGCTATTCGGCGATCCTGATGGAAGAGCAGGCCTATACCGGCTGCTCCGGCCCCGGCTTCTCGCTCCACTCCGATATCGTCGCGCCCTACATCCTCGCCTATGGCTCGGAAGAGCAGAAGAAGAAATGGTTGCCCAGGATGGCGACCGGCGAGGTGATCGGCGCCATCGCCATGACCGAGCCGAGCGGTGGCTCCGACCTGCAGGCGGTGAAGACCACGGCCATCCGGGACGGCAACGAATACGTCATCAACGGCCAGAAGACCTTCATCACCAACGGCCAGAACGCCGACCTTGTGATCGTGGTGACCAAGACCGACCCCAAGCAGGGCGCCAAGGGCACGACACTGTTCCTGGTCGAGGCCGGCCGCGAGGGCTTCACCAAGGGACGCAATCTCGACAAGCTTGGCATGAAGGCGCAGGACACCTCCGAGCTGTTCTTCGCCGATGTCCGCGTGCCCCCCGAGAACATGCTGGGCGGCGAAGGCCAGGGCTTCTTCTACCTGATGCAGGAACTGGCCTGGGAGCGCCTGCAGATCGCCATCATGGCGGTGGCCGGCTGCGAGGCCGCGCTGAACTGGACCATCGACTACACCCGCGAGCGCAAGGCCTTCGGCAAGTCGGTGCTGGATTTCCAGAACACCAAGTTCGAGCTGGCCGAGATGAAGACCGAAACCCAGATTGCCCGGGTTTTCGTGGACAAATGCATCGAACTGGTCGCCGAGCGCAAGCTGGATGCCGCCACCGCGGCAATGGCGAAATACTGGTGCAGCGACCTGCAGTGCAAGATCCTCGACCGCTGCCTGCAGCTGTTCGGCGGCTACGGCTTCATGTGGGAATACCCGATCACCCGCGCCTATGCCGATGCCCGCGTGCAGCGCATCTACGGCGGCACCAACGAGATCATGAAGGAGTTGATCAGCCGCACGCTGTGACCCAGTTCATGCCTTGAGAGTCAACCGATGCTGAGGGAGAGAAAACAATGACCGAAGCCTTCATTTACGATGCGGTCCGCACCCCGCGCGGCAAGGGTCGCGCCAGCGGCGCGCTGCATGAAGTCACTCCGATGCGGCTGGCCACCACGGTTCTGGAGACCGTGCGCGACCGCAACGAGCTGGACACTTCGCTGGTCGACGATGTGGTGCTGGGCTGCGTCATGCCGGTCGGTGAGCAGGGTTCCGACATCGCCCGCGTCGCCGTGATCCAGGCCGGCTATGCCGAGACGACCGCCGGCGTGCAGATCAACCGCTTCTGCGCCTCGGGCCTGGAGGCCTGCAACATGGCCGCAGCCCAGGTCATGTCGGGCCAGTCGCAGATGGCGATCGGCGGCGGCGTGGAAAGCATGAGCCGCGTGCCGATGGGTTCGGACGGCGGCGCCTGGGCAACCGACCCGGCCGTTGCGCTGCCCACCTATTTCGTGCCGCAGGGCATCTCGGCCGACCTGATCGCCACCAAATACGGCTTCAGCCGCGCCGACGTGGACGCCTATGCCGTCGAGAGCCAGAAGCGCGCCAAGCGCTCCTGGGATGAAGGCCGCTTCGCCAAGTCCATCGTGCCGGTGAAGGACATCAACGGCCTGACCATCCTGGACCGGGACGAGCATATGCGCCCGGATACCACGATGCAGACGCTGGCCTCGCTGGAACCCTCTTTCGTCAGTCTGGGCGAGCAGTTCGGCTTCGATTCCGTGGCCACCCAGCGCTACCCGGAGGTCGAGCGGATCGAGCATGTCCACCATGCCGGCAATTCCTCGGGCATCGTGGACGGCGCCGCCGCCGTGCTGATCGGCAGCAAGGAAGCCGGCATCAAGGCCGGCCTGAAGCCGCGCGCCCGCATCCGCAGCTTCGCCTCGATCGGCTCGGAGCCGACCATCATGCTGACCGGCCCCAGCTTCGCCGCCGAAAAGGCGCTGAAGATCGCCGGCATGCAGCCGTCCGACATCGATCTCTGGGAGCTGAACGAGGCCTTCGCCTCGGTCGTGCTGCGTTTCATGCAGGTGCTGAACATCCCGCATGACAAGATCAACGTGAATGGCGGCGCCATTGCGCTGGGCCATCCGCTGGGCGCCACCGGCGCGATGATCCTCGGCACCATGGTCGACGAGCTGGAGCGCACCGGCAAGAGCACGGCGCTCGTCACGCTCTGCGTCGGCGCCGGCATGGGCACCGCCACCATCATCGAGCGCGTCTGAAGCGCCACGGAAGAATCTGGAGAGGAAGACCTATGATCGACTATTCCGTCGACAGCGCCGGCGTTGCGTCCATCGTCTGGAACATGGCCGAACGGCCGATGAATGTCATGAACGGCGAGAGCCTCGCGGCTTTCAGTGATGCCGTCTACAAGGCGATCGGCGACAAGGCCGTCAAGGGCGTGATCGTCACCTCGGCGAAGAACGACTTCGTCGCCGGCGCCGATCTGGTGAACCTGCTGAAGGAAAGCGCCGACGCCGCCAGGGCCCTGCAGAATTCCTTCAAGCTGCAGAAGCTGTTCCGCGACATCGAGAAGGCCGGCAAGCCCTTCGTCGCCGCCATCAATGGCACGGCGCTGGGCGGCGGCTATGAGATCTGCCTTGCCTGCCATCGCCGCATCGCCGCCGACAATCCGAAGGCGCTGATCGGCCTGCCGGAAGCCACCATCGGGCTGCTGCCCGGCGCCGGCGGCACGCAGCGCCTGCCCCGCCTGATCGGCGTGTCCAAGGCCCTGCCGCTGCTGCTTGAGGGCAAGAAGATGGACCCGAAGGCGGCGCTGGCGATCGGCATGGTGGACGAAGTGGTCTCCCCCGCCGACCTGCTCAAGCGCGCCCATGAATGGGTTCTGGGCGACGGCCAGAACAGCCACGTGAAGCCCTGGGACCAGAAGGGTTTCCGCGTGCCGGAAGCAGCCAACACGCCGCGCGGCGCGCAGGTCTTCACCGCCGGCAATGCCATGCTGCGCGCCAAGACCTACGGCAACTACCCCAATGCCCAGTACATCATGTCCTGCGTCTACGAGGGAACGCTGGTCGATATAGATACCGGCCTGAAGATCGAAAGCCGGTATTTCGTCGCCTGCACCCAGTCGAAGGAAGCGCGCAACATGATCCGCTCGCTGTTCTTCTCGATCGGCGAGGCGAACAAGCTGGCCAACCGACCGAAGAACGTGCCGACCCAGACCTACACCAAGGTCGGCATCCTCGGCGCCGGCATGATGGGCGCGGGCATCGCCTGGGCCGCCTCCTCGGCCGGCCTGCAGGTCGTGCTGCTGGATTCCACCCAGGAGGCCGCCGAGAAGGGCAAGGCCTATACCGCCGGCCTGCTCGACAAGCGGATCAAGGCCAAGCGGGCCACCGAGGCCGACAAGGAGAAGCAGCTGGCCCTGATCAAGCCCACCACGTCGTATGACGACCTGAAGGGCTGCGAACTGGTGATCGAGGCGGTGTTCGAGGATCGGGCCATCAAGGCCGACGTGACGAAAAAGGCCGAAGCCCAGCTGGAGCCGACCGCCATCTTCGCCTCAAACACCTCGACCCTGCCGATTACCGGCCTGGCCGAGGCGAGCAGCCGCCCGGCCAACTTCATCGGCCTGCATTTCTTCTCGCCGGTCGACAAGATGCCGCTGGTCGAGATCATCCGCGGCAAGCAGACCTCGGACGAGACGCTTGCCCGGGCCATGGACTTCGTGAAGAAGATCCGCAAGACGCCGATCGTGGTGAACGACAGCCGCGGCTTCTACACCAGCCGCGTGTTTGCCACCTACGTCACCGAGGGCCTGACCATGCTGGCCGAGGGCGTCAACCCGGCCATCATCGAGAATGCCGGCAAGGCCGCCGGCATGCCGGTCGGACCGCTGGCGCTGGCCGACGAGGTCTCGCTGGAGCTGATGCACCGCGTCCGCACCCAGACGAAGAAGGATCTCGGCGACGCCTACAAGGCGGACGGGTCCGAACCGGTGCTGCAGACCATGGTCGAGAAACTCGGCCGCATCGGCAAGAAGGCCGGCAAGGGCTTCTACGAGTATCCCGCCGACGGCAAGAAGCGCCTGTGGCCGGAGCTGGCCAGGCATTTCCCGGTCAAGCCCGAAGCCGAGCAGCCCGCTCTCGCAGACGTGATCAAGCGGCTGATCTACATCCAGTCGGTCGAGACCGCGCGCTGCCTGGAGGAGAAGGTCGTCATTGACGTGCGTGATGCCGATGTCGGCTCGATCATGGGTTGGGGCTTCCCGCCCTTCCGCGGCGGCACGGTCAGCAACATCGATACCGTCGGCGTGAAGCCGTTTGTGGCGGAATGCGATGCGCTGGCGCAGAAATACGGCGCCCGCTTCACGCCGCCGAAGCTGCTGCGCGAAATGGCCGACCAGGGCAAGGCCTTCTACGCCGCCTGACCGGTTTCCCCGCAGTATCGTACACCGTCGAAGAGAGCCGATCCCCCGATCGGCTCTCTTTATATCTACGGTCTTATGCAGTCATGTGTTGCGCCGCAGCATGGCTGTGTCTTTCGTCAGTCTGCGTCAAATCCCGTTGACCGCACGGGGAAACGCGACATAGGCTGCGCCCCAACAAAAAGACTTCGCCTCCCGAGTGCGAGTTCCAAAGCCCAACCGCAGGACAGGCCGATGCCGGTCACCCATGCGGACTGGTGCTGGAGTGGTAGACCGTCCAGACGTCTTTCTGGCGGTCCGTGTCGCTTACCAACGAACACGAACACCGGGAGGAATGCATGAAGACCAACATCACCAAAACCGAAGGCGCTGTAAAACAATCACGCCGCAAGTTCCTGAAGGCCGGCGGCCTGGCAGCCGCAGCCGCGGCCGGCACCGTCGCGATGCCCAATGTTTCGCGCGCGCAGACCGTCACCCTGAAGCTGCAGAGCTCCTGGGTTGCGGCCGACCCCTTCTCCGACATGGCGCAGCAGTATGTGCAGCGGGTCAACGAGATGGCCGGCAACCGGCTGAAGATCGACTACCTGCTCGGCGGTGCCGTGGTGCATCCGTTCAGCGTGCAGGACGCGGTGCATAACGGCGTCATCGATGCCACCCATACCGTGCCGGTCTACTGGTACGGCAAGCACAAGGCAGCCTCGCTGTTCGGCACCGGCCCGGTCTTCGGCTTCAACGCCGAACAGGGCCTGGGCTGGATCTACTATGGCGGCGGCAAGGAGCTCTACAAGGAGCTGATCGACGACATCCTGAAGCTCAACATCGTCAGCTTCTTCTCCATGCCGATGCCGACCCAGCCGCTCGGCTGGTTCAAGAAGCCGGTGCGCAGCGCGGCCGACATGAAGGGCCTGAAATACCGCACGGTCGGCCTCGCGGCTGACCTGATGCAGGTCATGGGCGCGGCAGTGGCGCAGATCCCGGGCGGCGAGATCGTGCCGGCCATGGAACGCGGCGTCATCGATGCCTTCGAGTACAACAATCCGACGGCGGACCGTCGCTTCGGGGCGCAGAACGTCGCCAAGAACTACATGCTCGGCAGCTATCACCAGGCGACCGAGTATTTCGAAATCATGTTCAACAAGCAGAAGTTCAACTCCCTGCCGAAGGAGCACCAGGCGATCCTGCAGTATGCCGCCGAGGCTGCCTCCTCGTCGAACTACTGGTACGCCATGGACCTCTACTCCAAGGACCTCCAGGAGCTGAAGGAGAAGGACAAGGTCAACGTTCTGCGCACTCCGAAGGATGTGTTCGAGGCACAGATCAAGGCCTGGGACGTGCTGATCGAGCAGCTCGGCAAGGATCCGTACATGAAAAAGGTCATGGAGTCGCAGAAGGCCTGGGCCAAGCGCGTGGTCTACTACGAAACCATGAACGCGGCCGATTACGTGACGGCCTATGAGCACCATTTCGGGAAGATGGAAGGCTGAACCGGTTTGTTCCGGCCTTGAGTTGTACTGGAGGGCGGCATCGTCAGGTGCCGCCCTCTTGTGATGGTCCGCCTTTTGCGTTCGGGTGACAGAAAATGACTCGCCTCCTGCTTTTCATCGACCTGCTCAGCGCCTGGGTCGGCAAATGCTTCGGCTGGCTGATCCTCGTACTGACGCTTGGCGTCAGCTACGAAGTCTTCATGCGCTACCTGCTCAACGCGCCCACCACCTGGGCCTTCGACATGAGCTACATCACCTATGGCGCGCTCTTCCTGATGGCCGGCGCCTATACCCTGTCCCGGAACGGCCATGTCCGCGCGGACATATTCTACCGCCTCTGGCCGCCGAAGGTGCAGGCCACGGTCGATCTTATTCTCTATATCATTTTCTTCTTTCCGGCGGTTCTCGCCTTCATCTGGGCCGGCTGGAACTTCGCCAGGCTCTCGGTGATGTTCAAGGAGCTCAGCATCTTCAGTCCCGCCGGCGTTCCGGTCTTCCCGCTCAAGGCACTGATCCCGGTCACCGGCGTGCTGCTCTTCTTCCAGGGCATCGCCGACGTGATCCGCTGCATCGTCTGCATCCGCACCGGCGCGTGGCCGCAGCGGCTGCATGACGTCGAGGAAATGGAAACCGCGATCCTTGCGGAGCAGAAATTCCAGCGCGAACAGGCCGAAAAGGCCGCCGCTTCAGGCAGGGGGGCCTGAGTTATGACCGATCCGCAGGTTGGCATTCTGATGCTGTCTCTGTTCATCATCATCGTGCTGCTCGGATTCCCGATCGCATTCACGCTGATGGCCATGGGCGTGGGCTTTGGTTACTACGCCTATGCGGGGCCGAACCAGCTCGACAACATATTCGACAACCGCGTCTTCAGCCTTCTGGTGCAGAAGACGTTCGAGGTCACGTCCAGCGACGTGCTCACCGCCGTGCCCCTGTTCCTGTTCATGGGCTATCTGGTCGAGCGATCGAACATCCTCGACCGCCTGTTCCACTCGATCCAGGTTGCGGCCAAGAATGTACCCGGCTCGCTGGCCGTTGCGACCCTGATAACCTGCGCGCTGTTCGCCACGGCAACCGGCATCGTCGGCGCCGTGGTCACGCTGATGGG
The DNA here is from genome assembly GCF_035304305.1 of Ferrovibrio sp. GTDB lineage: Bacteria > Pseudomonadota > Alphaproteobacteria > Ferrovibrionales > Ferrovibrionaceae > Ferrovibrio. The sequence goes on from NZ_DATGQG010000111.1 coordinate 47,712, forward strand.
CCTGCTGGCATTTCCGGCCATGCTGCGCGCCGGATACAATACCAGCCTTGCGGCCGGCGTGGTCTGCGCCGGCGGCTGCCTCGGCATCCTGATCCCGCCGTCCATTCTCCTGATCGTCTACTCGGCGGCAGCGGGCGTGTCGGCGGTGAAACTCTATGCCGCGGCCATCTTCCCGGGCTTTCTGCTCGCCGGCCTGTATGTCGTGTATGTGATCATCCTGGCGACGATCAAGCCGCAATGGACGCCGAAACTCCCCAGGGAGATGACCGAAGTTCCGCTTGGCAAGGTTCTCTGGGCGCTGCTGACCTCCTTCCTGCCCCTGGCAGGCCTGATTCTGGCGGTGCTGGGCGCCATCCTGTTCGGACTGGCCACGCCGTCGGAAGCCGCCGCGATCGGCGCACTCGGCAGCATCATCCTGGCCGCGGCCTATCGCCAGCTCACCTTCGAGCGCATCAAGGAGGCGGTTTATCTCACCGCCCGCGCGACCGCGATGGTCTGCTACCTCTTCATCGGCTCCTGGATTTTCTCCGCGTCGTTCTCCTATCTGGGCGGCCATTCGGTGGTCGAGCATTTCATTCTCAGCCTGAACCTGTCACCGATCGAGTTCCTGATCCTGACGCAGATCATCATCTTCCTGCTGGGCTGGCCGCTGGAGTGGAGCGAGATCGTCATCATCTTCGTTCCGATCTTCCTGCCGCTGCTGAAGGCGTTCGAGATCGACCCCCTGTTCTTCGGCATCCTGGTGGCGCTGAATATCCAGACCTCGTTCAACACGCCGCCTATGGCAATGGCCGCCTATTATCTGAAGGGCGTGGCGCCGCCGCATGTGAAACTCACGGAGATCTTCTCCGGCTCACTGCCGTTTGTCGGACTGGTCTTCCTGTCTATGGTCACGGTCTATGTCTTCCCCGAGATCGTGATGTGGCTGCCGGACTATCTCTATACGCCCCGGTGAGAACGGAATGACGAGTGACGTGATGACCAGTAACGCTCTGGAATGGATGTCGGCCAAGGATGCGGCTGCGGCAATCGCCGCCGGCCGCATCACATCGAAAGAGCTGACCGAGGCCTGCCTCGCCAGCATCGAGCGGCAGGAGGAGACCGTCGGCGCCTGGACCTTCCTCCGGCGCGAGCATGCCCTGATGCAGGCGGAAATGGCCGACGACGCCCACCGGGCCGGCCGGCCGCAGGGCCCGCTGCATGGCGTGCCGGTCGGCGTGAAGGACATCTTCGACACCCATGACATGCCGACGGAAGACGGCTCCCCGCTGCATGCCGGCCGCACCCCGCGCCGGGACGCCACCGCCGTGGCCCGGCTGCGCCAGGCGGGAGCCATCATCATGGGCAAGACGGTGACCACCGAGTTCGCCGTCTACAATCCCGGCAAGACGGCCAATCCCCATGACCCGAGCCGCACGCCGGGCGGTTCGTCCAGCGGCTCGGCCGCCGCAGTGGCGGCCGGCATGGTGCCGCTTGCCATCGGCAGCCAGACCAACGGCTCGGTGATCCGGCCGGCCTCCTTCTGCGGCATCGTCGGCTACAAGCCGAGCTTCGGGCTGATTTCCCGCCACGGCGCGCTGACGCTGTCGCGCACCCTGGACCATGTCGGCGTCTTCGCCCGCTCGGTCGAGGATGCCGCCCTCATCGCCGAATGCATGATCGGCTTCGATCCCGCCGACCCCGATACCAGACCGGTCGCGCCGCCGCCGCTGCTCGCTGCCGCGCAATCCGCGCCGCCCGTGCCGCCGCGGCTCGCCTTCGTGCCCTCCCCGGTCTGGGACCAGGCCGAGCCGGAAACGCAGGCCGCCTTCGAGGAACTGTTCGAGGCGGTGAAGGAGGTGCCCGGCGTGCATATCGAGCGCCTCGATCTTTCGGAGCGCTACGCCGAGGCGATCGAGCTGCACCGCGTCATCATGGAAACGGACCTGGCGGTGAACCTGCGGGCGGAATACGACGCCGCGCCCGACCAGATCAGCCCGGTGCTGCGCGCCATGATCGAACGCGGCCGCAGGGAGCATGGTGCCTTCGACTATGCGCGGGCAATCGCCTCCATCCCGGCCCTGAACAGCCTGCTGGAAGACATCCTCTTCGCCTATGACGCGATCATCACGCCGGCAGCCCCCGGGGTGGCGCCGCCCAGGGCAACCACCGGCAGCCCGGTCTTCTGCACCCTGTGGACCCATTGCGGCCTGCCGGCGGTTACCATCCCGCTGCTGCAGGGCGAAAGAGGCCTGCCCATCGGCGTGCAGCTGGTCAGCATCCGCGGCGACGATGCCCGGCTGCTGCGCACCGCCAGCTGGCTCGCGAAACTGGACCTGAGCTGAAGGAGCGCGCGCATGTTCAAATCCAATCTGATTACGGGCCTGATCGGCATCGCGCTGCTCTGCGGCTTTCTCGGCGTCTACATCTTCTGGGTGCCGGCCCCGCCGCTGGTCGCCGTCATGATCTTCGTTCTCGCCCTGCTGCTCTTCGACTTCGTCCGCAGCATGCGCGAAATCCGCCGCAACAATTCCGGCCGGTGAGCAAGGCAGCCATGAGCCAGCCCGCGCTGAAAGCCGTTTCCGACATCCGCTCCACCGTCTCGGCCGAGGAATGGCAGACCCGCGTCGACCTTGCCGCGGCCTACCGCCTTGTCGCCCATTACGGCTGGGATGACCTGATCTTCACCCATATCTCCGCCCGCGTGCCGGGGCCGGAGGAGCATTTCCTGATCAATCCCTACGGCTGGATGTTCCATGAGATCACGGCCTCCTCGCTGGTGAAGGTCGATCTGGACGGCAACATCGTCTCGGAGACCGACCAGATCATCAATCCGGCCGGCTTCACCATCCATTCCGCCGTGCATGCCGCCCGCCGGGATGTCGGCTGCGTGCTGCACCTGCATACCGGCGACGGCATCGCCGTCTCGGCGCAGGCCGAGGGCCTGCTGCCCCTGAGCCAGACCGCCATGGTGGCGCTGAGCAATCTCAGCTACCACGACTTCGAAGGCATCGCGCTCAATCTCGACGAACGCGAGCGGCTGGTGCGGGACCTCGGCCAGAACAACCTGATGATCCTGCGCAATCACGGCACGCTGGCCTGCGGCCGCACCGTGGCGCAGGCCTTCCTCAACATCCACCTGCTGGAACGCGCCTGCCAGGCACAGGTGCGCGCGCTGGCCGGCGGCCGGCCGATGCACATGCCGCCGCCGGAGGTTCAGGACACCGTCAAGCAGCAGGTGCGCGGCATGAAAATCGATGTCAGCGGCCTGGCCTGGGCCGGCCTGCTGCGCATGCTGGATGCGAAGGATCCCGGCTACCGGACCTAGTAGGCCGTGAACAGCACCATGAAGGCGGAAACAGTGACGGTGGCGATCAGGGTCGTCACCAGGATGGTGCTGGAGGTGCGCTCGACAAAGACATTCTGCTGCGTCGCCAGGATATAGACATTCGCCGCCGTCGGCATCGAGGCCTGGATCACCGCCACCGCGGTGAGAAAGGGATCGAGCTTCAGGAGATGGGCGAACATCCAGACCAGCAGCGGATGCAGTGCCAGCTTGCCGATGGTCGTCAGGCTGACCTGCTCGATCCCCTCCGACAGCGGCCGGCCGACCAGCGTCAGCCCGAGGCCGAACAGCGCGCAGGGCGCGGCGGAATCCGACAGCAGTTTCAGCAGCGCCTCCACCGGCACCGGCAGGCTCAGGCCGGTGAGGCCCCAGAGCAGACCGGCGAAAGTCGAGATGATCAGCGGATTGCGCGCCATGCCCCAGGCGACCCGGCGGAAAATGGCGAGCCATGAGGCATTGCCGCCGCCGGAGCCCTCGATGATCGCCGTGGTCAGCGGGATCAGCACGATATGGTCGAAGACGATGACCAGCACGGCGGGCAGCACGGCGGCATCGCCGAACAGGGCGACCAGGATGGGCAGGCCCATATAGCCGACATTGCCGAAGGCGGCGCCCATGCCCTGCACCGCCCGCTCGCCCCAGTTCAGGCCGGAGAACAGCAGCCGGCTCGATATCAGCACGATGCCGTAGACCAGCACGCCGCCGGCGCCGTAGACCGCGACGAATTTCGGGTCGAAAGCCTCCAGAACCGGCGCCGAGGACATCTTCACGAACAGCATTGCCGGCAGCGCGAACCAGATCACGAAGGCATTGAGGCCGAGATAGGCCTGCGCCGTGATCAGCTTCGAGCGTCCCGCGGCATAGCCGGTGAAGATCAGCCCGAAAAACGGCAGCGAGACATTGAGCAGGGTTTCCATGTCCCGCCGTCCGTATCGCTCACGCCGCCGGTACGGTGACAAGCCGGCGGGCGAAAGCCTGCCGGACGAAGTCGGGCATCGTAATCGACTTGCGCGCCTTGAGGTCGAACAGCACGGCGACCACCTCGGCACGCGCTACCGGCTGATGCGTGTAGCTGTCCATCAGGACATGGCAGAAGCGCCAGGTCTTGTCGCGCAGCTCCAGCATGCCGGTGCGGTTGTAATAGGCATCGCCGACCCGCAGCGGCCGCAGATAGTCGATCGTGTAGTCCAGCGCCGCCGAGCCGATGCCCTCTTCCGCCATCCGCTCGCGCGACAGGTCGCCGCCGGCCAGCATGTTGCCGGCCGCTTCCGAGAAGCGCGCCATGTAGAAGCGGGTCGCCATGCGGCCCGTCTCTTCCGCCTCCCAGCGATCCACCGAACCGCGGCAGGATTCGTACATGCCCTCGACCGGCGCGGCGGGTGCCGGCGGCGAGCCGGCAGGCTTCAGCGGCGGCGGGCCCTGGAACTGCGCGGCCAGCCTTTCCGCCGCGGCCGCAACATTGGCCGGAAGCGGGAGGAAGCCGCCGTCATCGAGACGGTCGAGAGCAATAGTCGCCTCGGCCGTGGCCGACAGCGAGCCGGTCTCGGTGTCGAAAAGCTCGTGGTAGAGCTCTATCCGGTCGCCGGCGACGGCGCGGACGCCGCTACGCAGCGTGATGACGGCGCCTTCATGGTTCTCGCGCTTGAACTGGATGCGGTGCCGCAGCGGACGTACTGCCACGCCGTCGGCACGGCGACGTTTCGGGCCGTAGCCCAGCGCCAGCAGCAGCTGCTTCTCAGCCTCGGCGAAGCGCGAGAGATAGAACTGCACGTTCAGATGCCCCATACGGTCGCATTCCCAGGGCTGCACCGGCGAACGCCCGGTGACGGCCCAGCCATCTGTCTGCGTCGGCACCGCCACCTGCTCCGGCGGCTCGTCACCGCGCACGATGAACTTCTGGAATCCGGTCCGGATTTCGTCGGGCAGCGGCACCGACTTGCGCCGCTCGAGGTCGAAGCACAGCGCCAGCACGTCGGCCTTCATGCACAGCGCGCCTGTCTCGGCGTTGAACAGCCGGTGGTGGAAGCGGATCTTGCGGCCCTCGGCCAGCGTCATGCCACTTTCCATCCGCACCAGATCGCCCGCATGCAGCTCGTTCACATAGTCGATGTTCTGGTTCACCGCGACCGAGCCGAGGCGGTGCTTCTCAAAGGCCTCGCGGCCGAAGCCGGCCGCCAGCATGATCGAGGCCGCAGCGTCACTGATCCGGCCGACATAGAACTGGATGTTCATGTGGCCATACTGGTCGCATTCCCAGGCAGCGACCGAGCCGCGATAGGTTTCGATGAAATTGCTCACGGGGGGCTCATTGTATTCGGTTGATGTCGTCATGTTCGCCCGTCAGGCGGAGGCGCGCAACCTTTGCACCAGCATCTCCACATGCCGGCGCACCACGGCCTCGCCTCCGTCCCCCAGCACCTTGAGGCGGCCGGTGGCTTCCAGCACCAGCGCCCCGGTGATGCAGGCGGCCAGCGATACCGTCTCGGCCCGCAGGGTTTCGGGATCCAGCGGGGCCAGCCGGCGCATCGCGTCGCCCAGCACGCTGTAGCACTGGATCAGGCGCCCGTTGAGCAGCCGGTCGAGTTCCGGCGTCAGGCCGGCGGGACGGAGGCCCTGCCCGAGATAGAGGCCGAGATAGAGGTCGTCCGCCCGCGCCCGGTAGAAGCTGTAGAAACCGAGTGCGCCGGCCAGCAGCTGCTGATCCGCCTCTGCCTTTGCCACCGCCTCGCGCAGGTGCTTCTGCAGGTCCGACAGCGACGCGGCCAGCATGTCGGCATACAGCGCCTCCTTGGCCGGGTAGTGCAGATAGACCGTGCCGACCGCCACGCCGGCCTCGGCCGCGATGGCGCGGAGCGTCGCGCCATCAAGGCCGTCGCGGGCGAAGACGCTGCGCGCCGCGGCAAGAATCGTCTCGCGCTTGAAGGCCTTCACGGCCCTGCGGCGCTTCTCCCTCGCCGGGTTCTCCGCAGCCGCCTCAGCGGGCATTTTTCCAGGCCAGCGGATCGCCGCCGTCGCGTTCCTTCACCGCGGCCTTGAACCCGATCTGCTCGCACCGCGCCTTGAAGGCGACGCCCTCCGGCGTATGGCGGGTGATGCCGTCGAACAGGGTGGCGAGCGTCTGCGTCGAGTTCAGGCCCATATTGTCGTAGGCCTGGTTGACCATCAGCTTCTGCATCATCAGCTGGTTCTTCGGCACCGAGGCGATCCGCGCCAGCAGGGCCTCGACATGGGCGTCCAGGTCCGTCTCGGGCACGGCATCGATCACCAGGCCGTACTCCTTCGCGGTGACGCCGTCGATCAGGTCGCCGGTCAGCAGCATGCGCTTGGCCTTCTCGGCGCCCAGGCGGTAGACCCACATCGCCGTGGTCGGGCAGCCCCAGATGCGCGCCGGGGGATAGCCGATCTTCGCATCCTCGGCCATGACGACGAGGTCGCTGCAGAGCGCGATGTCGCTGCCGCCGGCAACGGCGAAGCCGCGCACCTTCGCGACGACCGGCTTGAGCGACCGCCACAGGCTCATGAAGCAGTCGGTGGCCTGGCGCATCCACTGGTAATCGACCAGCGGGTCCCAGGGCATTTCCTGGCTGCCCAGCACCGGCCGCGGCGCCTCGGCAAAGGTCTTCAGGTCATAGCCGGCGCAGAAGGCCCGGCCAGCGCCGGTCAGGCAGATGACATGGACCTCGTCGTCCTGGTTGGCGCGCTCCACTGCGGCGCGAAGGGCGAGCGGGGTTTCCTCGACGATGGCATTCAGGTGCTCGGGCCGGTTCAGGGTAATCCGGGCGATGCGGCCGTCGCGTTCATACAGGACGATGGGTTCGGGCATGGTTTCCTCCGGCTGATTCCGGAGAAAACTCTAACATTGCTCATGAAAATGAACAACGTTCATAAATCAGCTTCCCGATATCGGACGTCGGGCAGCGGATTGTGGATATAGGGCGGAATATCGCGGAAACCGAGCCGGTCGTAGAGCCGGTTGGCCTCCGGCATCCGGTGCAGGGTGTCCAGCCGCATGACCCGGTAACCGAGCCGCCGGCCCTCCGCCATGATCGCTTCGGCCAGCCTGCGGCCGAGTTTCAGGCCGCGGGCGGCCGGATCGACATAGAGGCGCTTCATCTCGCAGATGCCCGGCTCGAGCGCGCGCAGCGCCACCACGCCCTTCGGCTCCCCATCCACCCTGGCCAGCAGCAGGGCGCCGCCCTGCTCCGGCGCGTATTTGCCCGGCAGTCCGGCGAGCTCGGCATCGAAACCCTGAAAGCAGAGGCTGAAATCCAGCGACTGCGCATAGGCGAGGAACAGCCGTCCGGCGGCGGCGAGGTCGTCGGCGCTTTCGGCCGGCGCGATGGTGATGGTCGGAGTCGTCTGCATGCGTCTATCTGAAGGGAAAAGGGCGAGGCGCTCAACAGGGGAAAGCGCCTCGCCCACCGGCCTTACGTGCCGGTATCGGCGGCATTCGGGGCAGCCGCTGATCTCATGGCCCTAAAGCGTCACGCTGCCCTCCAGATAGGGAACGCAGCTGCCGGCCATGCGCACGCGCTCGCCATCGAACCGGCAATGCAGCGTGCCGCCGCGCCTGGAGGCCTGGTAGGCGGTGATTTCGCTTTTGCCCAGCCGCTGCGCCCAGTAGGGCACGATGGTGCAATGGGCCGAGCCGGTAACCGGATCTTCGGGAATGCCTTTGGCGGGCGCGAAGAAACGCGACACGCAGTCGACGCCCGGCCGGTCGCCCGGCGCGGTGACGATCACAGCGAAGCGGTCGAGATCCATCAGCCCCTGCATGTCGGGCGCCAGGTTCCGCACCGTCTCGGCGCTGTCATAGACCAGCAGGTAATCGCGTGCCGCCAGCACCTCGGACGGCGGTTTGCCAAGCGCCTGCAGCAGGCCGGCGCAGGCGGTGGCGGGCGCGGCCGGCCGCGCCGGAAAATCCAGCACCAGCCGGCCGCTCTCGCCGTCCTGCGTGACCGTCAGCATGCCGCTCTTCGTATGGAAGTGAATGCGCTCCGATGCGCCGTCGAGGCGATTGAAGATCACCCAGGCGCTGGCCAGCGTCGCATGGCCGCAGAGGTCGACCTCCACCTCCGGCGTGAACCAGCGCAGGCCGTAGCCGTCCTTCTCGCGCACGAAGAAGGCCGTCTCGGCCAGATTGTTCTCTGCGGCGATCGCCTGCATGGTCGCATCCGGCAGCCATTTCTCCAGCGGCATCACGGCGGCCGGATTGCCCCGGAACACCGCATCGGCAAAGGCATCGACCTGGTAGATCGGCAGACGCATCGTCACTCCCTGTCTTGAAGATCGAACCCCGGCTTGGCCGGCGCCGCCGCTCGCGCTGCGGCCGCCGGCCCTTCCGGGGAGGAAAGGATCAGGCGTTATCGAAGCCAGAGCGGCTTGCTCAGCTCGGCTTCCACATCGGCGCGGGTGAGGCCGACGTCCTTCAGGATTTCGTTCGGCAGGCTGGCCAGATGCGCGCGCTCGCGCACTTCCCGCTGCCAGTCGAGCAGCATGATCACGAGGCCGGTCGCGCCCCGGGCGCTGACGGCGACCACGCGGTCGATAACCCGGCCGATCGTGCTGCCCGCGCGTTCGACCGGGCCAATTTCGTAAGGCCGGCCGATTGTACTGGTACAATTCGTCATAGCATCCCTCCGGATTGATACGCTTTTAGGCAGATTGCGCCCCGGCAATCGAAGCATTGCGATCATTATTTGACTCTTTGATTGGGTCAATGCTAAATATTGTCACCATGACAATGTGGGTACCGAAACTCGAAAACTTTCCCGGCCCGCGCTACCAGGCGCTGGCGGCCGCGATCGAGGCCGCGGTGCAGACGGGCGAACTTCCCGTCGGCACCAAGCTGCCGCCACAGCGCAATCTCGCCTGGAAGCTGGGCGTCACCGTGGGCACGGTCAGCCGCGGCTACATGCTGGCGGAGCAGAAGGGCCTGCTGAGCGGCGAGGTCGGCCGCGGCACCTTCGTGAAACCGCTGAACGGCCATGGCGCCAGCGCGATCGGCAGCGAGATCATGGCGGAAGAGGCCGGCGAGATCGTCTCGCTGGCGACGCCGGGCGTGATCGAACTCTCACACAACGAACCGAGCCTGCCGGAATACGAGGATCTGCTGCGGCGCTCGCTGCAGCGCATCGCCGCCAAGCGCGGCCTGCAGCATCTGCTCGGCTATTCCCGCACGCTCGGCGATCCGGCCCACCGCGCCGCGGCGGCGCAGTGGATCGCGCGCACCGGACTGACCGTGACGCCCGAACAGGTGATCGTCACCGCCGGCGCGCAGCAGGCGCTGAACGTCACCATCTCGGCGATGACGATGCCGAACGAGACGCTGCTGGTGGAGTCGCTCACCTATGGCGGCGTGCACGAGAATGCGCGGCTGCGTCCGGTGCGCATGGAAGCCGTGGCGATGGACGGGGAAGGCATCCGGCCCGACGCGCTGGCCGAGGCCGCGAAGCGCACCGGCAGCCGCATCGTGCTGGTGCAGCCCACCATCCACAATCCGACCACTGCGACCATGTCGCAGCAGCGCCGCGAGGACATCGTCGCGGTCGCGCGCAAGCACGACCTCACCATCATCGAGGACGACGTCTACGGCTTCGTGGTGGCAGACCGCCCGGTGCCGCTTGCCGCCATGGCACCGGAGCGCACGATCTACATCGCCTCGGCGTCGAAATGCATGGCGCCGGGCCTGCGGGTCGGCTGGATCGCCGCGCCGCCGGCACTGATCGAGCGCTTCGCCGACGCGCTGCATGCGGTCTCGGTCAACAATCCGCGACTGAACCAGGAAATCGTGCGGCAATGGATCGAGGACGGCACGGCCGACCGGCTGGTGAAGCGCCTGCGCGAGGAAGCCGCTTTCCGCAACGAGATGGCGAAGCAGGCCTTCGAGGGCCTGACGCTGCGCACCCATCCGGCCAGCCTGCACTGCTATCTCGAGCTGCCCGCGCCCTGGCAGCCGAACGACTTCACCAACCAGGCGCTGGGCCAGGGCGTGCGCATCGCCAGCTGCACGTCGTTCGTGCCCGACAACCGGCCGAACCCGCCGCCCTGGGTGCGCATCTCGCTGGCGCCCTCGCCCGACCGCGCGCAGCTGAGCGAAGGCCTCAGCCGCCTGCGCAGCCTGATCGAGCGCGGCCCCGGCGCGCGCCGCTCGGTCGTCTGACCATTCCCCGGTGACGACGCTCGTCTATCTGTCGCCGATCGCGCTGGTGATCGGCCTGATCGCGAGCGGCCGCGTGAAGCTGATCCATGCCGGACTCGCCGGACTGGCGGCGACGCTGGCCGCCACCTACGTGGCCCTGCCTGACGGACCCGGCTACGCAACCTTCCTGGCGACGGAGGGCCTGCGCGGCAGCTGGCTGGCCTGGCACAACATCGCCATCATCTTCGCCGGCCTGACTTTGCACCACCTGATCGAGGCCACGGCACCGCCGCCGCTAGGCGCCGAACGGCCGGCCGCAGCCTCGCGCCACCGCGAGGCGTTCCTGCTCTGCTTCATCGCCTCCGGCGTGGTGGAATGCGCCGTCGGCTTCGGCATCGGCTTCGCACTGGCAATCCAGGGCCTGCGCCGGCTGGGCACGCCGGTGCATGCCGCCGTCGCGCTCGGCTTCCTCAGCCAGATGCTGGTGCCCTGGGGCGCGCTGGGCATCGGCACGGTGATCGGCGCGGCGCTCGGCGACCTGCCGCTGGACTCCTTC
>NZ_DATGQG010000112.1:0-5531 GCF_035304305.1 Ferrovibrio sp.
GTCGGCAGCGGATTCTCCTGCCCGTCGACGGTCTTCTGCTGCAGGGCGAGGTAGACCTCGGCGAATGCAATCGGCGTCGCGTTGGCGCCGACGGATTTGGTGAACATCAGGAAGAGCGGCGCCGGCGGCACGCGCAGCTTCATGCCCTTCATGTCCTCGGGCTTCTTGATCTCGCGATTTGCCGTCACATGCCGCTGGCCGTAATAGGTCAGCGACATGACCTTGTGCTTGGTCTTGCTCTCGTACCCTGCCGCAATGTCGCGGAACAGCTTGGAATCCCGATAGGCTTTCCAGTGGGCGAAGTCGCGAAGGATGAAAGGCGCGTTGGTGATCGCAAGCGGCTTGTGGATCGAGCCGGCGAAAGCCACGCCGGTATAGATCATGTCCACGGTGCCCAGGGTCAGGGCTTCGTTGATCTGGTTCTCGTTGCCCAGCTGGGAGGCGGGAAAGACTTCGATCTGGTACTTGTTGTTGGTCCGCTTGGCGATCTCGCCGGCAGCCCAGACTGCCTCGGTGTGATAGGGCTCGTTCGTCTCGTAAACATGCGCCCATTTCAGCTTGGTCTGCGCCAGGGTTGGGCCGGCTGCCGACAGGGTCAGCGCGACTGCCGCGGCAGCGTACGCGATGAGTCTTTTATTCATGATTTCCTCCCTAGTGGTTGGTTATACGCACCGGTCTACATTTCACCTTCCTTGATGAACGGGTCGGGGCATGCCGTATGCACTGACATCCTCGACGAAATAATCCGGGTTGAGATCGCGGATATTCGGAAGGCTGTGCTCCAGCCCTTCCAGGTGTCCGCGGATTGCTGCAACGGCACGCTCGGCATCGCGCTTTTCCAGTGCCGTGACGATGGCGGCATGCTCCTTTATGACCCTGCTCATGCGACCCGTTTGCGGCAGCGTCAGGCGCCGGTACCGGTCAACCTGGACCTTCACCTGCTTCACCAGCTGCCAGATCCCGGGATAACCCGCAGCGTCGGCAATGGCTGCATGAAAACCTTCATCGGCCTCATGGAAACCGTTCGGGTCGCCCGCCCTGTCGGCTTCGCGCTGACGTTCCACGAAGGCCCAGATCGTCGTCAGCTGGCTCCGGCTCGCCCGCTCGCAGGCATTTCTGACGGCGGTCTCCTCCAGCGCCTTGCGGATGGTGATGGCCTCGGTGAGCTGGAAATACGGAATGCGGCTTACGGTCGTGCCCGATTTCGGCACGATCTCGACCAGCATCTCATCCGCCAGCCGCAGCAGGGCTTCGCGAACCGGCGTGCGGCTGACGCCGAAGGACTTGGCAAGATCATTTTCGGACAGGGCCGAGCCGGGCGGAATGTCGAGCGAAATGATCTGCGCACGCAACTGCTCGTAGACCATCGCCGCGGCGGTCGCCCGCGGTGACAGCAACGCCCGTCGGGCCAGAAGACCGGGACGTGGCCCCGTCTCCGGCTCCCGCCGCGTCGCCTGAACCTTGCGCGCTACTTGTACCATCTCAGTACATGTTCCATATCTTGTATACAAGATAGCCCAGCGCTTTCCGTCCCGTCAACGCGACTAAGGTCGGACATGGATTGCAGGCTTACTCCCTGCCCCGCTTATGCCATCGTTCCGATCGCCCTGCGAAACCGCAGCAGGGCACCGAAGAACAGCGCGGCACCGATGACGCCGAGCGCAAGCAGCTGCGGCCAAACCACCGCGAACCCGGCCCCCCGGTACAAAATGGCCTGAGCCATTGCGACGAAATGTGTAGTCGGCGCCGCCAGCATGACCGTCTGCACGATATCCGGCATGCTCTCGCGCGGTGTGGTGCCGCCGGACAGCATCTCGAGCGGCAGGAGCGCCAGGATCAGCAGCAGTCCGAACTGCGGCATCGACCGCGCAATGGTGCCGAGGAAGATCCCCATCGCCGTGGTGGCGAAGAGGTGCATGGCGGTTCCGGCCAGGAACAGCGCCACAGACCCTTCGATTGGCACCCGTAGCAGGCCCTGGACGACGACGGTGAGCGAGATGCCGCAGGCAACCAGTACCACCAGCCCCATCGCCCAGATCTTGCTGGTCATGATCTGGAACGGCGTCACCGGCATCACCAGAAGGTGTTCGATGGTTCCGTGCTCGCGCTCGCGGATCAGCGCCGCACCGGTCAGCACGATCGACAGCATGGTGACGTTGTTGATCACCTCCATGACGGCGCCGAACCATGACTGGTCCAGTCCGGGATTGAACCGCGCCCGAACCACAAGGTCGACCGGCGCCACCGACGCCGCCCGGTAGCGCGCGAGGAACGCGTTCACCTCGTCGTTGATGATGGTCTGGATATAGCCGCTGCCGGTGAATGCCTGGCTCATGCGGGTCGCATCGACATTGAGCTGGATCGCCGGTCGTTTGCCCGCCAGCAGATCGCTCTGGAACTTCGGAGGAATGTCCAGCGCGAAGGTGTCCAGTCCCGCATCCATCCGGGCATCCATCTCATCCCGGGTGATCAGGGCCGGCGGCAGAAAATGCGGCGGGTAGAAAGCGGCCACGATCCGGCCGGACAGCGGCGAACGGTCTTCGTCAACGATGGCGATCGGCGCCCGGTTGAGCGTGTCCGGCATCGCAGTCGCCGCCGTGTAGATGGCGACGCTGAAGGCCCAGACGATCAGGAACAGCATGATGGGATCGCGCGCGAGACTGCGCAGTTCCTTGATGCCCAGATGGAATATGTTGCCGCCGCTCATGGCTAGCGCTGCTGTTTCTTCAACAGGATGACGCACAACGCCAGCAGCACCGGCAGGGCGACGGCCAGCGGGATGAATGACTGGTAGAGTTCCTGAAAGCCCAGCGCCTTCGAGAATACGCCACGGATGATGATCAGATAATGCGTGGTCGGATAGATATGGCCGATCTGGGCACCGAGCCCCTCGAGCGACGACACCGGATTGATCAGCCCCGAGAACTGCACCGCCGGCAGGATGGACAGCAGTGCCGTCCCGAAAATGGCCGCGATCTGGCTGCGCATGAAGGACGAGATCAGCAGTCCGATGGCGGTCGAAGCGGCCACGTACAACAGGGTTGCCGTGACGAGCGTGGCGAAACTTCCCTTGAGGGGCACGCCGAACAGGGTGACCGCGAGAAATGCCAGCAGCAGGAAGTTGAGCATGGCCAGCAGGATGTACGGGATCTGCTTTCCGACCAGAAACTCCAGGCGGGTGACGGGCGTGACATAGAAATTGACGATCGACCCGAGCTCCTTCTCGCGCACCACGCTGAGGGCCGTCAGCATGGCGGGAATCAGCATCAGCAGCAGCGGTATGATCGCCGGAACCATCGCAACGAGGCTTTTGACATCCGGATTGTAACGAAAGCGGGTCTCGATCACGACCGGGCCGGCGGACGCACCGACCGGCGATGCCGCCGCTTTCGCCGACAGCCAGTGCGCATGCATGCCCTGAACGTAACCGAGAATGGTCTCGCCCCGCTGCGGCATGGCCCCGTCGATCCATGCGCCGACCTGCACCGGCCGGCCCCGCGCCACGTTGCGGCCGAATCCCGGGGGAATCTCGATTGCCAGGCTGATTTCGCCGGCGCGCATCCGGCGGTCCAGATCGGCATAGTCGATGATCGGCGGCCGTTCGACGAAGTATCGCGAGCCGCTGATATTGAGGATGTAGTCATGACTGACGGTTGTCTGGTCGTGATCCAGAACGGCGAAGGTCAGGTCATCGACATCCATGGTAATGCCGTATCCCATGACGAGCATCAGGATCACGCTGCCCAGCAGGGCCAGCGTGGCCCGAACCGGATCACGCCGCAATTCGAGGGATTCCCGCCGCGTATAGCTGAGCATGCGCCGCAGCGAAAACAGCTCCCTGCGGGTCTTGCTGGCCGAAGGCGGCGTCGCTTCCGCCTTTATGCCGGTCACCGGCACTGCGGCAGCATCGGTCACTTCCTCCAGGTAGCTGACGAAGGCGTCTTCCAGCGTGCTGGCGCCCCGGCGGGCGATCAGTGCGGCCGGCGTATCGCTGACCAGGACGCGGCCGGCATGCATCAGCGAAATGCGGTCGCAGCGCTCCGCCTCATTCATGAAATGGGTCGAGATGAAGATGGTGACCCGGTCGACGCGGGCCAGTTCGATCATGATGCGCCAGAAGGCATCGCGCGCCACCGGGTCGACGCCGGAGGTCGGCTCGTCGAGGATCAGGATTTCCGGCCTGTGGATCATGGCGACGGCCAGCGAAAGCCGCTGGCGCTGTCCAAGCGGCAGGGCGGCAGGCAGAACGTCCATGATGTCGGTCAGGTCGAAACGCCGCCCCATCTCGGCGATCCGGCTGTCGATCTCCTCTTCCGGGACGTTGAACAGGCGGGCATGCAGGGCGAGGTTCTGGCGAACCGTCAGCTCCATGTAGAGCGAGAAAGACTGCGACATGTAGCCGACGCGGCGACGGACGGTGATGTCGCGGGGATCGACCTCGCGGCCGAACAGCCAGGCTTGCCCTTCGCTGGCCGGCAGCAGGCCGGTCAGCATCTTCATGGTGGTTGTCTTCCCGCAGCCGTTCGAGCCGAGAAAGCCGAAAATCTCCCCCCGCTCGATTCTGAAGCTGACATGATCGACAGCGGTGAAATCGCCGAAGCGCATGGTGAGGTCGCGCGCTTCGATGGCGGGGCTCTCCTCCCCGACTGTTGTCCGGGGAGGTCTTTCGACCGGCCGGTAGCCGCGCCGCTTCTCCTCCGGCAGCAGGGCGATGAACGCCTCCTCCAGGGAGCCGGTGCCGGTGCGCTCGAGAATGTCGGTCGTCGATCCGGTGGCGAGTACGCGCCCCGCATCCATCGCCACCAGCCAGTCGAAGCGGGCCGCCTCCTCCATGTATGCGGTTGCCACGATCACGCTCATCCCGGGGCGCTCGGCCCGGATCGTCCCGATCAGGTTCCAGAATTGCCGCCGCGACAACGGATCGACGCCGGTCGTCGGTTCGTCCAGCACGAGCAGGTCGGGATCATGGATCAGGGAACAGCACAGACCGAGCTTCTGCTTCATGCCGCCCGACAGCTTGCCGGCCGGCCGGTCGCGGAACGGTGCCAGCCCGGTGACTTCGAGCAGATGGGCGATGCGGGCCTCGCGTTCGGCGCGGCCATGACCGAACAGCCGGCCGAAGAAGTCGACATTCTCGAACACCGACAGGGTCGGATAGAGGCTCCGGCCGAGGCCCTGCGGCAGATACGCGATGCGCGGCATGACCGCGCGGCGATGGGCGGCCTCCGCCATATTGCCGCCCAGCACCTCGATCAGCCCGGTCTGACCGGCACGTGCGCCGGCGATCAGGGACAGCAGGCTCGATTTTCCCACACCATCCGGTCCGATCAGGCCGACCATGCGGCCAGCGGGAAGATCAAGGCTGATATCCTCCAGCGCCGTTACCTTGCCGTAGCGCAGCCCGATGGCGCGCAGCCGCGCCACCGGGGTGGCTGCGCCGGGCATGCTCATTGCGGGACCCGGATCCGCAGATGGTCCGGCCATTCGGCTTCGGGGTCGAGGCGGATATAGGCCATACCCGGCAGGCCGGT
>NZ_DATGQG010000113.1:0-3087 GCF_035304305.1 Ferrovibrio sp.
AGACCAGGTCGAGCAGCGGACGCGGCACGGCCTGCATCATGTAGGCACCGATGCCGAACAGGGCCTTTGCGCCCTCGGGCGCGATCTTCTTGTAATCAAGGCGTAGGGACATGATCCGTCTCCAGTCAGGGTTAGCGTATCGGAGACGGACAACGGGGCGGCCCTGTGACAGGCCGCCCCGCCGGAAGGTCAGTGGTGATGCATGCGATGGTGCTGACGGCCGCCGCCATGGCGGGCGAACAGCAGGTCGGCGGTTTTCTTCTGCTCATCCGACAGCGAGGCATAGAAGGGCTTGAATGCCTCGAGGAAGCGGTCACCGGCCGCAGACGCCTGTTTCATCATGGCGTTGCGACGCTCCATCTTTTCCACGGCGGAGACCGGTTTGGCCCTGGCCTTGCCCTTCTGATGCCGTTCGGCGTGGCGCGCTTCCATGGCCTTCGCCGAGGCACGCATCTCGTCGGCCAGCTTTTCGAACAGCGGCTGTTGCGCCTCGGTCAGCTTCAGCTCGGTGCGGAGAAAGGCCAGCCGGCCTTCGATGAAGCGGCCGGGCGACGGCCGTTCAGTCCGCTGTTCGATGCGGGGCTGCTGGTCGGAAGCCGGCTGGGCTTCGGCAGGCGCGGGCGCGACGCCGACAACCGCAGCCAGCAGGGTGGCGGCAAAAAGGGGAGAGTAGACGCTCATCTGCGACTCCTGCGTTGCTGAACCGGCGGCCATTCCGGCCACCGTCAGCCATCTTCACGCAGGCGGGTGCGGAATCCTGCGCGGCGTCAGAATGCGTCCGGCAGGTGGTCGGCGGCCATGTGGTCGCTGAAGCGGGTGAAGGCGCTCTCGAAATGCAGCACCACGCGGCCGATCGGACCATGGCGCTGCTTGCCGATGATGACTTCTGCCAGGTTCTGGATGCGATCCATCTTTTCCTGCCAGGCGGCGTGTTCCGGCGTGCCTTCCGAGGGCTGCTTGCGCATCTCGTAATATTCCTCTCGGAACACGAACATGACCACGTCGGCGTCCTGCTCGATGGCGCCCGATTCACGCAGGTCGGCCAGCTGCGGCCGCTTGTCGTCGCGGCTTTCCACCGCACGGCTGAGCTGGGACAGCGCGATCACCGGCACGTTCAGGTCCTTGGCCAGCGCCTTCAGCGCCTGGGTCACTTCCGAGATTTCCTGCACGCGGTTGTCGTTCCGCCGCGTATTGGCGCCGCGCACCAGCTGCAGGTAGTCGACCACGATCAGGCCGATATTGTGGGTGCGCTTGAGGCGCCGCGCGCGGCTGCGCAGCAGCGAGATCGAGATCGCACCGGTATCGTCGATGAAGAAGGGCACCTGCTCCAGCAGTCGGCTTTTCGGGATTAGCTCCCGCGCGAATTCCTCGTCGGTGACCTCGCCGCGGCGCAGGCGTTCGGACTGGATGCGCGTCTGCTCCGAGAGGATACGGGTGGCGAGCTGCTCGGACGACATTTCGAGGCTGAAGAAGGCGACCGGCGCGCCTTCCCGGCCGCCGGTTTCGAAATACGCCTTGGCGGCGTTGAAGGCCATGTTGGTGACCAGCGCCGTCTTGCCCATCGAGGGGCGGCCGGCGAGGATGATCAGGTCGGACGGATGCAGGCCGCCCAGCATGCGGTCGAGATCCTTCAGGCCGGTGGTGACGCCCGAGAGGCCGCCCTTCTTGTGCGCGGCATCGATCATGTTGATCGACTGCTTCAGCGAATCCTTGAACGAGACGAAGCCGCCTTCCGAGCGGCCCTCATCGGCCAGCCGGAACAGGCGCTGTTCGGCTGCCTCGACCTGTTCGGTGGCAGGCTCTTCCACCTTCGGGTCATAGGCGCGGTTCACCATGTCCTCGCCGATACCGATCAGCTCCCGGCGCAACGCCAGGTCGAAGATCACCCGGGCATAGTCCTCGGCATTGATCACGGTGGTGGCGGCAGCGGCAAGGCGGGCGAGATAGGCGGGGCCGCCTACCTTGGCCAGCACGTCGTCGCGCTCGAAATAGGCCTTCAGCGTTACCGGATTGGCGATCTCGCCGCGTTCGATCAGCGTCAGGCTGGCGTCATAGATGCGCCGGTGCGCCTCGTGGAAGAAATGTTCCGGGCGCAGGAAGCCCGAGACCTTCATTGCCGCTTCGTTGTTGATCAGGATGGCGCCCAGCAGTTCCTGCTCTGCATCCAGATTGTGCGGCTGGATCCGGAAGGTAGGCTCGGCATTTGCGAGGTTGGGAGCGGTCTGGTCGTTGGCGGTCGAAGGAGGAAACGATGAGACCACGGCCATGGCGCACTCTTTTCAGGCTGGAATTCTTCTGTTCAGTTTCGTGACTGCCCGATGACGATCTGACGTCGCCCTGCAGTGGGGACGCATTAATGGTGAAGGCGCGGGGCAGTTCCAGCGCAGTTTCGGAATTGCCATCCCATTATCCACCACATTCTGCCAGTGGATAAGTCCTGTTTTTATATCAAATACTTATCGCGCGCAATCCACAGGCTGACTAGAGCGCTGCGGGCAACGGGCGTCTGCAACTGCCTTCTCGCAGGCTGCGATGAGCGGCCGGTCGCCCGTTTGCCTGCACTGCTCCAGGGTTTGCGGGATTTCCGCATCTCGTTTTGCCTCCGCAAGATACTTGATTCGAAGCGGGAGGTAACGATTGCGATCAAACCGGCGGATGAGCTGGTCGACGGCCCCCAGCGCTTTCGACGGTTGAGCCTGGGCACGATACTCTTCCGCTAGTAGCAGGAAAACCTCCTCGGTCGTCTGGGAATCCCTGGCAGCGATCTCGAGATGCTGCAGGGCGTCCCGGCGTCTGTCGCGCTTGATGTTCAGCCTGTACAGCGCCAAGCGGAGCTGCGGGTCGCTGTCGTTCGGGCCTTGAAGGGCGTTTCGAAGTGCTCCTTCTGCCTCCGTGAGCTTTCCGGCCGCGATCAGGCTTTCCGCCCATTGCGACAGAACACTGCGGCTCAGGGCCTGCAGGGCAGGTCCGCTGAACACCATCCGCTGGTAGATATCTTTCTTCAGGCGGGGCGGAAAACCTTGGACATATTCCCGTGCCACATAGCCCCGCAAACTCTCCTCCCGTTTTGCCGGATCCGGGTGACTG
>NZ_DATGQG010000114.1:0-30371 GCF_035304305.1 Ferrovibrio sp.
TTCCGACTGCAGCAGCGCGGCGATGATCATCAGGTTGTTCTTGGTGCGATGGTTGATCTCCCGTGCGATCTGCCGCCGCTCCTCGCTCAGGCGATTGGCTTCCTTCAGCGCGTCATGCAGCAGATCGGTCACCGCGGAAATCAGGAAGCCGCAGACCATGTAGGCAAGAAAGCCGACAGTACCGCTGGTCGTCTTGTCCACCAGGCTCCAGCGCGGTTCGACGAGGGCAAGATAGGTCAGGCCGGCGGTAATGAAGGAGGCGAATACGCCCGTCTTCAGAATGACTGCACAGGCGGCGGCCACGGGGGCGACCAGGATGTAGTGATGTTCCAGTGTCGCCGAAAGGGCATAGACGTAGGCAACCGCGCCGACGCCGAGCAGCAGGGTGAGAAGATAGCGGATACCCGTGGGCAGGTTATGCAGCCGTAAGGATTCTCTCACCAGGCTCTTGGGCATCGGCACTCACCACGCAAAGCCCTGTCATACGACCCTCACGCTGATGGGTCCCGGGGCAAAACTAGGGCGATCCGCAGACGGAGGAACGGTTCCGGATAGTCACTGGCCCGGAGCCGGCCGGCTGGCTAGTCTGCCGCCATGGCAAGGATGGCAAGGCGATACTTCGTTTCCGGGCGGGTGCAGGGAGTCGGCTTCCGGTACTGGACGGTAGGTCGGGCCAAGCAGCTCGGCCTGGTCGGATGGGTGCGCAACCGGCGGGACGGCCGGGTGGAGGTGCTGGCCTATGGCGAGACCGGCAGCCTGGACAGTCTGGAAAAGGAGCTGCAAAGCGGCCCGGCCGGCGCGCAGGTGACCGCCGTGGACGCCGCACCGGTCAACCCGGACGAGGCGGCGCTGGCCGCCGAGGCGACCAGGTTCGACCAGACCCCGACGCTGTAATCGTCTGCTGGAAAACAAATCATCCGGATGTCGGCCCGGCCGGTCCTCCGGCGTCCTCGGATCAGAACGGCCGCTTCCGGTGGCCGGCAGACCCGAGGAGACAGACATGCGCGTGATGGTGATGGTGAAGGCGACCAGGGACAGCGAGGCGGGCATCATGCCCACCACCGAACTGCTGGAAGCCATGGGGAAATACAATCAGGAACTGGTGAATGCCGGGATCATGCTGTCGGGCGACGGGCTGAAGCCGTCGTCGCAGGGCAAGCGGATCGCCTTCGACGGCACTTCCCGGACCGTCATGGACGGGCCCTTCACCGAAACCAGTGAGCTGGTTGCCGGCTTCTGGATCTGGCAGGTGAAAGACATGGCGGAGGCGGTCGCCTGGGCGAAGCGCTGCCCGAACCCGATGCCGGGACCGAGCGAACTGGAAATCCGTCCGTTCTACGAGATGGAGGATTTCGGCGAGGCGCTGACCCCCGACGTGGCTGCCCTGCATGAGCGGACCCGGGCGGGGCAGGCGGGGACCTGACAGCCGGGTTACCGGTAAGGCCGCACTTGACCGGCCGGATTGTTCGATTTATGTTCCATGATCTGCTGCGGCAGGGCGCACACATGGTTTGGGCCGCAGCGGATCAGGCGGAGACAGCCGGTCATAGGCATGTTTAAGCTGCTGCAAGCCCGGTTTAAGGCCGGATAAGGAAAAAATAAGACTCGAATAAGCGCAACTCAGGACGAGTTAAAAACTTCAGACAGCAGTGAGGAAGTGCCGTCTAATCCATGAAGAAAAAAGAAAAAGTGAATCTTACTTTTCGGCAGTGGGCGATCTGCTATATCGGGGCTTTGGGACTTGGCGGACTGACCTGGTGGGCGACGGGGAACAGCTGGCTCGGGGGCGGCGCGGTGGTCGCCTTCACCGCGGTCTATGTCTTCTGGCTGGCGGGGCGGATGGAGCCGAAACCGGCCCGCGACCCGGCGGCCGGGCTGACCCGGCAGCAGAAGCGTGATCTCAAGAGGAAGGGAAAAATTTAACCTTTACTTTTGCTTATCGGCGATATCCGATCCGATTTCACAACTGTCTCCGAGGCGGCCGAGCAGGGCGGCTTCCACCGTGTCGCGCAGGATCAGGTCGATCTCCGGCAGGGTCGCGGTCAGGCCGAGATCAGTCAGCGAGGTGACCCCGTAGGGGGTGGCCTCGGTTTCCTGGATGCCGCAGGCGACGATGCCGCCGTAATGGCTGAGGTCGGGGTCCACGTTCAGGCTCAGGCCGTGGAAGGTGACCCAGTGCCGGACCCGGACGCCGATGGCGGCGATCTTGTCCTCCCGGCCGGGGCCCTGGTCGGGCCGTGGCACCCAGACGCCGACCCGGCCGTCGCGGATCTCGCCCCGGACGTTGCAGCGGGCCAGGGTGGCGATCACCCAGTCCTCCATCCGGCAGACGAAGGCCCGCACGTCGCGCCCCCGGCGGGCGAGGTCGAGCATGAGGTAGACCACCCGCTGGCCGGGGCCGTGGTAGGTGTACTGGCCGCCGCGGCCGGCAGTATGGACGGGGAAGCGCGGGTCCAGCAGGTCGGCCGCCCTGGCCGAGGTTCCGGCGGTGTAGAGCGGCGGGTGTTCCAGCAGCCAGATCAGTTCCGGCGCCAGGCCCTCGCGGATCGCAGCCACCCGGGCCTCCATGGCCGCCAGCGCCGCCTCGTAGGGTACAGGGGCGTCGCTCACGGCCCATTCCACAGGGCCGGCGGGGGTATCGATGATATCGGTCGGGGGCGGCGGGAAGGACATCTGGAGGGGCGGGAGCCTTAACGTCATGCTAACCTGTCCCGGTTACTTAAAGCCGGACGGTCCGGAAGGCCAGCAGCCCGAGGGGCGAGTGGAAGGAGTTCAGCATGGCGATCACCAATGCGGTGAATGACGTCTCGGTGGAAATCTCGGTGGTGCTGGGCAAGGCGACCATGCCGATTCACCAGGTGCTGAAGGTCGGCCGCGGCGCGGTGATCGAGCTGGATGCCAGCGTCGACGACCACGCCTGGATCTTCGCCAACAACAAGCTGATCGCCCGCGGCGAGATCGTCATTTCCGGCGAGAAGGTGGCGGTTTCCATCACCGACACCATGTCGGACGACTAGAACCGGCAGAACCGGCGCCGGGAACCCTCCGGTCCGGCTTGAACCCCGCGGCGGGATTTGCTATTCCCCCGCGTCCCCCGATAAATGCGGTCGTGGCGGAATTGGTAGACGCGCAGCGTTGAGGTCGCTGTGGCCGAAAGGCCGTGAAAGTTCGAGTCTTTTCGACCGCACCATGGGCTTTACGCCCCCCTTGCCCTTCCTTCCAGGTTACGGCTGTTGTAAGCCTGATTTCCCCGGCGGCATTTCCGCGCGCCGGCCATCCGATCCTGTTGTTTGGGCGAGAGTTCCTGATGACCTCCGATCTTGACCGCGCGGCGCTGGAATATCACCGGCTGCCGAAGCCGGGCAAACTTGAAATCACCCCGACCAAACCGCTTGCCACCCAGCGCGATCTCGCTCTGGCCTACAGCCCCGGCGTCGCCGCCGCCTGCCATGCCATCGTCGACGATCCCGCCCAGGCGGCCGAACTGACCGGCCGCGGCAACCTGATCGGCGTCATCTCCAACGGCACCGCCGTGCTGGGCCTGGGCAATATCGGGCCGCTGGCTTCCAAGCCGGTGATGGAGGGCAAGGCCGTCCTGTTCAAGAAGTTCGCCGGCGTCGATGTCTTCGACATCGAGATCAACGAGACCGATCCGCAGAAGCTGGTCGACATCATCGCGGCGCTCGAGCCAACCTTCGGCGGCATCAACCTGGAAGACATCAAGTCGCCGGAATGCTTCATCGTCGAGCGCGCCCTGCGCGAGCGCATGAAGATCCCGGTCTTCCACGACGACCAGCACGGCACCGCCATCACGGTGGCGGCTGCGATCCTCAACGGCCTGCGCGTGGTGGACAAGAAGATCGAGGATGTCCGGCTGGTGGCCTCCGGCGCCGGCGCGGCGGCACTGGCCTGCCTCGACCTGCTGGTCGAACTGGGCGTGAAGCGCGAGAACATCGTCGTCACCGACATCGTCGGCGTGGTCTATGAAGGCCGCACCGAGCAGATGGACGAGTTCAAGGCGCGCTATGCCCGTCCGACCAACCATCGCACCCTGGGTGATGCCATTGCCGGCGCCGACGTCTTCCTCGGCCTCTCGGCGGCCAATGTGCTCAAGCCCGAGATGGTCGCCAAGATGGGGCCCAGGCCGCTGATCCTCGCGCTGGCCAACCCGACTCCGGAAATCCTGCCCGAAGTGGCGAAGCAGGTGCGGCCCGACGTGGTGATGGCGACCGGCCGGTCGGACTATCCGAACCAGGTCAACAACGTCCTCTGCTTCCCGTTCCTGTTCCGCGGCGCGCTGGATGTCGGCGCCACGACGATCAACACGGCGATGGAACTGGCGGCGGTGCGCGCGATTGCCGATCTTGCGCTGGCCGAGATCTCCGACATCGTCGCCCGCGCCTATGGCGCCGACGAGCAGCTCAGTTTCGGCCCGGAATACTTCATCCCGAAACCCTTCGACCCGCGCCTGATCCTGCAGATCGCGCCGGCCGTGGCGAAGGCGGCCATGGATAGCGGCGTGGCGACGCGGCCGATCGCCGATCTGGACGCCTATCGCCACAGCCTGGAACGCTTCGTCTATCGCACCGGTTTCGTGATGCGGCCGACCTTCGAGCGCGCCCGCCGCCGGCCCATGCGGCTGATCTATGCCGAGGGCGAGGACGAGCGCGTGCTGCGCGCCGCCCAGATCGTGCTGGACGAAAAGCTGGCGTCGCCGATCCTGATCGGCCGCCGCGCCGTCGTCGAGAACCGCATCAAGCGCCTCGGCCTGCGGCTGAGGATCGGTGAGAATATCGAGCTGATCGATCCCGAGCGCGATGACCGCTATACAGAATACTGGACGGGCTATCTGGCGCTGATGAAGCGCAAGGGGATCGCGCCGGACGATGCGCGTACCATCATCCGCACCAACACCACGGTGATCGCCGCCATGGCGGTGCATCGCGGCGAGGCGGATGCGATGCTCTGCGGCGCCATCGGCCAGTTCGAGCAGCATCTGCCGCATATCAACGACGTCATCGGCCTGCGCCCCGGTGCGGAGCTGCCGGCGGCGATGCAGCTGCTCGTGCTGCCGCAGGGCATGCTGTTCATTGCCGACAGCAACGTGAATTTCGATCCGACCACCGACGAGATCGTCGCCATCGCCCGGCTGGCGGCCGAGGAAGTGCGGCGTTTCGGCCTGGTGCCGAAGATCGCGCTACTGTCGCATTCCAATTTCGGCAGCGCGCCGACGCCGTCCTCCCGCAAAATGCGCGACGCCGTGCAGCGCCTGCAGGAACTGCTGCCCGATATCGAGATCGAGGGCGAGATGAAGGCCGACGCCGCTGTCTCGGAGGCGATCCGCGACAAGCTGCTGCCCGACGGCAAGCTGCGCGGCTCGGCCAACCTGCTGATCATGCCCAATCTGGATGCGGCCAACATCGCCGCCAACCTGGTGCGGCAGATCGACCAGGGTTTCTATGTCGGTCCCATTCTCATGGGTATGGCCAAATCGGCCCATATCGTGTCGCGCAACGTCTCAGTACGCGGTGTGGTGAACATGAGTGCCGTCGCCATCGTCGATGCCCAGGATCATGCCGACGGCGCAATGGGCCAGTGGCTCAAGACCCAGGAGTGATGATGTTTCCCGAAAGGCTGAGCAGGGGGTACCGCGCCTTCCTTGGGGGGCGCTTCACCGGCGAGCGCTCGCGTTACGAGATGCTGGCGGAGAAGGGGCAGAAGCCCGAGATCATGGTGATCGGCTGTGTCGATTCCCGCGTCTCGCCGGAGGTGATTTTCGACGCCGCGCCCGGCGAATTGCTGGTGGTGCGGAACGTCGCCAATATCGTGCCGGCCTATGCGCCGGACGAGAACCAGCATGGCACCAGCGCCGCGCTGGAATTCGGCGTCCAGGCCTTGCGGGTGAAGCATATCGTGGTGCTCGGCCATGCGCTGTGCGGCGGCATCCGCGCTTTCGCCGACGATCAGGAGCCGCTTTCGCCCGGCGACTTCATCGGCCGCTGGATGTCGCAGATTGCGCCGGCGGCGGAACTGCTCGGCCCCCGGCAGCCCGAGGATCCTGACTATCTGCGCCGGCTGGAATTCGCCTCCGTCGAGCTCAGCCTGCGCAACCTGATGACCTTTCCCTGCGTGCGCATCCTGGTCGAGCGCGGCAAGCTGGAACTGCATGGCGCCTATTTCGGCGTCGCCAGCGGCCGCCTGCTGGTACGTGACCCGCAGACCGGCCAGTTCGGCCCGGTGGTGGAAGGCTTTCCCGAACGCGGCGGTCCCGTACTCTGACCGATCCGGTACTCTGACCTAGTGGCCGATCACCGGATGCGGTGAGGCGGCATTCCAGTCATGCGCGGCGGCGAAGTCGCGCAGCTGCCCAACCGCTTCGTCCTCGGCATTGCGCCAGACCAGCCCGATGCGATGGGTGTCGCGCAGCTCCGGCAGCGACACGACGGCGATGCTGTCGCTGACCAGCCAGTCCGGCAGGATGGCGAGGCCGATGCCCGCCGAGACCAGCGTCAGCAGGCCGCTGTCGTCTTCCACCCGGCCGACGATGCGCGGCCGCACATTCTGACTGGCGAACAGCTTTTCGGCCGCCGGCATGACCTCGGCGTGCGGACGGATCACGAAGGGCTGGTCCTGCAGGTCCGCCACCCGGGCGCTGCTGCGACGGGACAGGGAATGGCCGGCCGGAACGCCGAGCACGTAGCGCTGGCGGTACAGCGGCAGGCAGCGCTCGTCATGGTCGGGCTCGAGAACCAGGATGGCCGCCTCGATGCGTCCGAGATCCAGCCGGCGGCTCAGGGCTGCCGGAGAGGCTTCCAGCGTTTCTAGCGCGATATCGGGATGGGCGGCGGCGAAGCTGCCCAGCAGCTTGGCCAGCCGGGCGCCGGGCAGGCCGGGGATGTAGCCGAGCCGCAAGCGCTGCCGTGCGGGGCGCGCCTGCCGCAATTCGCGCCGGGCGGCGGTCCATTCCTGCAGCAGCAGCCGGGCGCGGGGCAGGAAACGGGCGCCGGCCGGCGTGAGCTGGGCGCCGCGGTTGCGTTCGAACAAGGGCGCGCCGAGCGAGGCCTCCAGCCGTTTGATCCCGGCCGAAAGGGTCGGCTGGCTGACGCTGGCACGCTCCGCGCCGCGCGTGAAACTGCCGGTTTCCGCCACAGCCATGAAATAGCGGATCAGGGTGAGGTTCATGGATATAGAGAAAACCTATTTCCTTTATAAAGACAATTGATTTTCCCTATCGGCCTTCCGGCGTTAAGAATTCTGCATCAGCGGAGGAGGCGGCCATGACGGAGCGCTATGTCGAAACCCTGCGGCTCATGACCCAGGCTTGGCCGGCTTTCGTGAAACGGATCCCCTCCACCTTCAACATTGCGCCGGCGGTGCCGAAAGGAGTAGCGGCATGAATGCCATTCCCGAGTTCAAGCCGCAGGATCCCGATTACGAGGCGCGGGTCCGCGACAGCTTCGGCCGCCAGCCGGCGATGGAGCACATCGGAGCACGGCTGACGGTGGTGTGGCCGGGCCTCTGCGAGGTCGAATTGCCGCGGCGGCGCGAGATCCTGCAGCAGCACGGCTTCGTCCATGGCGGCATCGTCGGCATGATCGCCGACTCTGCCGCCGGTTACGCCGCATTCAGCCTGTTTCCCGCGGATTCCACGGTGCTGACTGTCGAATACAAGATCAACCTGATGGCGCCTGCCGATGGCGACCTGATCCGGGCGCGGGCACAGGTCACCCGGCATGGCCGTACGCTGACCATCGTGGCATTCGACGTATTCGGCGAGAATGCCGGCAAAACCATCCACTGTGCCACCGGCCTTGCCACCATGATGTGCGTCCTGGGGCGCGCCGATGCGCCGCGGAATGCTGCGTCGACCGCGCCGGTCCGTTAAAATCGTCCGTCCGAAACAAGGAAAACGTGATGCTCGCCAATACCTATCCGACTCTCGATTTCGACCTCGGCGAAACGGCTGACATGTTGCGTCAGACGGTTCGCGGTTTCGTGGACAGCGAAATTGCGCCGCGTGCCGAGGAAATCGACCGGACCAACGAGTTCCCGCGCGATCTCTGGACCAAGCTGGGTGATCTTGGCCTGCATGGCATCACCGTGGAGGAGGAATTCGGCGGCAGCGGGCTCGGCTATCTCGAGCATTGCGTGGCGATGGAGGAGGTGAGCCGCGGCTCGGCATCGGTCGGCCTGTCCTATGGCGCGCATTCCAATCTCTGCGTCAACCAGATCCGCCGCAACGGAACGCCCGAGCAGAAGAAGCGCTATCTGCCGAAGCTGATTTCGGGCGAGCATCTTGGCGCACTCGCCATGAGCGAGCCGAATGCCGGCTCCGACGTGGTGTCGATGAAGCTGCGCGCGGAGAAGAAGGGCGACCGCTACATCCTCAACGGCAACAAGATGTGGATCACCAACGGCCCCACGGCCGATGTCCTGGTGGTCTATGCCAAGACCGATCCGAATGCCGGTCCGCGCGGCATCACCGCCTTTCTGATCGAGAAGGGTTTCAAGGGCTTCTCGACGGCGCAGAAGCTCGACAAGCTGGGCATGCGCGGCTCCGATACCGGCGAACTGGTCTTCCAGGATTGCGAAGTGCCTGAAGAGAACGTGCTGGGCCAGGTCGGCAAGGGCGTCAACGTGCTGATGAGCGGCCTCGATTACGAGCGCGCCGTGCTGGCGGCGGGACCGCTCGGCATCATGCAGGCCGCGATGGACGTGGTGCTGCCGTATATCCATGAGCGCAAGCAGTTCGGCGCGCCGATCGGCACCTTCCAGCTGATCCAGGGCAAGGTCGCCGACATGTATACCGAGATGAATGCCGCGCGCGCCTATGTGTATGCCGTGGCGAAGGCCTGCGACCGCGGCCAGACCACGCGCAAGGACGCCGCCGGCGCCATTCTCTTCGCGGCCGAAAAGGCGACCAAGATCGCACTGGATGCGATCCAGATCCTCGGCGGCAACGGCTATATCAACGACTATCCGACCGGACGCCTGCTGCGCGATGCCAAGCTGTACGAAATCGGCGCCGGCACCTCGGAAATCCGCCGCATGCTGATCGGCCGCGAGATCTTCGAGGAAACCAAGTGAAGCGGTTCGCCCAGACACTGCTGATCCTGCCGTTTCTGGCGGCGCCGGCGCTGGCCGCCGACGAAGACGCGCGCTGGTCTCCGATCGATCCCGACAGCCGCAAGGTGGAGTGGGCAGCCGAGCATCTGGCGGCCACGCCCCATCTGGCGGAAGGGTTCAGCGGACCGCTGGGCTACCGGGTCGAGCGCTATTTCTGGCGCGCGCAGCAGCCGGGCGGCGCTTTTGCCATCGTCGTGCTGCGCGACCTGCGCGGCGATGATCACTACCTGAGCGGCCCGATCGATCTCATGAAATTCGCCGGCACCATCCTGAAGGGGCTGGAGGCGCCGAGCCCCCAGGCGCTCGAGCCCGAGGCACACAACACGCCGACCGCCAGCGGCATGGCCGTGGCGCGGCGTTTCGAGCTGGGCGCCCGGCAGTGCGTGGCGACCGGCCTGTATGCCGGCCCGGACGGCAGGGGCAGCTCGAAGGACGTGCCGCTTTCGGAGGGGCCCCTGCGCCTGGATGGCGTCTACTGTGCCGCGGCCGGCGAGAAGATGACGCCGGAACGCGCTGTGGCGACGGTCGCGACGCTGCGGATCGGCGAGCCGGAAAAGCCGTCAACCGCCGACCGTCCGAACAAGTGACAGCTCCAGTAACCCGGGAAGGACATGCCATGCTGACCGAAGAGCAGCAGATGATCCGCGACATGGCCCGCGATTTCGCCCGTGAGCGTCTGGCGCCAGGCGCGGCGGAACGCGACCGCAGCGGTCAGCCGCCGCTGGACCTGCTGCGAGAGATGGGCCGGCTCGGCCTGATGGGCATGGGTGTGCCGGAGGAATGGGACGGCGCGGGCGCCGATTTCGTCGCCTATGTGCTGGCGCTGGAGGAGATCGCCGCCGGTGACGGCGCGGTCAGCACCATCATGTCGGTCAACAATTCCCCGGTCTGTGCGGCGCTGCTGCGCTACGGCAGCCAGGAGCAGAAGGAGCGTTACCTGAAGCCGCTGGCGCGCGGCGAATGGATCGGGGCCTTCTGCCTGACCGAGCCGCAGGCCGGCTCGGATGCCTCGGCGCTGAGGACGCGGGCGCGGCGCGATGGCGACAAATGGGTCATCAACGGCGTGAAGCAGTTCATCACCTCGGGCTCGATCGCCAGGGTGGCGCTGGTTTTCGCGGTCACCGACCCCGGGCAGGGCAAGCGGGGCATCTCCTGTTTCGTCGTGCCGACCGACACACCCGGCTACAAGGTCGCCAGCGTGGAGAGCAAGCTGGGCCAGCATTGCTCGGATACCTGCCAGATCGTCTTCGACGATCTGGTGGTCGGCGACGACGTCCTGCTGGGTGAGGAGGGAGAGGGTTACCGCATCGCGCTGGCCAATCTCGAATCCGGCCGCATCGGCATCGGCGCCCAGGCGGTCGGCATGGCCCGGGCGGCCTTTGAGGCGGCGCTGGCCTATGCCGGCGAGCGGCAGGCCTTCGGCACGGCCATCATCAACCATCAGGCCGTCGCCTTCCGGCTGGCTGACATGGCTACCCGCATCGAGGCCGGCCGGCAGATGGTGCTGAACGCCGCGCGACTGAAGGATGCCGGCCGTCCCTGTCTGAAAGAGGCCAGCATGGCCAAACTGTTTGCGTCGGAAATGGCCGAACGCGTATGCTCGGACGCCATCCAGATTCATGGCGGCTACGGTTATCTCGCCGACTTTCCGGTCGAGCGCATCTATCGCGATGTCCGGGTCTGCCAGATTTACGAGGGCACCAGCGACGTCCAGCGGCTGGTGATCAGCCGCGCTTTGACCGGCTCCTGACAGGAGCCGCACCGACGGGGGAGACCGTGTGAACCAGGGCAATGAGATCGTCTTCATTGCATCTCTGTTGGTCCTGGTCAGCATCTTTGCCGGCTCGGCGTCGAGCCGTTTCGGCGTTCCCTTCCTGCTGGTGTTCCTCGGTCTTGGCCTGCTGGCCGGGGAAAGCGGGCCGGGCGGGATCGTCTTCAACGACTACCAGCTCACCTACACGATCGGCTCCGCGGCGCTCGGCATCATCCTCTTTGACGGCGGGTTGAGGACCAATTTTGCTACCGTGCGGCTGGTGGCCGGGCCGGCCTTCGTCCTTGCCACCGCCGGCGTGGTCGGCACCGCCGCCCTGCTGGGCGTCGCGGCGCATTTCGCGCTGGGCCTGGGCCTGCTGGAATCCTTCCTCGTCGGCGCCATCGTCGGCTCGACCGACGCGGCCGTCGTCTTCTTCCTGCTCAACATGAAGGGCATGGCGCTGCAGAAGCGGGTCAGCGGCACGCTGGAGGTGGAGTCCAGCATCAACGACCCGATGGCCATCTTCCTGACCCTGGCCTGCGTGGAACTGATCCGGCTCGGCCATCCGCCGGAGACGCTCGAACTGATCGGGCTCTTTCTGGCGCAGATGGTCGGCGGCCTCGTGGTCGGGGTGGTCGGCGGCTTCCTGCTGGTGGCTTTGTTCAACCGCGTACCGGTGGCGGGCGGTCTGTATCCCATCGTGGCCATGGCGGCGGCGCTGCTGATCTTCTCCGGCGCCAATTTCATCAACGCCTCGGGGTTCGTGGGCGTCTATGTCGCGGGACTGGTGCTGGGCAACCGGCGGCATCGCGGCGCCCAGGTGATCCTGCGCTTCTATGACGGGCTGAGCTGGCTGAGCCAGATCGTCATGTTCCTCCTGCTCGGGCTGCTCATGACCCCCGAAGCGATGACGCCCTATGCGATGGGCGGCGGCATTGTCGCGTTTGCCCTCATCCTTATCGCCCGCCCGCTGACCGTGGTGGCCTGCCTGCTGCCGTTCCGCTACACGTGGCGCGAGATCGGCTTCATCTCATGGATCGGCCTGCGGGGCGGCGTGCCGATCTTCCTCGCCACCATCCCGGTGCTGGCAGAGCTTCCCAATGCCGAGCTCTATGTCACCACCGCCTTCTGCTGCGTGCTGGCCTCGCTGACCGTGCAGGGCTGGACCATCGGTCCCGTGGCGCGCTTTTTCGGCCTGGAGCTGCCGCCGCGACCCGAGGCGGCGACGCGTACCGATATCGACTTCTCGGGCGCCACACTGGATCGCGACATTGCCAGCTACCGCGTCGAGAAGGAGGCGCCGGCGCTGGGCTACCGGTTCGCCGAGCTGCCTCTGCCGCGACGCTGCCGCATCATGGCGGTGATTCGGGAGGGGGCGCTGGTCGACCGCACCAGGATCGAGAAACTGGAAGCCGGCGATCATCTGCTGGTCCTGGCGCCGCCGGAACAGTTCTTCCCGCTCGACCGGCTGTTCTCCGCCCGCAGGGAATCGGAACGCCGCCGCCGGAAGCGCGAGCGCGGAGAGGAGGTTTTCGGCGAATTCGTGCTGTCCGGCGATACGCTGATGGGCGAAGTGGCCGTACTCTACGGCCTTCCGGTCGAGGAGAAGGATCGCAACGAGCCGATCGGCGTCTATATGCGTCGCCGGCTGCGGCTCCGTGCCGTGGTGGGCGACCGTCTGCGCCACGGGCCGGTGGAACTGGTGGTGCGCGAGGTGCGCGACGAGCGGATCACGTCCGTCGGTATCGAACTGGAGCCGGAGGAACACCCCTTGCTGGGCGGCATTCGTCGCGCTTTCGGATTCGAATAGGATAAGCAATAACTGAACAGGTAAAAAGAAGGAGGAGACGCATATGCCTGCC
This sequence comes from Ferrovibrio sp., assembly GCF_035304305.1. Classification (GTDB taxonomy): domain Bacteria; phylum Pseudomonadota; class Alphaproteobacteria; order Ferrovibrionales; family Ferrovibrionaceae; genus Ferrovibrio. The sequence continues at coordinate 12,742 of NZ_DATGQG010000114.1, forward strand.
CCGCTGGAATTCTATTTCGATTTTTCCTCGCCCTACGGCTATGTCGCCGCCATGCGCATCGACCAGATCGCAGCGAAGCACGGCCGCGGCGTGGAGTGGAAGCCGATGCTGCTCGGCGCCGTCTTCAAGGTTGCCGGCTCGCAGCCGCTGACTGAGTATCCGCTGAAGGGGGAGTATTCGAAGAAGGATTTCGCCCGCTCGGCGCGCGAGCATAACATCCCCTTCAACATGCCGTCGAAATTTCCGCTGCCGACCCAGGCGGCGGCCCGCGGCGTCTACTGGTTGCAGCAGAACGCACCCGACAAGGCGGTACTGTTCATCAAGGCGGTCTATACGGCCTTCTTCGTCGAAGACAAGGACATCTCCGCCCCCGATCTGATCGGCGATATCGCAGCCGGTCTGGGCGTCGACCGCGCGGCCTTCATGCAGGGCATCGAGTCGGCCGAGATCAAGGCCAGGCTGCGCGAGGCCACGGAAGATGCGATCCACAAGCGCGGCGTTTTCGGCTCGCCCTTCACCTTCGTGGACGGCGAGGGATTCTGGGGCGCCGATCGCCTCGACATGATCGACCGCTGGCTGACGCGCGGCGGCTGGTGATCGCAGACTTCGGCAACGACAAATAAAAAAAAGGACGTCTCCCATGGCCAATCCGATCGTCTTCTACTGGGATTTCCCTTCGCCTTACGCCTATATCGGCGCGAACCTCATCGAGCCGGTGGCGCAGAAGCACGGCCGCGAAGTCGACTGGCGGCCGATCTCGCTGGGGCACCTCTGGAAGGCCATTCCCGACCGCGCGCCGATACCGAAGGACAAGATGGCGCATATGATGCGCGACTGGACCCGCTCGGCAAAATTCGCCGGGCTGCCGATCGTGACCACGCCTGAACCGTTTCCGACCGACGCCAAGCTGCCGCGGCTGCTGTTCTATCGCCTGAAGGCGCAGGACAAGGCGAAGGCCGTTGCCTTCGCCAAGGCGGCGTTCCGGCAATACTGGGGCGAGGGCAGGGACATTGCCAGGCCGGAGCATCTCGCCGGCCTCGTGACGGCGCTGGGCATTCCCGAAAGCGAGATCGCCGCTGCCGCCGAGGATGCGGCCGCCCGGCAGCAGGTGCTGGATGCCACCGCCGAGGCGGTGCAGGCCAAGGCCTTCGGCACGCCAACCTTCATCGTCGACGGCGAGATGTTCTGGGGTTCGGACCGCATCGATCATATCGACCGCTGGCTGACCGCTCCGGTCTGAGCGGTCATGAACCCTCAACCCGCGGGCGGCAGTCTGCTCGCGTCAACCGGACTCATCGCCACAGCCCTGTTATGGGGCGCGATGATCCCGATGACCTATGCGCTGGCCACCCGACATCTGGACCCGTATTTCGTGTCGGCGATCCGGTATCTGATTCCGGCACCACTGCTGTTCGGTCTGGCGCTCGCCTATGACCGTCGGTCGCCCTTCGCGGCGCCGGTGCCCTGGGGGCGGGTCTTCCCGCTGGGCTTCGGGATGGCGCTGTTCTCGATCTGCTACACGGTCGGCGTCATGCTGTCCGACCCCGTGCGGGCCGCCATCGTGATGAGCTGCAGCCCGCTGGTGGCCGCCTTGCTGTCGAAGCTGCTGCTGCGCGCGCCGCTGGCGCGGGGTTTCTGGCCGGCGGCCATCGCGGCCATAATCGGGGCCAGCCTCGTGGCGATGGACGCCGTCCGCGGCCGTGCTGCCGTGTCGGGAGAGATTCCCTATTTCGGCGAGGCGCTGCTCGTGCTCGCGATGGTGAGCTGGAGCTGGTACTCGATCCGCGCCCAGAGCTGGCTCGGTTCACTGGGGTGGAGCCAGATGCGCGTGACGTTCCTCACGTCTCTGGCAGGTGGCCTGCTGATCTGCAGCCTGTTTCTGCTGTTGGCCGTTTTGCAGCCGCAGCGCCTGCCCGCTGCCATGCCGTCGTCAGCCGCGCTCGGCATGCTCGCCTGGGTCGGCATCGGCGGTGCGGGAATTGCAATCGTGCTGTGGAATTACGGCGTCAGCCATGTCGGCGTGCCGGTGGCGACACTCTATACCAGCCTGGCGCCGGTCTTCGCCGTTCTGGTCGCGGCAGTATTCTTCGACGCCGGCGTGACGCTGCAGCAGGTCGCCGGCGGGATTCTCATCCTCGCCGGCGTGCTGCGCATGCAGTGGCTGCAGGTGAAGACGGTGCGTCAGAAAATCGTGTAGGCGCCGTCGATCACGATGGAATCGCCGGTGTGGTACTGGCTGGCATCGCTCATCAGGTAGACCGCGATGCCGGCAAAATCCTGCCGCTGGCCCCAGCGGCGCACCGGAATGCGCGGCAGTACGTTGCCGGCGAATTTCGGATCCGCCACGCCGGCCGCCGTCATCTCGGTCTCGATCCAGCCTGGCAGGATGGAATTCGCGGTGACGCCGTAACGGGCCATGCTTACCGCCATGGCGCGGATCATCGCCAGCATGGCGCCTTTGCTGGCGCCGTAGGATTCCGCCCGCGCCGCGCCATGGATGCCGGCGGTGCTTGCCATGCCCACGAGCCGGCCGCCCGACTTGTCGCCGTTCTTCGAGCGCTCGACCATATGCGCTGCGGCGGCGCGGAGCGTGAAGAAGGCGCCATCGAGATTGACCGACATGACGCGGCGCCATTCGGCCGTGCTCAGTTCGTGGAAAGCCGCCCGCGCCTGGCTGACGCCCGCATTGGCGAAACAGCCGTCGATCCGGCCCATGGCCTTCACCGCCTCGGCGAAGGCGGCATTGACCTGCGTTTCGTCGGAAACGTCCACCTTCTGGACCAGCACACGTTTGCCGAAAGCCTTCAGCGCCGTTTCGGCGGCCGTGTTCTTGGCGGGGTTGCTGCCCCAGATCACGAGATCGCAGCCGGCTGCCGCCAGGCCTTCCGCCATGCCCAGACCGATGCCGCCGTTGCCGCCGGTGATCAGGGCAACCTTGCCGCTCAGGTCGAACGGATTGCGGGCCATGTTTCCTCCATAGATTTTGCCGATATTGCCGATAGCAGGTGGAAATTAGCAGGGGATCGCGCGGCCTGCACCCTTTTGCGGGCAGGGGCCTTGCGGCAGGGGGAAGCGGCTGGCATCTTCAGCCTGATCCAGCCCGAGAACCAGAAGCAGACGCCCCGCATGAGTGCGCTCACCAGCCAACTTGACACCCGCTCGGCCGCTTTCCGCGACAATGCCGCCCATATGCAGGCCCTGGTCGACGACCTCAAGGCCAAGGTGCACAGAATCAAGCAGGGCGGCGGCGAGAAGGCGCGCGAGAAACATCTGTCGCGCGGCAAGCTGCTGCCGCGCGACCGCATCCGCACGCTGCTGGATCCCGGCTCTCCGTTCCTCGAACTGAGCCAGTTTGCGGCCTGGGACATGTATGGCGGCGACATCGCGGCCGCCGGCATCATCACCGGCATCGGCCGGGTGTCGGGGCGCGAATGCGTCATCATCTGCAACGACGCGACGGTGAAGGGCGGCACCTACTTCCCGATGACGGTGAAGAAGCATCTCCGGGCCCAGGAGATCGCGCGCGAGAACCGGCTGCCCTGCATCTACCTGGTCGATTCCGGCGGCGCCAACCTGCCGACTTGGGATGAGGTCTTCCCCGACAAGGAACATTTCGGCCGCATCTTCTACAACCAGGCCACCATGTCGGCCGAGGGAATTCCCCAGATCGCCGTGGTCATGGGATCCTGCACAGCAGGTGGCGCCTACATGCCGGCCATGTCGGATGAATCGATCATTGTGCGTAACCAGGGCACGATCTTCCTGGCCGGCCCGCCGCTGGTGAAGGCCGCCACCGGCGAGGTGGTGTCCGCGGAAGAGCTCGGGGGCGCCGATGTCCATGCCCGCGTCTCCGGCGTCAGCGACCATTACGCCATGAACGATGCCCATGCACTGGGCCTGGCGCGGCGCATCGTCGCCAACCTGAATTCCGTGAAGAAGGTGCCGGGCGATGTGCGCGAACCGCGCCCGCCGCGCTACAATGCCTCGGAGCTTTACGGCATCATTCCGAAGGATGGTCGCGTTCCCTTCGATGTCCGCGAGATCATTGCCCGCATCGTCGACGATTCGGAATTCGACGAGTTCAAGAAGCTCTACGGCACCACGCTGGTCTGCGGCTTTGCCCGCATCCACGGCTATCCGATCGGCATCGTTGCCAATAACGGCATCCTGTTCTCGGAAAGCTCGCTGAAGGGTGCGCATTTCATCGAGCTCTGCTGCCAGCGCGGCATCCCGCTGCTGTTCCTGCAGAACATCACCGGATTCATGGTCGGCAAGAAATACGAGGCCGGCGGAATCGCCCGCGATGGCGCCAAGCTGGTGACGGCTGTTTCCTGTGCCAATGTGCCGAAATTCACCGTGATCATCGGCGGCTCCTACGGCGCGGGCAATTACGGCATGTGCGGCCGGGCCTTCTCGCCGCGGTTGCTCTTCATGTGGCCCAATGCGCGCATCTCGGTGATGGGCGGCGAACAGGCGGCCAGCGTGCTGGCGACGGTGAAGCGCGACGGCATGGAGGCCGAGGGCAAGACCTGGAGCAGGGAAGAGGAAGAGGCATTCAAGAACCCGATCCGGGCGCAGTACGACCGGCAAGGCCATCCGTACTATGCCTCGGCGCGCATCTGGGATGACGGCATCATCGACCCCGCCGATACCCGCATGGTGCTCGCATTGGGCCTGAGCATGGCGCATAACGCACCGATCCAGCCGACGAAGTTCGGCGTCTTCCGGATGTGACGGACATGAGCGGAGCAGCAGACATCGTTCTTTTCGAGACGGACGCACGGGGCGTTGCCACGATCACCCTGAACCGGCCGCATATCCACAACGCCTTCAACGACGATGTCGTGCAGCGGCTTTCGGCGATCTGGAAGGACATTGCCGGTCGCGCGGATGTGCGCGTCGTGGTGCTGAAGGGAGCAGGCAGGAGCTTCTCCGCCGGCGGCGATCTGGACTGGATGCGGAAGTCGGGGCAGGCGACGCCGGAGCAGAACCGGGCCAGCACGATGGCCATGGCGCGGATGCTCAGGAGCCTGAACGACCTGCCGCAGGCGACGCTCGCGCTGGTGCACGGCAACTGCATGGCCGGCGGTACCGGCCTTGCCTCGGCCGCCGACATCGTCGTCGCCACGCAGGATGCGAAATTTGCCCTGACGGAAGTCCGTCTCGGGCTGACGCCGGCGACCATCTCGCCCTATGTGGTGGCTGCCATCGGCGCGCGGCAGGCGCGCCGCTATTTCCTCACCGGCGAGCGCTTCGACGCCGCGGAAGCCTGCCGCATCGGCCTGGTGCATGAAGTGGTGGCTGATGCCGGCGCGCTGGAAACCCGCGGTGCCGAAGTGATTGCGGCCCTGCTGCAGGGTGCGCCGGGCGCCATCCGTGATTCCAAGATCCTGGTCGAGCGCGTGGCGCGGGCCCGGGTGGACGAGGAACTGATGGCCTTCACCGCGCAGAACATTGCCGACCGGCGCGCCAGCCCGGAGGGGCAGGAGGGGCTTGCCGCCTTCTTCGACAAGCGCAAGCCGAACTGGGCCAGCTGAGCCGGAGGCGCCACGTGTTTCGCAAGATCCTGATTGCCAATCGCGGTGAAATCGCCTGCCGGGTCATCCGCACGGCCAGGCGGATGGGTGTCGCCACCGTTGCCGTCTATTCCGACGCCGATGCCGGCGCACGGCATGTCGCCATGGCCGATGAAGCGGTGCATATCGGCCCGGCGGCCGTGCGCGAAAGCTATCTGGTGGCCGAGAAGATCATCGCCGCGGCGAAGGCCACTGGCGCCGAGGCCATCCATCCGGGTTACGGCTTCCTGTCCGAGAATGCCGGTTTCGCCCGCGCCTGCGCCGGTGCCGGCATCGTCTTCATCGGGCCGCCGGTAGGCGCCATCGAGGCGATGGGCCTGAAAGGCGCCGCCAAGGCACTCATGGAGAAGGCCGGCGTGCCGGTCGTGCCGGGCTATCATGGCGACGACCAGTCACCCGAGCTGCTGGCGAAGGAAGCCGAACGGATCGGCTATCCGGTGCTGATCAAGGCGGTGGCCGGCGGCGGCGGCAAGGGCATGCGCCGGGTCGATGCGGCGAAGGATTTTGCCGCGGCGCTGTCCGGCGCACAGCGCGAAGCGGCTAATGCTTTCGGCGACGAGAAGGTCCTGCTCGAAAAGTACCTGGTCAAGCCGCGTCATATCGAAATCCAGGTCTTCGCCGACAATCACGGCAATGCCGTGCATCTGTTCGAGCGCGACTGCTCGGTGCAGCGGCGCCACCAGAAGGTGCTGGAAGAGGCACCTGCGCCGGGCATGCCGGCGGAGATGCGCAAGGCCATGGGCGACGCGGCCGTCGCCGCCGCCAAGGCCATCGGCTATGCCGGCGCCGGCACGGTCGAGTTCATCGCCGATGTTTCCGAAGGCCTGAAGCCGGACCGCTTCTATTTCATGGAGATGAATACCCGCCTGCAGGTCGAACATCCGGTCACCGAGATGATCACCGGACAGGATCTGGTCGAATGGCAGCTGCGGGTCGCCGCCGGCGAGACGTTGCCGCTGGCCCAGGACCAGCTGGCCATCCAGGGCCATGCGGTCGAGGCGCGGGTCTATGCCGAGGATCCGGTGAAGAATTTCCTGCCGTCCGTCGGCACGCTGCACCGCCTGCGTGCGCCGGACGAGAATGCGTATGTGCGGGTCGATACTGGTGTGCGCGAGGGCGACGCGGTGACGCCATTCTACGATCCGATGATCGCCAAGCTGATCGTCTGGGACCAGGACCGCAAATCGGCGCTGCGTCGCCTGCGTCAGGCTCTGGGCGAATACCAGATCGCTGGCGTCACCACCAATACCGCGTTCCTCATGGCGCTGGCGGGGCATCCGGCTTTCGCCGAAGGCGATCTGGATACCGGCTTCATCGACCGTTTCCGCGCCGACCTGATTCCGCAGCAGGAGCCGGCACCGCCGGAAGTGCTGGCACTGGCAGCGCTGGCGGTGACGCTGCAGCGCCGGGCGGAGGTCAAGGCCACGACGGCCGGCGACCCGTGGTCACCCTGGGCCGAGGTGAACGGCTGGCGGCTGAATGATTCCGGCATGGACGAACTGATCTTCCGCGAGCGCGACGAAGACAGGCATTGCCGCGTGGAATACCTGCCCGACGACGAGCTCAGGATCATCGGGCCCGAAGGCAGCCTTGTCGCCGAGGGCTCCATGGGATCGGACGGAACCCTGGAGGCCGTGCTGGATGGTCGCCGCGTGAAAGCGGGGATCGTGCGCCTCGGCGACGAGCTGACGATCCTGCTGCCGGGCCGGACGCACCGCCTGACGCTGGTCGATCCGCGCCGGGCGGGCGACACCGACGAGGCCGCGGGCGGGCAGCTGACGGCACCGATGCCGGGCAAGGTTGTCCAGGTGCTGGTCTCCGAGGGCGCCAAGGTGGAAAAGGGGCAGGCGCTCATGATCATCGAGGCGATGAAAATGGAGCATACCATCACGGCGCCGGCGCGCGGCGTGGTGGCCAAGCTGCTGTTCAGCGCCGGCGATCAGGTCCCGGAAAGCGCCGTCCTGCTCGGCTTCGAGGTGGAGGGCTGACATGGCGTTACCCGGCCGCATCACCCTGTGGGAAGCAGGGCCGCGCGACGGCCTGCAGAATGAACCCGGCGTCGTGCCCGCCGACGTCAAGATCGAGCTGATCGACCGGCTGGTCGATTGCGGCATCACGCATGTCGAGGTGACCAGCTTCGTGTCGCCGAAATGGGTGCCCCAGATGGGCGACCATAACGAGGTGATGGCGCAGCTTAAGCGCCGGCCCGGCGTAACCTACCAGGTGCTGACGCCGAACATGAAGGGTTACGAGGCGGCACGCGCGGCCGGGGCCGAGGCGATCGGCATCTTTGCCGCTGCCAGCGAAAGCTTCTCGCGCCGGAACATCAATTGCAGCGTCGAGGAAAGCATCGAACGCTTCCGCCCCGTGGTCGAAGCGGCGCAGCGCGACGGCGTCAAGGTGCGCGGCTTCGTCTCGGTCGCGGTCGGCTGCCCCTTCGAGGGCGAGATCGCGCCGCAGCAGACGGCCAGGGTCGTGAAGCAGATGTACGACCTCGGCTGCCACGACATCGCCCTGGGCGACACCATCGGCGTCGGCACGCCCGGCAAGATCAGGGCCGCCATCGAAGCCTGCGCCCGGGACGTGCCGCTGGAGGTTCTGGGGGGGCATTTCCACGACACCTATGGCCAGGCCCTGGCCAATACGCTCGCCGCGCTTGAATGCGGCGTCACCCGCCATGATGCATCGGTTGCCGGCCTTGGCGGCTGCCCTTATGCCCCGGGCGCAACCGGGAATGTCGCCACCGAGGACATGGTCTATATGCTCGACGGACTGGGGATCGAGACCGGAATCGATCTCAAGAAGCTCGTGCAGACTGCCTGGTGGATTTCCGACCGGCTGGGCCGGCCGCCGGTATCGCGCGTTGCCAAGGCGCTGAAGTCCAAGTGTCTGTGAGCCTGCCTTGCCCGTTCATCTGCTGAAGGTCGCGGTCGGGATCGAGAGCCTCGACCATTTCCGCCAGCGCATGAAGGCGCGCCGGACCAAAACCTTCACCCATTACACGCGGCATATGCCGAAGCGGGCGGAGGAGGTGCTGGCCGGCGGTTCGCTGTACTGGATCGTGAAGGGGTACATTGCCGCCCGCTGCCCGATCGTGGGGCTGAAAGAGGCCGTGCTGGAAAACAAGGGCCCCCATTGTGGCATCGTCATGAAGACGGAGCTGATCCCGGTGCTGCCGCTGCCGCGGCGGCCGCATCAGGGCTGGCGCTACCTGGAGGCCGAGGATGCGCCGCCGGATATTACGGCGCTGGGGAAGGGGGCGGCGGAAATGCCGCCCGAACTGATGGCCGAGTTGCGCAGCCTGGGTCTTCTGTAATACCAAGCGGCAGGTTCAGCGGAGTTGGTCATGGTTGTCCCGGTTCAGGCGGTCCCGCAGACGGGCCCCGCCGCGTCGCCCCGGTCACGGGCACGCATCATCGTTGTCGGCAACGAGAAGGGCGGCTCCGGCAAGTCGACCACTACCATGCATATCATGACGGGTCTGCTGCTGGAGGGCGGCCGCGTGGCGGCGATCGACCTGGACGCCAAGCAGCGCACCCTGACCCGCTACCTGGAAAACCGCAAAGCCTTCATGGAGCGGAATGGTCTGCGGCTGCCCATGCCCGAGTATGTCGTGGTGCCCGAGAGCGACCGGCCGCTGAAATCCGAGGCCGAGGCCGACGAGGCCGAACGGCTGGCCGCCGCCATTGCCGGCCTGTCGCCGGCGCATGACTTCATCATCATCGACTGTCCGGGCAGCGACAGCCATCTGTCGCGGTTGGGGCATTCCTATGCCGATCTGCTGATCACGCCGGTCAACGACAGCTTCATCGACGTCGACCTGCTGGCGACCGTCGATCCGGACACGCTCCGGGTGCTGAAGCCGAGCCGTTATGCCGTGATGGTCTGGGAGCAGCGCAAGCAGCGCTTTGCCCGCGACCGCCAGAGCGTCGACTGGGTGGTGATCCGCAACCGCCTCTCCCATCTGGATGCGCGCAACAAGCGCAATGTCGGGCATGTGCTTAAGTCGCTGGAGAAGCGGATCGGCTTCCGCTTCCTGCCCGGCCTGTCGGAGCGGGTGATCTTCCGCGAGCTGTTCCTGTCGGGCCTGACCCTGATGGATCTCGACCGCGCCGGCGGCGGGATCAACATGGCCCAGGCTGCGGCGCGGCAGGAAGTCCGCGCCCTGCTGCTTGGGTTGAATCTCGTCACCGACGACTGAGCGGTCCTCCCGACCTGATCCATGCGACAAAAAAGCCGCCGGTTGCCCGGCGGCTTTCTGTTTGGCGCGGCCTGCGGCCTATTTCGCCTTGCGGCTGAATTGCTGCCAGAGGCCCACGCCGATTGCAATGGCAAGGCCGGCCAGGTCGGTCATTACGCCACCGTAGATGAGCAGCAGGGACCCGGCGAACAGCACCACCCGCAGCGGCGTTGCGATCCTGCCGAAATACCAGGATTGCAGGGCGCCGGCGAGCAGGTAGACGCCGATACAGGCCGTCGCCCCGTAATGCACGATCTGCACCCAGTCACCCTGCGCCAGCAGGGCCGGGCTGTAGAAGAACATGAACGGGACGATGAAGGCAGCGAGACCGTAGATGAAGGATGTCACTGAGGTCTTCATCGGGTCGCTGCCCGCGATGGCTGCACCCGCGTAACCGGCGAGTGCTACCGGCGGGGTTATCGCCGAAAGCACCGCGTAATAGAAGACGAACATGTGGGCGACCAGCGGCGAGATTCCCAGCTTGACGAGGCCGGGCGCCACGACGGAAGCCGCCACCGCATATGCAGCCGTTGTCGGCATGCCCATGCCGAGGACGACGGCTATGGCCATGGCGAAAACGAGGGCCAGGAACTGGCTCTCCCCGGCGATCGCCAGGATCATCGACGAGAAGCGCAGGCCGATGCCGGTCAGGCCGATGACGCCCACGATGATGCCGGCGCAGGCGCATACTGCGATGAGCTGGATCGTCCCCTTGGCGCCGAGATGCAACGCGTCGAACACGGCCCGCGCTCCCATGCGGGTGTCCGGCAGGATCCAGCTGATGACGAGTGCGCTCGCCATCGCGAGGGTGCCGGAGCGGATCACCGAGTAGTTCAGGACCAGGCCGCCGATGAGGACGATCAGGGGGATGAACAGAAACACGCGGCGAAGCATCTCGTCGACACGCGGCAGTTCGGAGCGGGGCAGGCCGTGCATGTTGAGCCGCTTGGCTTCGTTGTCGACCATGAAGTAGACCGCGACGAAGTAAAGCAGGGCCGGCATCACGGCGGCGATCATGATGTCGGTGTAGGGAATGCCGGTGATCTCGGCCATGATGAAGGCGCCGGCGCCCATGACCGGCGGCATGATCTGGCCGCCGGTGGATGCGGCGGCTTCGATGGCGCCGGCACTGCGTGCCGGATAGCCGACCTTCTTCATCATCGGAATGGTGAAAGTTCCGGTGGCCGCGACGTTGCCTGCGGATGTTCCGTTGATCGTGCCCATCAAAGCGCTCGACATGACGGCGACCTTCGCCGGTCCGCCCCGCGCCGTTCCGGCGAGGGAGAAGGAGAAGTTGACGAAGTAGTCGCCGATCTTCGACGCCTGCAGGAAGCCGGCAAAGGTGATGAACAGGATGATGTATGTGGAGGAAACGGCGGTCGTCGGTCCGAAGACGCCTTCCAGCGAGTAGATGAATGAGAAGAGGTGATCGAAGCGGATACCCTTGTGATAGAGCACACCGGGCATGATGGGGCCCGCCACGCAGTAGAGCAGAAACACCACCGAGATGATCGGCAGCGCCAGGCCGGCGGAGCGGCGGGTGATCTCCAGAATGAGCAGGGTGCCAATTACGCCGAAAACGACGTCCCAGGTTGTGGGTGCGGCGCCGGCACGGAACAGCAATCCGTCTAGATTGTCGAAGATGTATACGAAACAGGCGATGCTGGCGACGATGAATACCCAGTCATACCAGGCGACGCCCGGGCGCTTCTGTCTTGCGGTGGCGGCGAAGATCATGAAGCCCAGGGAGATGCCGAAGGCGACGTGGGCGGTCCGGAACAGCCACGGATCGATGGGGTAGACGTTGAGCACATACAGGTGGAAGACCGTGAAGGCCACGCATCCCCAGAAGAACAGTTGGCTTTCCCATTTCCGCAACTGGCGCGCGTTGCTGCCAATCTCGGCTTCTTCCTGGATTCGCTCGGCCGTATGCGCCGCGTTGCCGGCGGCCATGCTCTTTTCCGTCATCCCTGCCTCCGACCCGGCGCGGCTCTTGCGACCTTTGCCGGGTTTACCTCCCAGTTAACAAAACCCCCGCCCGTCGAATCGCAGGGCGGGGGTTCTTTTTTAACCTTACTGCCTGTCGGCGACTACATCATCGTCTTCGGATTGAGCGCGATGCCCTTTTCCTTGTAGTACTTCACCGCGCCCGGATGGAACGGCAGGAAGCTGTTCTTCTCTGCGTTCTTCGCGAGGGTTTCCTTCGCAGCGGAATGTCCCTTCACCATGGCATCGTTGTTGTCGAGCACGGCCTTCACGATCTTGTAGGCGGTGTCGTCGTCAAGATCCTTGTGGGCGATGGCGAAGTTGTAGAGACCGACCGTCTTGTGATCCTCGGTCAGCGTCTTGTAGGTGTTCTTCGGAATCACCGACGGAGACAGTTCGGGGATCTTCTCCTGCAGGATCTTGAGTTCTTCATCGGTGAAGGTGATGAACTTGACCGGACGCTGCGCTTCGAGTTCCGAGTAAGCGGAGATCGGCACGCCGGCGGCAAAGGCGAAGACATCCAGCAGGCCGTCGCCCAGCTGGCTCGCCATGTCAGAGGCGCCGCCATTGCGGATTGTCGGCTTGATGCCCAGCGCTTCGAACATCAGCGGAAAATAGGTGCCCGGAGTGCCGGCCTTCGGGCCGACGCCGACATTCTTGCCGTCCATCTGCTTGACCGAGGTGATCCCGGTCTTGTCGGTCGTGATGAAATGGAACGGCGTATCATACATCGGGAAAAGGGCGCGAACGTTGTTGTACTTCTTGCCTTTTGCCCAGCCGGTGCCGTTGTAGCCGTGCAGCGCCACACCCATGGTGACCATGCCAAGTTCGATGGCCTTGCTGTCGACCAGAAGCAGGTTCTGGTTCGGACCCTGGGTCTGCTGGGTCGAGACGTTGATGCCGGTCTTTTCTGTCACCAGCGTGGCCACCACGCCGCCGTAAATAAAGTAGGTGCCGCCCACCGAGGCGGTGCCGAGCGTCAGCGATTTGGGCTGCGCCTGCGCCACGCCCGCCAGAGCGACGGCGGCGATGGCGGCAACGCCAAAGGTTTTGAGCTTGGATACGGTCATTCTCTTCCTCCCGAATGCATACCGGCAGAACTCCTGCTCGGCCCTGCCGGAACCGAGCTGACAAGATAGCGATTCCTTTGCCTCAGGCCCAGTTTTTTCGTCTCCCGCCGCGACTGCATCCTTGGCGGGTAATGGTTGCTCTGGCAACGACTTAAGTATTGCCTATATGGTGCGAAGGCAGGAGCGGGATGACCATGAGCGGCGATCGAACCGGGCCGGACCGGAGCAGGGTACCCACCGCAGCGTCTTCGCAGGAGGTTGACGCCTTTCTGCGCAAGGTGGCGCTGGCCCCGCGTGCTGCGCCGCAGCATGGCGGGAAAGGGCGGCTGATCTTCGCCATGGACGCCACGGCGAGCCGGCGTCCGACCTGGGACGAGGCGCAGCGGATCCAGAGCGACATGTTCCGCGCCACGGCCGGCTTGGGCGGCCTCGAGATTCAGCTGGTATTCTTTCGTGGCCTCGGCGAGTGCAAGGCCTCGGGCTGGGTGTCCGAAGCCGGTGCCCTGCTGCGCCTGATGCGGCAGGTGGAATGCGTCGGCGGCCATACCCAGATCGAACGGGTGCTGAACCATACCCTGGCCGAAGCCCGCGAGGGCAAGGTGAACGCGCTGGTTTATGTGGGCGACTGCCTGGAGGAAAATCCCGACGACATCGCGGTCCGGGCCGGCGAACTCGGCCTGCTCGGCGTCCCGATCTTCGCGTTCCAGGAGGGGCAGGAGCCGCAGGCGAAGGCCTGCTTCCAGGAGATGGCGCGGCTGACGCGCGGCGCCTACTCGACCTTCGACCGTTCCAGCGCGGCGGTGCTGCGGCAGCTGCTCTCGGCGGTTGCCGTCTATGCGGCCGGCGGATTCAAGGCGCTGGAAAACTATGCCAGTAATGCCGGTTCCGAGGTGCGGCTGCTGATCGGACAGATGCGGTAAGAAATGGCCTGGTTTGCTCTCGGTGTTGTTGGAGTTTTTCTGCTCTGGCTCGGCGCCCGGGCTTTCGTCAGCGCCGACCCGAAGGCGCTGGCCAAAGGAATCAGGATTGCCGGCGCGCTGGCCTGCGCTGCGCTCGGAATTTTTCTGCTGCTGCGCGGGCGCATCGATGCCGCCCTGATGCTGGGTTTCGCGGCTGCGGGCATCATGGGCTATCTGCCGCGCGGATGGTCGCTCTTCGGCGGCCTGTTCGGGCGGGGCGGCCTGCTGGGACGCCGCGGCCTGGGCAGCGGATGGACCCGTGCCCGCACCGGCTATTCCGCCGGCCCCTCCGGCCCGTCTGCCGGTGGCCAGCAGTCGAGCGTGGAGACGGCCTGGCTGCGCATGTGGCTCGACCATGCCACGGGACGGATGGACGGGGACATTCTGCAGGGCAGCCATGCCGGGGCGCGCCTGTCATCCCTGCCGTTCGAGGCGGTGATCGAACTGCTGCGCGAGTGCCAGCGCGCCGACAACCAGTCTGCCGCATTACTGGAAGCCTATCTCGACCGCATGGCGGGCGAGGACTGGCGGGAACGGGCGAAGGCACAGACCGGGGCGTCGGAAAATGCCGGGGGGAGTGCAGGCGACAGCCGCCCGGCAGGCGGCATGGCGCGGGAGCAGGCTTACGAAATCCTCGGGCTCAAGCCCGGTGCGACGGCGGACGCCATCAGGGCTGCCCATCGCCGCCTGATGAAGAAATTCCACCCCGACCAGGGCGGCTCGACCCATCTGGCCGCCCAGATCAACCAGGCCAAGGATATCCTGCTCGGGGAATGAAGCCTGGGGATGGTGCCGGATGAGGGATTTGAACCCCCGGCCTTCGGTTTACAAAACCGCTGCTCTACCGCTGAGCTAATCCGGCGCGGGGCGTTGTTTACGTTAGGCGTTGCCGGCCGGCAAGCCCGGATGCTTTTTACGCCCTTGATAATCACTCGCAACTAAGCTAGAACCGTTCCTGCGACTTACTTGCAGAGTCCGTGCCGGCCCGTACGCAGGTCTGCAGGCGAATATGCGCCGGCAACGCCGGCGCTCGTGATTCATCGAGTGGGCGACGACGATGTATGTCTGTCTCTGTCATGGCTTTACCGACCGCGACGTTCGCGGTGCGATTTCCGGCGGGTGCCATTCGGTAGCTGCGGTCTATCGTCACCTGGCCGATCGGCCGCAATGCGGCAAATGCGTTCCCGAAGTGCGCGGCATGCTGAGTGAGCAGCGCCGCGCCAATCATGGCGGTGGCGCCTGCGCGCCCTGCGCCTCCGTTGCCCAGGCGGAAAGTCAGGCCTGAGCCATGGTCGGCACCATCCTCATCGCGACCGCCTGTATCGGCAACGGGATGCTGCTGGTGCTGAAGCTGCGCATGATGCGGCATCTGGCCGAGATCGAATCTCCGGTCCGAAAAATATCATTGTGAATAATTCCTAATTTCACCCAATTTCCTTGAGCCTCTGTCGGGCGCGGCGTATGCCTCGAAGCAGCGCTGCATCTCATTGGCAGAGGAGAAGGGTCGTGAAGGGCGACAGGAAGATCATCCAGCAGCTCAACGGCGTTCTGAAAAACGAACTCACGGCCATCAACCAGTATTTCCTGCATGCCCGCATGTGGAAGAGCTGGGGATTCGAGCGGCTCGCCGAACACGAGTACAAGGAATCCATCGAGGAGATGAAGCATGCCGACAAGATCATCGAGCGGATTCTTCTGCTCGAGGGCGTGCCCAATCTGCAGGATCTCGGCAAGCTGAAGATCGGTGAGACGATTCCGGAAGGGCTATCGGCCAATCTGGAACTCGAGCGCAAGGGGCGGGTCGATCTCGTGGCGGCGATCGCTGCCTGCGAAATGGCGCAGGACTATGTCAGCCGCGATCTGCTCACCGATATTCTCGAAGATACCGAAGAGCACATCGATCATCTCGAAACGCAGCTCGAGCTGATCGAGAAGGTCGGCCTGCAGAATTACCTGCAGTCGCAGATGGGCGACGGCTCGCCGTCGTGACACGAAAGAGTGCGGCGCCGTCGGACGCCGCACCGGATCACTGATTGCCGGTACCGCGCACGCACTCGTACAGCGCCACCGCAGCGGCAGCCGACACGTTCAGGCTCTCCACGGCCCCGGTCATCGGCAGCTTCGCGAGGAAGTCGCATTTCTCGCGGGTCAGGCGCCGCAGGCCTTCGTCCTCGGCGCCCAGCACCAAAGCCGTGCGGCGGATGTCGTGCACGGCCTCGGCCAGCGTCCTGTCGGTTTCCATTTCCAGTCCGACGCGCCAGTAGCCGTATTCGGCAAGCTGATCGAGGGCGCGGGCCAGATTGGTGACGCGGATCAGCGGCACGACTTCCAGGGCGCCCGACGCGGCCTTGGCCAGTGCGCCGGTCGCCTCCGGCGCGTGACGGTCGGTGACCACGACGGCCCGCGCGCCGAAGGCGGCCGCCGAACGCAGGATCGCGCCGACATTGCGCGGGTCGGTCACATGGTCGAGCAGCAGGACGATGTCGCGAACCCCGGGGAAATCCCCGGGCAGTTCCTCGCGCAGGGATTCGATGCCGCCATCCTCCAGCGGATCGGCGAGCAGGGCGATGCCCTGGTGCACGGCACCCGGCGGCAGCAGGCTTTCCAGCCGCTGGCGGTCGACGATCTCGGGCTGCGGATTGCCCGGCAGTTCATCCTGCAACTCCTCGCGGGTCTCGCGGGTCAGCAGCAAACGCCGGAAGGAGCGGTCCGGATTGCGCAGGGCGGCCAGACAGGCATGGTGGCCATAGAGCCAGACCGGCAGATCCGGCTTATGGGCCCGCTCGCGTCCCGTCCTTTCCCGGCCAGATTGTTCGCGGCTGGTGTCGCGGGGGCGGTCGTGGTCCCGGCGGTCTTCCCGGCGCTCGGGATGGGGGGCGCCCTTGCCAGCTGGTCGCGTCCCGCCGGGCTGCCAGCCGGGACGCTCGGCGGCCTTCCGGGCATCCCCGGCGGCCGGGCCGGGGCGGAAATCCTTCCGATTCGCCCTCTCCGGGCCTTTCTCGCCCCGCGGGCCGCCATGGGCAGGCCTCTTGCCGGGCCTTCCCCCGGGGCGGTGGGGGCGGTTTGGCTGATCCGAGCGGGGTTTACGGCCGTCTGGCTTGCATGGGCGCATGGCCGTCCTTATAATCCGCGCCGTCAGAAGCAACAACATTGCAGCCCGACCTCTTGGTATCGAGGGAAGGGAGGCGATGAGGGTGCTTTTGTCGCGTTTAATCCATTGACTGTTGGATATCCCTTCGTTAATCGGGGGGCCCGGTTCGGAGGGGTGCCCGAGTGGCTAAAGGGGACGGACTGTAAATCCGTTGGCGCACGCCTACGCTGGTTCGAATCCAGCCCCCTCCACCAGATCCACGCAAGCCTGAAAGTGCTTTGGCACCAGAGGGTTGGCGAAACGTCTTCGGAAGGAACGTTAATCGGCGGGTGTAGCTCAGTGGTAGAGCCCCAGCCTTCCAAGCTGGTTGCGAGGGTTCGATTCCCTTCACCCGCTCCAGCTAAGTCGGGCGGAGCACGAGAGTGACCGCCCACGGCATGCGGTGATGCGAAACGCGCTGGGAGCGCGGCGCGGATCCGGATGTCGGGCCGTCTAACCCGTCGGGGTCCGAAAGGGTCTCGACACAGAAACTGGTCGGATAACAGGTCGGATAACAGGACAGAGACTATGGCCAAGGCAAAATTTGAGCGTAACAAGCCGCATTGCAACATTGGGACGATTGGTCACGTTGACCATGGCAAGACGTCTCTGACGGCTGCGATCACGAAGGTTCTGGCTGAGGCTGGCGGCGCGACGTTCACGGCTTAC
>NZ_DATGQG010000115.1:0-18032 GCF_035304305.1 Ferrovibrio sp.
TGACCGCTTCCTCGAAGCATTCAAGCCCTTCTATGCCTCGCTGTCGGATGAGCAGAAGAAAACCGCCGACCTGCTGTTCGCCCGCCATGGCGGCGGCCGTCAGCATCACCACTGACCGTCCGGCGGGGCGGCCTGTCACAGGGCCGCCCCGTTGCCCGTCTCCGATATGCTAACCCTGACTGGAGACGGATCATGTCCCTACGCCTCGATTACAAGAAGATCGCGCCCGAGGGCGCAAAGGCCCTGTTCGGCATCGGTGCCTACATGATGCAGGCCGTGCCGCGTCCGCTGCTCGACCTGGTCTGGCTGCGGGTATCGCAGATCAACGGCTGCGCCTACTGCGTCGACCTGCACAGCCGCGAGGCTGCCGCCCATGGCGCGCCGGAGCGCAAGATCCATCATGTCGCCATCTGGTGGGAATCGCCGCTTTTCGACGCGCGCGAGCAGGCTGCCCTGGCCTATGCCGAGACCGTGACCCGCCTGCCCGGGCAGAAGGTGGCCGACGATGTCTATGCCGCCGCCGCCCGCCATTTTACCGACCGGGAACTGGTCGATCTGACCATCGCGATCGCCGTGATGAACGCCTGGAACCGGATGGCGATCAGCTTCCGCCAGGGGCCGCCGGCCTGACCGTTCTCGCCGCCGGGCGGCCCGTGCTACATCTGGATCATGGAGCAGCTGGCCGCCTTCGCATCCGCCCATCCCTTCGTTACCGGCGTCTCCGCCAGCATCCTGGCCGGACTGGTGCTCACCTCGCTCGGCGCCCTGCCGGTCTTCGTGCTCGGCACGCTGCGCGAAACCACGCAGAATGTGATGCTGGCCTTCGCCGCCGGCGTCATGCTGGCGGCCACCTTCTTTTCGCTGCTGCTGCCGGCGCTGGACGAGGCTGAGTCCGGCGTCGGCAGCCGCGGCTTCGCCGTTTCGGGCGTGATCGTCGCCCTGCTGGTCGGCGCGCTGGTCATGCATCTGGCACACCAGTATGCGCCGCATGAGCATTTCGGCCCCAAAGGCCGCGAGAATGCCGATGCTTCCCGGCTGCGGCGGGTCTGGCTGTTCGTCATCGCCATCGCGCTGCACAACTTCCCCGAAGGCCTCGCCGTCGGCGTGGCGGCGGGCAGCGGCGATCTCGCCGACGGCCTCGGTGTCACCCTCGGTATCGGCCTGCAGAACATGCCCGAGGGCCTCGCCGTGGCCGTCGCGCTGCGCAGTCAGGGTTACGGCGCCGGCCATGCGTTCCGCATCGCCATGCTGAGCGGCGCGCTGGAGCCACTGGGCGGCCTGTTCGGCGCCGGCGCGCTGGCCATCTCCGGCGCGCTGCTGCCCTGGGCGCTGGCCTTTGCCGCCGGTGCGATGCTGTTCATCATATCCTCCGAAGTCATCCCCGAGACCCACCGTCAGGGCACTGAACGCGGCGCCACGTCCGCGCTTTTTGGCGGTTTCGTGGTGATGCTCTTCCTCGACGTGACGCTGGGTTAATATCCGGTAACCCTCCGATCAGGGGCCTTTGCTGCCGCAGCGGAAGGCAATAGAGAACGCGTATCACATGCGGCCGTAGTACACGGCAGCCCGCTTTTCTCTTGATCCGAGGGAGACCAGAATGGTCCAGCGTCTTCTCGCCAATCTCAGCATTGGCGGCCGCATCAATCTTGGTTTTGGCATCGTGCTGGCCATGCTGCTCGTGGTGGCCGGTGCCGGCATCCTGGGCGCCAACAATGCCCGGCTGCTGTTCCGCGACTTCGACGCGACCTCGGATGCCACCCGCGCGATCCTGCGCGCGGAACGCAATATCATCGATCTCAGCCGTCACATCCTGCTGTATCTGAACCAGGACAGCCAGCCGAGCCTCGACGCAGCACGCGATCTGGTGAAAACCCTGCCGGAGGTGCTGGCCGAGGCGGATGCCAATGCCGATGCGGACGAGCAGCGTATGCTCGGCGAAATGCGCAATCTGGTGCAGGATTTCGGCGCCGCCGTGGAGGACGTGGTGGCGGCCAAGGCCGGCTACATCGTCATTTTCGGCAAGGACGTGGTGCCGGCCAGCACGCTGATCAACAAGTCGCTGCCGCCGCTGATCCAGCAAGCCTCCGCCGCCGGGGATTACCAGACGGCCTTCCTCGCCCTGCGCATTTCCGACACGATGAACGCGATCGGCTCGGCCGCGTACCAGTATCTCTACCGCCCCAAGCCGGAGCTTCTGGCCCGGGTACACCAGCTGTCGGATGAGATCGGCAGCCAGTCCGAGCAGCTGGCGGCCCGCCTCCGGGGCAGTCCGCAGCAGGAGCTGGGCGACAAGCTGACGGCTGCCACCAAAACCTACAGCGCAGGCCTCGCCCAGGTGATGGCCAGCATAGGCAGGATCAGCACCGAAATGCAGGCCCGCATGGCACAGAACGCCACCGGCGCCATCGAACGAGCCGTCAGCATGGCAGCGACCCGCAGCACCGAGCTCGACCAGAACCAGGCGGCCATGAATGCCAGCCTGACCGCCACCCTGGCCGTGATCGCCGTGATCGCGCCGATCGCGCTGCTGCTGGCGCTGGCGATCGCCTTCCTGATCGGCCGCTCGATCCGAAACCCCGTTGTGGCGTTGACCGAGACGATGGGCACGCTGGCCACGGGCAATTACAACGTCGTGGTGGACGGCCTCGACCGTCAGGACGAGATCGGTCGCATGGCCAAGGCGGTGCAGGTGTTCAAGCAGAACGGCGAGGAAAACGAGCGCCTGCGCCAGCAGGTCGAGGTCGAGCGCCAGCAGCGCGAGCGCGACCGCGGCGACCAGGAAGCGGAACTCGATCGCTCGGTCGGCCTCGTGGTCGCCGCAGCTGCCGCCGGCGACCTGTCGCGCCGGATCGACACGCACAACCTGGCCGGCGTGATGCGCAAGCTCGGCGAAGGCATCAACAGCCTGCTGGGCAGCGTCGGTACTGCCATCGGCGAAGTCAGCCGCGTGCTGTCATCCATGGCAGGCGGCGACCTGTCGCAGCGAGTCGACGGCGACTACGAAGGTGTCTTTCGCAAGCTGAAGGACGACGTCAACGCGACCGGCGAGAAGCTGGCGATCACGCTGGGCGGCATCGCCCAGAGCGCAGCCGCCGTGAACGAGGCCTCGGCAGAAATCTCGACCGGCAGTCAGGATCTGGCACAGCGCACCGAAAGCCAGGCCGCCTCGATCGAGGAAACCGCGGCCTCAATGCACGAGATCACCACGACGGTGAAGCAGAATGCCGACAACGCTCAGGCGGCCAACCAGCTCGCCATGGCGGCCCGCGATACCGCCGAGCGCGGCGGCTCCATCGTTGCGGATGCCGTCGGCGCCGTGAACCGGATCGAGGAGAGTGCGCGCAAGATCGGCGACATCGTATCCCTGATCGACGAGATCGCATTCCAGACCAACCTTCTGGCCCTGAATGCGTCTGTCGAAGCCGCACGCGCGGGCGAGGCCGGCAAGGGTTTCGCGGTGGTGGCGCAGGAGGTGCGTGCGCTGGCGCAGCGTTCCGCCGACGCATCGAAGGAGATCAAGACCCTGATCGCCGAGTCCAATGCCCAGGTGAAAACCGGCGCCGGCCTGGTAAACCAGACCGGGCAGTCGCTGACCGAGATCGTCACGGCAATCAAGAAGGTCAGTGATATCGTCGCCGAGATTGCCGCGGCCAGCCGCGAGCAGGCCACCGGCCTCGATCAGATCAACACGGCGGTCGGCGCCATGGACGAGACCACCCAGCGCAACGGCGCCCTGGTGGAGCAGACCTCGGCATCGGCACAGGCGCTGGCGGCGCAGGCGCGCGAGCTGAGCAGCCTGGTCGCGTTCTTCCGGACCGGCCAGGCCTGACGGTTTGCGGCCGGCGGTGCGTCAGCCTGCCGGTCGCCGCCATTCCGCCAGCAGGATGCCGCCGAGCACCAGCGCCAGCGCGACGGCATGGTACAATGCCAGTTCCTCGCCCAGGATCAGCATCGCGAAGCTGGCGCCGAACAGCGGCATCAGATTGGTGAACAGCCCTGCCCGGCCCGCGCCGATCAGCTCGATCGCACGCATGAAAAAGAGCTGCGAGAGTAGCGACGGGAAGATCGCCACATAGAGCAGCAGCAGCCAGCCTTTCCAGCTCGGCCAGTAGAATTCGCCAGCGGCGATCTCGACACCCAGGACAACAATCGAGGACAGCAGCGCTGCCGAGGCCATGACGGCAAACAGGACGATGCTTGGCACCATCGGCTTGTTGCGCAGCAGTACCGAATAGCCGGCATACAGCGCGGTGGCGATGAAGATGAAGAAGTCGCCGCGATTGACGGTCAGCGCCGCAAGAGCCGCCCAGTCACCCTTTCCCGCCACGACGGCCACCCCGGTCATTGATACGAGGGTGCCGATCCATTGCAGCGGGGTCACTCTCTGCCGGAAGACTGCCAGGGCGAAGATGAAGATCAGCGCCGGCATCGCGCCGTTGATGATGTTCAGGTTGATCGCCGTCGTGTAATGGGCCGACCAGTAGAGCAGGATGTTGTAGCCCGTGTATCCCAGTGACCCCATGGCTGCGAGATAGCCCAGCCGCGGCTTCAGCGCCGGCCAGTGTTCGCGCAATCCGCGGCGGGCAACCGTGAACATGATGCAGGCAACCACCAGCCAGCGCAGGCAGGTCAGCGATGCGGGGGAGATCTCCCCCACCGCCAGCCGGCTGACCACCGAATGGCCGCCCCACATGGCGACGGTGAGCACCAGCAGCAGATACGGATTGGAGAAGAAACCCTGCCCGGCGGCAGACGTGGATGATGATACGGACATGCACTCCTCGGACGAGACCAGACGACGACCTGATCACGGCATATGTGACGCGGCCCTCTTGCGTGGCTCATCCCCCGTGACCGGCAGTCTGGCGCAGCGCCGCCGCGCCGACAAGCGATCAGATGACCCGATAGACCTGTCGTTTTCCCGGCGGTTACGGTAAACACCCGGCATGACGGATTTCGGCGACCAGGCCCTCCTGCGCATCGATCTCGACGCTCTTTGCGCCAACTGGCGGAAGCTGGCCAGCCAGGCACCGGCTGCGGAATGCGCTGCCGTGGTCAAGGCCGATGCCTACGGACTGGGGGCCGCGACAGTCGCCCCAGCCCTGTGGAAGGCCGGCTGCCGCCGCTTCTTTGTCGCCCATTCAACCGAGGCCCTGGCCCTTCGCGCGGCTTTGCCAGCCGACCGCATGCCGGCGACCATCCATATCCTTCATGGCCCCGCCGCCGGCGCCGAACGGGATCTCGCGGAAGCCGGTCTCTCGCCGGTGCTGTCCACGCCGGGACAGGTCGCTGCCTGGCGCGAGACGGCAAAGCGGCTGGGGCGGGAACTGCCCGCCGCCCTGCATATCGACACCGGGATGAACCGGCTCGGGCTGTCGGCCCGGGAGGCCGAAAGCCTGCTGGAGAGCAATACCGCCTTCGACGGCATCGCGCTGGAATTCGTCATGAGCCATCTGGCCTGTGCCGACGAGCCCGAGCACCCGCTCAACGCCGCCCAGCGCGACCGGTTTGCTGCCTGGCGGCGGCGCCTTCCCGGACTGAAGGGGAGCCTCGCCAATTCCGCCGGAATTTTTCTCGGCACCGAGTATCACCACGACCTGCTGCGCCCGGGAATCGCCCTGTACGGCAGCAATCCCTTCCCGGCTTCCGCGGGACCGTGGCATGAAGCCGCAAAACTGACCGAAGTGGTTCATCTGGAAGGGAAAATCCTCCAGGTACGTTTCGTTGACAGGGGGGAGAGCGTTGGCTACGGTGCCGGCCATATCGTTGAAAAGCCAAGCCGAATTGCCACCGTGGCGGTCGGCTATGCCGACGGTTTCTCACGCGCGCTGTCCGGTCGGGGCAGCGCCGTCATCAGGGGTCGCCAGGGCCATGTGCGAGTACCGATCGCGGGACGGGTCTCGATGGATCTGATCACGCTGGATGTTTCCGCCCTCGGCGAGAGCGAGTGCCTGCCCGGCATGACGGTCAGCCTGCTCGGTGGCGGCATCGACATCGATGCCCAGGCCGAAGCCGCCGGCACCATTGCCTATGAACTGCTGACGCAGCTCGGCTCGCGTTACCGTCGCATCTACGCGGGCGGCGCGGCATGAATCTGCTGATGGCGCTCAATCCGCTGGCCATCATCGGCCGCGTCTTCCTGAACTTCTGCGCCGCCATCGGCCGCGTTGTGATCTTCACCTTCCACGGCGTGCGCCATGTTTTCGCGCCGCCGATCTATCTGCGGCTGATCGGCAAGCAGATGATGGTGATCGGCTATTTCTCGCTCCCGGTCGTCGGCCTCACAGCCCTGTTCACCGGCATGGTGCTGGCGCTGCAGATCTATCTGGGTTCGTCGCGTTTCAATGCCGAGAATGCCGTGGCCTGGATCGTGGTGCTGGGCATCACGCGCGAGCTTGGCCCCGTGCTGGGCGGCCTGATGGTGGCGGGCCGCGTGGCGTCCGCCATGGCCGCCGAGATCGGCACCATGCGCGTGACCGAGCAGATCGATGCGCTGACGACGCTTTCGACCAATCCCTTCAAATATCTGGTGGCGCCGCGCATCATCGCCGGCGTCGTCACCCTGCCCGTCCTGATCCTGGTGGCCGACATCATTGGCGTGATGGGCGGCTATCTCGTCGGCACCCACAAGCTGGGCTTCAATGCGGGCACCTACCTGAAGAACACCTTCGATTTCCTCGAAACCATGGATGTGGTCTCGGGTCTGGTGAAGGCTTCGGTGTTCGGCTTCATCATTGCCCTGATGGGCTGCTATCACGGCTTCAACTCCAAGGGCGGCGCGCAGGGCGTCGGCCGCGCCACCACCGACGCGGTGGTGTCGGCCTCGATCCTGATCCTGATCGCCAACTATTTCGTCACCGAAATCTTCTTCGCCGGCCGATGAACGAGCAACCCAAGATATCCTTCAGGGACGTGCACAAGCGCTTTGGCCGGAAGGTGGTGCTGGACGGCATCAATCTCGACGTACCGCGCGGCAAGTCGCTGGTGGTGATCGGCGGCTCGGGCTCCGGCAAGTCCGTCATGCTCAAATGCGTGCTCGGCCTCGTCAAACCCGAGACTGGCCAGATCCTCATCGACGGCAGGGATTCGATGAAGTTCACCACCGACGAGCGCGAGAAGGCGCTGCGCAAGTTCGGCATGCTGTTCCAGGGTTCGGCGCTGTTCGACTCCCTGAAGGTCTGGGAGAACGTCGCGTTCGGCCTCATCCAGGGGCGCCGCATGGCCCGCAAGGAAGCCCGCGACATCGCCATCGACAAGCTCGCGCAGGTCGGCCTGGGCCCCGAGGTGGGCGACCTGTCGCCGGCAGAGCTGTCCGGCGGCATGCAGAAACGCGTGGCGCTGGCCCGCGCCATCGCAGCCGAACCCGAGATCATCTTTTTCGACGAGCCGACCACCGGCCTTGATCCCATCATGGCCGACGTGATCAACGATCTGATCATTTCCTGTGTGCGCAAGCTCGGGGCCACGACCATGAGCATCACCCATGACATGCACAGCGCGCGCAAGATCGCCGATCACGTGGCGATGATCTACAAGGGCCGCATCATCTGGCACGGGTCGGTCGACCAGATCGACAATTCCGGCAATCCCTACGTCGACCAGTTCATCCATGGCCGGGCCGAGGGCCCGATCAAGATGGAAGTACTCAAGCCCTGATGGCGAAGGCGGCGGAAAGCTTCGTCTGCCAGTCCTGCGGCGCAGCCTACCGCAAATGGCAGGGCCGCTGTGATGCCTGCGGCGAGTGGAATACCATCGCCGAAGAAGCGCCGAAACTGACCGTGCCGAAAGGCCTGTCGGCCGGGCGCGGCAAGGCGATCGGCTTCGCCTCACTGAATGCCCAGCCTGACAACGTGAAGCGCGCCGAAACCGGCA
This sequence comes from Ferrovibrio sp., assembly GCF_035304305.1. Lineage (GTDB taxonomy): Bacteria > Pseudomonadota > Alphaproteobacteria > Ferrovibrionales > Ferrovibrionaceae > Ferrovibrio. The sequence continues at coordinate 7,873 of NZ_DATGQG010000115.1, forward strand.
TTGCCGAACTCGATCGCGTGCTCGGCGGCGGGCTGGTACCCGGTTCCGCTATCCTGATCGGCGGCGATCCGGGCATCGGCAAGTCCACCCTGCTGCTGCAGGCGGTAGCCGTGCTGGCCCGCAAGGGAGCCACGGCGCTGTATATCTCCGGCGAAGAGGCGGTCGCGCAGATCGGCCTGCGTGCCCAGCGCCTCGGGCTGGCCGACGCGCCGGTCATGCTGGCGGCGGCCAATTCCCTGCGCGATATCCTGGCCGGTATCGACACTGCCGTTGCGCAGAACAAAAGCGGCGCGCCCGCGGTGATCGTGATCGACTCCATCCAGACGATCTTCGCCGACAATATCGAAAGCGCGCCAGGCACGGTGAATCAGGTCCGCGCCTGCGCCAATGAACTGATCCGGGTCGCCAAGCAGTCCAATGCCGCAGTGTTCCTGGTCGGCCATGTCACCAAGGACGGCCAGATCGCCGGCCCCCGCGTAGTCGAGCATATGGTCGACACGGTGCTGTATTTCGAAGGCGAGCGCAGCCACCAGTTCCGCATCCTGCGCGCGGTGAAGAACCGCTTCGGCGCCACCGACGAGATCGGGGTTTTCAGCATGACGGATGGCGGGCTGGCAGAAGTCGCCAATCCCTCTGCCCTCTTCCTGGGCCGTTCCGAGGCCGGCAAGGGCGATCCGGTGGCGGGTTCTGCCATCTTTGCGGGCATGGAGGGGACCCGGCCGCTGCTGGTGGAAATCCAGGCGCTGGTTGCCCCCTCGCCGCTGGCGACGCCACGCCGCACTGTGGTCGGCTGGGATTCCGGCCGGCTGGCCATGGTTCTCGCCGTGCTGGATGCAAGATGCGGCTTGCGTTACTCCGGCTGCGACGTCTATCTCAACGTCGCCGGCGGCCTGCGGGTGGTCGAGCCGGCCGCCGACCTGGCCGTGGCAGCCGCCCTGCTCTCCTCGCTGGCGGACAGCCCGGCGCCGGAGCGGACGGTCTTCTTCGGCGAGATCAGCCTGGCAGGCGAAGTCCGGCCGGTCAGCCAGGCGGAAGCCCGCCTGAAAGAGGCGGCAAAGCTTGGTTTCGAGCATGCCGTGATGCCCGCCGGGGCGAAGAACAAGGTGAAGGGCCTGCAGACCAGCGAGCTGGTGCGGCTGAACGAGCTGGTCGAATTGTTTCCCGCGGCCCGGGCTGCCGCAAAACGGGCTGCCGCCGGGCGTGACCGGGGCGGCTGGGGTATCGAGGAATAGCGCGTATGTCGTCGCTGCCGGTGAACATCGTCGATCTGATCGTCATCGTCGTGCTGCTGCTTTCGGCGCTACTGGCCCTCTTCCGCGGCATCGTGAAGGAGGTGCTGTCGATTCTCGGCTGGGTGGCGGCTCTGGCGGCGACTTATTTCTTCTTCCCGGTTGCCCGCGATATTGCCCGCTCCTATATCGAATCGAGGATTTTTGCCGACATCGCCGCCGGAGCGGCGCTGTTCCTGCCCACCCTGATCCTGTGCTCGCTGGCGACCCACTGGATTTCCGAGCAGGTGCGCGCGTCCGCGGTATCGGCCGTGGACCGGTCTCTGGGCTTCCTGTTCGGGCTGGCGCGCGGCGCGCTGATCGTGATTGTCGCCTGGTGGGTGACAGACCGCCTGATTCCGCCGCCGACGCAGCCGGTCTGGCTGCTGGAGGCACGGACCCGGCCGCTGGCCGTGGCTGGCTATACATGGGGCATGGAGATGGTGATGCGGCAGCTGGACCCGAGTCGTCCGCCGGCCACGCGGGCGGAACCGCAGGCCCAGCCGACGCCCATACCGAGCCACCAGACGCCGGGACAAATGACGGGGCGCGGCGCTGACTCGCGCGGTCAAACCGGCTATAAGACCGAGGAACGCCAGGGCATCGAGAGCCTCATCAAGACTCAGGACAAGCCTTGAAGCCGCCGCGGGGAGCAATCCGCCGGGCGCCGGAGCCGCAAAACATGCAGACGAATCCTTTCGACGACGACAAGCTGCGCGAGGAATGCGGCATTTTCGGCATTTTCGGCACACCCGATGCCGCCGCCAACACCGTGCTCGGCCTGCATGCACTCCAGCATCGCGGACAGGAAGCCGCCGGCATCGTCGCCTTCCACGAAGGCCGCTTCAACAGTCACCGCGCCCTCGGCCATGTCGCGCCGAATTTCTCGTCGGAAAAGGTCATCCGCGACCTGCCCGGCGACAGCGCCATCGGCCATGTGCGCTACTCCACGTCGGGCGGCACACTGCTGCGCAACGTGCAGCCGATCTACGCCGATCTCGAACTCGGCGGCATTGCGCTCGCCCATAACGGCAACCTGACCAATGCCCGCTCGATCCGCGAGGACCTCGTATCCAAGGGCAGCATCTTCCAGTCCACCATGGACACGGAAGTCATCACGCATCTGGTGGCGCTGAGCCGCAAGACGACCGTGGTGGATCGCGTCATCGATGCCCTCAAACAGGTCGAGGGTGCCTACGCGCTGGTGGCACTGACTCCGAAGAAGCTGATCGGCGTGCGCGATCCCTGGGGCGTCCGGCCGCTGGTGCTGGGCAACCTGAAGGGCGCGCCGATCCTCGCCTCCGAGACCTGTGCGCTGGACATCCTCGGCGCCGAGTTTGTACGCGATATCGAGCCGGGCGAGCTGATCGTCGTCGACAGTGACGGGATCCACAGCCACTTCCCCTTCCCCCGGGTGGGACGGCGCCTCTGCATCTTCGAATACATCTATTTCGCGCGGCCGGACTCTCAGGTCGAGGGCCGCAGCGTCTACGAGGCGCGCAAGCGGATCGGCGCCGAACTGGCGCGCGAGAACCCGCTGGAAGCCGATGTCGTCATCCCGGTGCCGGATTCCGGCGTGCCGGCCGCCATCGGCTATGCGGCCGAGAGCGGCATTCCGTTCGAGCTTGGCATCATCCGCAACCATTACGTCGGCAGGACCTTCATCGAGCCGACCGACCAGATCCGCCATCTCGGCGTCAAGCTGAAGCACAACGCCAACCGCGCCTATATCGAAGGCAAGCGGGTGGTGCTGGTGGACGATTCCATCGTACGCGGCACGACTTCGACCAAGATCGTCGAGATGGTGCGCGAGGCGGGTGCGAAGGAAGTGCATATGCGCATCGCCTCGCCGCCGACCACGCACAGCTGCTTCTACGGCGTCGATACGCCGGAACGCTCCAAGCTGCTTGCGTCTACCCATTCCGTGGAAGAGATGGCGAAGTTCATCAAGGCGGACAGCCTTGCCTTCGTCTCCATGGACGGCCTCTACCGCGCCATGGGCAAGCCGATGCGCGACCCGACCAAGCCCGGTTTCTGCGACGCCTGCTTCTCCGGCGACTATCCGATCGGGCTTACCGACGAGCTGGCGCGGCCGGCGCGCGGGCCGAAGCAGCTCACCCTCCTCGCCGAAGTCAGTTGAGATAATACCATGCGTCTGAAAGACCGGATCGCGCTGGTCACCGGGGCCAGCAGGGGGATCGGTGCAGCCATTGCCAAACGGTATGCCGCGGAAGGCGCCCACGTGATCTGCGTGGCCCGCACGACGGGCGGCCTGGAAGAACTGGACGACGAAATCCGGGCGCTGGGCGGTTCGGCCACCCTCGTGCCGCTCGATCTCGAGAAAACCGAGATGATCGACGGCCTGGCGGCGCCCCTGCTCGAACGGTTTGGCCGCCTCGACATTCTGGTCGGCAATGCCGGCATCTTCGGCCGCCTGACGCCGCTGCACCAGTTCCCGCCCAATCTGTGGGAACAGGTGTTCAAAGTAAACGTGCATGCCAACCAGCGGCTGATCCGCGCGGTGCATCCGCTGCTGCATGCCTCGCCGTCCGGCCGGGCGATCTTCGTCACCTCCACGGTGGGGCGCGAGCCGCGCGCCTACTGGGGCGCCTATGCCGCGTCCAAGGCGGCGCTGGATGCCATGGTGCTCGGCTACGCGAAGGAATGCGCCCAGAGCAATATCCGGGTGAACCTCGTCAATCCAGGCGGCACCCGCTCAAAGATGCGCGCCGAGGCCTTCCCGGGCGAGGACCCGGACACCCTGCCGGCGCCGGAAGACATCATGGAAGTCTTCGTGGCCCTGGCCGAAGCCTCCTGCCAGCGCCACGGCGAATGGATCTCCGCCCGCGAGTATTGCGGCATCAAACGCTGACCTGATGCGTCCCGTCACCGGTATGGCGCTGGTGGCGCTCGGCGCCGTGGGCTTCGGACTGATGCCGCTGTTCGCCCGCACGGCCTATGCCGAGGGTCTGCTGCCGCTGTCGCTGCTGGCCTGGCGTTTCGCCATTGCCACGCTCTGACTGCTTCCCTTCGCCGGACGGATGCTGGCGGCGCGGCGCGACATGCTCGCCGCCATTGCTGCCGGCGCCTTCTACATGGGCGTCAACCTCTTCTACTTCCTGGCGCTCAGGGAACTCACCGTGGCGCTGACGGTGCTTATCCTGTTCACCTATCCGCTCTTCACGATCCTGCTGGGCTGGCTGGTCTTCCGCGAGCGGCTGACCTGGCCGAATGCCATGGCTGCGCTGCTGGTCCTCCTGGCGGCCCTGCTGATCCTGTCTCCCGCCGGACTGGGCGAGCACACGAACTGGAGCGGGATCGCCATGGCGTTTGTGCCTCCGGTTGCCTATGCGATCTTCATCCATATTGCGGCGAAGCGACTGGCCGGCATGGCCGTGCCGGTCCGCCTGGGAGGCGTCTTCCTCGGCGGACTGCTGGCCATGCTGGTACTGGGCCTTGTGCTGGATGGCCGCATCGCCGTTCCTGCCACGCCCCTGGCCTGGTTCGCGACGGCAGGCCTGGCGCTGGTCAGCACCGTTGGCGCCCTCGGCCTGCTGCTCATCGGCGCAGCCATCGCCGGTGCCGAGAGGGCCGCGATCGCAGGCGCCTCCGAACTTGTGACGGCGCTTCTGATCGGCGCGATAGCTTTTGGCGAGTCCCTGGAACCAGCGATGCTCATCGGCGCCGGCCTGATCATGGTTGCCATCACCCTGGCCGCACGCCCGGACAAGGCCGCCCGATGATTTCACATTTCATGAATGTGTATTTATGAATATAACAATTTTGTTTGCTTAAATTTACCGGCGCGCTTAACCTTCCTCTGCTCACGAACCAAGGGAGGGAGTTTATGCTCCGCGTACAATTACCCCTGCTGGCCGCATCCCTGGCGGTACTGCTGGCAGGCAATGTCGCAGCGCAGCAGCGCACAACGGCCATCAGCGATGTCGAACTTGCTGCGCAGGCCTGCAATGTCTGCCACGGCAACGCGTCCTATGTGTCGCCCACCATGCCGCGCATCCGCGGCAATGACGCGACGACGCTTTACACCGCACTGATCGAACTGAAGACCGATAAGCGGCAGGCGACCATCATGAACCGGATCGCCAAGGGCTATAGCGACGAGCAGCTCCGGGCGCTCGCCGATTACCTGTCGAAGAACTGAGTGGAGGCATGACTATGACCAGCTTCTCCCGTCGCCAGGTTCTCGCCGGCGCTGCTGCCACGGCCGGCAGCTTCGCCCTTCCCCATATCGCCCGGGCCCAGAATGCCGGCGGCCGCGTCGTCGTGATTGGCGGCGGCTTCGGTGGCGCCACCGCCGCGCGCTACATCCGGCAATTCGATCCGAGCATCGAGGTCACGCTCGTCGAGCGCGATGCCACCTACGTCACCTGCCCCTTCTCCAATTACGTGCTCGGCGGCTTCCGCAGCATCGAAAGCATCACCCATCGCCGCGACCCGCTGCAGGAGCGCTACGGCATCAAACTGGTCCGCGCCGAGGCGACCGCGATCGATACCAGTGCGCGACAGGTTTCTCTGCGGACCGGCAGCAAGCTGCCGTATGACCGCCTGGTCGTCGCGCCGGGCATCGAGCTGAAATACGACGGCGTTCCCGGCTGGAGCGAAGCGGCGGCGAACAGCAATATGCCGCATGCCTGGAAGGCCGGACCGCAGACCATGCTGCTCCGGCGGCAGCTTGAGGCGATGCCGGACGGCGGCGTGGTGATCGTTGCCCCGCCGGCCAATCCGTTCCGCTGCCCGCCCGGTCCTTACGAGCGGGTCAGCATGATCGCCTGGTACCTGAAGAACCATAAGCCGAAATCGAAAATCCTGATCCTCGACGCCAAGGATGCCTTCTCCAAACAGGGCCTCTTCATGGGCGGCTGGGAAAGCCAGTATCCGGGCATGATCACCTGGATCGCCGGCAAGGACGGCGGCAAGATCGAAAGCGTCGATCCGAAGGCCATGACGGTGAGTACCGGCTTCGGTACCGAAAAGGGCGCGGTGATCAACATCATCCCGCCACAGACTGCCGGCAGGATCGCGATCAATGCCGGCCTGGCCGAACCGAACGGCTGGTGCGCCGTCGATCCGAACAGCTTCGCCTCCACCAAGGCGCCGAATGTCTACGTCCTGGGCGACGCCTCGATTGCAGGCGCCATGCCGAAATCGGGCACGGCCGCGAACAGTCAGGCCAAGGTCGTGGCCGCGAATGTGGTGGCCAGCCTGCGCGGCACCACTCCGCCGGCAGCAGTCTATCACAACACCTGCTACAGCCTGGTGACGCCGGATTACGGCATTTCGGTCAGCGATACCTACCGGCCTAGTCCAAAGGGCGTCGCGGTGGTGCCAAATTCAGGCGGCGTTTCACCGGTGCGCGCGGACGCCGTCCACCGCAAGGCAGAAGCCCAGTATACGATGGGCTGGTATGCCGGCATCATCGCCGATACCTTTGGCTGACCCGCAACAAAGAAACCCCGGGGCGAAAAGCCCCGGGGCTGCAGTTGGGGAACACGAGGGATCGTCCCTCGACGCTGACCCGATATTTGTTCCATGCTATGGGTCAGCATGGCTGTGATCCCGATCACAGGGCTGCGGAGTCGGAAACCCTCCTTGTCGCACCCGTTGCCTTTCGCCCTGCCAGCGTTTTCTGAACGTCATCGATATCAGACGACAGGTTCAATATGAGCGCTCTTTTCACGCCACATCAGCTTGGTCCCCTTACGCTGCCCAACCGCATCGTCATGGCGCCCCTGACGCGGAACCGCGCCGGCGCGGGCAACGTGCCCACCGAACTGATGGCTGAGTATTACGGCCAGCGCGCCGAGGCCGGACTAATCGTCGCGGAGGCCACGCAGGTCTGCCCGGAAGGCCAAGGCTATGAAGCCACGCCAGGCATTCACAGCGATGCGCAGATCGCAGGCTGGAAGCGCGTGACCGATACCGTGCATGCCCGCGGCGGTCGTATTTTCCTGCAGCTCTGGCATGTCGGGCGTGTGTCGCATGTCTCGCTGCAGCCGAACGGCCAGAAGCCCGTTGCGCCATCGGCCATCCGCGCCGACACGAAGACCTTCGTCGGCGGCGAATTTGTCGATGTCTCCGAGCCGCGTGCGCTGGAACTGCAGGAAATCCCCGGCATCGTTGCCGCTTACCGCACCGGTGCCGCCAACGCGATTGCAGCCGGATTCGACGGTGTGGAAATCCACGGCGCCAATGGCTACCTCCTCGACCAGTTCCTGCGCGACGGCAGCAACAGGCGCGACGACCTCTATGGTGGCAGCATCGAGAACCGGGCGCGCCTGATGCTGCAGGTCGCTCAGGCGGTGGCCGGCGAGATCGGGCCGCGGCGTACCGGCATCCGGCTCTCTCCGGTCACACCCGCCAATGACGCTCGCGACAGCAATCCGCAGCCGCTGTTCGAGTATGTCGTCGAGCAGCTCGACCGCCTCGACCTCGTCTATATCCATCTGATCGAAGGGCAGACCGGCGGCGACCGCAACTTCGGCGCGGGTTTCGATTATGGTGCGCTGCGCCGCCGCTTCCGCGGCAGCTGGATTGTCAACAACGGCTACAGCGCCGAAATGGCGGAGACCGCAATCGGTAGCGGCTATGCCGATCTGGTCGCATTCGGCCGCTCCTTCATCAGCAATCCGGATCTTGTTACCCGCCTGCGCCGCAGGGCGCCGCTGGCAAAGGCAAACCGCGCGACCTTCTACGGTGGCGGTGCCGAGGGCTACACGGATTACCCGACACTCGAAGCGGCCGAGTAGCCGGAACCGTTTCCGCTGCCGCGAATTAAGTCGGAGGCCTCAACTTCCGACGGAATTGCTTATGGCAAAGGCGAAATCGAAGAAGCAACAGATGGCGGCCGGCGCGGCGCTGGCCGCCAAGCGCGGCAGGAGATCGAAATCCAGCCTGCGGGGCGCCTCCAGGGGAATGGCTGAGTCCATGAGCGAAGACGAACTGGAGACGATGGCGCAGACCAAGCGCAAGTCGCTGCCGAAGCGCAAGACGGCCAAGAAGAAGGTTGCGAAGAAGAAGACCGCCGGGAAGAAGACGGCGAAGAAGAAAGCGGCAAAAAAGAAAACCGCCAAGAGAGCGAAGAGATAGGTCAGGCTGGCGGGCGGTAGCCCAGCTTGGCCGAAAGTTCGCGGGTGAACTTCAGCAGGGCGGCGGCATGAGGCCCCGCCAGATCGACGTCGATCTTGCGCGTCGGTCCGATAATGGTGATGGCCAGCTGCAGATGACCGCTATGGTTGAATACAGGTGCACTCAGGGCACTGATCCCCGGAACCGGCAGATCGGTGGTCGCGGCGATCCCCGCCCCCCTCACCTTCTCCACCTCGCGCGCCAAAGCCTCGCCTGACAATGCGCCGACCTCGCGCCAGCCTTTCTGCGTCGCCTGCAACTCGGCCTGGATCACCGGCTCGACCAGCTTGGCTGGCAGATAGGCGGCGAAGATCTTGCCCGTTGCCGTGCCGGTGACGGTGAACATGCCGCCGGCGCGCACATTGGCGTGGATGTAATTGGAGGATTCCTGCACCAGCACGATGGTCGGCCCATGGGTGCCCCATACGGTGACGGCGACCATCAGGTTCAGCTCTTCCGCCAGACCCACCACGCCTTCCGCAGCCAGCTTGTAGGGGTCGGTGCCACGCAGGCGCGCCAGCCCTAGATGCAGGGCAAAGGGCCCCAGGCGATAGCGGCCTGCCGCATCCTGCTCGACCATCTCCAGCTTGCGAAAGCTGGTCATGTAGGCATGGGCCTGACCGGGCGTCAGCCCGGCGGCCTGCGCCAGATCCCGCAGCATCATCGGCTGGCCGCTCGCCGCCAGCAGCCCGAGCAGGCGTCCGCCGATTTCCACGGACTGGACGCCGCGCCCCTTGCCGGCTCTGACGTCAGTCTCATCGCCGTTGTTCAGCGATACGACAGTGGAGGAATCGGCGGGTTCTACCATGGCTCACTGCATACCGGCCCGGTACGAACCTGTCACGCAACTCCTGCGGCATGGCGGGCTGCGATATAGCCGAAGGTCATCGCAGGCCCGAGCGTGATGCCGCCGCCGGGATAGTTGCCGCCCATGATGCTGGCCATATCGTTACCGGCTGCGTAGAGGCCCGGTACCGGCCGGCCGTCTTCGCCCAGCACACGGGCCTGAGCATCAGTCCTGAGGCCGGCAAAGCTGCCGAGGTCTCCAATCACCACCTGCACGGCATAGAACGGTCCGGTCTCCACCGGCGCCACGCAGGGATTAGGCGTCACGCTGGGATCGCCGAGATAACGGTTATAGGCCGTGCTGCCCTTGCCGAACTCCGGGTCCTCGCCCTTGCGGGCATGCTTGTTGTATTCGGCGACGGTCTGCTCCAGCGCGGCAGCATTGATGCCGCAGGCCGTAGCGAGTTCGGCCAGGGTTTTGCCGCGCTTGAGATAGCCGTTCCGCAGCTGATGCGTGATCGGCACCGGGAACGGCTTCACATGCCCCAGACCGTAGCGGCGCAACGTCGGATGATCGCAGATCAGCCAGGCGCAGATCTCGCCGGGAAGGCCCTTGCTGGCCTGCACCAGCGCCTGGCAGAAGTCGTGATAGCAGTTGCCTTCGTTGACGAAGCGCGTTCCGGCGCGGGTCACCGCGATGACGCCGGGCTTGGCACGGTCGATAAAATGCGGGAACGGGCCATAGCTGCCGTCGCCGCGCGGCACGCGGCTGACCGGCACCCAGGCAGCGGCATTGGGAAGTTCGTCGGCTGTGCTCGCCCCCAGCGGACGCGCCATCCGGATGCCGTCGCCGGTATTGCTTTCGGCCGCCGGCGAGAAATGTTCCTGGCCGGTCGGCGCATGGGGATAAAGCTGCTTGCGGCGCTCAAGATCATGCGGGAAGCCACCCGTCGCCAGCAC
>NZ_DATGQG010000116.1:0-26089 GCF_035304305.1 Ferrovibrio sp.
GGCGCGGCGCCGGGTGGCTGGACCCAGGTGGCGGTCAAGCGTGTGAAGTCGGAAGAGGGCAAGGGCGGCTTCGTCCTCGGCGTCGACATCAATCCGGTCGATCCGATTCCCGGCGCCACGCTGATGCAGCAGGATTTCCTCGCCGAAGGTGCCGACGAGAAGGTGATCGCGGCGCTGGGCGGCAAGGCCGATCTTGTGCTTTCCGACATGGCGGCGCCGGCCACCGGCCATCGCCAGACCGATCATATCCGCATCATGGCGCTGTGCGAGGCGGCGCTGGATTTTGCCCTGCGGGTGCTCAATCCGGGCGGCGGATTCGTCGCCAAGGTGCTGCGCGGCGGCACCGAGAATGAGCTGCTGAACACCATGAAGCGCCATTTCCGCGTCGTGAAGCACGTCAAACCGCCGGCCAGCCGCTCCGATTCGGCAGAATCTTACGTTCTCGCCCTCGGATTCCGCGGATAATTACGCAAATCTGGGGGTGGACCGCGGGCGCCGGAGCGGCTATATCCTCCGCGGCAAGACACCCCCGTCACCCGTATCTGGGAGTTGCCTTGCATGGCCGCGTCGGCTCAGACCGATCCTGCGGTGGACCCGGCATACCTCGCCGCCACCTCCTTCATCGACAGCGACAATGACGCCGTGCGTGCGCTGGCCAGAGAGGCCGCCGCCGGCGAGACCGATCCCAGGGCCAGGGCGATCCGACTCTACTACGCGGTGCGCGACCGCTTCCTCTACGATCCCTATGCCATCGAGATGAGCCTGCCCGGCATGCGCGCCTCCGGCGTCATCGCCCGCGGCCGCGGCTTCTGCGTCAACAAGGCGCTGCTGCTCTGCGCCGTGGCACGGGCGGAGGGGATTCCGGCGCGGCTGGGTCTGGCGGACGTGAAGAACCATCTCGCCACCGAGCGCCTGCTCAAGCTGATGGGCACCGACATCTTCTACTATCACGGCTATGCCGAGCTGTTCCTGAACGGCAAATGGGTCAAGGCGACGCCGGCCTTCAACCTGGAGCTCTGCGAGAAATTCCGCGTGCGGCCGCTCGAATTCGACGGCGAGACGGACTCGATCTTCCATCCCTTCGACGCCGACAACCGTCGCCATATGGAATACGTCGCCGATCGCGGCAGCTTCGCCGATCTGCCCTTCGAGGAATGGCGCGCTGCGATGCTGAAATACTACCCGGCCATGATGAAGGACGGTGCGGAGCGGCAGGGCGATTTCGCCGCCGAAGCCGCGCATAACAAGAACTGAACCCCGGACAGACATAATCAGGAGCCCGCCCATGCAGTTTCGCGAAGCCTACACTTTCGATGACGTGCTGCTGGAGCCGGCGGCCTCCAGCGTTCTGCCCACCGAAGTCGACACGCGCACGCGGCTGACCCGCAGCATCGAGCTCGGCATTCCGCTGGTCTCGGCGGCGATGGACACGGTGACGGAATCGCGCATGGCGATCGCCATGGCCCAGGCCGGCGGCATCGGCGTGATCCACAAGAACTTCTCCATCGAGGAGCAGGCCCGCGAAGTCTCGGCGGTGAAGAAGTTCGAATCCGGCATGGTGGTGAACCCGCTCACCATCCGCCCCGACGCGACGCTGGCCGATGCGCTGGCGCTGATGGAGCGCTACGGCATCCACGGCATCCCGGTGACCGAGACCCAGGGCGGCAAGCTGGTCGGCATCCTGACCAACCGCGATGTGCGCTTCGCCACCGACATGAGCCAGAGCGTGCGCTCGCTGATGACCAAGGATCCGCTGATCACGGTGCGCGAGGGCGTGTCGCAGGAGGAAGCCAAGCGCCTGCTGCACCAGCACCGCATCGAGAAGCTTCTGGTGGTGGACGAGAATTACCGCTGTACCGGGCTGATCACGGTGAAGGATATCGAGAAGGCGCGGCTGCATCCCAATGCCTGCAAGGACGAGCAGGGACGGCTGCGCGTCGCCGCGGCGGTCTCCACCGGCGCTGACGGCATCGAGCGCGCGCAGGAGCTGATGAAGGCCGGCGTCGACGTGCTGATCGTCGATACCGCCCATGGCCATTCCAGCCGCGTGCTGGATACCATCCGCGCCATCAAGAAGATCTCCAACAGCACCCAGGTCATCGGCGGCAATGTCGCGACAGTGGAAGGCACGAAGGCGCTGATCGATGCCGGTGTCGACGCCGTGAAGGTCGGCATCGGGCCGGGCTCTATCTGCACCACGCGCATCGTCGCTGGCGTCGGCGTGCCGCAGCTTACCGCTGTGCAGGATGCAGTCGGCGTGGCCGACAAGGCCGGCGTGCCGGTGATCGCCGATGGCGGCATCAAGTTTTCCGGCGATGTGGCGAAGGCGATCGCCGCCGGCGCCAATGCCTGCATGATCGGATCGCTGCTGGCCGGCACCGACGAGGCGCCCGGCGAGGTCTTCCTCTACCAGGGCCGCTCGTACAAATCCTATCGTGGCATGGGTTCGCTCGGCGCCATGGGACGCGGTTCGGCCGACCGCTATTTCCAGCAGGAAGTGAACGACAAGCTGAAGCTGGTGCCGGAAGGCATCGAGGGCCGCGTGGCCTATAAGGGACCGGTCGGCAACATCCTGCATCAGCTGGTCGGTGGCCTGCGCGCGGCCATGGGCTATACCGGCAATGCGACCCTGGATGAGATGCGCAGGAACTGTCGCTTCATCCGCATCACCTCGGCAGGCCTGCGCGAAAGCCATGTCCATGACGTGGCGATCACCCGCGAGGCGCCGAATTACCGGCAGGAGAACTGAAGGCGGTGACACCTGCCGCGCGGCTGGCCGCGAGCATCGACATCCTGAGCGAGATCTTCCAGCGCGCCGCGGCGGCCGACCGGGTGCTGTCCTCCTGGCAGCGCGGCAACCGCTATGCCGGCGCCAAGGACCGCCGCGCGATTTCCGATGCCGTCTATGCCGTCCTGCGCGACCAGGGCATGCGGCGCTGGCGGCTGGAGCAGGCGGGCGCGGAAATCACGCCGCGGCTGCTGATGTTCGCCGATGCCGAAACGCCGCTGCAGGCCTGGCAGGCGCTGTGCGACGGCAGCAAATACGCGCCGGCGCCCCTGAGCGACGAAGAAGCCGCCGTGCTGTCGCGCCTGCCGTCCGACGAGAACGCGCCGCTCTGGGCCCGCGCCAACCTGCCGCCGGCCATCGCGGAAATGGTGCAGGAGGCCTTCGGCGTCGATACCGAGATGGAGCTGGCGGCGCTGAACGGCCGCGCGCCGCTGGACCTGCGCGTCAACACGCTGAAGGCGACGCGGGACGAGGTCATCGCGCAGCTGCGCGGCGAGGGCATCACAACCGGCCCGACGCCGCTCTCGCCCATCGGCATCCGCATCCCGGACCGGGTGCGCCTCGATACCCATCCGCTGTTTACCGACGGCCTGTTCGAGCCGCAGGACGAAGCCGCCCAGCTGGCCGGGCTGCTGGTCGATGCCCGGCCGGGCGAAACCGTGGTCGATCTCTGCGCCGGCGCGGGCGGCAAGACGCTGCTTCTGGCCGCCTGCATGCGGAACCAGGGCGAACTGCATGCCGCCGACAACGACCCGCGCCGGCTGGCGCGGCTGGCACCGCGGCTGCAGCGGGCCGGCGTGCGCAACGCGACCGTGCATGCCGCCGACGCCATGCCGCAGCTGCTGCAGTCCCTGGAAGGAAAGGCGGACCGCGTGCTGCTCGACGTACCCTGTTCGGGCAGCGGCACCTGGCGGCGCAATCCGGAGGCGCGCTGGCGCTACGATCCCGCCAGCCTGGAGGAGGTGCTGCGGCGCCAGCGCGGCCTGCTGGCCGATGGCGCGAAACTGGTGCGGCCGGGCGGGCGGCTGGTCTATGCCACCTGCTCGATCCTGCCGGCCGAGAACCAGGACCAGGCGGCCTGGTTCGCGGCCCATCACGGCGAGTTTACGCCGCTTTCCATGACGGAGGCCTGGGGCGGGTCTATAACCGATCCGCGTATACGCTCCGGCATGCATCTGGCGCTGACGCCCTACCGCCACGGAACCGACGGCTTCTTCGCCGCGGTGTTCCGGCGGGCGGGATGAGGAGGGACCGGGCATGACGGCAGGCCGTATGCAGGCAACAGCATCGAGGAGCATGCCCATGTCTGCCCGTCACCTCATACCGTTTTTCGCCGCCGCGCTGATGGTCGCGGCGGGCCTCGCCTCCCTGCCGACGCGCGCCATGGGCGCCGGGGGCGGCGGCAGCGACACGACCCTCTCGAAGCCGGTGGATCCGGATTTCACCGAGGGCAGGAAGGCGATCGACCGCAAGGACTGGGCGGCGGCGATTCCGCTGTTCCAGAAGGTGGTCGAGAAGGATCCGAACAATGCCGATGCCTATAACTGGCTCGGCTATGCCTGGCGCAACCAGGGCAACTACGAAGAGTCATTTGCAAATTACAACAAGGCCTTGCTGATCGACCCAAAGCACCGCGGGGCGCATGAGTATATCGGCGAGGCCTATCTGAAAACCGGCAATCTGGCCAAGGCGGAAGAGTTCCTGAAACGGCTCGACAGCCTTTGCACCTTCGGCTGCGCGGAGTATACGGAGCTGAAGAACAAGATTGCCGCCTACAAGGCCGGCAAGGCGAGCTGACGGGCCGCGGATGCGACCCTGCGCTTCGCCTCCCAGACATGAGGAGTTGAAAGAACGCCGATGGCGGAGCGCATTCTTGTTATCGATTTCGGTTCGCAGGTCACCCAGCTCATTGCCCGCCGCGTGCGGGAGGCGGGCGTCTACTGCGAGATCGTGCCCTTCCAGAAAGCCGGCGAGGCGCTGAAGGCAGACAGTCCCCATGGCCGGCTGAAAGGCGTGATCCTCTCCGGCGGCCCGGCTTCCACCACCGAGGAATACGCGCCGCGCGCCCCGCAGGAGGTGTTTGATCTCGGCCTGCCGGTCTTCGGCATCTGCTACGGCGAGCAGACCATCTGCGCCCAGCTCGGCGGCCAGGTGGAGAGCGGCCATCACCGCGAATTCGGCCGCGCTTTCCTTGAGATCCGCGAGGGCTGCGAGCTCTTCGACGGCATCTGGAATGCCGGCGAGAAGCACCAGGTCTGGATGAGCCATGGCGACCGGGTGACGAAACTGCCCGAGGGTTTCCGCGTCGTGGCGGTCAGCGAGGGCGCGCCCTTTGCCGCCATCGCCGATGACAGGCGGCGCATCTACGGCGTGCAGTTCCATCCGGAGGTGATGCATACGCCCGACGGCGCCAAGCTTCTGCGCAACTTCGTGCGCAAGGTGGCGGGCTGCAGCGGCGAATGGACCATGAAGGCCTATCGCGAGGAAGCGATCGAGAAGATCCGCGCCCAGGTCGGCAAGGGCCGGGTGATCTGCGGCCTGTCGGGCGGCGTCGATTCATCGGTGGCGGCCGTGCTGATCCACGAGGCCATCGGCGACCAGCTCACCTGCGTCTTCGTCGATCACGGCCTGATGCGCAAGGGCGAGGGCGAGCAGGTGGTGCAGCTCTTCCGCGAACACTACAACATCCCGCTGGTGCATCGCGACGCCTCGGAGCTGTTCCTCACCCGGCTGGCCGGCATCTCCGACCCGGAGAAGAAGCGCAAGACCATCGGCGCGCTGTTCATCGACGTTTTCGAGGAAGAGGCGAAGAAGATCGGCGGCGCGGAATTCCTGGCGCAGGGCACGCTCTATCCGGACGTGATCGAAAGCATCAGCTTCCATGGCGGCCCGAGCGTGACGATCAAGTCGCACCACAATGTCGGCGGCCTACCCGAGCGCATGAACATGAAGCTGGTCGAGCCGCTGCGCGAGCTGTTCAAGGACGAGGTGCGCGATCTGGGCCGCGAGCTCGGCCTGCCGGAAAGCCTGGTCGGCCGGCATCCCTTCCCGGGACCGGGCCTGGCCATCCGCATTCCGGGCGACATCACGAAGGAAAAGCTCGACCTGCTGCGCGAGATCGACGCCGTCTATCTCGACGAGATCCGCAAGGCGGGACTGTATGACGCGATCTGGCAGGCCTTCGCCGTGCTGCTGCCGGTGCGTACCGTGGGCGTGATGGGCGACGGCCGCACCTACGACCAGGCCTGCGCGCTGCGCGCCGTCACCTCCACCGACGGCATGACGGCCGACTATTACCCGTTCCCGCACGACTTCCTCGGCCGCGTGGCGACCCGCATCATCAACGAGGTGCGCGGCGTGAACCGCGTAGTCTACGACATCACCTCCAAGCCGCCGGGCACAATCGAGTGGGAGTAGGGGTTCTGTTTCTTTCTCGTGTCATGCCCGGGCTGCGGCCCGGGCATGATGGCGAAAGGACGCCGACTACCCCGTCGACTGCGCGCCCTTGCCGGCGCGGGCGGAGACGGGGACGAGGCTGGCCTTGATGTATTTGTCGGCTGCGGCGGTCAGTTCGTCGAGCTTGCCCTCGAAGAAATGGTCAGCGCCGGCGATCTTCTTGTACTCGATCGTGATGCCCTTCTGCAGCGACAGCCGCTGCGCCAGCTTGGCGACCTCGCTCTCGGCGACGATCTTGTCGTCGCTGCCCTGGATGATCAGGCCCGAGGAAGGGCAGGGGGCGAGGAAACCGAAATCGAACATGCCCGCCGGCGGCGCCACCGAGATGAAGCCGTCGATCTCGGGCCGGCGCATGAGCAGCTGCATGGCGATCCAGGCACCGAAGGAGAAGCCTCCGATCCAGACGGCGGAGGCATTGGCATTGACGCCCTGCAGCCAGTCCAGCGCGGCCGCGGCATCGGAGAGTTCGCCGACGCCGTGGTCGAAATTGCCCTGGCTGCGGCCGACGCCGCGGAAATTGAAGCGCAGCACCGAGAAGCCGCGCTTGGCGAAGACATGGAAGAGGTTGTAGACGACCTTGTTGTTCATCGTCCCGCCGTACAGCGGGTGCGGATGCAGGATCAGCGCAATGGGGGCATTGGCCTCCGGTCCGTGATGGTAACGGCCTTCCAGCCGGCCGTCCGGTCCGGGGAATATGATGTCAGGCATCGCGGTTCGTCACTTTCGCCGCAGGATTCGCCGCCGAGGGAGGCACGGCGGCGCAATATCGGTTGAAACAAGTAGCATTTTACCATAGGTGGCGGCGCGGAATTCAAGGTTTAAAACGCAGCAGTGTGGACAAGTCCGCTGCTCCGCAGGCTTTTCAGGAGCGATCATGGCCGACCGGCCGGTTTATCTCGACTACAACGCGACGGCGCCGCTGCGGCCCGAGGCCAAGGAGACCATGCTGGCGGCGCTGTCGCAGCCGGGCAATCCCTCCTCTGTGCACCGATTCGGCCGCGCCGCCCGGCTGCTGGCCGAAAGGGCGCGGGAGCAGGTGGCCACTCTGGTGGGCACGGAGGCGCGCCGGGTGGTCTTCACCTCCGGCGGGACCGAGGCGAACAACCTCGCGCTCCGGCTGTTCCGCGATCAGGCGGGCGGTGCCAGCCTGATCGTCTCCGCCATCGAGCATGATTCCGTGCTGCGGCCGGCCCGGGCGCTGGGACTGCCGCTCACCGAGGTCCCGGCCGGGCCGGACGGGGTGGTCCGGCTGGACGACCTCGCCGCGGCGCTCGAGGCAGCCCCGAAGCCGGCTCTGGTGGCGCTGATGCTGGCCAACAACGAGACGGGGGCAATCCAGCCGGTCGCAGAGGCGGCCCGGCTCGCCCATGAGCACGGCGCGCTCCTGCTCTGCGACGCGGTCCAGGCCGGCGGCAAGCTGGCGATCGATATGGCTGCCCTGGGCTGCGACTTCCTCACCCTTTCGGCCCATAAGCTGGGCGGGCCGACCGGGTCGGGGGCGCTGGTCCTGCGCGACGACTGGACCCCGGCGCCGCTCATGTTCGGCGGCGGGCAGGAGCGGGGCATGCGCGCCGGCACCGAGAACCTGGCCGGGCTGGCCGGCTTCGGCGCGGCGGCGGAAGCCGCCCGGGCGGCGCTGCCGGGAATGGTGCGGGTGAGAGCCTTGCGCGACCGGCTGCAGGCTGCCTTAAAGGGGGCCTGCCCGGACGCCCCGGTCCATGGCGGGGCTGCGGAGCGGTTGCCCAACACCCTGTGCATCGGGATGCCCGGGGTACCGGCCGAGACCCAGGTGATGGCGCTCGACCTGGCCGGGGTGGCGGTCTCCGCCGGCTCGGCCTGCTCGTCGGGCAAGGTGACTCCCAGCCATGTGCTGACCGGAATGGGCCTGCCCGAGGCGGCCGCCCGCGAGGCAGTCCGGTTCAGCCTCGGCTGGGAAACGACGGAAGCGGATGTGGACCGCGCAGCCGAGGCCTGGACGACGCTCTGGGTGCGGAAACGGAAGTGAGGTATAAGTTCAGAACATATCTATATTTGTCTGAATATAAAAAGATTTTCCGTTGCAGGACTTGATCTCTTAGCCCGTTGGTTCGACCGGCAGGGAGCGGGATCGTCGGGTGACGGATCCCTACAGGAGTTGTTGACCGAATGCCCAAGATGACCTTCATCCAGCCTGACGGAAAGCGCGTAGAAGTGGATGCGCCTGTTGGACTTTCTGTCCTCGAGATTGCTCATAAGCATGGCATCGACATCGAGGGCGCCTGCGAGGGCTCGCTGGCCTGCTCGACCTGCCACGTGATTGTTGATCCGGCCTGGTACGGCAAGCTGCCCGAGGCCAAGCCGGATGAGGAGGACATGCTGGATCTGGCCTTCGGTCTGACCAGGACCTCGCGGCTTGGCTGCCAGCTGATCATGACCCCGGAGCTGGACGGGCTGACCGTCAGCCTGCCGACGGCGACGCGGAACCTGATGGGGTAAGGCTGGCAGCGCGATAGCGGACCCGGCAAGATCGGCCCCGAGGAAACCGTCCGACTCGGGAGCAAATCGCGTGACCCGCAAAACCCCCGACCAGCTGCGCTCGGCACGCTGGTTCGCCCCTGATGACCTGCGCAGTTTCGGTCACCGCTCGCGCATCCTGCAGATGGGCTATGCCCCTGCCGAGTGGGAGGGCAAGCCGCTCATCGCGGTCATCAACACCTGGTCCGACATCAACCCCTGCCATGCCCATCTCCGGCACCGGGCCGAGGATGTGAAGCGGGGGGTGCTGCAGGCCGGCGGCCTGCCCATTGAGCTGCCGGCCATCTCGGTCTCCGAGAGCTTCGTGAAGCCGACCACCATGCTCTACCGGAACATGCTGGCCATGGAGACGGAGGAGCTGATCCGCTCCCATCCCGTGGACGGCGTGGTCCTCCTCGGCGGCTGCGACAAGTCCACCCCCGGCCTGCTGATGGGGGCGACCAGCGCCGGCCTGCCGACCATCTACCTGCCGGCGGGTCCGATGCTGCGCGGCAACTGGAAGGGGAAGATTCTGGGCTCTGGTTCGGACGCCTGGAAGTTCTGGGACGAGCGCCGGGCCGGCAACATCTCGAACCAGGAATGGAACGACATCGAGGCGGGCATCGCCCGGTCCTACGGCACCTGCATGACCATGGGCACGGCCGCCACCATGATGGCGATCGCCGAGGCCATCGGCCTCTGCCTGCCGGGCGCCTCCTCCATCCCGGCGGCGGATTCCAACCATATCCGCATGAGCAGCGAATGCGGCCGCCGCATCGTCGAGATGGTCTGGGAGGACCTGACGCCGGCGAAGATCCAGACCCGCAAGGCGTTCGAGAACGCCATCGCGGTGGCCATGGCCATGGGCTGCTCGACCAATGCCATCATCCACCTGATCGCCATGGCCCGCCGGGCCGGGCAGGACATCTCGCTGGACGACTTCGAGACGGCGAGCCGCAAGGTGCCGGTGATCGCCAATATCCGGCCCTCGGGCGACCGATACCTGATGGAGGACTTCTTCTATGCCGGCGGCCTGCCGGCGCTGATGAGCCGCATCCGCCAGCACCTGCATCTCGACCAGATCACCGTCACGGGCAGGACCGTGGCTGAGAACATCGCCCATGCCCAGGTGCACAACGAAGACGTCATCCGCACAGTGGAGAACCCGATCTATGCCGAGGGCGCGCTGGCGGTGCTGAAGGGCAACCTCGCGCCTGACGGCTGCGTGATCAAGCCGAGCGCCTGCGACCCGCGCTTCCTGAAGCATTCCGGCCCGGCGCTGGTCTTCGACGACTACCCCTCCATGAAGAAGGCGGTGGACGACGAAAATCTCGACGTCACGCCCGACCATGTCCTGATCCTGCGCAATGCCGGGCCGCTGGGCGGCCCGGGCATGCCGGAATGGGGCATGCTGCCGATCCCGAAGAAGCTGGTGAAGCAGGGGGTGCGCGACATGGTCCGGATCTCGGACGCCCGCATGAGCGGCACCTCCTACGGCGCCTGCATCCTGCATGTGGCGCCTGAGTCCTATATCGGCGGGCCGCTGGCTCTGGTGCGCAACGGCGACATCATCTCGCTGGATGTCGATAAACGCACCATCACGCTGGACGTGCCCGAGGCCGAGCTGGCGAAACGCCGGGCGGAATGGAAGCAGCCCGAGCCGCGCTACGAACGCGGCTATGGCTGGATGTTCAGCAGACACATCAGGCAGGCCGACCAGGGCTGCGACTTCGATTTCCTCGAAACCGGTTTCGGCGCCCCGGTGCGCGAACCCGACATTTTCTAGAGAGAGACACCCATGGCCCTGAAGCCCGAGACCCGCGAGAAACTGAAGACCGTCAGCACGGCGACCATCTCCACCATCCTGTTCAAGCGCGGCCTGCGCAGCCAGTTCATCCAGGACGTGAAGCCGCTCAATCCGGACCAGCCGACCATGGTGGGCGAGGCCTATACGCTGCGCTACATCCCGGCCCGCGAGGACCTCAACCCGATCACTGTCTTCCAGGACCCGAACCATCCGCAGCGCAAGGCGGTGGATGAATGCCCGCCGGGCGCGGTGATGGTGATTGACAGCCGCAAGGATGCCCGCGCCGCCTCCGCCGGCTCGATCCTGGTGACCCGGTTGATGAAGCGCGGCGCGGCGGGCGTGGTCACCGATGGCGGCTTCCGCGATGCCGCCGAGATTGCCAGGCTGGACATCCCGAGCTTCCACCAGCGGCCCTCGGCGCCGACCAACCTGACCCATCACCAGGCCATCGACATCAACGTGCCCATCGGCTGCGGCGATGCGCCGGTCTTCCCGGGCGACGTGATAGTCGGTGATAACGATGGCGTGATCGTGATCCCGGCCCGTCTCGCCGACGAGGTGGCGGACGAGGCCGTCGAAATGACGGCGTTCGAGGATTTCGTCACCGAGGAGGTGATGAAGGGCCGCTCGATCCGCGGCCTCTATCCGGCCACCGATCCGCAGACGAAGATCGACTTTGAGGCCTGGAGGAAGAAGACCGGCCGCTGACCGCCTGTGCTATACTGCGGCAGGGACCCTGCTGCGGGAGGCGAGGATGCGGATCGGGCTTTGCGGTGCGGTGCTGCTGCTGGCGCTGGCCTCGGCGCCGGCTCGGGCGCAACCGTCCTATGACGGCCCGCTGATCGACGCCCATCTGCATTACAGCCACGACGCCTGGGACATGCTGCCGCCGGAAAAGGCCATCGCGGTCATCCGGGAAGGGCGGCTGGCAAAAGTGCTGGTCTCCAGCTCGAGCGACGATGGCACCCAGAAGCTGCATGCCGTCGCACCCGACCTGATCGTGCCGGAGCTGCGGCCCTATCGCCGCCGCGGCGAGATCAGCACCTGGTTTCGCGACGAGACCGTCATCGCCCATCTGGAAGAGCGGCTGAAGCGCTACCGCTATGTCGGGATCGGCGAATTCCATCTCTATGGCGAGAATGCCGATCTGCCGGTGCCGCGCCGCATGGTGCAACTGGCGAAGCAGCGCAGGCTCTTCCTGCATGCTCATTCCGATGCGGATGCCGTGGAGCGAATCTTCCGGCAGGATCCGGATGCGCTGGTTCTCTGGGCCCATTCCGGCTTCGACCGGCCCGACACGATCCGCGCCATGCTGGCGAAGCACAGGAATCTCTGGGCCGATCTGGCGGTGCGCAGCGAGCATGGCCGGGACGGCAAGGTCGATCCCGAATGGCGCAGGCTGTTCGAGGACTTTCCCGACCGCTTCATGATCGGCACCGATACCTACACGCCCGAGCGCTGGTACTACGTGGTCGAGCATGCCAACTGGTCGCGCGCCTGGCTGGCCGATCTGCCGCGCGACCTGGCCGAGCGCATCGCCTATCGCAATGCCGAGGTTCTGTTCAGCCGCACGGCCTTTGGCGAGCGATGAAGGCGATTGTCCTCTTTTCCGCTCTGCTACTGGCTGCCGCGCCGGCATTGGCCTGCCGCGCGCCGGACAATGCCGTGCAGGCGGGACCGGTCAGTTTCGCGCCGCAGCCAAGTCCCATTCCGCTGAACAAGCCTTTCGCACTGCAGATCGCCGCCTGCGCCGCGAAGCCGGACCGCATTGCGGTGGATGCGACCATGCCGGCGCACCGCCATGGCATGAATTACCGCACCACGGTGACGCAGCTGGCGCCCGGCGAGTTCCGCGCCGAGGGCCTGCTGTTCCACATGCCTGGCGAATGGGAAATCGTCTTCGACCTCTTTTACGGCGAGCGGCGCGAGCGGCAGACCCATCGCGTCACGCTGCGATGAGGCGGCTGGCGCTTCCGGTCCTGCTGCTGCCCGTCGCGGCGGGCGCGGTGGAGTTCGATGCCGGGGAGCGCGCCATCATCGAAAGCCTCGGTCCCTGGCCGCCGGCGATCGAGCGCGATGCCAGCAACCGGCTGTCGGGCAGGGAGGAGGCGATTGCCTTCGGTGCCGTGCTGTTTGACGAGCCGCGTTTCTCCGGCAACGGTCAGGTCTCCTGCCGCACCTGCCACGATCCGGCGAAAGGCTGGGGCGACGGGATGCCGGTCAGCACCGGATTGCAGCGCGTCGACCGCAATGCGCCGGGGCTGATGAATGTCGCGCTGCATCGCTGGTTCGGCTGGGACGGCGCATCGGACTCGCTGTGGTCGGCTACGCTGCGACCTTTCCTCGATGCCCGCGAGATGGGCGGAAGCATCGCGAAAACCGCCACGGTAATCCGCAAGGACGCGACCCTGTCGCGCTGCTTCGCGAAGGCGACCGGCGAGGATGCCGCGGCACTCGACGACGAGGCCGTGTTCGTCGCGGCCGGTAAGGCGCTGGCCGCTTTCCAGGAAACGCTCATCAGTCCGCGCACGCCCTTCGACGATTTCCGCGATGCGCTGCTGGCTGGGAAGGCGAGCGGCTATCCCGAGGCCGCCCGGCGCGGGCTGAAGATCTTCATCGGCTCCGGCAACTGCGTCATGTGCCATACCGGCCCGGCGTTCACCAACGGCGAGTTCCACGATATCGGCCTGCCATTCTTCATGGCCTCCGGGCGGCCCGATCCCGGCCGCTATGAAGGCATCAAGCGGGTCAAGACATCGCCCTTCAATCTGCTCTCCAGGTACAACGACGATCCGGAGCAGGCGGGTGCCTTCGCAGTCCGCCATGTCGACCTGCAGCACCGCAACTGGGGAGAGTTCAAGTCGCCCGGCTTGCGGAACCTTGCCCAGACCGCGCCCTACATGCATGACGGCAGCTTCACCAGCCTGCGCGATGTGATCCGGCATTATTCTGAACTGGATATGGACCGCCTGCATGAGAACGGCGAGGCGATCCTGCGGCCGCTGGGTCTGAGCGAAGACCAGGCCGGTGATCTGGAGGCCTTCCTGCTCTCTCTGAGCCCTACCACGCTGCCTGGTCAAACTGCGACAAAAAGGTGTGATACGGAGTGAAGGGTTGATTTCGGGTGGAAAATGCCGCATTTGGGCTGGTCAAAGTCCGGCCGGCAGTTTATATGTACACATATGAATTAAGCCGCCGCTCCCCGACAGTCGAGCTTAAGCCATGACCATGACCGCCGCCGTAACCGAAGCCGCCGCACCGTCGCATCCGCTGCTCAAGCCGGGCGGCAACCTCCGCGAGGAGACGGTCACCTGGGTCCACCACTGGACCGACACTCTGTTCAGCTTCCGCACCA
Source organism: Ferrovibrio sp. (assembly GCF_035304305.1). Lineage (GTDB taxonomy): Bacteria > Pseudomonadota > Alphaproteobacteria > Ferrovibrionales > Ferrovibrionaceae > Ferrovibrio. The sequence continues at coordinate 13,900 of NZ_DATGQG010000116.1, forward strand.
CGCGTGACCCGAGCTTCCGCTTTATCAATGGCCAGTTCGCGATGATCGGCCTGATCGTCGACAACAAGCCGCTGCTGCGCGCCTATTCCATGGTCAGCGCCAATTACGAGGAACATCTGGAATTCCTCTCGATCAAGGTGCCGGACGGCCCGCTTACCTCGCGGCTCCAGCACATCAAGGTCGGCGAGCGCATCATCGTGGGCAAGAAGGCCACGGGCACGCTGCTGCAGGACAACCTCCTGCCCGGCAAGACGCTGTGGCTGCTCGGCACCGGTACGGGTCTCGCCCCCTTCATGTCAATCATCAAGGACCATGAAGCCTACGAGCGCTACGAGCGCGTCGTGCTGGTGCATGGCGTGCGCACCGTCGCCGAACTGGCCTATCAGGACTACATCACCCGCGAATTGCCGGAGAACGAGTATTTCGGCGACGAGGTGAAGGCCAAGCTGGTCTACTATCCGACCGTGACCCGCGAGGCCTACAAGAACCAGGGTCGCATCACCGACCTGATCAGCAGCGGGAAGCTGTTCACTGATCTCGGCCTGCCGAAATTTGACATCGAAAGCGACCGCCTGATGCTCTGCGGTTCGCCGCAGATGCTCGCCGACATGCGCAGCATGCTGGATGGCATGGGCTGGCAGGAAGGCTCCACCACGGGCGCCGGCCACTACGTCATCGAAAAGGCCTTCGTCGAACAGTGACGGCGGCGGTGATCCGCATTGTTGCAGCAGTCATCCGCGACGATGCGGGGCGTGCCCTGCTGGTGCGCAAGCGCGGCACCGAAACCTTCATGCAGCCCGGCGGTAAACGCGAACCGGGCGAGTCCGATCTGGAAGCGCTGTCCCGCGAGCTGAAGGAAGAACTCGGTTGCGGCATGCGCGCCGGCTCGGAACGGCTGTTCGGCCGCTTTTCCGCTCCGGCCGCGAACGAGCCGGGCCATCTGGTCGAGGCGACGATCTACGAGGTCGCGGTTGCCGGCCCGATCGAAGCTGCGGCAGAAATCGAGGCGCTGCTCTGGGTCGACCCCGCGGCCCCGCCCGATGTCGTTCTGGCGCCACTCACCCGTGATCATGTGCTGCCCCGGCTGGGCGATGCGGAACAAAGGTTCGAAACCTGCCATTAGGCAGGCATGACGCCCGCTCTCCGGCACGGTCCGCTCGGACCATCCGCCATCCATCTCTGCCTCGACATGCAGAACCTCCTCGCCGAGGGCAGTCCTTGGTATGCGCCCTGGGCGATGAAGGTGCTGCCACGGTTGCTGGCGCTGGCCGAGCGCAAGGCGGCGTCAACCATCTTTACCCGCTTCGTGCTGCCGCCACAGCCGGAGGCAATGCCCGGGCAGTGGCCCCGATACTTCGCACGCTGGGCGGCGCTGGCGGATCGGCCGGAGCTGTTCGACCTGCTGCCGCCGCTGGCCGCGCTCTGCCCCCCAGCGGTCATTCTCGACAAGCCGGTCTATTCCGCCTTTGCCGGCCACCGGCTGCAGGACCTGCTGCAGGCGCGGGGCGTCGACACGCTGGTCGTATCGGGGGCGGAAACCGATATCTGCGTGCTTTCCACCGTGCTGGCCGGGATCGACCTGGGCTACAGGATCGTCGTGGTACAGGACGCGCTATGCAGCTCGGTCGATCAGACCCATGACGCACTGATGGCCTTTTATCATCAGCGGCTGGGCCAGCAGGTGGAAATCGCCGATATGGAAACGGTGCTGGCTGCCTGGGACCAGACGACCTGAATTCAGGCCGGGCGCTGGACCAGCAGCATCCCGAGCCAGGTGGCAAGCAGGCAGAGCATCACCGACAGCAGGATGTTGCTGCCGGCCCGCAGCAACAGTCCGTCGCGGATCAGGTTCAGTGTCTGCTGGCTGAAGGCGGAGAAGGTAGTGAAGCCGCCGCAGAGGCCGACCATCAGGAACAGCCGCCCCTGCTGGCTAAGGGAGTCCATGCCGGCCAGCACGCCGATCACGAACGAGCCGAGGATGTTGACCGTCAGCGTGCCCCAGGGGAAATCGCTGTTGAACCGGCTATCCACCAGTCCCGCCATCCAGTAGCGGCCGATGCTGCCCAGCGCGCCGCCGGCAGCGATATAGAGATAGGCGGTCATGCGGATGTGACGCTAACATTTTCGCCGGGGCGTTCAAACCCCGCTTGGCGGCGGCATCGGGCATCGCTAGATTGCCGCGCATGAGCGCCTCGCCCGACTTCGTCGAATTCGTCCAGGAACTGTTTGCCCCGCTGGGGGCAGTCGGGATACGGCGCATGTTCGGCGGCGCCGGCATCTACAGCCGCGGCGTCATGTTCGGGCTGATTGCCGACGACACGATTTACCTGAAGGCCGACAGCGACACGAAGGCCGCCTTCGAGGCCCGTGGCTGTGGCCCCTTCGTCTACGACGCCAAGGGCAAGCCGATCCGCATGAGCTACTGGCAGATGCCGGCCGAACTGATCGACGATGCCGACGAGGCGTTGGCCTGGGCGAAGACGGCACTCGCCGTCGCCCGCGCCAGCAAGGCCGCCCTGCCGCCATCCTCGCGACGCATCACCCTGGGCGCCTCCCGGCGGCGCTAGGGTTTCAACACCTTTCAGGCGGATAAGCCCTCGGAATTCGCCCGGCCATGACAATACAAAAGAAAAAGAGTTAATTCTCCGCCTCGCCGCGGGCGATTGTCATTGCCTCGCGCAGCACCTCCTCGTCGCCGATATGGTTGGCGAGCAATAGGACGAGCTTCGACATTGCGACTTGGGCGGCGGCATCGTCGAGGCCGGAGGTCATCTTCACCAGGGCTTCGTAGAAGCCGTCCGGATCGGGCAGGTTGGGGGCAGTGTTCAGCTTGGCCATTCACGACTCCGCACTTTCAGGGCCGCTGACCAGTTCGCCGCCGACGGTGCGCGACAGCCCGCGGAACAGGGCCACCATCTCGCCGGCTTCGTCGGTCACGGTCATGTCGTAGATGCTGCTGCGACCGGTGGTGGATCGCAGTTCGGCAGTGACAGTCAGCAGCGCGCCCACGGCGACCGGCCGCAGGAATTCGATGCTGGCATGCTGCGCCACGCTGGCGCGGTTGAAGGAATTGCAGGCATAGCCGAAGGCGGAATCGGCAAAGGTGAAGATCACGCCACCATGGCAGGTACCATTGCTGTTGACCATGTCCGGCTGCACGCGCATGCGCAGCTTCGCGCGGCCCGGTCCCATTTCCAGCAATTCGACGCCGAGCCGCTGCGCCGCCAGGTCGCGTTCCGCGGCCCAGCGCCCGACGGCTTCGGCGATCGCCTGCGCCGAGGTCATTTTCCGCTGAATTTGGCCGGACGCTTCTGCAGGAAGGCCGAAACGCCCTCGATGAAATCGCGGGTGCGGCCGGCGATCGCCTGCGCCTCGCGTTCGGCCTCAAGCTGTGCATCCAGTCCGTTGGTGGCGGACTGCCGGATCAGCTTGCGGATCTGCGCAAGCCCCACGGTCGGGCCGCTGGCAAATTTCGCCGCGATCTTTCCGGCTTCCTCCATCAGCGCGTCATCCTCGACGCATTTCCAGATCAGGCCCCATTCGGCGGCGGTTTCCGCCGGCAGCTTTTCGCCCAGCATGGTGAGGCCGAGTGCGCGCGCCGTGCCGGCGAGGCGCGGCAGGAAGAAGGTGCTGCCGGCATCGGGTACGAGGCCGATATTGGCGAAAGCCTGCAGGAAGGTGGCGGATTTTGCGGCGATCACGATATCGCCGCAGAGCGCCAGGCTCATGCCGGCACCGGCGGCCGGACCGTTCACCGCGCAGACCACGGGCATGCGGTAGGCGGCGAGCTTGCGGATCACCGGATGGTATTTGTCATGCAGCGCGCGGCCAAGATCGGGCATACCGCCATCGTTGTTGAGATCGCCGCTGGCGAGATCGGCGCCCGAGCAGAAGCCGCGGCCGGCACCGGTGAGCAGCAGGCAGCGGATCGCGGCATCGGCCTCGATCTCGTCCAGTGCCCTGCCGAGCTCAGTCATCAGTTCGGAATTCAGCGCGTTCAGCCGGTCGGGCCGGTTCAGGGTGACGGTGGCGATGCCGTCCTTTTTCTCGACGATCAGCGTGTTCCAGGACATACGTTTCTCTCCCTTGCGGAAGAAACGCTAGCCGATTTTTCAGGATGGTAGAACAGCCGCGGCAGGGTGGATGTCAGTGCTTGACGTAGCGGTAACCACCCGGTTGCGGCCCTGGCGTTTGGCGGCATAGAGCGCCTTGTCGGCGCGTTGCACGAAGACGCTGAGAGATTCGCCGGGGCGGTACTCGGCGATGCCGGCGGAAATCGTGATCTGCCCCAGGTTCTCGCCGGAGCCGCGCTTGACCAGCTTGCGGGCGCCAATGAGGGCGCGGATATTGTCGCCCAGCCGGGCCGCCTGGTCGGACCGCGTGCGCGGCAGCAGCAGCGCGAATTCCTCGCCGCCATAGCGGGCCGCGAGATCCTGTCCCTTTACGTTGTCGCTGAGTGTCCGCGCCACCAGCTGCAGCACGGTATCGCCGGTCTGGTGGCCGTGGCGGTCGTTGAACTTCTTGAAATGGTCAATGTCGAGCAGCATCAGCGACAGCGGTTCGTGATTGTCGGCCGCGGCCTTGGCGAACAGTGTCAGGGTCTGCTCGAAATTCTTGCGATTGGCGAGGCCGGTGAGGGAGTCCGACAAGGCCTCGCGACGGGCCTGCTCGAAATGCTCGCGCAGCATCTGCACTTCCGCCGTCGTCTCGGCCAGCCGGGCTTCGAGCGCCTGGTTGCGCTCCTGCATCTCGCGGGTTTCCTGCAGCATGCTGCCGACCAGTGAGCCGAGCGCCGGCGCGCCCTGGGGGTGGTCGTCCAGCCGGCCGGAGAAATGCTCCAGCTTGTCGCCATAGGCGCGGGTATCCTCGCCGGCGCTGTCGATATAGCTGCGCAGGTTATCCATGGCGACCTGCAGCTTCTCGGTCGTTTCGCGGGAGGTGCGCAGCAGCCGGGCCGGATTGAGGAATTCCTCGTAGAGCTGCAGGGTAGTTTCCGGCGTGAAGGGCTGGTGGCTGGCCAGCAACGCATCCACCGCGCGGCTGAGCGCCGGGTCGCGCCCGGCATGGTATTCGTACCAGATGGTGAAGTTGATCGGCGTTGGCGGAATCGAGAACCGCGTCATGCTGGCAACGGCTGCATGGGCGAATTCGGCAGCCTGGTGCATGTCGTCGTGATACATCGCCTTCCCCTGGACGGGCCCGGCCTCTCTCGTTCGTCAGGGGAGGCGGTGCCAGCCGCCCTAATGTGCTGTGCCGCGGGGGCGCTGGCAACGGGATTCGCGCGGAATCGGCCCTCAGATACCCAGATAGCGATGCTGGATGTCGGGCGCTGCCAGCAGAGCGGGTGAATCGCCCTGCCAGACAACCCGGCCTTTCTCGATGATGTAGTGCCGGTCCGACAGCCGGGTCAGGGCGCCGACATTCTTATCCACAACCAGAATGGCCTGGCCGTCCCGTTTCAGCTGGCCCAGGCAGTTCCAGATTTCCTGACGGATCAGCGGCGCCAGACCCTCGGTGGCCTCGTCCAGGATCAGCAGGTGGGGATTGGTCATCAGGGCCCGGCCGATTGCCAGCATTTGCTGCTCGCCGCCCGAAAGCTGGTTGCCCATATTGTTTATGCGTTCGGCCAGCCGCGGGAAAAGCTGCACCACGCGTTCATAGGTCCAGGGCCGGCGGGCGCCGTTGCGGTTGGCGGCGGTGGCGATCAGGTTCTCGCGCACCGAGAGATTGGAGAAGATCTGGCGGCCTTCCGGCACCAGGCCGATGCCGACCTTAGCGACCCGATAGGAGGGCAAGCCGCGGATGTCGCTGCCGCGGAAACGGATATGCCCGCGGGCCGCCGGGGTCAGCCCCATGATCGAGCGGATCGTGGTGGTCTTGCCCATGCCGTTGCGGCCCATTAGCGTGACGACCTCGCCCGCATTGATCGTCAGGCTCATGCCGAACAGCACCTGGCTGCGGCCGTAGAAGGTGTCGATGCCATCGACTTCCAGCAGCGCGGCCATGTTCAGCCTCCCGCCGTTTCGTCGCCGAGATAGGCCTGGCGGACCTGCGCATTGCGGCGGATCGCGTCGGGCGTATCGGTGGCAATGCCCTTGCCGTAGACCAGCACGGTGATGCGGTCGGCCAAGGCGAAGACGGCGTCCATGTCATGCTCGATCAGCAGGATGCTGATGCTGCCCTTGATCTTCTTCAGCATGGTGACCATGCGGGCGGAATCCTCCGGCCCCATACCGGCCATCGGCTCATCGAGCAGCAGCAGCTTCGGCTTCGTTGCCAGCGCCATGGCGATCTCGAGCTGACGGTGTTCGCCATGACTGAGTGCGCTGGCGACCACATCGGCGCGCTCCTGCAGGCCGACCTGGGCGAGGGCGGCCAGCGCCGGCTCGCGCAGGCGCGGGTCGCTGCGGGCATCACGCCAGAAGCGGAAGGAATGGCCGTCATGGGCCTGCACCGACAGCATGACGTTTTCCAATGCGGTGAAGTTCAGGAAAATCGAGGTGATCTGAAAGGACCGCGCAATGCCGAGATGCGAACGCCGGTGTACCGGCATCGTGGTGATATCCTGTCCCATGAACCGGATGCTGCCGGCATCGGGGCGCAGTTCACCGATCAGCTGGCTGATCATGGTCGTCTTGCCGGCACCGTTCGGACCAATCACGGCATGGACTTCGCCAGGCAGGATGTCCAGAGAGAGATTGTCGGTGGCAATGAGGCCGCCGAAGCGCTTGATCAGGCCAGCCACCTTGAGAACGGGTTCAGCCATGCTGGCCCCCCGTCCGGCGCTGGCGCAGCCAGATCGCGACGATCGCAAGTGCAGCAACGGCCAGCACGATGGCTGCCGGCATCCAGTCGTCGTACCAGAGGTAATGCACGATATACATGGCGAACAGCGTTACAAGGCCGGTCAGGGCATAGCCGGCAGCGCCACGCACCATGGCGCCGTCGATGCCGCCGCGGGCGAACAGCACCACCAGAAGCAGGATTGGTCCGAACACGATCTTCCAGTATTCCGTCCAGCTGGAGAGGATCTCCTCCAGCATCAGGAAGGTGAAGGCGCCGAAGAGCGGACCGAACAGGCTCCCCATGCCGCCCAGCACGACCATGACGATCAGGTCGCCCGAGCGGGTCCAGTGCATCATCGCCGGACTGATGAAATCGGTATAGGTGGCGGTGAGAATGCCGGCCAGGCCGCAGAGGGTGCCGGCGATGACGAAGGCGGTCAGGCGGTAACGGAAGACCGGGAAGCCGAGTGTCGCCATGCGACGGTCGTTGGACTTGGCACCCTGCAGCACCATGCCGAATCGCGAGTTGACGATCCGGTAGGTGAGCCAGAGCGTGAGCACCAGCAGAACCCAGCAGAGATAGAACAGACTTTCCTTGTCGTTGAGATCGATCAGGCCGCCGAAGCTGGAACGCTGCTGGATGGTGAGACCGTCATCGCCGCCATAGGCATAGGCGCCGTTGCCGAGATAGTAGACGAGCTGCGCCAGTGCCAGCGTCAGCATGATGAAGAAGATGCCCTTGGTGCGCAGCGACAGCAGGCCGATCAGCAGGGCCGAGAGGGCAGAGCCGATCAGCGCCACCGGCCACTGGATCCAGGCCTCGTTGATGCCATGATGGGCGAGGATGCCGATGGCATAGCCGCCGATGCCGATATAGGCGGCGTGGCCGAAACTGACCATGCCGCCATAGCCGAGGATCAGGTTAAGGCTGACAGCGGCGATCGCCATGATCACGACGCGGGTGAACAGCGTCAGCATGAAGGGATCGTCGAGCACGGTGGCTGCGACCGGGACCAGGCCGAGCAGGATCAGCAGGGCGGAGCCGACCAGCGAGGTGATCGGTGACTTGAGGCGCAGCGGGAGCTGGGGCATCGAGAGGCTCCTCAGCGGCCCGGGGCGGGGAACAGGCCGGCAGGCCGCAGGATCAGCACGCCGGACATCAGGATGTAGATCAGCATCGAGGACAGCGCCTCGGAGACCGTGCCTGCGTCGGCCGGGCTGAGCACGGTGCCCAGCATATTGGGCAGGAAGGCGCGGCCCATGGTGTCGACCAGACCGATCAGCAGTGAGGCGATGAAGGCGCCGCGGATCGAGCCGATGCCGCCGATCACGATGACGACCAGCGCCAGGATCAGGATATTGTCACCCATGCCGATCTGTACGGTGGTGATCGGCGCAGCCATCAGGCCGGCTAGCGCAGCCAGTGCCGAGCCGAGGCCGAAGACCAGCGTGAAGAGCAGCTTGATGTCGACGCCGAGCGCGCCAACCATCTCACGGTTGGTGGCACCGGCGCGGATCAGCATGCCGAGGCGGGTGCGCTGGACCAGGACATAGAGAAAGCCGGCGCAGAGCAAACCGACCAGGATGATCAGGAAGCGATAGGTCGGATAGGGCAGGCCGGGCAGGATCTCGAAATGGGTCAGCAGCGAGTCCGGCAGCGGGATCGCCATGCCGCCGACGCCGAACAGCACACGGGCCAGCTCGTTGAAGAAGAGGATCAGGCCAAAGGTGGCCAGCACATGGTCGAGATGGTCGCGGGTATAGAGATTCCGCAGTGCGATCACCTCGGTCACGATGCCCAGCAGCGCGGTGGCGGGCAGCGCGAGCAGCGCGCCGGCAAGGAAACTGCCGGTCCATTCGGTAAGCACGGCAGCAAAGAACGCGCCCATCATGTAGAGCGAGCCATGCGCCAGGTTGACGAGGTCCATGATGCCGAAGACCAGCGTCAGGCCTGCCGCCAGCAGGAACAGCAGCAGGCCGATCTGCAGGCCGTTCAGGAATTGCTCAACGAGAAGAAGCGTCATGGCGGGGCAAACTGAGGACAAAGCAACGGGGCGTCAAGCGGCTTTCGCCTCCCGACGCCCCGGCAGAGCACGGGGCTATGGTGCCCCGGTTGTTACATCTTGCACTTCGGTGCGCTCGGATCCTCGAGATTGTCGATGATCTTGCTGATCGTGCGGATGTCGTACTCGGAGTCCGAGACCTTATAGACTTCCTGCTGGTAGATCGCGTGGATCGGGAAGTGGTTCTTGTTGAACTTCATCGGACCACGGACCGACTCGAACTTGGCCGCTTCCAGCGCCGCGCGGAAGGCGTCCTTGTTCTTCAGGTCTCCCTTGGTGGCGACGACCGCCGAGTTGATCAGGTTGGCGACGTCATAGGACTGGGCGCCATAGAAGGTCGGCGTGTCCTTGTGCTTCTTCTTGTAGTCGGTGACGAACTTGGTGTTCGCCGCATAGGGCAGGTCGGGCGCCCAGAACAGGCCGAAGAAGGTGTCCAGCGCCTGGTCCTTCTGCAGCTTGAGCGTGACGCCGTCGATGGTGAACACCGAGTAGAGCGGAATCTCCTTCTTCAGGTTCGCTTGGGTGTACTGGGTCAGGAACTGCACGCCGGCGCGGCCGGGGAAGAAGACGTAGACCGCGTCAGGCTTGGCGGCGCGGATCTTCGAGATCTCGGCCGAGAAGTCGAGCTGGTCGGGCCAGCGGGTCATGTCCTGGCCGACGACCTGGCCCTTGAAGGTAGCCTTCACGCCGTTGGCCATGTCCTGGCCGGCGGCATAGTTCGGCGCCACGATGTAGAGTTTCTGGACGTTCTTCTGGTTCAGCAGGTGGCCGACGCCCATCGGGTTCTGCTCGTTCGCCCAGGAGGCGGCGAAGAAGTTCTTGTGGCACTGTTCGCCCGCCAGCTGCGACGGGCCGGCATTGGCGCTGATCAGGAAGGTGTTGTTATCGACCACCGACTTGTAGGAGGCGAGCAGAACATTCGACCAGATGTAGCCGGCGACGATGTCGACGCGGTCGCGCTGCATCAGCTTGTCGGTCTTCTGCTTGCCGACCTCGGGCTTCTGCTCGTCATCCTCATAGATGACCTCGACGGGAATGCCGCCCATCTTGCGGCCGAGATGCTCCAGTGCCAGTTCAAAGCTGTTGCGCATGTCGACGCCGTAGGCCGCGTTCGGGCCCGACAGCGTGGTCACGAAACCGATTTTGATCTTCTTGGCCTGGGCTGCGGCGGGTTCCGCTGCGGCAAGCGCCAGTGCCGATACGGCCAGCGCTCCGGTAACGCGAAGCAAAGTCGAGACTTTCATCCTGGTCTTCCTCTCCCTGTTGTGGCCGGCTTTGCTGGTCGCGAGGCCGCCTGCCTGACTTGAACTTACACCAGTTTCCGTCGCAGCCCGGCTCAGACCGGCGACATGACGGAAAAATGCTAGAAAGAATTTGGCTGCTGCTCAAACAGAGGGCGGGCTCCCCCTGCGTTTTATTGCCCTCCCGCGCTTGCTTCCGGTACTATAATGCAGGTCTGTATCCCGGCAAGCAATATTATGCATTGCGCCCCCCGCGCAGCAGGAAGCGCTGCACCTTCCCTGTCTGGGTCCGGGGCAGGGCGTCGATGAACTCCACGGCGCGGGGATATTTGTAAGGCGCGATCTCGGCCTTTACGAAATCCTGCAGCAATCTGACCGTCTCCGGCGTCGCCTTGCCCCTGTCGCGCAGGACCACGAAGGCCTTCACGATCTGACCGCGGCCGTCATCGGGCACGCCCACCACGGCGCATTCCTGCACCAGCGGATGCAGCATCAGGACCGATTCCACCTCTGGTCCCGAGATGTTGTAACCGGCCGATATGATCATGTCGTCGGTACGGGCCTGGTACCACAGATACCCGTCCTCGTCGCATTTGTAGGCGTCGCCGGTGTAGTTCCAGCCGTCCTGGACATAGGCTGCCTGGCGTTCCGGGTTGTCGAGATACCGGCAGCCGGTGGGGCCGCGCACGGCCAGCCGTCCGACCGTTCCCGGCGGAACGGGATTGCCGTGATCGTCGACCACGCGCGCCTCGAAGCCCGGAATGGCCTTGCCGGTGGCGCCGGGGCGGATGGTGTCGTCGGCCGAGGTGACGAAGATGTGCAGCATCTCGGTGGAACCGAGGCCGTCGATGATCTTGATCCCGGTCGCCTCGTACCAGCCCTGCCAGGTCGGCCGGGGCAGGGTCTCGCCGGCGGAGACGCAGCGGCGCAGGGACGAGATATCGTAATTCTTTACCATGTCGGTCATGGCGCGATAGGCGGTCGGCGCGGTGAACAGGACGCTGACCTTCTTCGCCTGGATCAGTTCCAGAATCTTCTGCGGATTGTACTGCTCGACCAGCAGGGTCGAGGCGCCGGCATGCATGGGAAACGTGACCAGCGCGCCCAGGCCGAAGGTGAAGGCGATGGGCGGCGAGCCGGTAAAGATGTCGTCCTTGTCCGGCTTCAGCACGTATCGGCTGAAGGTATCGCAGATCGCCATCACGTCACGATGGAAATGCATGCAGCCTTTCGCTGGACCGGTAGTTCCCGAGGTGAAGGCAATCAGGCAGACATCGTCCCAGGCGGTGTCCACCGTTTCGAAATGCGCCGGCTTGGTTGCCATCCGCGCTTCCAGCGAGGCTTCATCACCACCACCGAAGTAGAGGCAACGCTCCAGATGCTTGGACTCCTTCAGCGCGGTTTCCATTTCGTCGCGCAGCCGGATGTCGCAGAGCGCCACCCGGATCTCGGCCTTGTCGGCCATGAAGGTCAGCTCGCGCCAGCGGTAGAGCGGCATGGTGGCGACAGCGACGGCGCCGGCCTTCATCACAGCAAACCAGCAGGCGACATAGAACGGATTGTTCGGGGCCCGCAGCAGAACGCGGTTGCCGGGTTTCACACCGAGATCATCGACCAGCACATGGGCGATGCGGTTGGCGATCTCCAGAAGCTTTGAGTAAGTCCAGGTCTCCTCATTGTAATGGATGACGGGCCGGTTGCCGTGGATGGCCGCCTGCTTGTCCAGCAGCTCGCGAGCGCAGTTCATGCGCTTCGGATAGGCGCGCAGCTCGGGGAGAGTATCCCAGAGCATCGCCGGCCATTGTTCCTGCGGCGGTAGATGGTCGCGCGTGAACGTGTCGACATGGGCAGAAGGCTCGAATTCATGCATGTCGGACCTCATGCAGATTGGAACCGGTAAAGATGGGAAGCGGCATCTCGAGGCGGATCACCTCGCTTGGCGGTGTCGCCCGTCCGGCGGCGTCATGGCCGCGGACGTAGTAGGTGTAGCGCAGGCCGCCCAACACGATGCGGTCGGTATGTTTGGTGGACTTCACGGCCTCGGTGACGCGGGCCACGCCATCATCTTCGGCGCGGTAGACGTTGTAACCGGCGATCGGCG
>NZ_DATGQG010000117.1:0-8604 GCF_035304305.1 Ferrovibrio sp.
TGACCAGCGCGCTGGTGATGCTGCCCTTCATGCTGGGCCTGCTCGTATGGTTCTGGCTGTGGTCATGGCGGCTGGGTTTCGGACTCAGCGCAGGCAACATGGCCATCGACATCGCGTGGAGCGCGGCACTGCTCATGCTGCTCTATGCCGGCAACCGCTTCGTCTCGGTCGATACCGCCGGCCTTGTCGCCACCGCGCCGCTGCTGGCGCTGGCCTGGCTGCTCGACCGCAGCCGCACGCCCTGGCGCCGGGCGCTGCGACTGGCCGCGCCCTATCTGCTGCTGGGCGTCATCCTGCTCACCACGCGGCTGATCAAGCCGCTGCAGGCCTGGCTGCAGGGCAGCCTGGTCTTCGCGCCCTATCCCGACATGCCGGCCTTCGCGCTGCCCTATCACGGCGCCAGCATGCTGCTGCTCGCCGCGCTGCTCTACGGCGCCTTCGCCTTGCGCAGCCGGAGCGGCTGGGCGGCGATCCTGCAGCGCAGCTGGCGTGCCGGACGCATCGCCATGAGCACGACGCTGATCTTCCTCGTGATGGCGCAGCTGATGGGCGGCGCCGGCATTCCCGCCGCGCTGGCCGCCGCATGGCAGTCGGTGGCCGGCGACTACGCCCTGCTCGCCACGCCGGTATTTGCCGCCACCGCCGGCGGACTGACCGGCGGGAATACAGCGTCCAACAGCCTGCTGCTGCCGCTGCAGGCGGCGCTGGCGCATTCGGTCGGCGCCTCGGTGCTGTGGGTCAGCGCGCTGCAGAACGTCACCGGCGCGATGTTCACCTCCTTCGCCCCGGGCAAGCTGGCGCTGGCCTGCGCGTTTGCCGAATGGCGCGGCGGCGAGCGTCAGGCCTACCGCACGGTGCTGCCGCTGGGACTGATCCTGCTGCCGATCGCGCTCGGCGTCGCCGCGCTTCTCTAGCGGCGCTGTACCGTATGCGCGTGATTGAGCGGGCCGTGGCCGTGGCCGAAGCCCGGCGCGGTCTCGATCGCCTTCTGCACATAGGCGCGTGCCTGCACCACCGCCTGCTTCAGCGGCAGGCCGAAGGCGATCCCCGCCGCGATCGCCGACGCCATGGTGCAGCCGGTGCCATGGGTCGAGGTGGTGTCGATGCGCGTATTCTCGAAGCGGTCGATCTGCCCCTCATGGGCCAGCAGGTCCACCAGCATCGGGCCTTCGAGATGGCCGCCCTTCAGCAGCACCGCCTTCGGCCCCTGGCGCAGCAGCCAGGTGGCAGCTGCCGGCATGTCCTGCACGCCGGCGATCTTCAGGCCCGACAGCACTTCCGCCTCGGGCAGGTTCGGCGTGATCAGCGTGGCGCGGGCAATCAGCTTCTCGCGCAGAGCGGTCGCCGCTTCCGGCACCAGCAGCTTCGCGCCGCCCTTGGCCACCATCACCGGATCCACCACCAGCGGCACGTCGGGCGCGTAGCGGGCGAGCGTGTCGGCGACCGCCTCGATGATGTCGGCGCGGTGCAGCATGCCGGTCTTGATCGCGTCGGCGCCGATATCCTGCAGCACGACGCGCATCTGGTCGGCCACCACGCCGGCCGGCACGTCGAAGACGTCATGCACGGTGACGGTGTCCTGGATGGTCAGCGCGGTGATCGCCGTCATGGCAAAGCCGCCCAGCGCCGTCACCGCCTTGATGTCGGCCTGGATGCCCGCGCCGCCGCCGGAATCCGATCCGGCGATGATGAGAACCCTTCCCCTGCTCACGCCGCGGCCTGTTCCAGCGCTGTGACGATGTCGCCGACCACGGCCTCGACCAGCTTCCGGTCCTCGCCTTCGGCCATGACGCGGATCAGCGGCTCGGTGCCCGAGGGGCGGATGACGATGCGGCCGGAGCTGCCCAACGCCTTCTCGGCCGCCGCGATGGCGCTCTGCACGCTCGGCTTGTCCAGCGGCGCGCCGCCGCTGTGGCGCACGTTGCGCAGCAGCTGCGGGAACGGCGTGAAGCGGCGGCAGAACTCGCTCGCCTTCTTCCCTGATTCCACCAGCGCCGCCATCACCTGCAGGCCGGCGATCAGGCCGTCGCCGGTGGTGGCGAAATCCGACAGGATGATATGGCCCGACTGCTCGCCGCCGAGATTGAAGCCTTCCTCGCGCATGGCTTCCAGCACGTAGCGGTCGCCGACCTTGGTGCGCTTCAGTTCGATGCCGAGATTGTTGACGAAACGCTCGAGCCCGAGATTCGACATCACGGTGGCGGCCATGCCCTTGCGCGGCAGGCGGCCCTGTTCGAGCCAGCTTTCCGCAATCACCGCCATCAGCTGGTCACCGTCGATCACCGCGCCGCGCTCGTCCACCATGACGAGGCGGTCGGCATCGCCATCCAGCGCCAGGCCGAGATCGGCGCCATGCGAGATCACCGCCGCCTGCAGCAGGTCGGGATGGGTCGAGCCGCATTGCCGGTTGATGTTGAAGCCGTCGGGATGCACGCCGATGGGAATGACCTCGGCCTCCAGCTCCCACAGAACGGTGGGCGCGACCTTGTAGGCGGCACCGTTGGCGCAGTCGACGACCACCTTGAGGCCCTTCAGGGTCTTGCCCTTCGGCAGAGTCGCCTTGGCGAATTCGATGTAGCGGCCGTCGGCGTCATCGAGGCGCTTGGCGCGGCCGAGCTTCTCCGGCGCGGCAAGCGTGGGCGCCGCGTCGCCGGTGATCATCGCCTCGATCTCGCGCTCGGCCTGGTCGGAGAGCTTGTAGCCGTCGGGACCGAACAGCTTGATGCCGTTGTCGTGGAAGGGATTGTGCGAGGCGGAGATCATCACGCCCAGATCGCAGCGCAGCGCGCGGGTCAGCATCGCCACCGCCGGCGTCGGCATCGGGCCGACGAGGAAGACATCCATGCCCACCGCGGTGAAGCCCGCCACCAGGGCCGGCTCGAGCATATAGCCCGACAGCCGCGTATCCTTGCCGATCAGCACGCGATGGCGATGGTCGCCGCGGGTGAAGAAGGCGCCGGCCGCCATGCCGACGCGCAGGGCCGTGGCCGGCGTCATCGGCTCGGTATTGGCCAGCCCGCGGATGCCGTCGGTGCCGAAGAATTTGCGTCCCATGCGACTCGAAATCCGTACTGGGGAAATCCGGCCGGACTATGCCACAGAAAGCCGCCCGGCAAAAACCCGCGGCAGCCGGAATCGCCGCGGAGAATCCGGCTTTGTTACGAGTCGTTACAGAAGCCCTGAAGTCCGTCCCCCTTGCGCGAAGCGCGAGGGTCCATTGCCCTGCCCGCGCGGGCCGATGGAGGGAATACGTCTCGGCTGGCACCCAGGGTGACGATCTTTGGGGTGACGGCTATGGAGAGGTATCCCCCGCGATCCCGCGCCAGACACGGAGCGCCTGCACGGTTTCGGGCACGTCGTGGACGCGCAGGATATGGGCGCCCTGCTGCACGGCCCGGAGGCCCGCGGCCAGCGAGCCGGCGACGCGGCGGGCGGGATCGCGCTCGCCCGTCAGCGCGCCGATCATCGACTTGCGCGACACGCCGACCAGCAGCGCGCATCCCAGGTTCCGCAGCGCCGCGAGCCCGTCGCGCAGCAGGGCGAGATTGTGCTCCAGCGTCTTGCCGAAGCCGATGCCGGGATCGAGGATGATACGTTGGCGCGCAATCCCCGCCGCCTCGCAGGCTTTGATGCGGCCGGCGAGATAGTCATGCACCTCGGCCACCACGTCGTCGTAGCGCGGCGCCACCTGCATGGTCTGCGGGTCGCCCTGCTTGTGCATCAGCACCACGGGGCATTGCGCCCCGGCCACCGCCGCGAGGCTGCCGGGATCGTCTTCCAGGGCGGAGATGTCGTTGATGATGGCGGCGCCGGCCTGCAGCGCCGCGCGCATGGTGGCGGCGTGGCGCGTGTCCACCGAGACGGGAATGGCGAGATCGCGCAGGCCCTCCAGCACCGGCAGCAGGCGGGCGATTTCCTCGTCTGCGCTCACCGGCTGCGCGCCGGGGCGGGTCGATTCCGCGCCGAGATCGATCAGGTCGGCGCCGTCGGCCACCATCTGCCGCGCGCGGGCGATGGCGGCCTGCGCGTCGGTATTCAGTCCGTCGCCGGAGAAACTGTCGGCGGTGACATTGACGATGCCCATCACATAGGGCCGCGACCAGTCGAGCCGGCCATGCGCCGCACGGTCGCCCGCCCCGCCCCGCCAGGCGAGCGGCGCCGGGCCGCCTGCATTGCGGGCAGCGCCGGCCCGGGAATCGTCACTGCATAACACTGTCATCGCCTGCCCTGCCCGCGCCGCCCTCGGCCTCCTGCCGGGACTGCCTGTTCCGCTTCACTGCGGTTCGCCGGAGTCCGCTGCGGCCCGCTGGTGCCCACTGGAGCCCGCCAGAGTCCACTGGCGCCCGCTGGTGCCCGCTACGGACCGCTGGAGTCCACTTCGGACCGTCGGAGTCCGTTCCGCACCATCCGCCCGAGGCAACTGCATACCATCGCATGAGACACATACCATCGTATGGCGCCCTGTATGACGGAGAGCCCCGCTCCATTGTTCCTATCATGTTCTCACAGCCGAAGCAACCCCTTTGTGCCCGCCGCCGGGCCCGCTAACGTCGGCGCAGCAGGAACCCATCGCAGGCGGAGGCCGCCCATGACAGTCGAATTCCTGGTCATCGCGCTGGTGGTGATCGCGACGCCGGGCACCGGCATGATCTACACCGTGGCGGCCGGCCTGACCCGCGGCGCGCGCGCCAGCCTCGTCGCCGCCTTCGGCTGCACCCTCGGCATCGTGCCGCACATGCTGGCGGCGATCACCGGCCTCGCCGCGCTGCTGCATGCCAGCGCGCTGCTGTTCGACGCCGTGAAATATGCCGGCGTTGCCTATCTCGTCTGGATGGCGTGGCAGACCTGGAACGACCGCGGCAGCCTCAGCCTCACCGGCAGGGGGCCGCGGAAATCATCGGCGATGCAGGTGACCGCCGAGGCCGTGGTGATCAACCTGCTCAACCCGAAACTCTCGATCTTCTTCTTCGCCTTCCTGCCGCAGTTCATCAGCCGCGACGCGCCCGACGCGCTGGCGCAGATGCTGGGCCTCAGCGGCGTGTTCATGGCAATGACGCTCGGCGTCTTCGCGCTCTACGGCCTGTTCGCCGCCGCCGTGCGCGACCACGTGATCAGCCGCCCGACCGTGCTGCTATGGATGCGCCGGAGCTTCGCCGCGGCCTTCGTGGCGCTGGGCGCGAAGCTGGCGGTGGCGGAGCGGTGAAAATTAGGCGAACACACCCACTGAGAATGGCCTGGCTTTCTTTCTCAGCATGATTGTTAGCCATTTCAAAATATCTCAACACGACACTCAAATCAGGCCCAGAGGCATGATCGTTTCAAAACAAAGAATTATGGCACTTGAAACCATAATCTAGCCTATGGCATAATATACCATAATGACATCCGCGACCCGCATCTACTATGCGAAATACACGACGGATGACGGCGCCATCATCGAGATCGTCGTCTGGGCGGTTCCGGCACCCGTGCCAGGCTCCCAGCATCGCTTCAAATACCGGCTGTTCTATGGCCGGCCTGGAGAGCGGATCGTCGGCTACGATAACGAACGCGGCAAGGGCGACCACAGGCATATCCGCGGCCGTGAAATGGCCTACCGTTTTACGAGCTGGGAGAAGCTGATCGATGATTTTCTGGCGGATGTCGCCAAGGCAGGAGGTTTGCCATGAGCAGGAAGAAAGCGATCGTTTCGATCACTGCCGGAAAGATCACGGCCGCAGACATCCGGCGCGATTTCCTCAAGGCGATGAAGCGCGCCGAGGCAGGCGATCTCACACCGGAATACCGGCTGCAGTTCGAGAGCTGGGAATCGCTGGTGCAGACGCTGACACCGAAGCGACTGGAACTCATCCGCTATGTACGCAAGCATCCCGTTCGCAGGGTGACGGAACTGGCGCGCGGACTGAAGCGCGATTACCGCAATGTGCACAGCGATGTGGCGGCCCTGTCGGAGGCCGGTCTTCTGGAGAAGACCGAACAGGGTTTCCGCGCACCGTTCGATCGTATAGCGACCGAGATCACGCTGAACTAATCGCCTGCGTTACCCCGCCGCGGAAAGCTGCCCCCCTTTTCGCATTCGCCTGCCTGAGACCCTCGGGTCCAGCCCGAGGCTGACGATCTGATTCGGACCGCAGGCCACTAAAAGCGGCCCGTTCTTGAGCTGGATCAGCCTCCCTGCCCCCGCGCCGGTGCTAGACTTCGACCATCGGTTCCATCCAGCACAGGAGAACGGCAATGGGTCGTGTCGAAGGCAAGGTCGTGATCGTCACCGGCGGGGCCGTCGGGCTCGGCGAGGCGATGGCGCGGATGATGGCGCGCGAGGGCGCCAAGGTCGCCGTCGCCGATATACAGGATACACAGGGCGAGGCGCTGGCCCGCGCGCTGCCCGGCGCGATGTACCTGCATCTCGACGTGTCGCGCGAGGCGGAGTGGGAAAGCGCGATGCAGCGCGTGCGCGAGGCCTACGGCCGGGTGGACGTGGTGATCAACAATGCCGGCATCGCCATCAGCGGTCCGCCCGAGGAGCAGACGCTGGAAGAGTGGCGCCGGCTGATGAGCGTCAATCTCGACGGCGTGTTCCTCGGCACCAAGCATGCGATCCGCGCCATGAAGCAGAACCAGCCGCGCGGCGGCTCGATCATCAACCTCTCCTCCATCGAGGGGCTGGTGGGCGACCCCGAACTCGGCGCCTACAACGCCTCGAAAGGCGGCGTGCGGCTCTACACCAAGTCGGTCGCGCTCTACTGCGCGCGCGAGCGCCTCGGCATCCGGGTCAACTCGATCCATCCCGGCTATATCTGGACGCCGATGGTGGAGGCGCATCTCGCCCGCCAGGGCGACGTCGCCGCCGGGCGCAAGGCGCTGGACGCGATGCACCCGATCGGCCATGTCGGCGAGCCCGACGACATCGCCTATGGCGCGCTCTACCTCGCCTCGGACGAGTCGAAATTCGTCACCGGCGCCGAACTGGTGATCGACGGCGGCTATACCGCGCAGTAGCGCGGGGCGGGAGCGCGAACGCGAACGGCCCGCAACGAAAAAGCCCGGCATCGCTGCCGGGCTTCTGTCTGTCTGATGCTGACCGCGAGGCTCCGGACCAGGTCCGGGGACAGGCGCTCAAGCGGGCCGCTCAAGCACCGGGCTGCGGTTCCGGCTCCAGACCCGTCGGCGGCTTCTTGCCGCGGCTGGTGGTCGGCACGGCCGAGCGCGGGCCGGTATCGGTCGGCGTCGGCGTCTTGTCCTCCGGCCGCACGATGGGCTCGCCGCGCAGCAGCGCCTTCACCTCGTCGCCCGACAGCGTCTCGTATTCGAGCAGCGCCTGGGCGACCTTGTCGAGGTCGGCGCGATGCTCGGTGAGGATGCGGCGCGCGTTGTTCTCCGCCTCGTCGATGATGCGGCGGATCTCCTCGTCGATCAGCTTCGCCGTGGCATCCGAGACGTTCTTGCGCTGCGTCACCGAATGGCCGAGGAAGACTTCCTCCTCGTTGTCGGAGTAGCGCAGGCGGCCGAGCTTGTCGCTCATGCCCCATTCGGTGACCATGCGGCGCGCCAGGCCTGTCGCCTGCTGAATGTCGTTGGAGGCGCCGGTGGTGATGTTCTCCTTGCCGAAGACCAGCTCTTCCGCCACGCGGCCGCCGAACATCATCGCCAGCCGCGATTCCAGTTCGAGCTGCGACATGGACAGCCGGTCCTTCTCGGGCAGCGACATGGTGACGCCCAGCGCGCGGCCGCGCGGAATGATCGTCACCTTGTGCAGCGGATCATGCTTGGGCATGAACAGGCCAACCAGGGCATGGCCCGCTTCGTGGTAGGCGGTGAGGCGCTTTTCCTCCTCGCCCATCACCATCGAGCGGCGCTCGGCGCCCATCATCACCTTGTCCTTGGCATGCTCGAAATCGGCCATGGTGACGACGCGGCGGTTCTTGCGCGCGGCCAGAAGCGCGGCCTCGTTCACCAGGTTGGCGAGATCGGCGCCGGAGAAGCCGGGCGTGCCGCGGGCGATGATCTTCGGATCCACGTCGGGCGCCAGCGGGACTTTCCGCATATGCACGCGCAGGATCTGCTCGCGGCCGATGATGTCGGGATTCGGCACCACGATCTGGCGGTCGAAGCGGCCCGGACGCAGCAGCGCCGGGTCGAGCACGTCGGGGCGGTTGGTGGCGGCGATCAGGATCACGCCCTCGGTCGCCTCGAAACCGTCCATCTCGACCAGCAGCTGGTTCAGGGTCTGCTCGCGCTCGTCGTTGCCGCCGCCCAGGCCGGCGCCGCGATGGCGGCCGACCGCGTCGATCTCGTCCACGAAGATGATGCAGGGCGCGTTCTTCTTGCCCTGCTCGAACATGTCGCGCACGCGGCTGGCGCCGACGCCGACGAACATCTCGACGAAGTCGGAGCCGGAGATGGTGAAGAAGGGCACGTTGGCCTCGCCGGCAATGGCGCGGGCGAGCAGCGTCTTACCTGTGCCCGGGGGGCCGACCAGCAGGCAGCCCTTGGGGATCTTGCCGCCGAGGCGCTGGAACTTCTGCGGGTCGCGCAGAAACTCGACGACCTCCTCCAACTCCTGCTTGGCCTCGTCGATGCCGGCGACGTCGTCGAAGGTGACGC
>NZ_DATGQG010000118.1:0-4236 GCF_035304305.1 Ferrovibrio sp.
AAGGCGGCGGGGGCGGCGATCACCACCACGGCGATGCGGAAGACATGCATCGACGAGACGATGGCGACCTCGACGCCCAAACCCAGCGCGACCAGGCTCATCTCGGCCATGCCGCCGGGCGAGAGCACCAGCATCATCGCCTCGCGCGGGATGCCGGCGCGCTCGGCGAAGCCGAGGGTCAGGCCGAGCGCCAGCGCCAGCATGATGAAGGTGCCGAGCGTCGCCCAGAGCGCGATGCGGCCCACGGTGCGCAACGGTGTGCCGACGAAACGGCAGCCCAGGGCTGCCCCCATCACCACCTGGGCGACGGCGACGATCTCGGGCGGCGGCGTGGCGTCCGACAGGCCGAGCAGGTGGACGACGCCGGACACCAGCATCGGCCCGACCAGCACGGCGGCGGGGATGCGCAGGCGCCTGGCAAGATACCAGCCGGCCACGCCGCAGGCGGCGAGCAGCAGG
The DNA here is from genome assembly GCF_035304305.1 of Ferrovibrio sp. Taxonomy (GTDB): domain Bacteria; phylum Pseudomonadota; class Alphaproteobacteria; order Ferrovibrionales; family Ferrovibrionaceae; genus Ferrovibrio. The sequence continues at coordinate 460 of NZ_DATGQG010000118.1, forward strand.
CCCTCGAGCGGCACCAGCTCCCAGAAATGCCGGCCGACCGCCATCGGCGGCACGTCGAGTTTCTCCACGAAGCGGAAATAGACCGGCACGGTCATCACGGTGAGGAAGACGCGCAGCGCATGGGTGAGGATGATGCTGCGGCCGTCGCCGCCATAGGCCTCGCCCACCAGGGTCATTTCCTGCAGGCCGCCGGGTGTGGCGGCGAAATAGGCGGTTACCGGATCGAGCCGGGCGAAGCGGCGGAACAGGAGATAGCAGAGCGCGGTGGCGACCGGCACATAGACCAGCATCAGGATGATCAGGCCGAGCCATTCGCCGGCGCGCTCGATCATCTCCGGCTTGAAGGCGCTGCCCAGCATCACGCCGATCACCGCGATCATCACCGCGCGCAGGAAGCCGTCGACGCGAAGGGGGATCCGTTTGTCGGCGCCCGTCAGAACGGCGATGGCGACGAAAACCATGCTGCCCAGCATCCAGGCCAGCGGCATCCGCAGGTACAGGAAGACCGCGCCGCCCGCCGCGCCGAGGCAGAGCGCGGGGACGGAAAGCCAGAAGCTGCGCAGGATGGCGCGCGCCCGCATCAGCCTGCGATCAGGCGGCCCAGCCTCACGGCCGTCTGTCCCGGCTTCAGCCGCTTGGTGGGCATGACCAGCACGCAGTTGTCGTAAGGCGTGACGACCGGCCTTGGTCCGTCATGGGCGATCACCGTGCCGGCCTTCGCGATCGTCTCCATGCCGGTATAGGGCGCGGCAAAGCGGAAGGCATCGCTCTCGATGGTCACCGCATCGGTGACCTCGACGAATTTCTGCGCCGGCGGCTTCGCCGTCAGGCCATGGGCGGCCAGCACGGAGTCTTCGGCGATGCCGGTGGCATGCAGGAAGCGGAACATGGTTTCGATGGCGACGGTCCGGCTCGCCTGTTCCCAGTGCTGGCCGCATTCCACCAGCAGGGCATTCTTCGGGCTGGCCGGATCGCCGAAGCCGCCGTAATCACGCATGCGCAGGCCGGCCTTATGGCCGTGATCGGCAACCACGATGGCCGGTACGCCGACCTGGGCGGCGAATTCGCGCCCCTTCGCGAGCGGGCCCGAGAGCATCAGCGGCGGCGAGGGCTGCTGCATGGAATGCAGGTCCAGCAGCAGGTCGATCTCGGCGATCAGCGGTTCGATCTCGCGGGCGCGGTCGAGCTCGATCGAACGGCGCTCGCCGTCCAGCGCATTGGCGCCCCAGACGCGGTTCATGTCCTCGTCGATGAAGCGCGAGGCGACCGGCTCCTCGGGATCGAAGCGCAGATAGGCCGCCACGTTGCAGAAGATCACGGTAAGCCTGCCCCGGACCGGACGGAACTTCTCGCGCAGCAGCAGGTCCAGCGCATGGGCGCCGCAGACCTCGTTGCCGTGGATCAGCGCGGTGATGCCGACATGCGGCCCCGGTTTCCCCGAATCGAAATGATGGGCGTAGGGCACGCCTGTATTGCCCTCGCGGTATTGCTCGATGGGAATGGGCAGAAGGGGATTGGGAGGCAGGGCAGTCATCATCTGTCCGGTTCTGGAATAGGCCGCAGCGTGTATAACCCGGCTGCTCCGAAAAATCCCGGCCGGAGACAGCGAAATTATCAACCGGCCGCGCGTCGGTCCGCCGGCGGCTTGAGCGCAACCATGCCGCGGATTAGCCTTCGGGTCATGACCCCGGTGACCGGATCCTCCGCCGTTTCCTATGCCCTTGCCGGCCTGCGCCAGGCCGAAGCCGCGCAGCTCGCCGCGCTGAAGGCGGTCGGCAGCGGCAGCCTCAATCCCGACGTGATGGCGCACGCGGCCGCGATCCTGCAGAGCGCGCAGGGACAGGGCGGCGCGTCCCTGCTGGCGCTGCAGGCGAGCCTGCAGCAGCAGCGCTATTTCATCGATATCCTGGCCTAGACCGGACGTTTCATCGCCAGACGATTGGCCATGTCGAGACCGGCAGCGCGCTGGCGCTCCAGCACGCGCTGCAGCTCAGGGCCGATTTCGTCCGCGCCGATCTCGGTGAAGCCGAGCCGTGCATAATAGGGCGCGTTCCACGGCACATGGCGGAAGGTGGTCAGCGTCAGCGCCGGCAGATGCCGTTGCCGCGCCAGACCGGCCGCGGCGTCGAGCAGGCTGGCGCCCAGCCGCTGCCCGGCATGGTCGGGATGCACGTCCAGTTCGTGGATGTAGAGACAGCCATCGACGACCGCGCAGAGCGCGAAGCCGACGGGGCGGTCATCACCATCGGCGGCCACCAGCAGCAGACCGTCGCGCGCCGCCTGATGCAGTATGGCGGCAGGCACCGGATCGCCATCGGCCAGGTCCGGATAACCGACCTGCGCAAAGCCTTGCTGCGCCGCGCGCTCGATGGCGCGCAGGACTTCGGCTTCGTCGGAGCGGCCGGGGCGGATGGTGCGGGTCATGAAACAGTGAACGAAAACGCAGATGGCCGGGTCAAGCCCGGCCATGACATCGAAACATATCTGTCATGCCCGGGCTGGACCCGGGCATCCGCGTCTTTGCCTTACGCGAAGGCCTCTTCCCAGGTGCCCTGCGTCGAGGCCTTGGAATATTCCGTGGCGCGGTTCTCGAAGAAGTTGGTGTGCTCGACGCCGTTGAGCATGGCGTCCAGCCAGGGCAGCGGATTCTTCTCGATCCGGTACATCGGCTGCAGTTTCAGCTGCAGCAGGCGGCGGTCGGCGGTCCAGCGGATGTAGTCCTTCACCTCCTGCGCGGTGAGGCCCTGCACGCCGTCCACCGCGAAGGCGAGGTCGATGAAGGCATCCTCGTGGTCCACGATGGTGGAGCAGGCGACATAGAGGTCGCGCTGGAATTCCTCGGTCCAGATTTCCGGATTTTCCTCCACGAAGGTATGGAACAGCTTGATGATCGAGTTGGTGTGCAGCGTCTCGTCGCGCACCGACCAGGAGACGATCTGGCCCATGCCCTTCATCTTGTTCCAGCGCGGGAAATTCATCAGGATCGCAAACGAGGCGAAGAGCTGCAGGCCTTCGGTGAAGGCGCCGAACACGGCGAGTGTCTTGGCGATGTCGGCCTTCGTGTCGACGCCGAACTGCTGCATGTAGTCGTACTTGTCCTTCATCTCCTTGTAGCGGAGGAAGGCGGAGTATTCCTCTTCCGGCATGCCGATCGTGTCGAGCAGGTGCGAATAGGCGGCGATATGCACCGTCTCCATGTTGGAGAACGCAGCCAGCATCATCTGCACTTCGGTGGGTTTGAAGACCCGCGCGTAGTGCTTCATGTAGCAGTTGTTCACTTCCACGTCGGACTGCGTGAAGAAGCGGAAGATCTGCGTCAGCAGGTTCTTCTCGCCCGGCGTCAGCTTCTTCTGCCAGTCCTTCACGTCGTCGGCGAGCGGCACTTCCTCGGGCAGCCAGTGCAGGCGCTGCTGGGTCATCCAGGCCTCGTAGGCCCAAGGATACCGGAACGGCTTGTAGACCGGCTTGGCGTCCAGCAGCGACATGTCTCCCCCTCGAACTGAATGGTGGTGCGAGAGGTCACTATCGCAAGATGTTGTGGCTACTTCAAGAGGGCGCAGTCTAAATATGGGATTGCCCTGTGGATTAAACCGAGTCAAGCTCGCGCAAGCCGGTCGCGAGGCCGCGCAGTTCGGTGCGCAGGCGGGCCATGTCCTCGGGCCCCAGCGGCAGCAGGCAGAACAGGTCGCGCTGCAGGGCAGCGACCTCGCGTTCCAGGGCTCGGCCGCGGGCTGTCAGGCGGATCTCGACCTGGCGCTCGTCGTCCCGGCTGCGCCG
>NZ_DATGQG010000119.1:0-10804 GCF_035304305.1 Ferrovibrio sp.
TCGGCGGCCTGATCCGCCTGGGCCGCGGGCAGAGGCGGCGTCTGTTCCAGCGCCTGCCGGATCGCCATGGCTTCCTGCGGCGGCAGACGGCTGATGATCGCCTCGGTGCGCTCGGGCCCCGCGACGCGCAGGAAAGCGACCAGCTTTTCCCTGCTCATGCTCCGTCAACTCCTGTTGCCTGCCTGCCCCATTCTAACCTTGTCCGGCCGGAAAACCACCGCGCCGGTTCACCCCCGTCCCCTATTTTGGTTTCGGCGCCGCCTTCATCATGGCCAGGTACATCGGCATGACCACGTTGGTGAACTTGTTCTGGCCGTATTGCAGCTCGTCCATCGCCGCCTTGACCATCTCCACCGTCGGATAGTACGGCACCACGACATAGCCGTGCTGCTTGAGGGCGGCGATCACCGCCGCCGCCTGCTTGGAGTAATTCTCGAAGAAATAGCTGGTATCGGCCTTCTTGATCGCCTCCGCGATCACCTCGACCGCGGGGATCGGCTTGATCGCCTGCGGCTGCCAGTTATAGCCCGCGGGCGGCTGGTTCGGACTGCTGCTCTTCTCGGACATGGCAACGACGGCGCGATCAGTTGACCGGCAGGCGCATGCCGGTTGGCCACTGACGGCCGGTACCCTTCAGTTCGGGCTGCAGCGACGGCCGCCTGTCGTCGAGCTGCCGGACGGCACTTGCCACCTTCTTCTCGACGGCGACTTCCGATGGCGCGCGCAGCCGCAGCTTCACATGCGCTTCCCGCAGGGCTTCGGCCACCCGGCGCTCCAGCACGCTGCCCGGCCCGCTGATGCGCCGGCGGATGATGATGCCCAGCGCATCGACATTGAGGCCGATGATCGCATGCAGGCGGTGACTCGGCTGGCTCAGGCCCGCGCAGAGATTCTTCAGCGTGTCGGCATAAAGCGTGACCAGCGGATAGCCGAACATGCCGCCCTGCCCTTTCAGCTCGAGCGCCAGATCATGAATCCATTCATAATAGCGGGCGCGGCCGACGGAATTGAAGGCCGCCGAACCCCAGGCTTCCTTGAGGTTGCGCCAGGTCTCGAGCGCAGAGGCCTCGAATTCCGCCTGGTTGCTGACGATGGCCTTCTCGATCCTGCCGCGCAGCTCCGGCGTCAGCTGCAGGTCCTGCCCGCGCCGGTAATTCACGGCCTTGCGCTTGAGATCGCCTCGGTTGGCGATCAACCGGGCGGAGGCATAAGGGTCGATCATGCGCCTTCCTCGTTCCGGGCGTCAGCCGGCGAATCGGCCGCTCCCTTTTGGAATCATCGTGGCAGACGAGATGCTTAGCAACTGGAAAGGCAAGTTGGCCTGAACCGCGGCGCATCCGCGCCGCCTGACTCAGGCCTCGCGCCGAATCACCCGCAGGCGGTGATTGCAGATATCGATCTTGTCAGCCATGCGGGCACGCCAGACCTGATCCGCTTCCTTCTCGGTCTTGAACGGGCCGTAACGCTCCTCGGTTCCGGCGATCGGCGCCGGATCAGCGAGATCCTTGTAAATACCACCTTCAACGTAAAACACCGGCATTCGTCCTATCCTCCGGGTCGACCGGACTTATCTGGCATCGGAGGGGTTAAAGAACAATCCCCCGAAGGTAGCAAGTCGGTAACCCCTCTTCACCCGTCCGCGCGCCCGGCACGCCATGCGTCCAGAGCCTCAGCAACCGCAGCAACCGCGTCTGCCCAGTTGCCGGGCCGGGACTGCCGGAAACAGCGCAGCGTGGGGTAGAAAGGCGAATCGGAGCGGTCGAGGAACCAGTACCACAGCAGCCCGTAGCCCGGCGCCGGCAGCAGCAGCCATGTGGGCACGCCCAGGGCGCCGGCGAGGTGAGCCGCCGTGTTGCTGCTGGTGATCACCAGGTCGAGCGCCGCCACCTGCGCCGCGGCTGCATCCAGGTCCTGCAGGGGATCGATATCCGGGTCGCGCCGGATCTCCGGCCCGCCGGCGGCGATGACCGCGGCCCGCTCCTCTGCCGTGTCGCCATACTGGACATCCACCCAGAAGACATCCCGGCGCAACAGCGGCAGCAGGTCGGTCAGCGCCAGGGATTTCGGCTGGCCATAGGCGGCATTCCGGCTGCGCCAGGACAGGCCTACCAACGGGCGCCCGGCCGCCCGCGCCTCCAGTTGCCGGCGCTGGCGCACGACCGCATCGGAATCGGGGGTCAGGAATCCGGAAGGCATTGCGGGAGTGTATGTGCCGTACCATGCTGACGCCAGAATGACGGCCGGCTTGCAGGACAAGGTAGCGGAACTCACCCGGAGCGCGATGACTGCGCTGCGGACGGGCGATCTGGACGGCGCCATCGCGTGTTTCCGCCAGGCGCGGCGCCTGGCGCCGGACCAGCCCGGCCTGCTGGCAGCGCTGGCGCGGCTGCTGCGGCAGGCGGGACACTGGGCCGAGGCCTGGTCGGCCGCGGAAACCGGGCTGCGCCTGCAGCCCGACGATCCTGCCCTCAACGACGAACGGCTTGCCTCCCTTGGTCTGGGCGGCCTCACCGACATGGCTCTGGCATTGGCACGCGCCTGGGCGGAAAGCTGCCCGGCCGAACCGCTGGCCCGCTTCCGCCTCGGTGCCCTGCTGCTGCAGACCGGCGATGCCGCCGGCGCCCTGTCGGAACTCGCTGCGGCGCTGGATCTGCGACCGGACTGGCCGGAAGCGCTGGTTGCCGCCGCGGAGGCGGCCTATCGCACTGGCGCCATCGACCGCGCGCGCGAGTGGCTCGACCGCGCAGTGGCGCTCGAGCCGGAGAACCGCTCGGTCCGCATGGCGCGCGCCACCATGCTGCTCAGCCTCGGCATCTGGGAACCCGGTCTGGAAGACTACGAATACCGGCTGAAGCCTGGCGCCGCACAGCAGATCATCCGCAATCTGCCGGTGCCACGCTGGAATGGCGAAGACATATCCGGCCGCGCCATCCTGGTGGTGGCGGAACAGGGCATCGGCGACCAGGTCCGTTTCCTCCGCGACCTGCAGGACCTCGGACGGCTGGCCGGACGGATGATTGTCGAATGCAGCGCCAGACTGGTGCCGCTCTTCGCCCGCAGCCTGCCGGGCACAACCGTGATCGGCAGTCTGGAGCGTCAGGAAGGCAGTCGCCACATCTTCGACTACACCTCGCTGAGCGGGCACGAGCCCGTCGACTGCTATATCGAAGCCGGGAGCGTGATGCTGCTGCTTCACCGGCACGGACTGGCGCCGGACCGCCGGCCAAGCCCCTGATTTTCAAGGGAAGCGACAGGTTGACGGGGGCGACAGCGAGACCTATGTTCGCGCGCCGCCCCTCGGGCGGCCATCCAAGACCCTCGTGAGCCCGTAGCTCAGCTGGTAGAGCAAGCGACTTTTAATCGAGAGGTCCCGGGTTCGAATCCCGGCGGGCTCACCACTTTTCCTTAACCAACTCGTGATCGGCTTCAGGGCAGCCGCAGTCTATGCTGCGGAGACCGGAGGAACGGCCCTGAACCGGCAGATCGTCGATAGCAGTTTCCGGCTCGATCCGGAGCTGCGTTTCAAGCGTCCGGAATTGCCGGCGCTGGTTGCGCTGTGGGAAGACCTGCGCGCCGGCCGTCGCGCCCCTGACCGTGCCGATTTCTCCCCCTTCGTGCTCCGTCCCTATCTGCCGCGCGTCCTCATTTATGAGATCGTGAACGAAGCGACAGTGCGCCGGTTCCGGATCCGCCTGTACGGCACCCTGATCAGCGAATATTCCGGCCGCGATCCGACTGGCAAATTCGTCGACGAGACGATGTCCGAGCGGGCCTATGCCGACTTCGACCGTGGCCTGTCATGGGTTGCGGACAATGCCCGCCCCTTGCGCGCCGCCGGCAGCTACTATTTCGTCGACCGCAGCTTCGTACGCTTCGAATCCGTCACCCTGCCCCTGACCGCCGGCGGCAGCGAGATCGCGCAGCTGCTGAACGTCACCTTTTACGACGATGAAAAGTAGGGTCAGGCGCCGCGCGGCGCATCCACCGTCTCGAACTCCGCGGGGCTGGTAATCTCCAGCATTTCCAGATCGGCCGAGAACGACGTCAGCTCGTGACGGATCTCCGGCGGCTGCAGCACGCAATCGCCGGCCTCCAGGCGGACGTCACCCTGTCCTTCATATTCGAAGGTCACCCAACCCCTGAGGATGTAGACCATCTGGAAATCGAGCCTGTGCAGATGCCGGCCGGTGCCTTTCTCGCCGAGCTGCTCGGCGCGGATGACATGGGCGTGGTAGCGCCCCTGGGTCGCCTCGCTGATGCCGAGATCGCGATAGCTGAAGAAGGGGCGCAGGCCGTCCTGCACAAAGCGGGCATCCTTCGCGCGGCTGATCCGGAATGTCTGCTTCGTGGTGGTGCTGATGGTCATGGCGTCTCTCCCGAGACCCGAGCCTAGATCAGCCGCTCAGCATACGGAAGAGCAGATATGCGCAGCCATAGGCGATGGCGGCGAAGATGGCGGCGATGGCGAAGACCCTGAGATGCCGCAGCAGCATCTAGAGCGGTTCGATGTCGCCGAGCGCCTGGCCGGCATGGAAATCGGCCGCAAAGGCGGCCAGCGTACCGGCCGCGATTGCATCCCGCATGCCGCGCATCAGGTCCTGGTAATAGGTCAGGTTATGCGCCGTCATCAGCATGGCGCCAAGGATTTCGTCGGACCGCACGAGATGATGCAGATAGGCGCGGCTATAGCTGCGGCAGGCCGGACAACGGCAATGCTCGTCGAGCGGCCGCGGGTCCTCGGCATGGCGGGCATTACGGATGTTGATGCTGCCGCGGCGGGTGAAAGCCTGGCCGGTGCGGCCCGAGCGGGTCGGCAGCACGCAGTCGAACATGTCGATGCCGCGCATCACGGCGCCGACCAGATCGGAGGGCTTGCCGACCCCCATCAGGTAGCGAGGCCGGTCCTGCGGCAGATGCGGCACGGTGACGTCGAGGGTGGCGAACATCTCCTCCTGCGTCTCGCCGACGGCGAGGCCGCCCACGGCATAGCCGTCGAAGCCGGTGGTGACGAGGCCTTTGGCGGATTCCTCGCGCAAGGCCGCGTTGGTGCCGCCCTGGACGATGCCGAACAGGCCATAGCCTTCACGCTGTTTGAAAGCGGCCTTGCAGCGCTCCGCCCAGCGCAGACTCAGGCGCATCGCCTCGGTGGCGCGCTGCTCGGTGGCGGGAAGCTTGACGCATTCATCCAGCTGCATGGTGATGGTGGCATCCAGCAGATGCTGGATCTCGATCGAGCGTTCCGGCGTGAGTTCATGCCGCGCGCCGTCGATATGCGACTGGAAGGTGACGCCCTGCTCGGTGACCTTGTTGAGCTGCGACAGCGACATGACCTGGAAGCCGCCGGAATCGGTCAGGATCGGCCCCGGCCAGTTCATGAATTTGTGCAGGCCGCCGAGTTTCGCCACCCGCTCGGCGGTGGGCCGCAGCATCAGGTGGTAGGTGTTGCCCAGGATGATCTGCGCGCCGGTTTCGGCCACGGCTTCCGGCGTCATCGCCTTGACGGTGGCCGCCGTGCCGACCGGCATGAAAGCCGGGGTGTCGATGGAGCCATGCGCAGTGTCGAGCCGCCCGAGCCGGGCAGCGCCGTCGCACGCGGAAATCTGGAAGCGGAGAGTCATTCTGCGGCCTGCCTGAACAGCAGGCTTGTATCGCCGTAGGAGTAGAAACGGAAGCCCTGCGCCACGGCATGGCGGTAGATCGTCCGCTGCGCATCGAGACCGACGAAGGCCGCGACCAGCATCAGCAGGGTCGACTTCGGCAGGTGGAAATTGGTGATCAGGCCGTCGGCGACCCGGAAGCGGAAACCGGGGGTGATGAAGATATCGGTCTCACCGCGGAACGGCAGCAACGCGCCCGTCTCCCGTGCGGCGGATTCCAGCAGGCGCAGCGAGGTGGTGCCGACGGCGATGATGCGCCCGCCGGCAGCCTTCGCCGCGGCGATCGCCGCCACCGTTTCTGCCGGCACCTCGCCCCATTCGGCATGCATGCGGTGGTCTTCCACCCTCTCCGCTTTCACCGGCAGGAAGGTGCCGGCGCCGACATGCAGGGTGACACGCGCCGAACCGACGCCTTTCTGCGCGAGAGCCTGCATCAGCGCCGGGGTGAAATGCAGGCCGGCAGTGGGCGCGGCGACCGCGCCGGGCTTCTCGGCGAAGATCGTCTGATAGTCGCTGCGGTCGCGCTCGTCGGCAGCACGCTGGGCCACGATATAGGGCGGCAGCGGCATCGCGCCGGCCGTCTCCAGAGCCGCCAGCAGCTCGGCATCGTCCCGGTCGAAAACGAATTCCAGCTGCTCGCCGCTGCGACCGGCCATCTCGGCGGTGATGCCGCCATCGAAGAGGATGCGATCGCCCGGCTGCAGTCGTCGCGCCGGCTTCGCCATCGCGGTCCAGCGCCGGCCACCCAGTGCCTTGAGCAGCAGCGCCTCGACCTTCACCTCGGCCGGACCACGCTCGCGCCGGCCGAACAGCCGCGCCGGGATCACCTTGGTGTCGTTGAACACCAGCAGATCGCCAGCGCGCAGCAGCGCCGGCAGGTCGGCCACGGTAAGCGCGCGTGGATCGATGCCGCCGGCATAATGCAGCAGGCGGGCCGCCTCGCGCGGCTGCGCCGGCCGCTCGGCGATCAGTTCCGGCGGCAGATCGAAATCGAAATCGGAAACCAGCATCGCGTTCCCCCGCCCGCGGGGGCAGTGTCAGGCCGCGTCGGCGGCAACGCGCAGGCTGATGATCTGGTCGGGATCCGTCACCGTGCCGTTGCGTGCCTGGTCGCCGCGCTTGATCCTGTCGACATGCTCCATGCCGTCGATCACCTCGCCCCATACGGTGTACTGGCCGTCGAGGAAACGCGCATCGGCGAAGCAGATGAAGAACTGGCTGTCGGCCGAGTTCGGGTTCTGCGCGCGGGCCATCGAACAGGTGCCGCGCACATGCGGCGCCTGGGAGAATTCAGCGTTGAGCTTCTGGCCCGAACCGCCGGTGCCATCGCCGCGGGGGTCGCCGGTCTGCGCCATGAAGCCCTCGATGACGCGATGGAACTTCAGCCCGTCATAGAAATTCTGCCGCGCCAGCTCCTTGATACGGGCGACATGGTTCGGTGCCAGATCGGGACGCAGCGCGATCGTAACGCGGCCGTCCTTCAGTTCCAGATAGAGGGTGTTTTCGAGGTCGGCCATCACGGACTCCTTGGGCGTAAATTCACTTCACGTCGGCAGCAACGCGCATGCGGATGATCTTGTCGGGATTCTCCACCACGCCGCTGCCCGGCGCGCCCTTCTTGATCCGGTCCACCGCCTCCATGCCGCTGATCACCTGCCCCCAGACGGTGTACTGGCCGTTCAGGTGCGGCGCATCGGCGAAGCAGATGAAAAACTGGCTGTCAGCCGAATTCGGGCTGCCCGCCCGTGCCATGGAAACCGTGCCGCGCCGGTGCGGTTCCGAGCTGAATTCCGCATCGAGCTTCTGGCCAGAACCGCCGGTACCGGTGCCGGTCGGATCGCCGGTCTGCGCCATGAAGCCGCGGATCACGCGATGGAAGACGACGCCGTCGTAGAAGCCCTTGCGGGTCAGTTCCTTGATGCGGGCGACATGGCGCGGCGCCAGGTCGGGACGCATGGCGATCACCACCCGCCCGCCTTCCAGTTCCATGATCAGGGTGTTTTCCGGATCGCGGATCACCTGCGCATGGGATGGCGCGGCAAGGCCGAGGCCGAGGCCGAGCAGCAGCAGCAGGACAAGGGCAGCAAGACGACGCATCAGAAGCCCCCGGCCCCCCCCTTCACGGCGGCAACCCGGCTGCGCATGCGCTCGGCGACCCGGGGCGACACGAAGGGATTGATGTCACCGCCCAGCATGGCGATTTCCTTCACCAGCCGCGACGCGATGAACTGATGGTTGTCGGAGGCCATCAGAAAGACCGTTTCGATATCGGAATTCAGCCGCGCATTCATGCCGACCATCTGGAATTCGTATTCGAAGTCGGACACCGCGCGCAGGCCGCGGATGATCATTGACGCGCCGACTTCCATGGCGAAATGCATCAGCAGGTTGGAGAAAGGCTTGACCTCGAACTCGGTGGCGCCGGGCATCAGGGGGCCGATCTCCTCGCGCACCATCTCGACCCGTTCTTCCATCGAGAAGAGCGGGCCCTTGCCGATATTGACGGCAACGCCGACCACCAGCTTGTCGACCAGCTTGCCCGCACGCTTGATGATGTCGTAATGGCCTTTGGTAACCGGATCGAAAGTGCCTGGATACAAACCGATCCGCTGCCTGGTCATTACGTTTCCCCTGTATTATCTCCCGCGTCGTCGTCGTCCGCGGTCTGGCCATCGTCCTGGGCGCCGCCACTTTCGGGCAAGTAGGCGACGGACGCAACCTTTTCGCCGTCGCCCAGCTTGAAGACGATAACACCTTGGGTGTTACGACCGGCGATGCGGATATCGTCTACCGGGCAACGGATCACCTGGCCGCCATCGGTGACCAGCATGATCTGGTCGTCGTTCTCGACCGGCGAGGCCGCGACGACCTTGCCGTTCTTCGCGGTCGTCTCGATGTTGATGATGCCGGAGCCGCCGCGGCTGGTGATGCGGTACTCGTAGGCCGAGGTCCGCTTGCCGTAGCCCTTCTCCGTCAGGGTCAGGATGAACTGCTCGGCGGCCTGCAGGGTCGTGAAGCGCTCCGCCGAAATGTCGGACGGCAGTTCCACGCCGGTTTCGCCGTTGCGGATGCGCTCCTGGGCGGCCTCGTAGCGGAAATAGGCGTCGCGCTCCTCCGGCGTCACCTCGATATGGCGCAGCACCGACATGGAGATGACCCGGTCGCCCGCGGCCAGCTTCATGCCGCGCACGCCGGTGGAGGCGCGGCTCTGGAAGGTGCGCACGTCGGCGACGGGGAAGCGCACGCACTTGCCGTCATAGGAGGCCAGCAGGATATCGTCCTGCTCGGTGCAGAGCTGCACGCCGATCAGGCTGTCATCGGCATCCTCGCCCTCGAACTTCATGGCGATCTTGCCGTTGGCGTTGATCGAGACGAAGTCGCTCATCGCATTGCGGCGGACATAGCCCTTGGCGGTGGCGAACATGACGTGCAGCTCGCCCCACTTCGTCTCGTCCTCGGGCAGCGGCAGCACGGTGGCGATCTTCTCGCCCTCCGAGAGCGGCAGCAGATTGACCAGCGCCTTGCCGCGCGACTGCGGCGTGCCTTCCGGCAGGCGATAGACCTTCATCTTGTAGACGCGGCCGAAATTGGAGAAGAACAGCACCGGCGTATGGGTATTGGCCACAAAGACGCGGGTGACGAAATCCTCGTCCTTGGTGCTCATGCCGGTGCGGCCCTTGCCGCCGCGCTTCTGCAGCCGGTAGGTCGACAGCGGCGTGCGCTTCACATAGCCGGCGAAGCTGACGGTGACGACCATGTCCTCGCGCTGGATCAGGTCCTCGTCGTCCTGCTCGAACTCCATCTCGACGATTTCGGTCTTGCGCGGGGTGGCAAAGCGGTCGCGCACCGCCACCAGTTCGGCGCGCAGGATGCCCATCAGCTTCTCGCGGCTGCCGAGGATCTCCAGATATTCGTTGATCTCGGCGGCGAGCTGCTTCATCTCGTCCCCGATCTCGTCGCGGCCCAGTGCGGTCAGGCGCTGCAGGCGCAGGTCGAGGATCGCGCGCGCCTGGGTTTCCGAAAGCCTGTACTTGCCGTCGATCACCTTGTGGCTGAGATCGTCAATCAGCGCGATCATGTCGGCCACATCGTCGGCCGGCCATTCACGCGCCATCAGCTGTTCGCGCGCGGTCTGCGGATCGGGCGCGGCCCGGATCAGCCGGATCACCTCATCGATATTGGCCACCGCGATGGCGAGGCCGACCAGCACATGGGCGCGGTCGCGGGCCTTGCCCAGCAGGAAACGGGTGCGGCGGAGGATCACCTCCTCGCGGAAATTCACGAAAGCGGCGATCAGCTGCTTGATGTTCAGCAGCTCCGGCTTGCCGCCGTTCAGCGCCAGCATGTTGACACCGAAGGAGGTCTGCAGCGGCGTGAACCGGTAGAGCTGGTTCAGCACCACATCCGCCATGGCGTCGCGCTTGATCTCGATGACGACGCGCACGCCCTCGCGGTCGGACTCGTCCCGCAGGTCGGAAATGCCTTCGATCTTCTTCGATCGCACATGTTCGGCGATCTTCTCGATCATCGCGGCCTTGTTCACCTGATACGGGATCTCGGTGATGACGATCGCCTCGCGCTCCTTGCGGATCTCCTCGATATGCACACGGCCGCGCACGATCACCGAACCGCGTCCGGTCCACATCGCCGCCTTGGCGCCGGCACGGCCGAGAATGATACCGCCGGTCGGGAAGTCAGGCGCCGGCAGGATCTCCAGCAGCTGCTCGAGCGTCACGTCCGGGTTGTCGACATAGGCGCAGCAGGCGTCGATCACCTCGCCCATGTTGTGAGGCGGGATGTTGGTCGCCATGCCGACGGCGATGCCGTTGGCGCCGTTGATCAGGAGGTTCGGGAACTGCGCCGGCAGGACCGACGGTTCCAGCGTGCTGTCGTCGTAGTTCGGCTGGAAATCGATCGTGTCCTTGTCGATATCCGTCAGCAGCGCCTCGGCCGACTTGTCCAGGCGGATTTCCGTGTAGCGCATCGCCGCCGCGCGGTCGCCGTCCATCGAGCCGAAATTGCCCTGCCCGTCCAGCAGCACCTGCCGCATCGAGAAGGGCTGCGCCATGCGCACCATGGCATCATAGATCGACTGGTCGCCATGGGGGTGATACTTACCCATCACGTCACCGACGACGCGGGCCGAT
>NZ_DATGQG010000120.1:0-3033 GCF_035304305.1 Ferrovibrio sp.
GCATCGGATTGCAGTGCCGCGGCTCGACCCGGAAGCCCATCAGCGGCAGGCCGTCCTCGTCCAGCCGGCCCCAGAGCGGGCCGTTCACCTTCATGAAGCCGATGAAGGCCAGTTCCTTCATGCCGGCAGGCGGGTTGGCCGTGTCGGTGCCGGGGGCGAAATCGCTGATCGGGGGGGCGGTCATGGGCGGGGGTTGTAGCATCCGCCGCGGGCAGCGGCAATGAAGGGCATCGCATGCACAAGCGCCTGAGGCGGCTGCGATTCACGTCGCCGTTTCCGGCTCGCCTTCTGGATACATTCGGCACAAAATGGGAACGCGGCGCCTGCCCCGAAAATTCATGGAGCGGCGCGCATCCGGCCGCGAACGACGCATGACGTAACCGGATCTCAAGTTGAGGCCGGGAATCGGATTTGCTAGCGTCCGCGGCGTTGGGGGGCTCCATGGCGGATATTCTGGGATCGTCTGCGCCGGCGCGGGCGTGGCATGCCTATTACACGGAAAAGCGGATCGTCCATCAGTGGATGCAGGTGCATCTCCTGCAGGACCTGCCGGTGCGCAGCGTCATCGAGATCGGCCCGTATCTCGGCCTGGTCACCGCCATGCTGGCGAACGCCGGATACCGGGTTACGACTTTCGACATCGAGAACCGGTCACCCGGCATCGGCGCCGAAAGGCATATCCAGGGCGATATCCGCGATTTCGACCCGAAAAGCCTGCCGGCCGCAGATGCGCTGATCTGCTGCGAAACGCTGGAGCATATCCCCTGGCCGGAGATTCCCTCGGTGCTGGCGCGGCTGCAGCAGACGGAAATTCCCTGGCTGATCCTGTCGGTTCCTTACGAAGGGACGCAGCTGGCATTCAGCATCTACCTGAACCGCTTCACGGCAAAGCGCCGCAGCATGTTCCGGAAATTCCGCTTCCTGAAGAATTTCCGATCCCCCGCCGACGCGGGCTGGGAGCCGCATAAGTGGGAAATCGGCTACCGCGGGTACAGCGTCGAGAAGTTCCGCGACACCCTGGAGCGCGCCGGCTGGCAGCCCGTGCGGCAGGAATTCACCGAGGGCTGCCGTTCCATTTTCCTGGTTTGCCGCAATACCGGTAAAGCGGCGTAAACCGCTTCAGGCTCCGGTCTGGCCGCGCTCCCAGACGGCTGCTTCCGTCACCACGTAGTCGATCCGCCCCTCGTTCAGGGCACGCAGGCATTCCGCCGGCGTGTTGATGATCGGTTCCTCATGCACGTTGAAGCTGGTGTTGATCAGCACCGGCACGCCGGACAGCTCGGCATAGGCAGAGAGAATGTCGTAGTACAGCGGGTTCTGCTCACGGCGGATCACCTGGGGGCGCGCCGTCCCGTCGACATGCACCACGGCGGGAATGCGCTCGCGCCACTCGTCATGCACCTGGCAGGTGATGGTCATGAACCGGGCGGCGTAAAGCGATTGCGGCGGCAGGTCGAAGATCCGGGTCGCATCGACATCGCGTACCACCGGCGCGAAAGGCATGAAATCGGAGCGGTCCAGCCGCTGGTTCAGGATCTGGTTGATCTCGGCTTTGACCGGCGCAGCCATGATGGTGCGAGCGCCAAGCGCGCGTGGCCCGTATTCCATGCCCTTCGTATAGATCGCCACCACCTTGCCGGCGTTTATCAGGGCAGCCGCATCCTTTACCGGATCGCTGCTGACCAGCCGGCCGCCGCCGCCGGCAATGACCGGGTCGATGTCGGATGAATAGTCGTATCCGAAATAGAGATGGTCGAGCCGGTAGCGCTGCTTCAGCCAGGTCTCCAGCCCGTCGCGCTCCAGCAGGTGCTGCAGCACGCCGCCGGCAGCCAGCCCCTGGTCGCTCATTGCCGGATAGATGAACACCTCGTCGACCGGCAGTTCCTCGGCAAGTCGCTGGTTCAGCTTCACGTTGGCGAACACGCCGCCCGACAGTCCCAGCTTGCGGACGCCATGGCGGCGCAGCAGCCGGCCGACCGCTTCGGTGACGAAATCCTCCAGAACCTTCTGCACCGACGCCGCCACGACCTCGGGCGGATGGCCTTCGGCCCAGCTGAAAACCCAGCGGCGCATCTCGGGATAGCTGGCAAAATCACTCTCGATGCGTCCGTCCCCGTCGATGCGGAAATGGCTGGCGAGCGCATTTGCCAGCATCGGCTCGCCCAGCGCGGCGAGGCCCGTCAGCTTGCCTTCATGCTTGTTGATGCGATAGCCCAGCGCCTGGGTCGCGTAACCATAGGCGAGCCCCAGCGAGTCGATCTTCAGCGGCGCGACCAGGCCGTCATCGCCGCCGTAAAGCGTGACCAGACGACCGTTTTTCAGGATCCGGTGACTGTACTGCACGTTGTCGCCGCCGCCATCGGCCGTATAGAGCAGCGCCTCATCCCAATCCGTATGGAACAGGGTCGCCAGCGCATGGGAGGCGTGATGATTGTAGAAGGTCACCGGCAGGTCGCCGCGGCAGCCAAGATCACGCAGGAAGGAAGCCCGATCGAACATGGCGTCGCTGTCGGTGCGGCCGTAGCGCACGCATTCGCGCTCCATGCTCTTGTGCTTTTCCATCCCGACCAGTTCGCGGACGCGGTTCTCGACCAGACGCGGCAGCGGGAAATGCCGGTAATAGCGGCTGGGAAAAGCCCCGCGGGAGAGGGCAACCGTGCCGATATCCTGCAGTCCGGCACCGGCAATGCGCAGACATTCCTGGATCGCCTCATGCGGGATGCGGCCGCCATCTATCTTGCGGCGGGTAAAACGCTCAAGCGCGACGGCCGCGACCATCCGGTAATCGTCGAACAATGCCGCACAGGCATCATGATAGCCGGAGTGGATCCCCAGAATTAACATCGTCCTTGAACGCCTTTTCTCGCCGCGGGTCTGCCTGATATCTAGCCTAGCCGCGCAGAACCGCGCCACAGGCCTTTTCCGCTGCCGCCACTATTTTCCTGGTAACGGCCTCGATCTCGGCATCCGTCAGGGTCTGCTGCTGCGGCTCGAGCCGCACGGTCAGCGCCAGCGAGGTTTTGCCCTCGGGGA
>NZ_DATGQG010000121.1:0-23756 GCF_035304305.1 Ferrovibrio sp.
ATGACATCGTCCAAGACAACCACCGACCACGAGATCATCCGGCAATGGGCCGAGCAGCGCGGCGGCAGGCCGTCGGCGGTGAGCGGCACCGGCGGCAGGAAGGATGCCGGTATTCTGCAGATCGATTTCCCCGACCGGAACGAGCCGGACAATCTCGAGGAAATCACCTGGGAGGAATTCTTCGACAAGTTCGAGGAAAGCAGCCTCGCCTTCCTGTACCAGGAGGAGACCGCGGACGGGAAGATCAGCCGCTTCTCCAAATTTGTCAGCCGGCGCAGCGACAGATAGGCGCAGGCCGATGGTTGCCGCCGGCCTGGCGGCAATTGCGCAGGAGATCCAGGGCTGTCGCCGCTGCCCGCTTTACCGCAACGCCACCCAGGGCGTGGGCGGCGAGGGCAGCGCGCGGGCGCGGCTGATGCTGGTGGGCGAGCAGCCGGGCGACAGGGAGGATCTGGCCGGACGTCCTTTCGTCGGTCCCGCCGGGCGCATGCTGGATGATGCACTGGCGGAAGCCGGAATTCCGCGCAAGGTCGTCTACATCACCAATGCGGTGAAGCATTTCAAGAACGAGCCGCGCGGCAAGCGGCGGCTGCACAGGCGGCCGAATGCCGCCGAGGTACAGGCCTGCCGCTGGTGGCTGGAGCGGGAGCTTGAGATCGTGAAGCCGAAGGCCATCATCGCGCTGGGCGCCACGGCGGCGCAGAGCCTGCTGCAGAAGACGGTGCGCATCGGGCAGGCGCGCGGCCGGTCGATCCCCTTCGGCCGGTCCGCCGCGCTCTTCGTCACGATCCATCCTTCCTACCTGCTGCGCATCCGCGACCGCGCCGACCGCGACCGCGAATATGACGCCTTCGTGCGGGAGCTGCGGCAGGCGGCAGGGCAATAGGCTGCCCTGTCAGCGGAAATTACGCCCGTCCGGGAAGATGCAATGCACCTCGTGCAGACCGGGGTACAGGCTTGGTATCATCGGATGCCGGTATTCGTTGGCATTGGCCAGCGCCTGGTCGAAGACCTCCGCATCGTCGAGGCTGCTCAGGCCGGTCAGCATGGCGCTGTAATCGGTCAGCCTCTGCGCGATGACATGGATGACGTCATCCTGCGACTGGACGCGGCCCGCCACGCCAAGCAGCCGCGAGCCCAGCAGGGCGCGGCGATACAGGGCCTTGATCTTCGGCCAGATCACCAGATTGGCGATGCCGGTCTCGTCCTCCAGCGTGACGAAGATGACACCGCTCGCCGTGCCGGGCTGCTGGCGCACCAGCACGAGGCCCGCCAGCCGGATGAAGCTGCCCGACTTCGCCTCCTTCAGCCGGCTGGCCGGCTCGAGGCCCATCGTCTTCAGCTGCGGCCGCAGCAGCTGCAGCGGATGGGGCCGCAGGGTCATGCTGGTCGTGCGGTAATCCTGCAGCACCTGCTCGCCGGTGGTGAGTGCGGGCAGGATGATTTCCTCTTCCGTGTCGGTATCGGCAGGCGGACGGTTGTCGCCCGGCTGTGTGGCCCGTTCGGCGAAATCGAACAGCGGCAGGGGCGTTTCACCCAGACCGCGGATTTCCCACAGCGCCTGCCTTCGGCTCAGGCCCAGCGAGCCGAAAGCATCGGCGCGCGCCAGCAGTTCCAGCAGGCGCAGGGGCAGGCCGGTGCGCCGCCACAGTTCGCGCAGGCTGCCGTAGCCCTGTCCGCGCTTCTCGACCAGGATCCTGATCGCCTCCTCGCGGCAGCCCTTGACCTGCCGGAAGCCGAGCCGCAGGGCGAAGCGGCGCTGCGGCGTCTCCTCCAGCAGGTTGTCCCAGTCGCTGTAATTGACGTCGACCGGGCGTACCTCCACATTGTGCTCGCGCGCATCGCGCACGATCTGCGCCGGCGCGTAGAAGCCCATCGGCTGGCTGTTCAGCAGGGCCGCGGCGAAGACGGCCGGGTAATGGCATTTCACCCAGGCCGAGGCATAGGCGAGGATGGCGAAGCTGGCGGCATGGCTTTCCGGAAAGCCGTATTCGCCGAAACCCCTGATCTGGTTGAAGCAGCGTTCGGCGAATTCCCGGTCGTATTTGTTTCTGACCATCCCTTCGATGAATTTCTGCTCGAATTCATGGATGGTGCCGGCATGGCGGAAGGTGGCCATGGCGCGCCGCAGCCTGTCTGCCTCCGCCGGCGTGAAACCGGCGGCGACGATGGCGATCTGCATTGCCTGTTCCTGGAACAGCGGCACGCCCAGCGTCCGTTTCAGAACCTCCTTCAGCTCCTCGCTGACATAGTCGATCTTGTCGGGCGGCAGTTCGCGCCGCTTCAGATAGGGATGCACCATGTCGCCCTGGATCGGGCCGGGACGGACGATGGCGACCTGGA
Organism: Ferrovibrio sp.; assembly: GCF_035304305.1. Taxonomy (GTDB): domain Bacteria; phylum Pseudomonadota; class Alphaproteobacteria; order Ferrovibrionales; family Ferrovibrionaceae; genus Ferrovibrio. The sequence continues at coordinate 2,344 of NZ_DATGQG010000121.1, forward strand.
TGACGAGGTCGTAATAGCTTCTCGGTTTCAGGCGCGGCAGCATCGACATCTGCGCCCGGCTTTCGATCTGGAAGACGCCGATCGTGTCGGCCTTCCGGATCATCGCATAGGTGGCGGGATCGTCGCGCGGCACCGAATGGAGCTCGAATTTTTGCCCGTAATGCCGCTCGATCAGGTCGAAGGACTTGCGCAGGCAGGTCAGCATCCCGAGCGCCAGAACGTCCACCTTCAGAATGCCGAGCTCGTCGATATCGTCCTTGTCCCACTGGATGACGGTGCGGTCCGCCATGGCGGCATTCTCGATCGGCACCAGTTCGGCCAGCGGGCCCCTGCTGATGACGAAGCCGCCGACATGCTGCGACAGGTGCCGCGGAAAGCCGACCAGCGCCTGCGCCAGCTGCAGGGTCTGGGCGATGCGCGGCGTATCGGGATCGATGCCGGCCTCGCGGATCTGGTCCTCGGTGATGCCCTCGCGGCCCCAGCCCCACAGGCTCTTGGCCAGACGATCCACCAGATCGGGTGACAGGCCCATGGCCTTGCCGACATCGCGGATGGCGCTGCGCGGCTGGTAGCGGATCACCGTGGCGGCCAGGCCGGCGCGGTCGCGGCCATAGGTCCTGTAGATGTGCTGGATGACCTCCTCGCGCCGGCCATGCTCGAAATCGACGTCGATGTCGGGCGGCTCGCGGCGCTCTTCCGAGATGAAGCGTTCGAACAGAAGACCGACCTCTTCCGGTTTGGCTGCCGTGATGCCGAGGCAGTAGCAGACGATCGAATTGGCCGCCGAGCCGCGGCCCTGGCAGAGGATGCCATTCTCCCGCGCGAATTCGACGATGCGATAGACGGTGAGGAAATAGGGTGCGTAATCCAGGCGCCCGATCAGGGCCAGTTCGTGCTCGATCTGGGTCCTGAACCTTTCCGGGATGCCGGCCGGATATTTCTCCTGCGCACCCAGCCAGGTCAGCCGCACCAGCTCCTCCTGCGGTGTGGCGCTGTCGCCCTTGGCTTCCTCGGGATACTCGTAGCGCAGTTCGGTCAGCTCGAATGTGCAGCGCGCGGCAATTTCCATGCTGCGCGCGATGGCCTGCGGATGGCGGCGGAACAGCCGCGCCATGACCTGCGGCGATTTCAGATGCCGCTCGGCATTGGCCTGCAGGCGGAATCCCGCCACGTCGATGCCGCAGCCATGACGGATGCAGGTCAGCACATCCTGCAGGATGCGCCGCTCCGGCGCGTGATAGAGCACGTCGTTGGTGGCGACCAGCGCGATGCCGTGCTCCGCGGCGAAGGCGGCCAGCCGGTCCTGCCGCCGCCGGTCCTGCCCGTCGAAGCGGCAGCAGACGGCGAGAGACAGCGCATCGCCGCAGATGCGTTTCAGCACCTGCGCGCGGGCGGCAAAATCCTCATCCGGATCGTCGGGCGGCAGCAGGATCGCCTGCTGGCCGTCCAGTTCCTCCAGCAGGTCGGACCAATAAAGCTCGCATTCGCCCTTCGGCGCGGCCCGGCGTCCCTTGCTGATCAGCCGCGACAGCCGGCCATAGGCGGCGCGGTCTTCCGGCAGCAGCAGGACGGACGGGCCGTCGCGCAGATCGATCCGCGCGCCGATGATCAGCTGCAGCTTCTTCTCGAGGCCCTGCTGGCGGATGGCGGAGAGCGCGCGCACCACGCCGGCGAGGCTGTTGCGGTCGGTGATCGCAATCGCCGACAGGCCGAGTGCGGCGGCCTGGCCGACCAGCTCATGGGCATGGCTGGCGCCTTCGAGGAAGGAGAAATTGCTGGTGACCTGCAGCTCCGCGTAAGCCGTCATGCGAACAGCCCGTGCAGGAACCAGGTGTTGCGGCTGCGGAACAGCCAGTAGCGCCGGCCTTCGGTGTCTTCCGCGCAGTAATAGTCGCGCGGGCTTTCCTCGGGATCGCGCCACCATTCCGGCGCGATGCGTTCCGGCCCGTCCATGCGGGTGAGGTGACGGCGCCGGCGATGCCAGTGGATGACGCTCGGCCAGCCGCTGCTGCCGGCCTCGATGTCCAGCATCTGCGGGTAGGGCAGCAGGGCGACGGGACGCGGCGCGGCCGGCGGCTTCAGCGGCAGCGGCGGCGCAAAGGGCGGTGCGGCGTGGATGGCGCGTTCGGGCCAGTGGCTCTCCATCGCCTGCAGCCGGAACACGGCATTGCGGCCCAGCCTGGCCTGCAGGCGGTCGATGCATTCGGCGATGCCGCCGTCTTCCTCGCCGGCCGCGGCGATGGCCTGCTGGCTGCCGGTCAGCGGCTCGGTGACGCCGGCTTCCAGCAGCATCATGTCGATGCCGAAGCCGGGATCGATGCTGTCCAGCTGGTCGCGGAAGAGGCGGAAGAGATGCGCCGGGCTGCGGCTGGCGCGGCTGGTGCCGATGCGCAGGCTCTGCACATGGCCATCGACGCGGTAGCTGTGCAGGGCAAGCTGCCGTGCGCCGCGCTGATGCTGTTCCAGCAGGTTGCACAGGGCCTCGAGCAGATGCCGCAGCACCGTGTCGATGGCATCGCGGGTGAGGATCGGCTCGGCCAGACTGGCCCGCGCGCGCCAGGGCGCCGGCACCAGGCGCGGCGAGATCGGCTCCTCGCTGCGGCCGAGCAGCCTGTCGAGGCGCTCCACCGGCTGCGGGCCGAAGCGGCGGGTCAGCGGCGCGCGCGGCAGTTTCGCAAGGGCGGCGATGGTGGTCAGGCCGAGACGCCTGAGATCGCCGGCAATATCCTCGGCCAGACGCAGGGCATCGACGGGCAGGGGACCGAGTTGATCAAGACCGCTGCCCGGCGGCAGCACATCGCCCCTGCCGTGTCGCGCCCAGGCCCAGGCGGCAGCCGGCGTATCGGCGATGGCGAGCCGCGCATCGATGCCGAGCCGCGCGAAGGCCTGCCGCATGGTCTGCAGCATCGCGGCCTCGCCGCCGAAAAGATGCGGCACGCCGCTGACATCGAGGATCAGCCCGTCATCGCCGTCGGTCGCGGCCCAGGGCGTGAAGCGGCTGCACCAGTCGCAGAGCGTCTGCAATGCCTCCTGGTCGGCGACCGGATCGGCATCGCCGTTGACCAGTTCGGGCACCAGCGCGCGCGCATCGGCCAGCCGCATGCCGGGCATCAGTCCCTCGGCGGCGGCCAGCGCATCGACGGCGGTGAGACGGATTCCGCCGCTGGTCCGCTGGATCAGAGCCAGCGGCGCGTGGGGCGCCGCGTTATTCCGCTGCCGCCGCCAGCGATCGGTCGGCCAGTGCGGCAACCAGACGGAAATGAAGCGACGCATGATCGAATTCCACAAGCCAGGAGGCAGGCTGTCCGCCGCGGCAGCGTTCCAGCGTCACCGACCAGCGCGGCGAGCGGCCGTCGCCCAGCACGGTATCGACGCGCCAGCGGGTGAGGGCCGCCGAGGGCGCGGCGTCGCGACGCACCAGCAGGCCAAGTCCGTTGCCGCTTTCGGCGGCGAGTTGCAGGCGGCGAGTTTCGGTAAGATCGGCGTTATCCACTTCGGCAATCACGGCAGCAAAGCCGGGCGTGCGCAGTGCATCCTCGAAGGCCCAGAGCCGATCCTGCGGCCGCCGCGCCCAGGCAATCGTCAGCCGGCGGTGATCGAGGCCGAAGGCGGCCAGGCCCGGCGCATAGGGCTGCTGCTCGGACGTGATCCAGAGAATGGGACGGCCGGGCCGGACCCGGGCGAGGAAGGCGGCGAGGAAGCCGGTGATCGAAGGGGCATGGCCGACCAGTTCATGCAGGCTGCCGGCCGGCAGGCCGCCCCAGGGCAGGGCGGCATCCAGATGCGGTTCATGGAAGGGGAAGGTCTTGCCGGTCAGCACCCGGCCGCTGCCGGTCAGCCGGCTGATGCGGCTGCGCAGCTGCTCGATGACACCGGCGGACGCGTTCTCCTGAACCTGCTGGACCATTCTGCCCTCCTGCTGAATACGAGAATGTTCTACTCCTGATCTAAATTATTGCCAAAATGTTCGTATTCCTAACGCAACTTATTGATAAATATAGGGAGAAAAGAGGGTTCCGGTGCTGATAGGAAAATATGCCGGGAAATCCCGCTGCGCCCCGCCCGATTCCGCTGGAGCCCGCTACGCTCCGCTGGAGTCCGCCAGGATCCGCTGTGAACCGCCAGAGCCCACTGGGGACCGCCGGAGTCCGCGGGAATCCGCTGGCGCTTAGTCCGGCTTATTTTAACCCGTTACGCCTCCTGCCGCCCGACTGCTGGGCCACACCCACAGGCAGGCGACCTAGAACTATACAGGAACATTGCCGCAAACGCAAGCCCCGATCAAACGTCAGTCGGCAGCGTCCGGCGCCGCCGCCCTGGCGCGCTCCTCGTCCTGCAGCACGCGCCAGAGGATCTTGCCGCTGGCGGATTTCGGCAGGCTGTCGGCAAAGGTGATGATGCGCGGCACCTTGTAGGCGGCCATGCGCTCGCGGCACCAGGCCTGGATGGCTTCGGGGGTCAGGTCGTGGGCCGCCCCGGCCCTGGGCACGATCACCGCTTTCACCGTCTCGCCCCGATGGGCATCGGGAGCGGCGATGATGCAGACCTCGCGGATGCCGGGATGGCCATACATCATGGCCTCGACCTCGCTGGGCCAGACCTTGAAGCCGGAGGCATTGATCATCCGCTTCAGGCGGTCGACCAGGAAGAAATAGCCCTCCTCGTCGTAATAGCCGAGATCGCCGGTGCGGAAGAACCGCTTGCCGTCGCGCTCGAAGAACACGGCCGCGGTCTCCTCCGGCCGGTTCCAGTAGCCGAGGAAAACCTGCGGGCCCGACACGACGATCTCGCCGGTCTCGTTGGGGCCGAGTTCCTCCATCGTGTCGGGATTGATCACGCGTGAATCGACATCGAAGAGCGGGATTCCCAGACATTGCGGCTTCGGCCGCTCATGCGGATTGATGTGCGTCGCCGCGATCGTCTCCGACAGTCCGTAGCCCTCGATATAGTCGAGTCCGGTCAGCTCCTTCAGCCTCGCCGCCACCGGGCCCGGCATTGCCGCGCCGCCACCGCCGATGCCGGTCAGACTGGACAGGTCGAATGAGGCGACGTCCGGATCGGAGAGGAAATCGATCGCCATGGTGGTGATGCTGCGCCATTGCGTCACGCGATGCCGGCGGATCAGTTCTGCTGCCGTGCGGCGATCCCAGCGGGTCATCATCACCATGGTGGCGCCGGCGAAGATCGGCGTATTCATCGAATTCTGCATGCCGGTGACATGGAACAGCGGCAACGTCACCAGATGCACCGCCTCGGGCGAGCCCGGCTTCCAGGCAACATAGGCGAACAGCGTGGCCGTGACGCTGCGGACCGAATGCAGGCAGCCTTTCGGCGCGCCGGTGGTGCCCGACGAATAGGGCAGCACGCACCAGTCGTCCGGCGTGGCGCGATGCGGGCCGGGTTCATGCCCGGCCGCCAGCGCATCGTTCCAGGTGACCGCGCCTTTCGCCGTGATGGCCGCGCGCTTTGCGGCGACGATATCGGGCAGGGCGAGATCGGTCGGTTCGGTGACGTAATCGCCGTAGGTGGCAACCACGGCATGCTGCAGTTCGTGGCCGAGCAGCTGCGCCGCAACATCGAGCAGCTCCTGGCCGCAGATGATGGTGCCGGCGCCGGTATCGCGGGCGATGTGCCGCAGCTCCTCGCTCCGGCTCATCGGATTGACCGGCACGACCACGGCGGTGAGCCGCTGGATCGCGTAATAGGCGATCACATATTGCGGGCTGTTCTGCATGTAGAGCAGCACGCGGTCCTGCCGCTGCACGCGGCAGACATGCTGCAGCCAGCCGGCCAGCGCATCGACCTGCCGTTTCAGTCCGGCATAGGTCAGCGCCGAGCCGTAATAGAGAATAGCCGGCTTGTCCGGGAACCGCCGTGCCGAGATTTCGAGGTTTTCATACAGGCTGGTCTGCGGCAGCCTGAGGCTGCGCGGCACGCCCTGGGGCCAGACGGCGAAATGCCGGTCGAACATGGTTTCCTCCGTGGCCGCATCGTCGGGCGTTTCGCCGGCGGCTTCAACGCCTTGCTGCCGGCTTGACGGAAAGCCGGTTTGCCTCGATGATATTTGCAAATACAAATAAATCAGGGAGGCGACGATGAACGCCATTCCGCCGTTCGAGGGCCCCGAGCATCGCTGGACAGGCGAGGGTTCGAGCCGCATTCCCTTCTGGGCCTATACCGATCCCGCCATCTACCGGCGCGAGCTGGAGCGCTTCTTCTACGGCAACGGCCACTGGTGCTACGTCGCGCTGGAGGTCGAGATTCCGGATCCCGGCGATTTCAAGCTGTCCTGGGTCGGCGAGCGCTCCGTCATCGTGGTGCGCGACCGCGACGGCAGCATCAACGTGGTCGAGAACCGCTGCGCCCATCGCGGCGTGCGCTTCTGCCGCAAGCCGAAGGGCAATGCGCGCAGCTTCGTCTGCCCCTATCACCAGTGGACCTACAAGCTGAACGGCGATCTCGCCGGGCTGCCGTTCCGCCATGGCGTCAAGAAGGAGGACGGCAGCGTGCAGGGCGGCATGCCGGCGGATTTCGATCTGAAGCAGCATGGCCTCGCGCGGCTGAAGGTCGAAACCTGGAACGGCCTCGTCTTCGCGACCTTCGATCACACCGCGCCGCCGCTGTCCGAGTATTTCGGCGCGGATGTGGTGCCGTGGCTGAACCGCATCTTCGACGGCCGCAGGCTTACCCTGCTGGGCGTCAACCGTCAGCGCATTCCGGGTAACTGGAAGCTGATGATGGAAAACATCAAGGACCCGTATCACCCGGGCCTGCTGCATACATGGTTCGTCACCTTCGGCCTGTGGCGTGCCGACCAGCAGTCGCGCATGGTGATGGACAGCCATGGCCGCCATGCGGTGATGATCTCCCAGCGCAACCAGGGCGGCGAGGCGAAGGCCGTCACTGAAGGCGTCACCAGCTTCAGGAAGGACATGACGCTGAACGACGCGCGGCTGCTCGACGTGGTGGTCGAGCCCTGGTGGCAGGGACCGACGGTCACCATGATCACGCTGTTTCCCAGCGTGATCATCCAGCAGCAGGTCAATTCGCTCTCCACCCGCCACATCGTGCCGTCGGGGCCCGACAGCTTCGATTTCATCTGGACGCATTTCGGCTTCGAGGATGATACCGAGGAGATGACACGCCGGCGCCTGCGCCAGGCCAATCTTTTCGGCCCGGCCGGGTTCGTGTCGGCCGATGACGGCGAGGTGATCGAGTTCTCGCAGGACGGCTTCCGGCAGAAGGGGCCGGATGGCGAGACGGTCTGCGAGCTGGACGGCCGCGGCGTGGGCCCCGCGGACCACATGGTGACCGAAACGCTGATCCGCGGCATGTACGGCTACTGGCGCAAGGTGATGGAGATCTGACCATGGCCGTCCGCACCGGCGCGATCGCGCTGTCCATCCTCGAATCGCAGCACCGCATGGACCAGCTCAATGCCGCCTATGGCGAGGCGCTGGACGCTGCCGACTACGACGCTTGGATCGGCATGTTCACCGAGGACTGCCATTACCGCGTGGTCTCGCGCGAGAATTACGACCAGGGCCTGCCGCTCAGCATCATGGCGCTGGAGGGTCATGGCATGCTGCGCGACCGCGTCTACGGCATCACCAATACGCTGTTCCACTCACCCTATTACCAGCGCCATGTCATCGGCACGGCGCGGATTCTCTCCGACGATGGCCGCACCCTGCATGCGACGGCGAACTATGCCGTCTTCCGAACCAAGCCGGGCAGCGTGTCGGAGGTCTACAATGTCGGCCGTTACATCGATCGCCTGCTGCATACGCGGGAGGGCCTGAAGCTGCAGGAACGCATTTGCGTCTTCGACAGCGAGATGGTGCTGAACTCGCTGATCTATCCGGTGTAGGGAATGGCATCCCGGCTCGCGCGATGCAACAGCATCGCCTGGCCGGGATGATGATCGAATTCCCTGTCATCCCCGGCGAGTGCAGCGAGACCCGGGATCCATTTTGTCAAATGACCTGGTCCTTCAGCTCCTCCGCCGCCTGCAGCAAAGGCGGCAGGAAGAGATCGCGCATCTGTTTCGGCGTGGCCCGCTCCACCCGGATGCCGATGTTGAGCGCCGCCACGACGCGGTCGTCGAAGCGGCGCACCGGCACGGCGAGCGAGCGGAAGCCCAGTTCCACCTCCTGGTCGGCCAGCGCATAGCCGTCCTTCGTCACCCGCGCGAGGATCGCCTTCAGCTCCCTGCGGTCGGTCACCGTCTTCGGCGTCAGCGCACGGATGCCGGCCGGTTCCCGGCCGGTCGCCGCCAGCAGCACGCGGCCCAGCGCCGAGCAGAAGGCCGGCACGCGGAAGCCCGCGCCCGGCGCCGAGGCGAGATAGCGCGGCGGCGAGGCATGGGCGATCATCATCGCGTTATCGCCCTCAAGCACCGCCGCCGAGCAGGCTTCGTCCAGCGTCGCGCAGAGCCGGTCGCAGGCCTGCTGCAGGATCGCCGCGTTGCCGCTGCCGAGATAGGCGGCGGCGAGCGACATGACCTTCGGCGTGAGGCGGAACAGCCGGCCGTCGCTTTCCAGATAGCCCAGCTGCTCCAGGGTATGGAGCGAGCGCCGCACGGTGGCGCGGGGCAGGTCGGTCGCGCGCGCCACGTCGCTGAGGCTCATCTGCCGCCGCTCGGCGTTGAAGGCGCCGATGACGGCGATGCCGCGGGCCAGCGCTTCGAGGAAATCCGGGCCGGCATTGCGCGCCTGGCGCTTCTCGGCATCGGCGGGTCGGAGGCGGGTCATGACCCTTTATGAGCTTGCTGCCATGCGGCCGGCAAGGGTAAAATCGCACAAATGTTCGCTAGGCGGACAAGTCGCTTCAGCGGGAGGGCGCCCCATGACCACCCATGAACAGAATATGCGCATGACCCTGGTTGGCCGGAACAGGCCGGCGGGCAAGCTGCTGCGGCAGTACTGGCAGCCGGTTGCGCTGATCGAGGAACTGGACGACCAGCGACCGGTGCGGGCGGTCAAGCTGCTGGGACAGGATCTCGTGCTGTTCCGCGACGAGCAGGGCCGCTTCGGCCTGCTGGATCGCGACTGTCCGCATCGCGGCGCCGATCTTGCCTTTGGTCGCCCGGAGGATGGCGGCCTGCGCTGCCCGTTCCATGGCTGGCTGTTCGACGTGAACGGCCAGTGCCTGGAGACCCCGGCCGAGCCGGAGAACAGCCGCCTCTGTCAGCGCATCAGGCAGAAGAGCTATCCGGTGGTTCTGCGCAGCGGCATTCTCTTTGCCTATCTGGGTGAGGGCGAGCCGCCGGCCTTTCCCGACCTCGACTGCTTCGTGGCGCCCGACAGCCATGTCTTCGCCTTCAAGGGCTACATCGCCTGCAACTGGCTGCAGGCGCTGGAGGTCGGCATCGATCCGGCCCATGCCTCCTTCCTGCACCGCTTCTTCGAGGACGAGGACCCGAACGCCAATTACGGCCGCCAGTTCCGCGCCGCGTCGGCGGATTCCGACATGCCGATGACGAAGATCCTGCGCGAATTCGTGCGGCCGCAGATCGAGGTGGAGCGTACCGATTACGGCATGCGGCTGTTCGCCCTGCGCCGCATCTCGGAGGCCAGCATGCACGTGCGGGTGACCAACCTGCTGTTTCCGCAGGCCTTCGTCATCCCACTCTCGGCCGACATGACCATCACCCAGTGGCATGTGCCGGTCGATGACGTGAACTGCTACTGGTATGCGATCTTCACCAGCTTCGGACAGCCGGTGGACAAGGCACAGATGCGGGCCCAGCGCCTGCAGCTCTACACCCTGCCGGACTACATGCCGCGGCTGAACAAGGCGAACAATTACGGCTTCGATCCGCTGGAGCAGAAAACCCGCACCTATACCGGCATGGGCGACGACATCAACGTGCATGACCAGTGGGCGATCGAAAGCCAGGGGCCGATCCAGGACCGCACCCGCGAGCATCTCGGCAGCACCGACAAGGCCATCATCAATTACCGCTCGATGCTGCTGAAGGCGATCGAGCAGGTCGAGAACGGCAGCGAGAAACCCCTGATGGTGCTGGACGCGGCGGCGGCGCGGCGGATCCGCGGTCCCGTCACCGTCGACGGCATTGCCCCGGCGGCGGAGTGGCAGGCATACTGGCGCGACGTGGATGCGCGCAAGCGCCGCAACGCGCCCTGGCCGGCGCCGGCGCTGGAAGCGGCGGAATGAGCTGACCGGGCCGGAGCCCGGCACAGGGGGAAGCGTGGAGAGTTTCGTCGACAGGCACGGCCTCTGGACGCCGGAGCAGCAGAAGCAGGCCAGGGCGGTCGCGAAGGAGGTCGCCGAACGCGGCCTCGGCGTCATCCGCCTTTCATTCGCCGACCAGCACGGCATCCTGCGCGGCAAGACCATCGTGGCCGAAGAGCTCGGCAGCGCCATGCGCAGCGGCGTCGGCTTCACGACCACCCTGCTGGCGAAGGACACCTCGCACCGCACGGTGTTTCCCGTCTTCACCAAGGGCGGCGGATTCAGCATGCCGGAGATGCAGGGCGCGGCCGACATCCTGATGGTGCCCGATCCGGGCAGTTTCCGGGTGCTGCCCTGGGCGCCGCAGACCGGCTGGCTGCTGTGCGATCTCTATTTCGCCGATGGGCGTCCGGTGCCGTTCTCGACGCGGCAGCTTTTCCGCACCGTGCTGGAGAAACTGAACGGCCAGGGCTTCGACTATGTCTCCGGCCTCGAGGTCGAATTCCATGTCTTCAGGCTGCTCGATCCGAAGATGGCGCCCTCGGATGCCGGTCAGCCTGGCACCCCGCCCGACGTGGCATTGCTGACGCAGGGCTACAACTATCTCACCGAACTGCGTTACGACCAGTATGACGCGGTCTATGAGATCCTGCGCAAGGACATCCAGGCGCTCGGCCTGCCGCTGCGCTCGATGGAAGTCGAGTTCGGGCCCAGCCAGTGCGAATTCACCTTCCGCCCCGGCGTGAACATGGAGTCGGCCGACACGATGGTGCTGTTCCGCTCGGCGGCGAAGCAGATCGCGCGCCGGCACGGCTATCACGTCACCTTCATGTGCCGGCCGAAGCTGCCGAACATCTTCTCGTCCGGCTGGCACCTGCACCAGTCGCTGACCGATCGCAGGACGGGGGAAAATGCCTTCATCCCGCAGCAGGAGGGCGAGGTGCTGTCGCCGCCTGGCATGCAGTTCCTCGCCGGCCTGCTGGAGCATGCGCCGGCCTCGGCGGCGTTCGCCGCGCCGACCATCAATGCCTATCGCCGCTACCGGCCGTACTCGCTGGCGCCCGACCGTGCCATCTGGGGCCGCGACAATCGCGGCGTGATGTGCCGCGTGCTGGGGGCGAAGGGCGATCCCGCCAGCCGCATCGAGAACCGTCTCGGCGAGCCGGCGGCCAATCCCTATCTCTACATGGCCTCGCAGATCGTGGCCGGCATGGACGGCATGGCGCGCGGACTGCAGCCGCCGGCCTCCGCCGATGCGCCCTACGAGACGCCGGCGCCGGCGCTGCCGCGCTCGCTGGAGGCGGCCCTCGCCGAGCTGAAACACAGCGCCTGCTACCGGACCGGCCTCGGCGAGCGCTTCGTGGATTATTTCATCCATATCAAGGAAGCCGAAATCGCGCGCTACCAGCTCGAGGTCAGCGACTGGGAGCACCGCGAGTATTTCGAGCTGTTCTAGCTTTGTGTATCGTCATCCCGGCCAGGCGCCGCCGCTTGCGGCGCCCGGGATGACGAAACTGACAGATATGGCTCTTCTCTCCCTCTTCCCCACACGCATCTATGTCGCCGGCCTGAAGAAGACCGGCCTCGAGCGCTTCAACCGCGACCTGATCGGCGAATGCGAGGCGCTGCGCCTCGCCGACGAGGCCGGCCGGCGCTGGAGCGAGAGGAATTATCCCGGCGGCTATACCTCCTATGGCAGTCATGACCGGCTGCATGCCTTCTCCGGCATCTTCCAGGCGCTGGAGAAGGCGCTGTATCCCCATGTGAAGACCTATGCCGCCGAGCTGGGCTACGACCTGCGCGGCCGCCGGCTGGTGATGACCGACTGCTGGGTGAACATGATGGCGGGTCCCGTCACCCATGGCCTGCATCTGCATCCGCTCAGCTTCATCAGCGGCACATATTACGTGCAGGTGCCGCGCGGCTCGGCGCCGATCAAGTTCGAGGATCCGCGGCTCGACCGTCTGATGGCGGCGCCGCCGAAACGCGCCGATCTGCCGGCGCGCGAGCAGACCCATTTCAGCGTGCCGCCGAAGGCCGGCCGTGTGGTACTGTTCGAAAGCTGGCTACGCCACGAGGTGCCGCCCAGTTTCACCTCCCGGGAGAGGATCTCGGTCAGCTTCAACTACGCGTGGTCGGACAAGGCTTGACCTCGGCGGCGGCCGCGCCATCCTTTGCTGCCTCCAGACAATCAAGCCGGAAGACTTCCCCGCCATGGCCGCACTTTTCGAACCGCTGCAGCTCCGCTCGGTGACGCTCCCCAACCGCATCGTGCTGTCGCCGATGTGCCAGTACAGTGCCATCGATGGCGTTCCGAACAACTGGCACCGCGTCCATCTCGGCCGCTATGCCACCGCGGGGCTCGGCCTGCTGATCGCCGAAGCCACCCATGTGAACGCGCAGGCGCGCATCACCCCGGGCTGCCTCGGCCTCTACAACGCCGTGCAGGAAGCGGCCTTCGCCGAGATCGTGGCGGATGCCAAGCAGTTCGGGCCCGCGCCGGTCGGCGTCCAGCTTGCCCATGCCGGACGCAAGGCCTCCGCCGACCTGCCGTGGCGCGGCGGCCAGGCCCTGCAGGGCCCGCTTGCCTGGCAGACCGTGGCGCCGAGCGCGATCCCGCACGATACCGGCTGGCACACGCCGGCCGCCCTCGACGAGGAGGGAATGGCGCGGATCAAGCGCGACTTCGTTTCGGCCGCTGAGCGTGCTGACCGCGCCGGTTTCGACCTGATCGAGCTGCATGGCGCGCATGGCTACCTGTTCCATGAATTCGTCTCGCCGATTTCCAACAGGCGCAACGATTCCTATGGCGGCAGCCTGGAGAACCGCATGCGTTTCCCGCTCGAGGTTTTCGAGGCGGTGCGTGCGGTCTGGCCGGCCTACAAGCCGCTCGGCATGCGCATGACCGGCAGCGACTGGATGGGTGCCGAAGGCCTGCAGGTCGAGGACGCCATCGCCTTCGCCTCGGCTCTGAAGGAGCGCGGCGCGGATTTCGTCGATGTCAGCTCCGGCGGCATCTCGATGCAGCAGAAGATCCCCACCGGGCCGGGCTACCAGGTGCATTTCGCCGAAGCCGTGAAGAAGGCGACCGGCCTGGTCACCATGACCGTCGGCCTGATCACCGAACCGCTGCAGGCGGAGGAGATCGTGCGGACCGGCCGCGCCGACCTGGTGGCGCTGGGCCGCGGCCTGCTCAACGATCCCTACTGGGCCTGGCGCGCCGCCGATGCGCTGGGCGGCGATGTGCATGTCGCACCGCAGTACCTGCGCGGCCGGTTGCGCGGCGTCGATACCCCGCGCGACATCGTGCTGAAGGCGGCGCGCTGAGACCTATGCCGCCAGCCGGCGCACCAGCGCCGGCGCGGCATCCAGTGACAGCGCGATCAGCTTCATCAGCACCAGGGTCAGCAGCACGCGGCCAACCAGAACAACCCAGATATCGGCGCCGACCGCCAGCATCAGGCCGGTATCCTCGATCAGCGAATGGCTGAGCGAGATCCAGCACAGTGCCAGCACGCGCATCCTGGGTTCGAAATTGCGTTCCTGCGCTTCCTTGATGATCAGCCCGCCGCCATAGGTCAGGCCGAGCAGCACGCCCACGGTGGTGACCGGCGCGAGATCACGGGTCAGGCCCGAGAAGCGCAGCAGCGGCAGCATCAGATCGGTGAGCCGCCGCGTGATCCCGGTCCGCTCCAGAATATCCAGCAGCAGGATCAGCGCGACGATGATGACGAAGGTCGCCGCCAGCGAGACGAGGGAGGAAATCAGCCAGTCGAGGTGCCCGGCGGAGGGCGAGGCCATGCGGTTCAGCAGGCCGGCATCCACCGGCTGCGACAGCCAGCCGGTGGCACGGCAGAGCGCCGAAACGATGGCCGCGTAGAAAAAGGCGGCGAAGAGGCGCAACGCCGCCGTGAACCAGAAGCTGGCGCCCGCCTTGCGCACGATGGCCTGCTCGACCGGCAGGGCATGGGCGAACAGCGCCATGGCGCAGACGATGGACAGCTGGCCCACCGTGACATTCGCATCCGCCAGCAGCGGCAGCGCGCCCAGCGCGCCGTAGACGCCGACGGTAAACGATGCGACCAGCACGAAGCCCGCTTCCGGCGGCAGGCCGATCAGCGCCATCACCGGCGCCAGCGGCGGCCCCAGTGCGTCGATCAGGCCGATCTCGGCGGCGACCTTCACCGCCACCATCACCGGCACCATGATGCGGATGAGCTGCCAGAAGACCCGCAGGCTGGTCTGCAGGCGGGACGCCAGATACCTGTGCATGAACAGCCGTCGCCGGATCAGCCGCGTTTCATGAAGGCGGCCAGCCGTTCCACGGCGCCGTCCAGCTTGTCGGTGGTCTTGGCGAAGCAGAAGCGCACCACGCTGCGCACGTGATCCTCGGCATAGAAGGCGCTGACCGGGATGGCGGCCACCTTGGCTTCCTCCACCATGCGCAGGCAGAAGGCGGCATCGTCGATGTCGTTGGCGATCGGCGCCAGGTCGATGTTGAGGAAGTAGGTCGCCTTGCTCGGGAGTACCGCGATGCCCGCCGAGCTGAGCCCCACGGTAAAGCGGTCGCGCGCGGCCTGCAGGTCGCGGCGCATGCCAAGGAAATACGCGTCGTCCTTGGCCAGGCCATAGGCCACGGCGGCCTGCAGGTTCGGCGGCGTGGTGAAGGTGATGTACTGGTGCGCCTTGCCCAGTACCTTCAAGATCTGCGGCGCGGCGCAGACGAAGCCGACCTTCCAGCCGGTGAGCGAGAAGATCTTGCCGGCCGAGCCGATCTTGACGCAGCGCTCGCGCAGGCCGGGCAGGCCGATCAGCGGCTGGTGCTGCAGCCCGTCGAACAGCACATGCTCCCAGACCTCGTCGCAGATCGCGATGGCGTTGAACTTCTCCAGATAGCGGCCGAGCAGCTCGAGATCCTCGCGCGGGAAGACCGTCGCGGTCGGATTGAGCGGGTTGTTGAAGATCACAGCCCGGGTCTTGTCCGTGAAGACGGCCTTGAGCGCGTCCTCGTCGATGCGCCAGTGCGGCGGACGCAGGGTGACGAATTTGGGTACGCCGCCGGCGCGCCGCACCAGCGGCAGATAGGCGTCATACATCGGCTGGAACAGCACGACCTCGTCACCGGGTTCGATCAGCGCCAGCAGGGCGCCGGCCAGCGCTTCCGTCGCGCCCGACGTGATCATCACTTCCGTATCGGGATCGAGGTCGAGATTGTGGAAGCGCCGGTAATGCGCCGCCACGGCCTGGCGCAGTTCGGGCAGGCCCATCATCGGCGGATACTGGTTCCAGCCGGAGATGACGGCCTCGGCCGCCTTCTCGCGCACATCCTGCGGGCCGGGATCGTCCGGGAAACCCTGGCCGAGATTGATCGCGTTGTGCTGGCCGGCCAGCCGCGACATGGTCTCGAAAATGGTGGTGGGCGCTTCGGCGAAAATCGGGTTCATGGCGTAATCCTGCTGAGGCAGCCGATGTAGCACGGCGGTCTGGCGTCCAAAAGCCGTTCAGCCCTTCCGGAGCTGATATCGGCGGATCAGCGCCAGGGCCAGTGCCACCGCCAGCGAGCCGAGAATTCCGACACCGAAAGCCGTGAAATCGCCCGGCCGGCTCCCGCCCGTCCGCGGCCCCAGCAGCACCAGGCAGAGGAAGAAGGGCAGATGGCTGACCATGCCGATCTGGGTGGCGCGCAGCGCGGCGCGGATGCCGGTATGGTCGAGACGCCGCGGCATGAACCAGCAGACGGTCAGCAGCGCCACGGGAAAGGACGAGAAGATGCCGGCAACCCGCGGACCCATGGTTTCGGCCAGCACGGTGACGCCGATCACCAGCAGGCCGGCCGCCGCGCCGCGCAGCACGATCTCATAAAGCGGCGAGCGGCCGCGCGCCGCCGGTGCGGTTAGCGGCACGCGGCGGCCGCTGAGCCAGGCGACCAGGCCGGCCGCGCCGAGGATCGCCAGCGAGGACAGCACGCCCGGCGGCACCGCGCGGACCAGCAGGCCGGTAAGACTCCAGACCGTCAGCGCGCAGAGCAGCGTCAGCGGCATGGAGAGGTGTCGCACAAGCGCGATCACCGTCACGAGGAACAGCAGTACGGCGCCGATGGTGGCGATGCTGGCCAGGGCGGCGTCGGCCACGAAGCCAGGCGGATGCAGCAGCACGAGAAACAGATAGGCCGGCGCGGTGACGATCGGCAGCGCGAGCACGATGCCGCCGATGAAGGGCGAGGTGCGTTCCATCAGCCAGATGACGCCGCCGACGAAACAGGCGGCGGAAAGGCCGCGCGCCACAATGGCGGCCCAGGCAATGTCGAATTCACTCATTCTGCGGGATGACTTCCGGGTGCTGGCGCCGGGGCGCCGGGTTTGGGAGCGGGAGTGCCCTGGCTCAGCCGCTGTGTCGGCGCCACCAGGCGATGGCCGCTGACCTCGGCGCCGGCATCGGCCGGCAGGCGCAGGAACAGGAGGGCGGAGAGCATGGCGGCGACGCCGACGCTGAAGAAGGCCGGCATGAAATCGGCCGGGCCGATCGTCGGGGCGCCGTTCAGTGACACCGTGACATGCAGGATCAGCGCGCCGACTGCGACGCCGGCAGACAGCGAAAGCTGCTGCATCATCGAGGTGAAGCTGGTGGCGCGGCTCATGCGTTCATTGGAGACGTCGGAGATCGTCAGCGTGTTCACGCTGGTGAACTGCAGCGAGCGGAAGAAGCCGCCGAGCAGGAGCAGGGCAAAGATGAGGGCATAGGACATCTCCGGCCGGAAGAAGCCGCAGACGGCAATGAAGGCGCCGCTGATCAGCGCGTTGCCGATCAGCACATGGCGGAAGCCGAGCCACCGCAGGATGGGGCCGGCCGCCATCTTCATGGTCAGCGCGCCGGCGGCGGAGGCGAAGGTGACCATGCCGGATTCGAATGCCGACAGGCCGAAGCCGAGCTGCAGCATCATCGGCAGCAGGAAGGGCAGGGCGCCGGTGCCGATGCGGAACAGGAAGCCGCCGGCGATCCCGGCGCGGAAGGTGGGAATCTTCAGCAGGCTGAGATCGAGCAGCGGATGCGGATGGCGCCGGGCGTGGCGCAGGTAGAGGGCAACGCCGATGGCGCCGGCCAGCAGCAGGCCGGCCACCGCGGTATCGGGCAGCAGCTCGCGGCCAATGGTCTCGAAACCGAAGACCAGGCCGAGCAGGCCGATGGCGCTGAAGGCGAAGCCGCGCCAGTCCAGCGCCGGCACGTTCTCCTCGCGGATATTCGGAATGTAGAGGGTCACCAGCACCATGCCGAGCAGGCCGATGGGAAGGTTGATCCAGAAGATCCAGCGCCAGGAGAGATAGGTGGTGAGAAAGCCGCCGAGCGGCGGGCCGATCACCGGGCCGATCAGGGCAGGCACCGTCAGCCAGGCGATTGCCCGGACCAGTTCGGCCTTGGGTATCGAGCGCAGCATGACCAGCCGTCCGACTGGCACCATCATCGCGCCGCCGAGGCCCTGCAGCACTCGGGCGCCGACCAGGAACCAGAAGGAATCGGCAAAGCCGCAGAGCAGCGAGCCGATGGTGAAGACCGCGATAGCGGCCCGGAATACCGTGCGGGCGCCGAAGCGGTCGGCCACCCAGCCGCTGACCGGAATGAAGACGGCCAGCGCGAAGAGGTAGGAGGTGATTGCCAGATTCAGCTTGAGCGGGCTTTCGCCCAGATCGGCGGCAATGCTGGGCAGCGCCGTCGCCAGCACGCTGGAATCCAGGTTCTCCATGAACAGCGCACAGGCGACGATGAGAGGGATCAGCATGACGCGGGAATCGGGGCTAAAAGGAACATTATAGAAAACCCGTGGTTTGCAGATCGTTGCGTTTTCGGCAGGGCTGCCATGCCTGCGACGCCAGCGCGCAGTGCGGCAATGCGTGCCGGAGACCGGCATTGACGAGAATCCGGTTTTCTCCTGTCCTGAGGCCGATACGCACCGGATGACTCCGGTGTTCCGCGCAGAGGATCCGCCCATGCAAGCCCTGCTCGATCCGGTCTTTCTGGCCCGCCTGCAATTCGCCTTCACCGTCGGCTTTCACATCGTCTTTCCCGCTTTCACCATCGGACTGGCCAGCTACCTGGCAGTGCTCGAGGCCCTGTGGCTGCTGACGAAGCGGGAGGTCTACATGCAGGTCTTCCGCCACTGGCTGAAGATCTTCGCCGTGACCTTCGCCATGGGCGTCGTGTCGGGCATCGTCATGAGCTACCAGTTCGGCACCAACTGGAGCGTGTTTTCCGACCGCGCCGGACCGGTGGTCGGCCCGCTCATGGGCTACGAGGTGCTCACCGCCTTCTTCCTAGAGGCGGGGTTTCTCGGCGTGATGCTGTTCGGCATGAAGCGGGTCGGCAAGGGGCTGCATTTCGCCGCCACCGCCATGGTCGCTTTCGGCACCTTCCTGTCGGCCTTCTGGATCCTCGCGGTGAACAGCTGGATGCAGACGCCGCAGGGTCACGTCATTGCCGCCAACGGCCAGTTCGTGCCGGAAAGCTGGCTGGCGGTCATCTTCAATCCCTCCTTCCCCTATCGTCTCGTGCACATGGTGCTGGCGGCCTATCTGACGACGGCCCTTGTGGTCGGCGCGGTGGGTGCCTGGCATCTGCTGCGCGACCGCACGAATGCTCCGGCGCGGGTGATGTTCTCCATGGCGATGTGGATGATCGTGGCGACTGCGCCGGTGCAGATCGTCGTCGGCGACTTCCATGGCCTGAACACGCTGGCGCATCAGCCGGCCAAGATCGCCGCGATGGAAGGCCATTACGAGACCCAGCGCGGGGCGCCGCTCTACCTGTTCGGCTGGCCCGATGACGAGGCCGAGAAAACGCGGTACGGCCTCGCCATTCCGAAGCTCGGCAGCCTGATCCTGACCCACGAATGGGAGGGTGAGCTGAAGGGCCTGAAGGACTGGCCGAAGGAGGACCGCCCGCCCGCCGCCCTGGTGTTCTGGAGCTTCCGCGTCATGGTCGGTCTGGGCGTGCTGATGGCGCTGCTCGGGTTGGCGGGGCTCGCCTGGCGCTGGCGCGGCAGGCTTTATGACTCCCCCGTCCTGCAGCGTGCCGCCATCGCTCTGGGGCCCGCCGGTTTCGTTGCCGTGATCGCCGGCTGGATCGTCACCGAGGTCGGCCGCCAGCCCTACACGATCTACGGCCTGATGCGCACGTCCGAGTCCGTGTCGCCGATCGGCCTGCCGGGTGTTGCCTCGTCGCTGATCGGTTTCATCGTCGTCTACTTCGCCGTCTTCGGCGCCGGCATCTTCTACATCTTCCGGCTGATGGGCCGGACGCCCGGCGTGGTGGAGCCGTCCGAACCCAAGGCGCCGATCCGCACCGCCGGCATCACGCCGGGCCCGGGCATGCTGGCCGACAACGAGGAGGGTCCGTGATGACCATCGACCTGCCGCTGATCTGGGCGATCCTGATCGCCGTCGCCGTGCTGGCCTATGTGATCCTCGACGGCTTCGACCTCGGCATCGGCATCCTGTTCCCGCTGTTCAAGGAAGAGCATGAGCGCGACGTACTGATGAACACGGTGGCGCCGGTCTGGGACGGTAACGAGACCTGGCTGGTGCTGGGTGGCGGCGGCCTGCTCGCCGCCTTTCCGCTCGCCTATTCCATCGTCTTTCCCGCGCTCTACGCCCCGCTGATCATCATGCTGCTGGCGCTGACCTTCCGCGGCGTCGCCTTCGAGTTCCGCTGGCGCACGGTTCGGTGGAAAGGCGTGTGGGACTGGAGCTTCACCATCGGCTCGCTGGTCGCCACCCTGATGCAGGGCATAGCGCTGGGCGGCCTGATCCAGGGCATCCGGGTGGTCGACCGCGCCTATGCCGGCGGCTGGTGGGACTGGCTCACGCCGTTCAGCCTGCTGACCGGCGCGGCGCTGGTGGTCGGCTACGCGCTGCTCGGCGCCGGCTGGCTGATCATCAAGACCGAGAGCGACATCCAGGACCGCTGCTATCGCTATGCGAAGCTGCTGGGCATCCTGCTGGTGCTGATGATCGGTGCCGTCAGTCTGTGGACGCCGTTCCTCGATGCGAAATTCCTCGCGCGCTGGTTCACCTGGCCGAATATCGCGCTGACCGCGCCGATGCCGCTGCTGGTTCTGGCGGCAGCCTGGGCGCTGTGGCGCGGCCTGCATGACCGCCGGCGCGAGGCGCAACCCTTCCTCGCCACGCTGGCGCTGTTCGTGCTGTCCTATATCGGGCTGGGGATCAGCTTCTGGCCGCTTATGGTGCCGCCGGACATCACGATCTGGGAGGCGGCCGCGCCGGATGCCAGTCTCGGCTTCCTGCTGGTCGGCGCCGTCATCCTGCTGCCGATCATCCTCGCCTATACCGGCTATGCCTACTGGATCTTCCGCGGCAAGGTGGACCGTCATGCCCACTACCACTGAGGCGGAGAGCAGACCGGTCTGGCAGCGGCTGCTGTGGTTCGCTGCCCTATGGGCCGGCGGCGTGGCTGCGGTCAGCCTCGTCGGGCTGCTGATCCGCCTCGTCCTCAAGCCCTGACCAGCCGCAGCGCCGCAGGGCAGCCTGCATATGCGCGGGCGGCCGGGCGTGAACGGTGATCGCGGCGCGTTTCGGATAAAGCGGCAGGCTGATGCTGCGGCTGTGCAGATGCAGCGGCATGCCGGCCGGCCCGCCATATTGCGGATCGCCCAGCAAAGGGCAGCCAATCGAGGCGAGATGCACACGGATCTGGTGTGTGCGTCCGGTGCGCGGGCGGCATTCGATCCAGCTGAGATCGCCGTCACTGCCGAGCAGCCTGTAATCAGTCACTGAGGCCTGGCCGTCCTCGGCGATCACCATGCGCCACCCGCCGCTCCGGTTGCTGCGTTTTGTCAGCGGCGCATCGATGCGGCCGGATTCGGCAGGCGGCCGACCCTGCGTCACGGCCCAGTAGACCTTCTCGACACGGCCCTCCTGGAACAGCTTTCCCAGCTTGCGCAAAGCCTTCGGATGGCGGCCGAGCACGAGGCAGCCGGAGGTGTCGCGATCCAGCCGGTGCGCCAGCGCGGGCGGCTGCTTCAGGCCGAATTGCAGATGTGTGAAATAGCGCTCCAGATTGTCGCCGCCGCCCGGCCCGGCATGGACGGCAAGCCCGGCCGGTTTGTCGATCACCAGCATCAGGGCGTCGCGGTAGAGCAGGCGGGCTTCGATCTCGGCCGGAGTCATGGCAGAGACCTGCGGCATCCCGCGGGCCAGGTCAAGGAT
>NZ_DATGQG010000122.1:0-2192 GCF_035304305.1 Ferrovibrio sp.
GCGCTTCTGCCATGGCGATACGCCGACGTTGGCCGATGTCTTCCTTGTACCGCAGGTGTTCAACGCCGAGCGCTTCGGCTGCGACATGACCCCATATCCGACCATTCGGCGCATCGTCGATGCCTGCAATCGACTGCCGGCTTTCGCCGACGCGCATCCGTCCTGCCAGCCGGACGCGGCATGAACGGGGCGCGTCCGCATAGGCCATCGTTTCGAGCCTCGCTCGCTTTGCTCGGGTTCACGCCGCGTAGCGGCAGGGTTGGCGGGAAACGCCGAATCTCATGAGTGTCGGCGGGC
This sequence comes from Ferrovibrio sp., assembly GCF_035304305.1. Classification (GTDB taxonomy): domain Bacteria; phylum Pseudomonadota; class Alphaproteobacteria; order Ferrovibrionales; family Ferrovibrionaceae; genus Ferrovibrio. The sequence continues at coordinate 298 of NZ_DATGQG010000122.1, forward strand.
GACCGCGCCGACATGGTACGGTGCGGTCGCTGCGCTGCTTTTTTAGCGCCGATTGCCGGCCAGAAAAGAGTTTTCGCAGGATCGCCGAAGCCGTGCCGACAAGGTGGCGATGGGAGTGAATCCATCGAGTGATTTCATGCAAATTCTCTTTGGGGCACCGCCTATCCATCGCCGAAAACGCAAAGGCATGGCTGCCGTGCGGGCGGCTGTTTTTTCAAATTTGGATTCGTCTTTCCCGCAAAAACACAATGAAACTAAAATTGCCTTGGGAAAAGCCAGGAAAGCGCAATGAGCAAACGGAGACCGGAACTGGATCTGCGGCAGTTTCTGCCCTATCGCCTTTATCGTCTTGGCGAGCGCCTCAGCGAGGCGCTCGCCAAGGTTTATAGCGGGCGTTATGGCCTCAGTGTGCCCGAATGGCGCACCCTGGCTTGGCTGAGTCATCTGCAGCCGCAGACCGCCACCGAGATCAGCCGCAACGCCAACGTCGACAAGTCCACGGTATCGCGCGCCTTGCAGCGGCTTGCCGAGCGCGGGCTGATCAGCCGGGCGCCGTCGCCCGAGGACAATCGGGTGCAGCTGTTGACGCTGACCGAGGCCGGCGAGGAACTGCTGCGCGAGTTGCTGCCGCTGGCACGTGCCTGGGAGGCCGAGCTCATTGACACGCTGACGGCGCGCGAGCTGCGCGATTTATGGTTGCTGATCGACAGATTGGAACGACGGCTGGAGGAAATGGAGAGCGGCGGCGGAGTGATTCCGCCGCCATCGGATCAGTAAAAGATTTGCGGCAGCCACAGCGTCAGCGCTGGGAACAGCAGCACCAGCGCCACGCGGACGAAGTCGGCCGCGATGAACGGCACGATGCCGCGGAAGATGGTTCCGGTGCTTACATCCGGCAGCACGCCGCGCAGCACGAAGACGTTCATCCCCACCGGCGGCGTGATCAGGCTGATTTCGGTGACGATCACCACCAGGATGCCGAACCACACCAGGTCCAGGCCGAGGCCGGCGACCACCGGAAAGAACACCGGTACTGTCAGCAGGATCATCGACATGCTCTCGAACATGCAGCCGAGCACGATATAGATGCCGAGGATGACCAGCAGCACGCCCAGCGGCGAAAGATCGAGGCCGTTGACGAAACTCAGCAGGTCATCGGGCAGCCCGGCGCGGTTGATGAAGTTCGAGAAGATTAGTGCGGACAGCACCACGGCGAACAGCTTCGTCGTGGTGCGGGCGGTGTCCATGAGCACGCTCATGAGGATGCGCAGGGTGAGCCGGCGGCGCAACAGGGCGATAAGAAAGGCTCCCATGGCGCCGATGCCGGCCGCTTCGGTCGGGGTGAACACCCCCAGGTACATGCCGCCGATCACCAGCGAGAACAGCAGCAGGGTATCCCCGACCCGGGCCAGGGCGCGCAGCCGCTCGCCCCAAGGCGTGGGCTCGGCGCGGGCAGAGGCATCCTGCGGATTGCGCCAGACCGACCAGCGCACGGCCGCCATGTACAGCAGAATGCCCAGCAGGCCCGGGAGCAGGCCGGCCGCGAACAAATCCCTGATGCTGGTTTCGGTGAGGATGCCGTAGATGACCAGCATGACACTGGGCGGGATGAGTATGCCCAGCGTGCCGCCGGCGGCGATGGAGGCCGCTGCCAGCGAGTCGCTGTAGCCATAGCGGCGCATCTGCGGCATGGCGACCCTGCCCATGGTGGCGGCAGTCGCCAGGCTGGAGCCGCAGATGGCGCTGAAGCCGCCGCAGGCGGCGATGGTGGCGATGGCCTGACCGCCTCGCCAATGGCCCATGAAGGCGTGGGAAGCGCGGTAGACGGCGTCCGACAGGCCGGCCTGCGATACCAGGTTCCCCATCAGCACGAACAGCGGAATCACCGACAGCGA
>NZ_DATGQG010000123.1:0-41576 GCF_035304305.1 Ferrovibrio sp.
GGATAGGCGGCTTTGCAAGCGCCGCGCGCTCCGGGCCGCCGGCCGCGTCAGTAGGCTGACGTGATCGGATAGCGCCAGTCGCGCCCGAACGCGCGATTGCTGACGCGCACGCCCGGCGGCGCCTGGCGGCGCTTGTATTCCGCGAGATAGAGCAGATGCTGGATGCGCCGCACGACATCTTCCGGCTGGCCCGATGCGACGATGTCGCGCACCGGCATCTCCTTCTCCACCAGCATCTGCAGGATGGCGTCAAGCTGCTCGTACGGCGGCAGGCTGTCCTGGTCGGTCTGGTTCTCGCGCAGTTCGGCCGAGGGCGGCCGGACGATGATGCTCTCGGGAATGACGATGCCTTTCGGCCCGAGCCCACCCTCCGGCACATTCGCATTGCGCCAGCGCGACAATGCAAAGACCGTCATCTTGTAGACGTCCTTCAGCACGGAATAGCCGCCGCACATATCGCCGTAAAGCGTGGCATAGCCGACCGACATTTCCGATTTGTTGCCGGTGGTCAGCACCATATGGCCGAACTTGTTGGAGATCGCCATCAGGACAACGCCACGCACGCGGGCCTGCAGATTCTCTTCTGTGATATCCGGCTCGCGGCCCTGGAAGGCCGGCCGAAGCATCGCGTCGAACGCCTCTACGGCCGGCGAGATCGGGATCGTCTCGTAGGATACGCCCAATGCCTTCGCGCAGGCCTCGGCATCGGTCAGGCTGAGCGACGAGGTGTATTTCGACGGCAGCATGATGCAGCGCACCTTGTCCGCGCCGAGCGCGTCCACAGCGACCGCCGCCGAGAGCGCGGAGTCGATGCCGCCGGAAAGCCCCAGCACCACGCCGGGAAAGCGGTTGCGCTGCACGTAGTCGCGCAGCCCCACCATCATCGCCTGGTAGATTGCGGTGAGGTCGTCATAGGCCTCGGCCATCGGGCCCTTGTCGCAGCTCCAGACCTCGCCCTGGCGATGCCAGGTGGTGATCGTCAGGTCCTCGCGGAACTCCGGCTGGCGCACGACCATGCTGCGGTCGGCATTGAGCACGAAGCCGCCGCCGTCGAAGACCAGTTCATCCTGGCCGCCGACACGGTTCACGTAGATCAGCGGCAGGCCGCTCTCCACGACGCGGGCGACGGCGAGATTCAGTCGCGTATCCCATTTGTCGGTCTCGAACGGCGAGCCGTTCGGAACGACGAGGATTTCCGCCCCGGTCTCCGACAGGCATTCGGCCACGTCGGGCGCCCACATGTCCTCGCAGATCATCACGCCGAGCCGCACGCCGCGGAACGGCACCGGGCCGGGCAACGGCCCGGGCGCGAAGGTGCGCTTCTCGTCGAACACCCCGTAGTTCGGCAGCTCGTGCTTGTGCCGCACGGCGGCAATCTGCCCGCCCTCCAGCAGCAGGGCGGAATTGTACAGCTTGCCGCCGTCGCGCCAGGGCGAGGTCACCAGCATGGCCGGACCGCCGTCGGCGGTCTGGGCGGCCAGTTCGCGGACGGCAGCCTCGCAGGCCTCCTGCAGCGACAGCCGCAGCACCAGATCCTCGGGCGGATAGCCGACGATCACCAGTTCCGGGTAGACCACCAGGTCCGCGCCGGCCGCAGCCGCCCGGGCGCGCGCCTCCTCCACCCGGCGGCGGTTGCCGGGGATGTCGCCCATCACGGAGTTGATCTGGGCCAGGGCGATGGTCAGGCGGTCGGGAGCAGCGGACATGGGGGTTGCGGTGTTTCGGGGGCGGAATGATTACCCTTACGGCAGGCTTATCTCAACACGGCGGCCAGTTTACTCTGCCGGGCGGAAAGTTAGATAGCCTTGGGACAACAACCGGGAGGGCGAAATGGCCGCGAAAAACACTCAGGTCCTGATGAAACAGCACCCCAAGGGCGGGGTCACCGAGCAGGATTTCGAGATCGTCGAGCGCGAGATTCCCAAGCCCGGCCCTGACCAGGTGCTGGTTCGCAACATCTACCTGTCGCTCGACCCCTATATGCGCGGCCGCATGGACCCGGTACGCTCCTATGCCGCTCATCTTCACCCCGGCGACCTGATGATCGGCGGCACGGTCGGCGAGGTGATCGAGAGCAATGTCCCCTCCCTGCCCAAAGGCACCTATGTCAACGGCATGCTGGGCTGGCAGGAATATGGCGTCGCCAAAGCAAACGAACTGCGCGTCCTCGACCCCAAGGTGGCGCCGATCTCGACGGCTTTGGGCGTCCTCGGCATGCCGGGCTGCACCGCCCATTACGGCCTGATGGAAATCGGCCAGCCGAAGCCGGGCGAAACCGTCGTGGTCTCGGCCGCCAGCGGTGCGGTCGGCTCCGTCGTCGGGCAGATCGCCAAGATCAAGGGCTGCCGCGTCGTCGGCATCGCCGGCGGCAAGGCGAAATGCGACTATGTCGTCACCGAGCTCGGCTTCGACGCCTGCATCGACTACAAGGCCGGCGATATGCACGCCGCCTTCAAGGCGGCGACGCCGGAGCGGGTCGATGTCTATTTCGAAAATGTCGGCGGCGAGATCATGGAGATGGTGTTCGGCCGGCTGAACAGCTTTGCCCGCGTCGCCATCTGCGGCCTGATCGCCCAGTATAACGGGCAGCCCTACCCCTTCACCGGGATGCGCCATGTGCTGGTCAACCGGGCCAAGGTGCAGGGCTTCATCATTTCCGAGCACATGTCCTACTGGCCCGGCGCGATCACCGAAATGGGCGGCTGGATCAAGGAGGGCAAGCTGAAATACCGCGAGGACATCGCCGACGGTCTGCGCAACGCGCCACAGGCTTTCATCGGGCTGCTGTCGGGCAGGAATTTCGGCAAGCAGCTGGTGCGGATCGGGCCGGAGAAGCTTTAACCCACGCCGAACATGAAGAGCAGCGCAATGCCGGCGGCGAAAGCCGCCGCCCTGCGCAGCCATGCCTGCGTGTTGCCGATCAGCGCATAGGAGATCAGCGCCAGAGCAACGCCGATCTTCGCGGCCGCAAGCAGCGCCAGTCCGGGTGTCACCAGGATCTGCAGCAGAGCCGGATTGGCAATGAAGCCGAGTGGGATCAGGAACAGCCCAAGCCCGATGCGCATGGCCATGCCGGCAACCGGCAGCCAGGGCGTGCCGGCAATGCTGGCGGCGACGAATACGGTACCGCAGACCGGCGGCGTGATTGTGCAGAGCAGCGCATACCAGAAGACGAACATATGGGCGTGCAGCTCGGGCAGGCCCAGTTTTACCAGCGCCGGCCCCGCGACGGCGACGCAGATCAGGTAGGCCGCCGTGGTCGGCAGCTCCATGCCCAGGATGGTGCAGGCAATCGCGGTGAGCAGCAGCGCCAGCCAGAGCCGGCCGCCGGAAAGGTCGAGGATCAGGCCGGTGATCTTCACGCCCAGTCCGGTGGCATGGAAGACGCCGACGATCAGGCCGGCGCAGATGATGATGGCGGCGATCAGCGCGATCTGGCGCGCGGCATCCACCACGGCGACCAGCATGCGATTGAGGAACAGCGGCGCGGAGAACCGCTTCCGCTCGCCGTCCCAGACCAGCATGGCGACCGTGACGGCAGTGGCGACCATCGCCGAATAGGCCGGCGAATAGGCCAGCACCATCAGCATGGTGATCAGCACGACGAGCGGCACGGCGAAGAACGGCGCACTGGCCGCAGCCACGCCCCAGCCCGGCAATTCGCTGGTGGGCAGCCCTTTCAGGTTGAAGCGGTGCGCGAAGTAGTGCACGCCGACCCAGGCGGCGAGGAAGAACAGGATGGCTGGCAGCGCCGAGGCGATGGCGATGTCGGCATAGGGCTGGCGGATCAGTTCGGCCATGATGAAGGCGGCGGAACCCATCACCGGCGGCATGATCTGGCCTCCCGAGGAGGCGACCGCCTCGACCGCCGCCGCCAGCGGGCGCGGATAGCCCATGCGGATCATGCCAGGGATCGTGATCGCGCCGACGGAGGCGACATTGGCCGAGGCCGAGCCCGAAATGGTGCCGTACAGCGCCGAGGCGAGCACCGAGACCTTGGCGGCGCCGGCGCGGTAGCCGCCGGCCAGTTGCGTCGCAAGCGACATGAAACCACGGCCCGCCTCGCCGGCCGAGACCACGGCGCCGAGGATCATGAACGGCACGATCAGGTCGATTGAAATGCCGGTGAGCTGGCCCCAGAGGCCGCCCTCGGCCAGCACCATGCTGCCAAGGAAGTAATCGAGCGGCAGGCCGGGATGCCCGAGCAGGCCGGGCAGATGCTCGCCGTAGAAGGCGTAAAGCAGGCAGAGCACCGCCACGCCGGGCAGCACCGGCTGCACCGCGCGGCGCGCCATTTCCAGTGCCACGGCAATCAGGCCGAAGGCCAGCACGAACTGCCAGAGGCTGCCGTCCAGCGATCCGTACTGGTCGAGGATCGCCCTGCGGTCGACGATCAGCAAGGCCGCGCCGAACAGGCCGAAGGCGGTGGCGGCGATGCCGATCCAGCGTTCGACGGCGTTCCGGCCCTGCGCGAAGAGAAAGACCCAGGGCAGCGCAGCCGCGAAATGCAGCGGCCGGCTGACCAGATTGGGTACGAGAGTGGTGAAGATCAGCCAGACATGGATGCCGACGGTGATCGCGGCACAGACGAGCAAAATCCAGCCCGGCCGCGCGCCGGCATCCTGTGACTGCATGCGTTACTCTTGAACCCGCCTTACTGCATCGACGCCGGCACGTTGACGCCGGCTTCCTTGTAATACTTCAGCGCGCCGGGATGCAGCTTGGTGTTGCCCAGCGCGCCGATCAGGTCGGGCGTCACCGCCGCCCACCACGGATTGGTCTTAGCCATCTCGTCCTTCTTGGCCCAGAAGGCCTTGACGATGGCGTAAGCAGTGTCGTCGTCCATCTTCGTCGTGGCATAGGCGCCGACCGGCACGCCCACCGTAGGCGTTGCCGGCACGCCCTTGTAGGTGCCGGCCGCGATGGTGATCGGGCTGGAGGACGGGTCGTTCTTCGCCAGCGTCTCGGCCTGGGCGGCACTGATCGGCAGGATGCGGATCGGCATCGTGGTGGCCAGTTCCTGCAGCTGCGGTGTGGGATGCGATGAGCAGGTGGCATAGCCGACCACCTTGCGGTTCTTCAGCGCATTGTCGGCCGAGGCCAGCTCGACATCGACGAAGTTCACCTTCCCCTCCAGGCCGAGCAGGCCGAAGATGGTGCGGGTGCGGCCATCGCAGAAGGTGCCGCGGCCGCCCGAGATGAAATCCTTGCCGGCAAGATCCTCGATCCTGGTCACGCCGCTGTCCTCGCGCACGACGAAATGCACGGTGACATAGGGCATCACGAAGAGCGTGCGAACGGTGTCATAGCCCGTCTCGCCCTCGAAAGGCTTCCTGCCCTCGCGGGCGGCGCTGAGCAGGCTGGGCGGCGTGGTGAAGACGAAATTGCCCGGGCGCTTGGCGGCTTCCTTCACGTTCTGCACCGAGCCCTGGCTCTCCTCGATGGTGGCCTGGATCTGTCCCTTGGTCTCGGCGCGCAGCACCTCGCCGAGCTGCACCATCATCACATAGTAGGACGACGAGGCAGTGGCGGACTTGAGCGTGACACGGGTCTGCGCCTGCGCGGGCAAAACCGGCGCCAGCCCGGCGGCCAAGGCGACAACAGAAGCGGCAAGCGCGAGACGCGCGACGATACGGCGCATGGTTTCCCTCCCCGGGGCAGTCGAATGCAGGGGGACAGTCTTGGACTATGCGCCCGTCTTGCGCAACAGGAATTCGCGGCCGACCTTCACGCTGGGCTGGCCGTCATAGGCGACGATATCCGCGGTAGCGTAGGTTTCGGTCCATGCATCCGGGAGGTAGGAACCAGTCCCGACAATGTCGATCGGCGCCGCGACGCTGGCCATCACCTTGCACTTCGCGGCATTGAAGCCGGACGATGCGACAATCTTCACGTTGAAAAAGCCGGCGCGGTCCAGGGTGGAACGCATGTGATAGATCGCGGCCGCCGACACGCCGGTGCCGACCAGCCAACGCAGCTCGGCCTCTGTACGGTATTGCCGGATGGCATTTGGTACATGACGTTCCAGCACCGCATAGGACGCCTGCGGATCAAGGCCTTCGACATAGCGGCCGCCATGGGTATCGAGGCGCACCGCGATGCGCCCCTCGTTGGCGGCATCGGGGAAGCGGTTGCAGACCGCCAGTGCATCGGTGATTTCCTGGCCGTAGTAGTCGACCAGCACCGTCATCTGCTCGCCGGGAAATGTCTCGGCGTAGAGTTCCGCCGCGCGAAGCGTCGATCCGGCATAGCCGATCAGGGCATGCGGCATGGTGCCGAAGCCCTTGTCGTTGCCGAAGTAATGCGCCGTCGCATCCGTGGCATTGCCGATGAATCCGGCAGCGCCGACATCACGCCGGGCTGCCCTGCCGCCGACGCTGGCCGCATAGGCCATCATCTCGGCCATCTCGGGGCCTGCGCAATGGCGCGCATCCATGGCGAGGAAGCGCACATTGGGCAGGTCGCAGCACATGGAATAGGCGTTGTAGGCGGCCACGCAGGCGGCCCCCAGCTTCTGCAGGTAGATCGTCTCGAGATCGACCAGCTGCGCCATCGAACCGGTGATGTAGACCAGCGGCTCGCCGGCACCAACCCACGTGCCTTCATCGTGCAGCAGATCGATCTGGAACCGCGCGCCGCGCACCGCGGCGACCTTTTCCAGCCACTCGACCATCAGCCGCGGGCAGAAGATGACCGGGCGCCGCATGAACACGGCATAGGTGACCGTCTTGTCGCCGTAGCGCTGGACGATCTCCTTGGTCTTCTTGAAATAGGCGTCGGTATGGTCGGCGATCTGCCGCTCCAGTTCGGCCGCCTGCCCCGGAGGGATCAGCTGCGTGACCTCAGGCCTGGGCTGCATGACGGACGACGCCGCGGTTGTGGCGCTCCAGCTTCAGCATCTCGGCCATCAGGAAGGCGAGCTCGAGCGACTGCGACGCGTTCAGCCGCGGATCGCAATGAGTGTGGTAGCGGCTGGAAAGATCGTCATCCCCGATAGCCTGGGCGCCGCCCATGCATTCGGTGACATCCTGGCCAGTGAGCTCGAGATGCACGCCGCCGGCATGGGTGCCTTCGGCGAAATGCACCTCGAAGAACTGCCGCACCTCGGAGAGGATGCGATCGAAGGGACGGGTCTTGAAACCCGAGGTCGAGGTCAGCGTGTTGCCGTGCATTGGATCGCAGGACCACACGACCTTGCGGCCTTCCTGGGCCACCTTGCGCACCAGGGGCGGCAGATGCTTCTGCACCTTCTCGTGGCCCATGCGGGCGATCAGGGTCAGCCGGCCCGGCTTGTTCTGCGGATTGAGGATGTCGATCAGACGGATCAGCTCGTCCGGATCCATCGTCGGACCGCATTTCAGGCCGATCGGATTCATCACGCCGCGCAGGAACTCGACATGGGCGCCGTCGGGCTGCCGGGTGCGGTCGCCGATCCACAGCATGTGCGCCGAGGTATCGACCCATTCGCCCGAGGTGGAGTCCACGCGGGTCAGCGCCTGCTCGTAGCCGAGCAGCAGTGCCTCATGGCTGGTGTAGAAGTCGACGCTGCGCAGTTCCGGAGTCTTCTCCGGGGTGATGCCGCAGGCTTCCATGAAGTCCAGCGTCTCGGTGATGCGGGTGGCGAGATCCTGCCAGCGCTCGGCCTCGGGGCTCTTGGCGACGAAGCCGAGATTCCAGCCATGCACGCGATGCAGGTCGGCGTAGCCGCCGCTGGCGAAGGCACGCAGCAGGTTGAGGGTCGCCGCGGCCTGGCTGTAGGCCTGCAGCTGGCGTGCCGGATCGGGCACGCGGGCGGCGGGATCGAAGTCGACGCCGTTGACGATGTCGCCGCGATAGCTCGGCAGTTCGGCATCGCCGCGCTTCTCGACATCCGACGAGCGCGGCTTGGCGAACTGCCCGGCAAGGCGGCCCACCTTCACCACCGGAAGGGCCGCTCCGAAGGTCAGCACGACGGCCATCTGCAGCAGCACGCGGAACGTGTCGCGGATGTTGTTGGCGCTGAACTCGGCAAAGCTTTCGGCGCAGTCGCCGCCCTGGAGCAGGAAGGCCTTGCCCTCCGCCACCTTGGCCAGACCGGCGGTCAGATTGCGGGCTTCGCCGGCGAAGACCAGCGGGGGAAACTGCGCAAGCTTGCTCTCGGCAGCGGCCAGGGCCGCGGCATCGGGATAGTCCGGCATCTGCCGGGCCGGCTTCGACCTCCAGCTGTCGGGAGACCAGTTGCGCGCACTCATCACGTCCTCACAATCCTACTGTGCCTTACAGGCCTGCAATATCGGGGATTTCAGAATAGAACCCCAGCTGTTCCTTTTCCAGTCGGGATGCGGTCCTGAATGGCGTTTCCGGCAAAAGCCCGGAAAAACAGGCAGATGGCTGCGGCCGCAGGTCGCAGGTCCGGACCCGGAGGGCGGACCCTCTGGAGGTTCGGGCGGGCGCGCTCCCGGGCTCAGATGCTGAAGATCTTGCCGGGGTTCATCAGGTTGTCGGGGTCCAGCGCCTTCTTGATCGCCCGCATCACCGCCACCGCCTCGCCGTGCTCGGCGGTGAGATACTTCATCTTGCCCCGCCCGATGCCGTGTTCGCCGGTGCAGGTGCCGTCCATGCGGAGCGCCCGGTGCACCAGCCGCTCGTTGAAGGCCTCGATGGCCTCGATCTCCTGCGGATTGTTGCGGTCGACCACCACGGCAAGATGGAAGTTGCCGTCGCCGACATGGCCGACCAGCGGCGCCATCAGGCCGGTCTTCACCACGTCTTCCTTGGTCTCGAGGATGCATTCCGCCAGCCGCGAGATCGGCACGCAGACGTCGGTGGCCATGATCTCGCAGCCCTTGCGCAGGGCCTTCGAGGCATAGGCGGCGTCATGGCGGGCCTGCCACAGCTTCGCCCGTTCCTCCGGCTTGGTCGTCCACTGGAAATTGTTGCCGCCATGGTCGGCGGCGATCGCCTGGACCATCTCGGCCTGTTCGGCCACGCCGGCCTCGCTGCCGTGGAATTCCAGCAGCAGCAGGTTCTGCACCGGCATGTCCAGCTTCGAATACTTGTTGATCGCGTCGACCTGCACGTCGTCGAGCAGTTCGATGCGCGCTACCGGGATGCCCGCCTGGATCGTCTGGATCACGGTGTTCACGGCGCCTTCGAGCGTCTCGAAGCTGCAGATCGCCGAGGACATCGCCTCCGGAATGCCGTAGAGTCGCAGCGTGATCTCGGTGATGATGCCGAGCGTGCCTTCCGAGCCGACGAACAGCCGGGTCAGGTCGTATCCGGCGGCGGATTTCTTGGCCCGCTTGGAGGTGCGGATCACGCGGCCATCCGCCATCACCACCGTCAGCGCCAGCACGTTTTCGCGCATCGTGCCGTAGCGCACGGCATTGGTGCCGCTGGCGCGCGTCGCGACCATGCCGCCGATCGAGGCATCGGCCCCGGGATCGATCGGGAAGAACAGGCCGGTATCGCGCAGATATTCGTTGAGCTGCTTGCGGCGCACGCCCGGCTGCACGACGACGTCGAGGTCCTCCGCGTTGACCTTGAGTATCTGGTTCATCTGCATCAGGTCGACGCTGACGCCGCCCTGCAGCGCCGTTACATGGCCTTCCAGCGAGGTGCCGGCGCCATAGGGAACGATCGGCAGGCCGTGGGCGGCGCAGATCTTCACGATCTCGACCACTTCCTCGGTGCTGCGGGGAAAGACCACGGCATCTGGCGGCGACGGCACGGCCCAGGACTCATCCCGGCCATGCTGCTCGCGCACGGCGCTGGCCGTGGTAAACCGGTCGCCCAGCAGCTGCTTCAGCGCAGCAAGGGCGGCTTCGGTGGCGGCGGGCGAAAGGCGGGGCTGTGCGACAGCGGCCATGGCGGGATCCTCCGGATTTTCCCTACAGGTATTCCTTTGTCGGAGACGGGGCAACCGGCAAGCGGTTGCGACCCGTGCGAACCGATGAGAAACTCCCTTCCGAGGGGCGGACCAGATCAGGCAAAGCAGGACCGGAACTGACATGTTTGCGCTGATGGCGTCCATGACGACGGGCATTCCGGAAATCGACGCCGAGCACAGCGACCTCGTCTCCATCATCAACCGGATCGCCGAGGCGGAACGCCACCGCCGCGCCGCGGACGCGCTGGCGGCGCTGGAGCATTTCCACCAGGAACTCCGGTCGCATTTCCGGCGCGAAGAGGCCTATTTTGCCACCGTTAGCTTTCCCGACACGGCGGCGCATGCCCAGCATCATGCCGCCGTCCTGGCAAGGCTGCGGGAGATCATCACGGATTTTGATGCCCACACCGCCCGGCCCGGCGGCACCGCGACAACCTGCTTCGATGAATTGCTGCGGACCGTCCTGCTGCAGGATATTCAGGTCATCAACTGGCTGGCGGATCACGGAATCCGCATGGAATCCACATAAAACCGTCGCGCGTCATCCATCCCTTGCGGTACGCGGGTGGCAGTGCAGTCCTGCCTGCGCTATGTAGGCGCCATGTCCGCCGACCCCTTCGATCTATCCGGATTCGAGCCGGAAAATCTTCCTGCGCCCAATGACCCGGCCGCGGCGGCAGCCCTGCCCGCGCCCGACTGGCTGGCGCGGCTGAACGAGGCACAGAGCGCGGCGGCCAGCCATCTGGACGGCCCCCTGCTGGTGCTCGCCGGCGCCGGCACCGGCAAGACCCGTGTGCTGGTCTCGCGGCTCGCCAACATCCTCTACCGGCGGCTCGCCTGGCCGAGCCAGATCCTGGCCGTCACCTTCACCAACAAGGCGGCGCGCGAGATGCGCGAGCGGGTGGAGGCACTGGTCGGCGCCCAGGTGGAAGGCCTGTGGCTCGGCACCTTCCACGGCATCGCCAACCGCATCCTGCGCCGCCACGCCGAACTGGTGGGGCTGAAGCCGAATTTCACCATCCTCGATGACGAGGACCAGCTGCGCCTGCTCAAGCAGATCATCGAGGCCGAGGGCATCGACGAGAAGCAGCTGCCGCCGCGCAACCTGAAGGGCCAGTTCGACCGCTGGAAGGATCGCGGCTACACGCCGGCGAAGGTGCCGGACAGCGAGAGCGGCTTCGCCGAGGGTCGTGGTACCAGGCTCTATCGCCTGTACTGCGAGCGGCTGCTGCAGCTCAATGCCTGCGATTTCGGCGACCTGCTGCTGCATAACCTGACGCTGTTCCGCGACCACGTCGAGGTGCTGCAGAAATACCAGCACCAGTTCCGCTACATCCTGGTCGACGAGTACCAGGACACCAACGTGGCGCAGTATCTCTGGCTCCGCCTGCTGGCGCAGAAGCACAGAAACATCTGCTGCGTCGGCGACGACGACCAGTCGATCTACGGCTGGCGCGGCGCCGAGGTCGGCAACATCCTGCGTTTCGAGACGGATTTCCCAGGCGCGAAGATCGTGCGGCTGGAACGCAACTACCGTTCGACGCCGCATATCCTCGGCGCCGCTTCCGGCCTGATCGCGAAAAACGAGAGCCGGCTGGGCAAGACGCTGTGGACCGACATCAACGAGGGCGAAAAGGTCATCGTCCAGGGCGTCTGGGACGGCGACGAGGAGGCCCGTGTCGTGGCCGAAGAGATCGAGACGCTGGAACGCGACAGGGTCTCGCTGAACGAAATCGCCATCCTGGTGCGCGCCGGCCACCAGACCCGCGCCTTCGAAGAGCGCTTCATGACGGTGGGCCTGAAATACCGCGTGATCGGGGGCCTGCGCTTCTACGAACGCCGCGAGATCCGCGATGCCATCGCCTATTTCCGCGTGCTGATGCAGCCGGACGACGATCTTGCCTTCGAGCGCATCGTCAACCTGCCCAAACGCGGCCTGGGCGACAGCACGATGCAGATCATCCACAAATCGGCACGGGCTGCCGGGAAGTCGCTGACGGCCGCCCTGCAAGATCTGCTGCAGACCGACGAGATCAAGCCCAAGCAGCGCAACACGCTGAAGAACCTGCTGGCCGATTTCGACCGCTGGCGCGTTCAGGCCACCCAGCTGCCGCATACCGAGGTGGCCCAGATCGTGCTGGAGGAGTCCGGCTATACCCGCATGTGGCAGGAGGACAAGTCGCCGGAGGCGCCGGGACGGCTGGAGAACCTTAAGGAACTGATCGGCGCCCTGGGCGAATTCGAGAATTTCGCCGGCTTCCTCGACCATGTCAGCCTCGTCATGGATACCGAGAACGATGACAATGCCGAGATGGTCAGTCTGATGACCCTGCACGCCGCAAAGGGACTGGAATTCGACTACGTGTTTCTGCCGGGCTGGGAAGAAGAGCTGTTCCCCAGCCGGCGCTCGCTGGAAAACAACGGCGTGGCCGGGCTGGAGGAAGAGCGCCGCCTGGCCTATGTCGGCCTGACCCGCGCCCGCAAACGCGCCCAGATCACGTTTGCCGCCAACCGGCGCATCTACAACCAGTGGACCTCGGCCATTCCCTCCCGCTTCATCGACGAACTGCCGCCGGAGCATATCGAGGAGCGCAAGTCCGCCGGCCTGTACAGTCTCAGCCAGCGCACCGGCTACGGCAGCGGCGGCCTCAGCGAGGGTGCCGGCGGCTATCAGGGCCACAGCTACAGCTTCGCGCCGCAATACCCCCGCGGCTCGGGCCGCGGTGGCCTGATCGAGGGTCGCGCCCGGCGCGTGGCCGATGACGATTTCGTCCAGCACAGCCCCGACGAGATGGAACTCTCGATCGGCGACCGCGTCTTCCACCAGAAATTCGGCTATGGCCGCATCCGCGAGGTGGAAGGCAACAAGCTGCTGATCGGTTTCGATAAGGCCGGCGAGAAGCGCGTCATGGCCTCCTTCGTGCAGAAAGCCTGAGCAGCCCGACGATGCCCCTCTCTCCCGAATTCTGGATGGCGGAACTCGACGTGCCCTCCGATCTGGTCGCTGCCGCCGAGGAGATGGTGGGCGACGAGGGCGTAGCCGTCAGCTCCTACGAGGTGCCGCGGCCGGGCATGGCAATCAGTCCCGACTGGCGCCTGCAGGTGCTGTTCGATGCGCCGCCGGATGAGGCGGAATGGCGGACGCGGCTCGCTGCCGTCGCCGAGGGCCTCGGGATCGAGGCGCCGGTGATCCGCTTCGGCCATCTGCCGGCGCAGGACTGGGTCCGGCATACCAACAGACTGAACGCGCCGATCCGCGCCGGGCGCTTTTTCCTGCATGGCGAGCATGATGCGGGCTCGGCGCCGCCGGGCAGCCTGCCGCTGCTGCTGGATGCCGGCCTCGCCTTCGGCACCGGACGCGCGCCATCGACCTATGGCTGCCTGCAGGCGATCGACGATCTCTGCCGCGTGCGGCCGCCGCGGCGCATGCTGGATATGGGAACCGGCTCAGGGGTGCTGGCGATGGCGGCGGCGAAGGCCGGCGCGGGCTATGTGCTGGCGGCCGATATCGATCCGGTCGCGGTGGCGGTAACGCGGGAGAATCTGGCGCGCAACGGATTGCGGCAACGGATCGAAGCACTGACGGCGAGCCGCCCGGACGATCCGCGGCTCACCGCCGCCGCGCCTTATGATTTGGTGGTGGCGAATATCCTGGCCGAGCCGCTCTGTCGCATGGCGCAACGGCTGGCTGCCCTGGTGGCCGTTCACGGCCACCTCGTGCTCTCCGGCCTGCTCGACCGCGAGGAGCGCATGGTGGTTGCCCGCTATCGCGCGACGGGGCTGCAGCTGCAACGCCGCATCGCGCGCGAGGGCTGGCACACCCTGGTCTTCCGGCGGCGCGGCTGAGCCGCACCGCTGCCGGTCACGCGGCGGCGTCAGCCTGCTTGCGCAGAACCTGCACCTTGGCCTCGCCGGCATTCTCGTTCGACGCATGGCCCGGCCGGTAGACCTGGCCGGCGACCGCTGCGGGAATGCTCGAGCGATTGAGCCCCATATCCTGCAGCGTCCGGTCATCCAGGGCGTAGAGCTCCGCCTCGGCCACGCTCTGGCGGATCGCCGCGGCAATCCGTTCCGTCACCGAAGCGATCAGGTTGCCGATGGCCTGCCCGATCAGCGCCGGACGGATGTGATTCGGGCGGAAGCCCAGGCGCCGCAGGTCGTCGGCGGTGAAGCCCATCGCGGGATCGACCTCGGCCGACGGGCCGAACAGGGCGCGGGACACCGCACGCAGCCGGGCGGCGATGTGGCCGGCGATACGGTTGATGATGTCGGCGACGGCCCGCGCCCGCATGCGGCGGGCGGCGTGCTCCAGTTCCACGAAATCGGTCAGGCCGAGATAGTGGTCGGGATGGCTGCCGAAATAACGGTCAAGGTGCGGGGACTGCATGGCTCTCTCCTTCCTCTGGATCGGCCGCCCCGGGGTATTCCTCCGTCATGCTCCGGTTTCTCGCGAACCATGTCAGCATGACTGACCTATTTATTGCACCGCACAAAGATGAATGCAAGAGCTATTTGTAAATTTATTATTGAAAATCAACTATGTAGAAAAAATGACCAGCCTGCCCAATTTTCAGCAATCAGGTCGACTACCCTTGAAATAAGGCCGGCATGCAAAATATGAATGGCTGTAAAAACAAAAACGCAGCCCGGAGGCTGCGTTTTCACTTCGATGGCCAGGTCCGCCCTGCCCAGCTCGGGGAGGAGGAAAGCGGGCCGGCTAACCCGGCCACCGAAAGGGTCTGCCTCAGGCTGCCTCGCGGGGCACCAGGCGGGTGACCTTGCTGGCGGCATTCTCGTTCACCGCGGCCGGAACCGGCGCGCGATCGATCAGGCCGGCAACGGCGGCCGGAATCTGCGAGCGGCTGAGGCCGATGTCACGCAGCATCTGGTCGTCGAGGCTCTCCAGTTCGGCCATCGCACGCCGGTCGGCGAGGTAGGCCTGATAGCGGGCGACGAGGCCCTTGAGGGCGGTCCAGGCGTTGTAGATCATGTTGGCAATGGCTTCGGCGCGGATACGACGCGCGTAGGCCTCGATCTCAACAGCGCTGAGGGGCGCCAGGTTGGCCGGGTAGCCGAAAGCGGTCTGGTTGCGCAGGGTGTTCATTTTCATCTCCATCCGTGGTCCGGGCTTCTCGCATCGCGTCCACGTCGGTGATATTGCACTGCACACATGAGATTTCAACAACTTATGTATTCTTGTTTGCGTACGCTGTATTGCAAAAAGTGCATAGCTTGTGCTCGACGACAGCCGGACTACTTCGCATATTATGATGATCCAGCAACGAGTTATTCATGACCCTGCCTCCGACCGACCTCGCCGCCCTGCCCGCCGGCCTCGCCAATCACCTGCTCGGTGTTGCCGCGGCGCCACAGGTCTTTGGCCGTTTTCCAGGGCTGGATCTGCTGCCCGATGACCTGCGGAAGCCCCGCGCCGAGGTGGAGACCCTCGTCGCCACGCTGGCGGAACGCTTCGCCGCGGCGATCGAGAATCGTGACGCGATTCCCGAGCGCCTCGCCAGGCTGCGCGCCGTGCTGGAGGTGCGCGGCCTGGCTGGCGTGATCGTACCTCTGACCGACGAATACCAGAGCGAATACGTGCCGCTGCGCGCGCAGCGGCTGAGTTGGTTGACCGGCTTCACCGGCTCGGCGGGGATGGCGATCGTGCTGCGCGACCGCGCGGCGATCTGGAGCGATGGCCGCTATACCCTGCAACTGGACGCCCAGGTCGATGGCGCATTGTTCGAGCGCCGCCATATCAGCGACGATCCGCCGACCGAATGGCTGAAGACCGCGCTGAAGGCCGGCGACCGCCTCGCCTATGACCCCTGGCTGCATACCGAAGACGGCGTGCGGCGCCTGACGGCCGCCTGCAAAGCCGCCAATGCGGAGCTGGTGCCGGCAGAGCAGAATCCGGTGGATGCCGCCTGGGACGACCAGCCGCCGCCGCCGCTCGGCCCCGTGCACGTGCAGGACACCGCGCTGGCCGGTCGCCCGTCGGAAGACAAGCGCCGCGAGATCGCCGCCGCGGTGAAAGCCCGTGGCGCCGATGCCGTGGTGCTCACCTTGCCGGAATCGATCGCCTGGCTGCTCAACATCCGCGGCAGCGACGTGCCGCATACGCCGCTGCCGCTCTCCATGGCGGTGGTGGGCGCGGATGCCTCGGTCGATCTCTATATCGACGGCCGCAAGCTCGGTTCCGAGGTGCGGAAACACCTCGGCGACATACGCCTGCACGAACCGGCCGATTTCCCCGCGGCGCTGGATGCGCTGGGGCGGGCGCAGAAGACCGTGCAGGTCGATCCCGCCACGACGGGCGTCTATGTGCTGCAGCGGCTGGAAAAAGCCGGCGCCACCCTGCTGCGTGCCGACGATCCCTGCCTGCTGCCCAAGGCCTGCAAGACGGAGGCCGAACTGGAAGGCACGCGGGCGGCACATCGCCGCGACGGCGCAGCGGTCACCCGCTTCCTCGCCTGGCTGGACGCGAACGCGCCCTCCGGCCAGGTCGATGAGATCGCCGCCGCCGTGAAGCTGCAGAGCTTCCGACAGCTGGCCAACGAACTGCGCGACCTCTCCTTCACCACCATTTCCGGCGCCGGCCCCAACGGGGCCATCGTGCATTACCGCGTCACGCCCGAGACGAACCGCCGGCTTGAGCCCGGCAGTCTCTATCTGGTCGATTCCGGCGGCCAGTATCCCGACGGCACGACCGACATCACCCGCACGGTTGCCATCGGCCAGCCGAGCGAGGAGATGCGCGACCGCTTCACGCGTGTGCTGAAGGGCCATATCGCGCTCGCCATGGCCCGCTTTCCCGAAGGCACTTCCGGCCAGCAGCTGGACGCGCTGGCGCGGCATTACCTGTGGGATATCGGTCTGGATTACGACCACGGCACCGGCCACGGCGTCGGCAGCTATCTGTCGGTGCATGAGGGCCCGCAGCGCATCGCCAAGCTGGGCAGCCCGGTGCCGCTCAAACCCGGCATGATCGTTTCCAACGAGCCGGGCTACTACAAGACCGGCGCCTACGGCATCCGCATCGAGAATCTCGTCGCCGTGCGGGTCGAGATGGAAAAAGCCGAAAACGGCAAGCGCTGGCTCGGCTTCGAGACGCTGACGCGCGCGCCGATCGACCGCCGCCTGATCGACCTCAATCTCCTCACCGCCCGGGAAGTCGCCTGGCTGGACGCCTATCACGCGCTGGTCTGGCACGATATCGCGCCGCTGGTGGACGACGACACCCGGGACTGGCTGAAACAGGCAACAGCGCCGCTCGGCGCGTAAGGGAAACACCCATGCTCGACAATGCCACCCGCTCGGCGCTGGAACGGATCACCACGGCCACGCTCACCACGGTGCTGCTGAAAAAAGGTCTGCGCAATGTCTGGCTGCGCGGCGCCAGGCCGCTGACGCCGCAGGCAAAACGCATCGTCGGCGAAGCCTTCACCCTGCGCTTCGTACCGGCACGCGAGGATCTCGCCACTCCGGAAAGCTGGGCGTCGCCGAAATCGACCCGCGGCGCCATCGAAGCCATGCCGGAGGGCTGCATCGCCGTGGTCGATGCCGTCGGCGTGAAGGATGCCGGCATCTTCGGCGACATCCTCTGCGCCCGCATGCGGAAACGCGGTGTCGCCGCCCTCGTCACCGATGGCGTCGTACGCGACGGCGCCGGCGTGATCGCCACCGGTCTGCCGGTCTGGTGCAGCGGCATCGCCGCCCCGCCCAGCGTGGCCGGCCTGACCTTCGTGAACTGGCAGGAGCCGATCGGCTGTGGCGGCGTCGCGGTGTTTCCGGGCGACGTGATCGTGCTGGACGGCGATGGCGCCGTGCTGATTCCGCAGGCGCTGGTCGCGGAGGTCACCGCGCTGGCGACCGAGCAGGAGACGCTGGAAAGCTGGATCATGGGCGAGGTGGACAAGGGCGTGCCGCTGCCCGGCCTCTATCCGCCCAATGCCGAGACCAAGGCGCGCTACGAGGCGGAAAAGAAGAAGTCGTAGATCAGTTCCGCAGCCAGGCCGGCAGCCGGTTGCGCCGGCGCTGTCCGGCGCGATCGGCCATCGTCGAGCAGGCCTCGTGGTATCCCGGCGCCAGCCGGCCCGGGCGGATGCCGTGCCTTGCCAGCAGCGCATCGACATCCGAGAGCCCCGCCTCTGCCATGGCCTGCAGCAGGATATGCGCGGCGGCCGCGGCGTCGCTGTCGGCCAGATGGTGCCGCAGGGCGAAGCCGATATGCTGCGCGACGGTGGAAAGCCTGTGGTTCTCCAGATCCGGCCAGACGGCACGCGCGAGCTTCACGGTGCAGAAGAAGGACAGCGTCGGCCAGGGCTGGCCGTAATGCGTCAGCGCCGCGCGCAGCACGCCGATATCGAAGGGCGCGTTATGCGCCAGCAGCAGCGGCACGGCTTCCAGGTGCGGCAGGAGTTCATCCCAGACGGCAGGAAACTCCGGCTCGTATTCGACATCATGGGGCTGGATGCCATGGATGGCGATGAAGCCGGGATGAAACCGCATGTCATGCGGCCGGACCAGGCGATGCGCGGTCTGCAGCACCCGTCCCTCGCCGATCCAGGCCAGGCCGATGGCGCAGATGCTGCCTGGTGAGCCGCTGGCGGTCTCGAAATCCAGGGCAATGGCGGTGGCTCCGGCCACGGCATCAAGCGGTGGGATTGCACGTTCGACCAGCATGTCATCAACCGCCGATCAGCTTCAGCCACTCGTCTTCGCTGAGCACCGTCACGCCATGCTTCTGCGCCTCGGCCAGCTTGGAGCCGGCGCCCGGGCCGGCCACGACGTAATCGGTCTTCTTCGACACCGAGCCTGAGACCTTGGCGCCGAGGCTCAGCGCGCGCGCCTTAGCCTCGTCGCGGGTGAACTTCTCCAGGCTGCCGGTGAAGACCACGGTCTTGCCGGCCACGGGTGAGTCGGCAGACGGTTTCTCCGGCGGCACGACCTCCTTCAGCTCGCGCAGCAGATTCTCGATCACCTCGCGGCTGTGGCTACCGGTGGCGAAGGTGACGATGGCATCCGCCACCACGTCGCCCATCTTGTCGATGCTGTTGAGATCCTCCCAGGCCTCGCCGGTCCGGTCCTTCGCCGCATCCATGGCATCGAGCCATTTGCGCGGCGTTTCGTAATGCAGGGCGACCAGACGCGCGCGCTCCTGCCCGACATGGCGGATGCCCAGCGCATGGAGGAAACGGTCGAAGCCGATCAC
Source organism: Ferrovibrio sp. (assembly GCF_035304305.1). Classification (GTDB taxonomy): domain Bacteria; phylum Pseudomonadota; class Alphaproteobacteria; order Ferrovibrionales; family Ferrovibrionaceae; genus Ferrovibrio. The sequence goes on from NZ_DATGQG010000123.1 coordinate 19,080, forward strand.
GCGCCGCTGCTCGATCGCCCGCAGCAGGTTGTTCACCGAAGTCTCGCCATAGCCTTCCTTCCTGCGCAATTCGTCGGCATGGCGCGGCAGGCGGAAGATGTCGGCCGGCTCCTTCAGCCAGCCCCATTCGTAGAAGGCGGCAATCTGCTTCTCGCCGATGCCCTCAATGTCGAAGGCGCTGCGCGACACGAAATGGCGCAGGCTCTCCATCGCCTGGGCCGGACAGCTGACGCTGCCGGTGCAGCGCCGCCGCGCCTCCGCTGCGCCGCCTTCGGTCTCGCGTTCGGCCGGCGCGCCGCAGACGGGGCATCTGGTCGGAAACTCGTAGGGCTTCGCATCCTTCGGCCGCTTTTCCAGCACCACCGAGACAACCTGCGGAATCACGTCGCCGGCGCGCTGGATCACCACCGTGTCGCCGATGCGGACATCCTTGCGCGCGATCTCGTCCTCGTTATGCAGGGTGGCGTTCGAAACCAGCACGCCGCCGACATTCACGGGCCGGAGCTTGGCCACGGGGGTGAGCGTGCCGGTGCGGCCGACCTGGATGTCGATATTCTCCAGCAATGTCTGCGCCTGCTCGGCGGGAAATTTGTGCGCAATCGCCCAGCGCGGCGAGCGGCTGACGAAGCCGAGGCGATCCTGCCAGTCGAGGCGGTCTACCTTGTAGACGACGCCGTCGATGTCGAAGGCCAGGGTGGCGCGCCTGGACGAAATATCGCTGTAATAGGCGAGCAGCTCGTCGAGGCTGCGGCAGGCCTTTACATGCGGATTGAGCGTGAAGCCCCAGCTTGCGAGCTTCTCGCGCACCTCCGAAAGCGTTGCGCCGAGAGGCTCCGAGGTTTCGCCCCAGCTGTAACCGAAGAAGCGCAGCGGACGTTTCGCGGTCACCGCCGGATCGAGCTGCCGCAGCGAGCCTGCCGCGGCGTTGCGCGGGTTGACCGGCACGCGGATCGCAGCCGCAGACAGGCCCTTCGCCTCACGCTCCTTCGCCAGCTTCTCCTGCTGGTCCCGGAAATCGAGAAAGTCCGCGCGGGTCATGTAGACCTCGCCGCGCACCTCCAGCACGTCGGGCCAGCCCCTGCCTTTCAGCTGGTGCGGCACGCCTTCGCGCAGGGTTCTGATATTGGCGGTAACGTCCTCGCCTTCCTGACCATCGCCACGGGTGGCGGCGCGGACCAGAATGCCCTTCTCATAGCGCAGGGCCGCCGAGAGGCCGTCGATCTTCGGCTCGGCGATCAGCACCAGCTCGTCGGATGCTTTCAGATTCAGGAAGCGGCGGATGCGATCGAGGAAATCGGCGACATCGCCTTCGGTGAAGGCGTTGTCGAGCGAAAGCATCGGCTTGGAATGCCGCACCTTGGCGAAGCCCGGCGCGGGAGCGGCACCGACGCGGCTGGATGCGCCGGCCAGGCTGGCGAGATCCGGAAACCGCGCCTCGATCTCCAGCAGCCGTCGCTTCAGCGCATCGTATTCGGCATCCGAGATGCTGGGCGCATCCTCCTGGTGGTAGCGCTTGTCATGCGCCGCGATTTCTTCTTCCAGCCGCGCATGCTCCAGCTTGGCCTGCCGGGGGCTGAGTTCCGAGACCGGCTTGGCGCGCTGCCGGCTCATGCTTCCTGACCGGCCAGCAGGCTGTCGGCGGCGGCACGCGCCGCGTCGGTGACGGTCGCGCCGGCCAGCATGCGGGCGATCTCCTCGCGGCGTTCCTTCTCGGCGAGGGGCGCAACCTCGGTCAGCGTCGTGCGGCTCTTCGCCGAACCTGCTTCGCGCTTGGCGATGCGCCAATGCTGGCCGCCTCTGGCCGCCACCTGCGGCGAATGGGTGACGACGAGGACCTGGACCTTCTCGGCAAGGCGCGCCAGACGTTCGCCCACGGCAGCCGCCGTCGCACCGCCCACACCGCGATCAACCTCGTCGAAGATCAGGGTACCGGCCGTGCCGCGGCCGGCCAGCACGACGCGCAACGCCAGCATGAAGCGGCTCAGTTCGCCGCCGGAGGCGATCTTCGCCAGCGAGCCGGGCGCAGTACCCGGGTTGGTCGCGGCAAGGAACTGCACGCGGTCGGCGCCCTCGGCGCTCCACTGTTCCGGCGGCAAGGCCTCTACCGAGGTGGTGAATTTCGCCGCGCCGAGTTTCAGCGGGCCCAGTTCGGCCATCACGGCCTTGTCGAGTTTCGCGGCTGCCTTGCGGCGGGCGGCCGAGATGGCCTCGGCCTTCGCCTGATAGGCGGCCTTCGCCTCCGTCGCCTGCTTCTGCAGCCGGCCGAGCGAGGCGGACTGGTTGTCGATCAGCGCGAGGCGCTCGGCATATTCCTCGGCGAGTCTCGCCAGCCCGTCGACCGGCACGTTGTGCTTGCGGGACGCGGCACGCAGCGCGAAGAGGCGCTCTTCCACCTTCTCCAGCTTCTGCGGATCGAGATCGAGATCGCGGGCCGTGCTCTCCAGCAGGGAAGCCAGCTCGCCCGCCTGCACCAGCAGCTGATCGGCCAGCTGCACGACCGGATCGAGCTTGCCGGCCGCCTTGTCGGCGACGCGTTCCAGCGCACGCAGGCAGGCCCGCAGCCGCGCATCGACGCCGCCGCCCTGCTCCAGCGCACTCTGCGCTTCCTGCATGGCCGTTGCGAGTTTCTCGCCGGCCTGCAGCATGCTGCGCTGTGCGGCCAGTTCCTGCTCCTCGCCCTCGCGCGGCTTCAGGTCTTCCAGCTCGGCCACGACATGGCGTAGGAAGTCCTCCTCGCGCTTCGCCTGCTCGGCAGTCTGCGCGGCCTGTGCCAGGGCGGCCTCCGCATCGCGCATCGCCTGATAGGAGGCGCGCAGCCCGGCGACTTCTTTCTCCAACCCGGCATATTCATCCAGCAGCGCCCGATGCACGGTGGCATCGGTCAGGCCCTGCTCGTCGTTCTGGCCGTGGATCTCCACCAGCATGTCGCCGACCCGGCGCAGCAGCGCAACACTGACCGCCTGGTCGTTGATGAAGGCGCGGCTTTTGCCGTCCTGGCTCAGCACCCGGCGCAGCACCAGTTCGTCGCCGGCCTCGAGCCCCTGCTCTTCCAGGATGGCATGGACCGGATGCTTCTGCGGCAGATCGAAGCTCGCGGTCACCGAGCCCTGGCTGGCGCCCATGCGCACGAGGCTGGCATCGGCGCGGCGGCCGAGCGCAAGTCCCAGAGCATCGAGCAGGATGGATTTGCCGGCACCGGTTTCGCCGGTCAGCACGCCGAGACCGGGGCCGCAGTCAAGATCGAGGCGTTCGATCAGGACAATGTCGCGAACGCCCAGCGATGTCAGCATGGTCTGCCCGCCCGGCGCGGCATGCGCTCAGAAGATGGAATTCCAGGCCCGGCCAAGCCAGGACTTTTTCTCTGCCGGTTTCGATGCCGTCGGCACTTCCTGGCCGGTGACGAGCGTATAGGTGTCCACATACCACTCGCTGCCCGGATAGTTGTATCCGAGCACGGCAGCGACGTTCTGCGCCTCGTCGATCACGCCGAGCGACATATAGGCTTCCGCAAGGCGATGCAGCGCTTCCGGTACATGCATCGTGGTCTGGAACTTCTCGATCACCGTCTTGAAGCGGTTGATTGCGGCGATGTACTGGCCCTGCCGCAGATAGTAGCGGCCGATCGTCATTTCCTTCCCGGCAAGGTGATTGCGGGTGAGATCGATCTTGAGCCGCGCGTCGCGCGCGTATTCGCTGGTCGGATAGCGCCGAACCACTTCCTCGAGCGCATTCAGCGCCTGCTGCGTGATCTTCTGGTCGCGACCGACATCGGTGATCTGCTCGTAATAGCTGACCGCGATGAGATAATAGGCGTAGGCTGCATCCTTGTTGCCCGGATGCAGCTGCAGGAAGCGTTCGCAGGCCGAGATCGCCTCGACATACTTGTTGTTCTGGTAATAGGCGTAGGCCGCCATCAGCTGGGCCTTGGTGGCCCAGACCGAATAGGGATGCTGGCGTTCGACCTCATCGAAGCCGTAGGCCGCGGCTTCCCACTCTCCGGCCGCCACGGCATCCATGGCGTTGTTGTAAAGGTCCTCGACCGGCCGCTCCACATACGGGGGTTCGCTGGTGCCGCTACAGGCAGCCAGCAGGAGAATCAGTCCCAGACCGGCAATGGCCCGACGGGCGTTCCGGTCGATGCGCGGCGAATCCAGACAGAACATCGGCATGGAAAGTGTCTCGCATGGGGCTTGGGCAAAATCAAGCTGGGCCGGCGATTCCCCTGCCATAACTCCCGGTAACCGCGAGCCTTTTTCCCGGAGATGGCGCGCAGCTCCGGTTATGTCCGTATAATTGTTCGGCTTTTTCCCCGATCGGAGAACCTATACTTCTGAACGATTTTCTCCCCGGAGGAATTCGCCTATTAGAGGTAGTGATACCCGGGTTTGGACGGTTCCGGCATTTGGTTAATCCCGCCGAGCGGGTGCCTTGTCAGGCCGCCGGACCTGCCCCAAGTAATCAACGGGCAATGAAATCGACTGTTTACGCCAAGAGGTGCCATCCATGGGGAAAATCGCTACCCGCGTTGACGAATATGTAGGTGAGCGTATCCGCGCCCGCCGGACCGAGCTGGGCCTGACCCAGGAGGAACTCGCCAATTCGCTGAAGATTTCCTACCAGCAGGTGCAGAAATACGAGACCGGCGCCAACCGCGTCAGCGCCGGCCGGCTGTTCGAGGTCGCCCAGCGCCTCCAGGTCGACATGGCCTATTTCTTCGAGGGTCTGGAGACCAAGCTGGAGAGCAAGCCGCTGGAGCATGGCGGCAAGAACCGCTCCACCATTGAGCTGGTGCGCAACTTCAGCGATATCGAGGACACCAGCATCCGGTCGGCGGTGGCCGGCCTGATCAAGAGCATCGCCGGCCGCTACAAGGAAGGCGAAGTCGTCACCTCCGGCGACTGACCGCCGCCTGAACCGGCAAGCATTCGGAAAGCCCCGCTCCGGCGGGGCTTTTCTTTTTTCCAGCGCCGGCCTGCGGATTGCCGCGGCGACTCGCGGCTTTCCGCGCCTCCTACCATATTCATGGTGTTTGGCGACATATCCTGCCCTGATAGGGTCCCTCCCAGTCCCGCCACCCCTAGGGGTAATCGCATGAAACTGGAGAGGCAGATGCGAGATAAGAAACGCAACCTGATTCGCAAGACATTGCCGATAGCTTTACTGACGGTGAGCCTTGCTCCGAGCGCGGGTATCGCGGCCGATGACAGCTGCCCGATCAAGCTGGACGACATCAAGTCCCGCATCAGCAGCCTGAGCACCGACGTGGACAAGGCCGAGGACAACGTCGAGAACGACTTCAAGTCCGCGACCAGCAGCGATTACGCCAAGAAGTTCTTCGACACCTTCAACCAGCTGAACCAGGCGGCCAAGGACGCCACCGCGCTGGTCAACACCTCCTACAATCTGGCCGGCTACACCTCGCCGCTCGCCGAAGGCAAGCAGCAGACCAAGCTGCCGCCCAAGGTCACGCTGACCATGAGCAACGCGCAGCAGCTGGCGCAGGCGGCCGCGGACGAGAGCAAGACCAAGCTCGACATCGCCCAGCTCCGCTGCAACCAGAACACCGAGGACGCCGCGCTCGGCGCCGCCCTGGGGCAGATGGACAGCGCCACGGTCGACAAGTTCAAGAAGGCGAAGAAAACCGCGTGCAAGATCGTGCATGTGGCGGCCGACCTGCAGGACAAGAAGCAGAAGCTGGATGAGATCCGCACCAACGGCTATCCGCTGTTCTTCCTGCATGCCAAGGACAAGAAAACCTTCGACGGCCAGTACACGCGCACCATCCAGTTCAAGCTCGATCTGCGCATGTACCCGATCTACCCGGATGGCGTGAAAGCCCATGACGGCAGCGATCCGAAGGACCAGCAGTTCCTGCTGGGCAAGATCGAGGGCATCCGGCTGTCCTACAACACCTGGTACAAGTGGAGCGACAACAACTGGGAGAAGCTCAACCTGTATCAGTACCTGATCAGCGACACCGGCAAGAACGACGTCTGCGTGCCGGTATTCAAGGCCACCAGCAGCGTGAGCGTGAACCTGTGCATCAAGGATGTGTCGATGAACAGCAACAAGGATGCGCTCACGATCAAGACCTACTCGAAGTTCAAGTACAAGGGCGACAGCAAGAGCGTCAGCCTGCCGACCGTGACCGTGCCGGCGCCGTTCGGCTACCTGGCCGATGTCTCCGACATGAAGGAAGAGAAGAAGAAGCAGCTGAAGGACAAGGTGGTCAATCGCCTGGCCGACGTGATGGGCAAGCATGGCGACCTGGTCAAGAAGGCGCAGGAATGGCAGGAGAAGTGCGGCTGAGCCCTCTCCGCCTCACCGCAGTGCCGCCGGGCCCGCGCCCGGCGGCATCGGCGGGCCGAGCATAAAAAAAGCCCCGCTTCCGCGGGGCTTTTTCGTTCCGGCAGAATGTGAGGGCTTACAGCGCCGCTTCGGCGACCGCGGGATGCAGCCGCGGCCCGAGATCGGCCGCCGCCAGCGGACGCTGCAGATCCCGCTTGGCATGGGTGGTCCAGGCATAGGCCGTCTCGTCGGCGAACAGCGCCTTGAGCAGCCTGTTGTTCAGGGCATGGCCCGAGCGGACGCCATGGTAGCGGCCGATGATCGGCGCACCGGCAAGATACAGATCGCCCAGGGCATCGAGGATCTTGTGCCGGACGAATTCGTCTTCGTAGCGCAGCCCGTCATCGTTGAGGATGCGGTCATGGCCGAGCACGACGGCATTCTCCAGCGACCCGCCGCGGGCCAGACCCATGGCGCGCAGCTGCTCGACCTCCTGCACGAAGCCGAAGGTGCGGGCGCGGGCGATATCGGCCTTGAAGCGGCCCGGCTCGAGCTGGAATTCCGCGGTCTGGCGGCCGATGATCTTATTGGCGAATTCGATCTCGAAATCGATGACGAAGCCTTCGCCCGGCAGCAGCGACGCGGCAGCGGCGCCGTCGCGCACATGGACCGGCTTCAGCACCTTGAGATACTTGCGCGGCGCCACCTGCTCGATCACATCGGCGCATTCGATCAGGAACACGAACGGGGCCGAGGAACCGTCCATCACCGGCACTTCCGGACCGTCGATATCGACCAGCACGTTGTCGACGCCCATGCCGGCCAGCGCGGCCAGCAGATGCTCGACGGTGCCGATGGAAACGCCTTCGCCGGCGGCGACGGTGGTGCACATGCGCAGATCGGTCACCTGGTCATGGCGGGCGCGCACCAGCGGCTTGCCCGGCAGGTCGACGCGACGGAACACCACGCCGGTATCCGGCGCGGCGGGATTCAGAACCATCTGGACCTTGGCGCCGCTGTGCAGGCCGATGCCGGAACACTTGATACGGTTCTTCAGCGTCCTCTGAGCGATCTTGCCGGCCATGACTGTCAGAACTCCTGTGCGGGTCGCGAATCGAGGACCCGCGGAAAAACGAAACCGGGGATGGTTGTAACAACCACCCCCGGCAACAACAAATCACTCTGTGTTACGAGATGTAACGCTAAAGGCTCCGCCTAACCCGTTACATCCGCTCGTCTTTTCCTCAGTTCGCCTGCCGGCGCAGGAAGGCCGGAATGTCCAGCAGATCGTCCTGCGGGCGGCTCAGAACCGGCCGCTCCGTGGCCGGCGACAGGCCCAGATCAGCCTGCCGGGGTGCGGGCTGCGGTTCGGCCGGGGCGGCCGGCCGCGAGAACTGCGGTTCGGCGTGGCGGAAGGCCGTCGACGGCTCGCTGTCACCCAGGCGGCCCCGGGCCACGCCGGTGATGCGGTCGAACAGGCTCGCCTTCTTCTTCGGCTCGGCCGGCTTGTTGACCATGTCGGCCTCAGCGAAGGGATCCGGCTGGCGCATGGCGGCCTCGGCGGCGACCCGCGGCGGCAGCTGGGCCGGCGCCGGCATGAAATGCTCGGCCTGAGCGGACGCTTCGGCGACCGCAGCGGCAAACGGACGGACCTGCGGCTGCGGCTCGGCCATGGCCGGCGCGGCTTCGGCTTCCGCAACCGCCGGGGCCGGCTCGGCCACGGCTGCCTCGGCCGGCATCTCCATCGCGACCGGCTCCATCGCCAGCGCATTCGCACCGGCGCTGATCGGCTGCTGCGTGACCTGGGCCGAGATGGCCGGCTGCATCGCGACGGCCGGCTGCTGGGCAGGACGGGCAGCGCCGAAGCTGATCGGCTTGGCCTGCGGCGGGGTCACCAGGCGGAGGCCCGGCGAGGCCTGCGGCTTCGGCTCGGACTGAGCGGCGGCATCGATACCGGTGGCAACCACCGATACCCGCATGCGGCCTTCCATGTTCGGATCCAGCGTCGAACCGACGATGATGTTGGCTTCCGGATCGACCTCCTCGCGGATGCGGTTGGCGGCTTCGTCGACCTCGAACAGGGTGAGGTCCGGACCGCCGGTGATGTTGATCAGCACGCCGCGGGCGCCCTTCATCGAGATATCGTCGAGCAGCGGATTGGCGATCGCCCGCTCGGCGGCTTCGATGGCGCGATGGTCGCCGTCGGCCTCGCCGGTGCCCATCATGGCCTTGCCCATCTCGCTCATCACCGAACGGACGTCGGCGAAGTCGAGGTTGATCAGGCCGGGCATGACCATCAGGTCGGTGATGCCGCGCACGCCCGACTGCAGGACGTTGTCGGCCATCTTGAAGGCGTCGGCGAAGGTGGTCTTCTCGTTCGCCACCCGGAACAGGTTCTGGTTCGGGATGATGATCAGCGTGTCGACATACTGCTGCAGCTCGCGGATGCCGTTCTCGGCCAGGCGCATGCGCTGCGTGCCTTCAAAGGAGAACGGTTTGGTCACCACGCCGACGGTGAGGATGCCCATCTCCTTCGCCGCCCGGGCGATCACCGGGGCGGCGCCGGTGCCGGTGCCGCCGCCCATGCCGGCAGCGACGAAGGCCATATGGCAGCCCTGCAGGTGTTCGACGATCTGGTCGAGCGATTCTTCCGCCGCCGCCCGGCCCACATCGGGCTTGGCGCCGCAGCCCAGCCCCTGGGTCAGGGTGACGCCGAGCTGGATGCGCCGCTCGGTCAGCGACATGTTGATGGCCTGCGCGTCGGTATTGGCGGCGACGAAGTCAACGCCTTCGAGCTGGGCGTTGATCATGTTGTTGACCGCGTTTCCGCCGGCGCCGCCGACGCCGAAGACGACGATGCGGGGCTTCAGTTCCCGCGTGGTCGGCATGCTGAGATTGATACCCATGTTCTCCTCCAGGGTTAACTGATGCAATGAACAAAGTCGCGCTGCGTTGCAAGCGACATTCGTGAGACCGCATGGATGCTGCTTGTTTTGATCATCGTCCTTGCCATGCGATCAGAAATTGGTGCGCAGCCAGCGGCCGATTCGTGAGAAGGCGCCGCTTGGTGCAGGGTCGGGTTCGGGCAGACGGATGATTCGCTCGGCCGCCTGCTGTTGCGCATAGGAGAGAAGACCGGCGCAGGCCGAGAAGGCCGGCCCGCCGGTTGCCTCGGCCAGACCACCCACACGGATGGGGCGGCCCAGACGGACCTGCTTGTCGAGAATGCGCGCCGCCAGTTCGCGCACCCCCTGCAGCTGACTCGCACCGCCGGTGAGCACGACCCGGCGTCCGGCCAGCTTCTCGAGTCCCGACTGCGTGAGACGCTCGCGCACCTGTTCCAGCGTCTCCTCGAGTCGGGGCTTGATGATGCCGGTGAGAATCGAGCGCGGCACCTGGTTATGGGCATGATCGTCGGTCTCACCCACCTGGGGCACGTCGATCGTCTCGTTGTCGTCCGACGGACTCGGCAGCACCGTGCCATAGAGCGTCTTCAGCCGCTCGGCATGGGCCAGCGGGGTCGACAACCCGCGCGCGATATCGTTGGTGACATGCCCACCGCCGAGCGGTACCACATCGGCATGCACCAGCTGGCCGTCGTAGAAAACGGCCATGCTGGTGGTGCCGCCCCCCATGTCGATCAGCGTAACGCCGAGATCCATCTCGTCCTCGACCAGACAGGCGAGGCCCGAGGCGAACGGCGCCACCACCCGGCCGGCGATGCGCAGATGGCCGCGCGCGACGCAGGTGGCAAGGTTGCGCAGCGGGCCCGAGCCGGCGGTGATGACGTGCATGTTCACGCCTAGCCGCTCGCAGGCCATACCCCGGGGGTCCTTGATCCCGCGCGAGCCGTCGATCGTGTAGCCGACCGGGATGGAGTGAATGATCTCGCGGTCGCTGGGCGTCTGGTGGCGACGGCCATGATCGAGGACCAGGGCGACATCGTGGTCGGTGACCTCATGGCCGTCGATGGCAACCTCGACACCCACGGTGTGGGACTGCGGATTACCGGCATTGATGCTGATGAAGACGTCGCGGATGGTTTCGCCGCACATCCGCTCGGCCGTCTCGACGGCGGCGCGGATCGACTGCTCCGCGGCATCCATGTCGACGACATTGCCGTTGCGCAGGCCACGCGACAGCTGATGCCCGATGCCGATGACCCGCAGCGTGCCGCCATCGGCCCGCGCGATAAAGCAGCACACCTTGGAGGAACCCACGTCCAGAGTGGCAATCAATCCATTGCGCGATACCGCCATGGCCTTACTTCCCCTGCCTTTTCTGACCCATCTTCCGGCCGTCTCTTGTCATGTCCGCTTCCCCGTCTTCTTTGCCGGGGTAACCACCGGCGGCGGCGGCTCCGCCTCCGGGCTGAGCCGTACGATCAATCGGTCGTCCTGACGCAGATCCACCATCTCCAGATCGCGGCGCAGCAGGCCGTGACTCTGCTCGAGCGCGATCAGCCGGACCCAGGCCTGCTCGGGATTCTCCTCCGGCAGGCGGACGATCACGCCGTTGTCGAAAGCGATGTCCCAGCGCCGTCCGCGCACGCGGGTGGCATGCACGACGCGTGCGGCCAGCACCGGATCGATCTGCAGCATGTCGAGCAGGTCCTGCGCCTTGTCGGACGCGCCGGCGCCGACCAGCAGCAGACGGTCGGCGAAATCCGGGCGGTCACCGTCCTCGAGCACCCGGCCGGTCTCGTCGATCAGGTAAATGTGGCCGTCGATCTGCCAGCGGGCGAAGGGCTCGCGCTCGACGATCTCGATATGCAGCGTGTCTGGCAGCTGGCGCCAGACGGTCGCCTGCTTCACCCAGCCGATCGCCTCGACCCGGCGGCGCAGGGTATCCAGATCGAGCGACAGGATCGGATCGCCGCGTTCCACGGCCACCGCCTCGGCCAGCATCTCCAGCGGCGTATGCACGCGCCCGCGCAGATTCACTTCCGCGAGCCGGAGCTCGACGCTGGCGCCCGCCTCGCCGAGGAATTCCTGCGCCGCGATCTGCGCCTGCGCCGGCCAGTCGGTGCGGAACCAGACATAGGCGCCGCTGCTGCCGACAAGCGCTACGGCGATGAACAGCAGGGCCAGCCGGATCCGCCGCCACAGCACGGAGGGCGGCCGGCGCCGCGCCGGTGGCAGCGGCCGGCAATAACCCTTCGGCCGCGCTGGCGGCAGCGCGGGGGCGCAGGGCGCGCAGGGGCGATCTTCCGGCAGCACGACTAACGGCCGCATGACGCATCCTCCACCATCCAGCGCACCAGCTCGGCAAACGAGATGCCGCTATGGGCGGCGATCTCGGGCACCAGAGACAGCGGGGTCATGCCCGGCTGGGTGTTGATCTCGAGCAGGTAGAAACGGCCCGGCTCGCCGGCGGTGTCGTCATAGCGCCAGTCGGAGCGCGTCACCCCGCGGCAGCCCAGCGTGAGATGGGCCTTCAGCGCCAGCGCGCAGATCTCGTCATAGACCGGCTTCGCCAGCGGCGCCGGCATCAGATGGGTCGCCTTGCCGTCGGTATATTTGGCCTCGTAGTCATAGAACTTGCCGTGTGCCCGGATCTCGATGGCGCCGAGCACGCGGTCGCCCATCACCGCCACCTGGATCTCGCGCCCGGGAATGTAGCGCTCGACCAGCACGTGCTCGCCGAAATGCCAGCTGGCGTCGTCCTGCGGCTGGTAGTTGTCGCCTTCGAAGACGATATGCACGCCCACCGAGGAACCCTCGTTCAGCGGCTTGATCACGTAGGGATGCGGCATCACCGGTCCGCCGGAGAAGGCCGAACGGTGCACCACCCTGCCCTCCGCCATCGGCAGGCCGTGGTTGCGCCAGACGTCCTTCGCCATCGGCTTGTTCATCGCCAGTGCCGAGGCGAGCACACCGGAATGCGTGTAGGGAATGCCGAGAATCTCCAGCAGCCCCTGCACCGTGCCGTCCTCGCCATAGGGACCATGCAGCGCGTTGAAGGCGACATCAGGCTTGGTGGCGTCGAGCTTCTGGGCCAGATCGCGGGCAACGTCGATCTCGCTGACCCTGAAGCCATCCTCGCGCAGGGCCTTGGCCACCGCGCGGCCCGAGGTGAGCGAAACCTCGCGCTCCGACGACCACCCACCCATCAGGACGGCGACATGCGGCTTAGCCATGGCTGCCATCCTTCGGCCTGCCGATGCGCCGGATCTCCCAGCGCAGCTCGATGCCGCTCTGTGCCTTCACCTTCTCGCGCACGGTTTCGCCCAGCGTCTCGAGATCGGCGGCGGTTGCATTGCCGCGGTTGATCAGGAAATTGCAGTGCTGCTCGGATACCTGCGCATCGCCCACCACGAGGCCGCGGCAGCCCGCCGCATCGACCAGCTGCCAGGCCTTGTGGCCGTCCGGATTGGCGAAGGTGGAGCCGCCGGTGCGGGCGCGGATCGGCTGGCTGCCTTCGCGGGCTGCCTGGATCGCGTCCATCCGCGCCTTGATCGCCGCCGGGTCGCCGGCCTGTCCCTTCAGCCGCGCCCGGAGGAAGATCCAGGTTTCCGGCACGCCGCAATGGCGATAGCCGAACTTCATCTCGACCGGCGACAGGCGATGCAGATTGCCCTGTTCGTCCAGCGCCTCGGCCCAGACCAGAACATCCTTGAATTCGGTGCCGTAAGCACCGGCATTCATGCGCAGGCCGCCGCCGATGGTGCCAGGAATGCCGCGCAGGAATTCCAGCCCGGCAATGCCGTGCATCTGCGCGGTCTGCGCCACGTTGACATCCAGTGCACCGGCGCCCGCTTCCACCTCGTCGCCCTCGGCCTCGATCTCGACAAAGCCGCGGCCGAGGCGGATCACCACACCCGGCACGCCGCCATCGCGCACCAGCGTATTGGAACCGACACCGAGAACGGTCACCGGCACATCCGCGGGCTTGCCGCGCAGAAAGGCAATCAGGTCCTCGCGGTCTGCCGGGCGGAACATCACTTCCGCCGGACCGCCGACGCGGAACCAGGTGATATCGGCCAGCCCGGCATCGGCAGTCAGCCGGCCGCGCACGGCGGGAAGCCGCGCGATCAGGCCCTGCTGCTGCGGAAGCTGCGTGGCTGCCATCATGCCGCCCCCCTGGAGAACAGCGCCTGCAATTCACCGGGCAGCGCGTTGGCCCAGGTCGTGATGCTGCCGGCGCCGAGGCAGACCACGAGGTCGCCCGGCGCGGCTTCGGCCTTGATCATCGCCGCCAGACGCTCCGGTCCCGTCAGCGGCAGGACATGGCGATGGCCGCGCTCGCGCAGACCCTGGACCAGGGCGTCGCGATCCACGCCTTCGATCGGCGCCTCCCCCGCGGCATAGACATCGGCGACGATCACCTTGTCGGCGTCGTTGAAGCAGGTGCAGAAATCCTCGAACAGGTCGCGCAGACGCGTGTAGCGATGCGGCTGCACCACGGCGATCACCCGGGCCTCGGGATTGTCGCCCACCGCCAGCCGCGCGGCGCCCAGAACGGCGGAGATCTCGACCGGGTGATGGCCGTAATCGTCCACCACGGTGATGCCGTTGGTCTCGCCGGTGATGGTGAAGCGGCGCTTGACGCCCTTGAAGCCGCCGAGTGCCCGGCGCACCACGTCGGCATCGAAGCCCATCTCGCGGGCGATGGCCGCCACCACGAGGGAATTCTGGACATTATGGTGGCCGAACATCGGCAGATGCACGCCGGTGATGGTCTCGGACTCGTCGCGGACCCGGTCGGTGATGTGGATGTCGTAATGGGCGCCGCGATTGTCGAAGCGGACATTGACGGCGCGTACGTCGGCCTGCGGCGAGAAGCCGTAGGTGACGATGCGCCGGTCGGTGATGCGGCCGATCAGCGTCTGCACTTCCGGATGGTCGATGCAGAGCGTGGCGAAGCCGTAGAAGGGGATGTTCTCGACGAACTGCTTGAAGCCGTCGCGCACCTTGTCAAAGCTGCCGTAATGGTCGAGATGCTCGGGGTCAATATTGGTGACCACGGCAATCGTCGCCGGCAGCTTCAGGAAGGTGCCATCGCTCTCGTCGGCCTCGACAACCATCCACTCGCCGGCGCCGAGCCGGGCATTGGTGCCATAGGCGTTGATGATGCCGCCGTTGATCACGGTGGGGTCGACACCGGCCGCTTCCAGCAGGGCCGCGACCAGCGAAGTCGTCGTCGTCTTGCCATGGGTACCGGCGATGGCGATGGCCCATTTCAGGCGCATCAGCTCGCCCAGCATCTCGGCGCGACGCACCACGGGGATGAGCCGCGCGCGGGCAGCCTTCACTTCCGGATTGTCGGGCTTCACGGCCGAAGAGATCACCAGCACCTCGGCGGCGGCGACATTCTCCTCGCGATGGCCTTCGAAGACCGTGATGCCGAGATCGCGCAGGCGTTTGACGTTGTAATTGGCCGACAGATCCGAACCCTGCACCTGGTAACCCAGATTGTGCATGATCTCGGCGATGCCCGACATGCCGATGCCGCCGATGCCGACGAAATGGATGATACCGATGTCGAGCGGCAGCGCTCTCATGCCGCAATCCTTTTCACAGAATGATCTTTCGATGTTGCCTTGCTGCCCACCCCGGCCGCCTTGCGGCGTTCGGCAACGAGGCGCTCGACCAGGTCGGCGAGCGCCTGCGTCGCCAGCGGGCGGCCGACGCTGCGCGCGGCGGACGCCATGCGGGCGAGTTCCGCCGGATCGCCGAGCAGGTCGTTGAACATTGTCGCGGCACGCTCGACGGTGAACTTGTCCTGGGCGATCACGACGGCACCGCCGGCCTGCGCCAGCGCCTGCGCATTCGCCGTCTGGTGATCGTCCATCGCATGGGCATAGGGCACCAGCAGGCTGGGACGGCCGATCACCGCGATTTCCGCCGTGCTGCTTGCGCCCGAACGGCTGACCACCAGATGTGCGGCGGCGAGACGCTCGGCCACGTCGCCGAAGAAGGTCGCCGTTTCAGCCTGGATGCCGGCCTGCGCATAGGCATTGCGCACGCGCTCCAGATCTTCCGGACGGCATTGTTGCTGCACCTTCAGGCGGCGCTTGATGTCCTGCGACAGGGCGGCCAGCGCGGCCGGCACGATATCGGACAGCACGCGGGCGCCCTGGCTGCCGCCCATGACGAGAACCGAGATGCCGTCGGCCGGCGCCTCGTAAGGGCGGTCGGCGGCGGCAAGAATAGCCGGCCGCACCGGATTGCCGGTCACCGTGGCAGGGATGCGCGCCGGCAGGAACCGCGTCACCGGGAAGGAGGTGGCGATGCGGTCGGCGCGGCTGGCGACCAGACGGTTGACGCGGCCGAGCACGGCATTCTGTTCATGGATCAGCACCGGCACGCGCTTCATCCGCGCGGCCAGCAGCAGCGGCAGGGCAGGATAGCCGCCGAAGCCGACCACGGCCGCCGGCTGCGTCAGGCCGATCAGGTTCAGCGCGCCGAACACGCCGCGCGCGATCTCGAACAGGGCCGCGATCTTGCCCGGCAGCGAGCGGCCGCTCGGCGTGCCCGAGGGGATGCGATAGAGCGGCAGCTCCGGCAGATTCTGCCCGAAGCCCTTGCCGCGCGTGTCGGTCACGAGGCCGACGCGATGGCCGCGGCGCAGCAGCTCGGCCGCCAGAGCCTCCGCCGGGAAGACATGGCCGCCGGTACCGCCCGCGGCGAGCAGGATGGGAGTCGCGACAGCGCTCATCGCATGCCTCCCTGGTCGGGACGCCAGCGGGTCAGCGCCAGCAGCATGCCCATAGCGAAGGCCAGCGCCAGCAGCGACGAGCCGCCATAGGATATGAACGGCAGGGTCATGCCCTTGGTCGGCAGCAGATGCAGGTTCACGCCGATATTGATCAGCGCCTGCAGGCCGAACTGCGTGGTCAGGCCGGCGGCGGCCAGCAGCACGAACAGATTGGTCTCGGTCATCAGCCGCGACAGGCAGCGCAGCACGATGAAGGCGAAGACGCCCACGATCAGCAGGCAGACCATGAGGCCGAATTCTTCGCCGGCAACGGCGAAGATGAAGTCGGTATGGGCATCGGGCAGCACGCTCTTCACCGAACCCTCGCCCGGGCCACGCCCCCAGATGCCGCCGGCGGAGAAGGCCTCCATGGCGCGCTCGATCTGGTAATTCTCCTTGTTGGCGGGATCGAGGAAGCGGTCGATGCGGCTCGCCACATGGGGGAACATCAGATAGGCGCCGAAGATGCCGGCGAGACCCAGCGCGCCGAGCGCCAGTACCAGCACGATCGGCAGGCCGGCGATGAAGAACTGTGCCAGCCATACCGCGCAGACAACGACGGCCATGCCCAGATCGGGCTGCAGCAGCAGGATGCCGACGACCAGCGCGCAGAGGCCGGTCGAGATCGCCCAGCCGGGGAAGCCCGTGCCCTTGCGCCATTCGGCGAACAGCCAGGCGGCAACCACGGCGAAGGCCGGCTTGACGAATTCGGAGGGCTGCAGCGACAGGCCGCCCAGCGAGATCCAGCGATGGGCGCCCTTGACTTCGTAGCCGATCACGAAGGTGAGCATCATGCCCGCCAGCGCGCCGGCGAAGACGATGGCAGCCACGCGCCGCACGCCAACCGGATCGAGCAGCGAGGTCGCGATCATGATCAGCAGGGCCGGAACCAGGAAGATGATCTGGCGCTGCACGAAATGGAAATTGGCCAGCCCGATGCGATGCGCGACCGCCGGCGAGGCGGCGAGCGTCAGCACGGTGCCGACGGCAATCAGCACGGCGATGGCGATCAGCAGCCAGCGATCGACGGTCCACCACCAGCGGCCGAGGATGGAGGTATCGGTGCGCGAGAAGGTGATCATGCCGCAGCCCCCGTCACGGCGCCCCGCCGGGCCACCAGCTCGATGAAGGCGTCGCCGCGATGTTCGAAGCTCTTGTACTGGTCGTAGGAAGCGCAGGCCGGCGAGAGCAGCACCACCGCGCCCTCGATCCCGTCGCGCCGCGCGGCCGCCAGCGCGTCATCCAGCGCCACCTCCAGCGTCCCGCAGAGCCGGTGCGGCACCGCGCTGCCCAGCGTGGCCGCGAAGGCCGGCGCCGCCTCGCCGATCAGGCTGGCGTGGCGAATGCGGGGGAAGAACGGCCGCAGACTGTCGATGCCGCCCTCCTTCGGCTTGCCGCCAGCGATCCAGTAGATCGTCTCGAAGGAGGCCAGGGCCTTCGCCGTGGAATCGGCGTTGGTCGCCTTGGAGTCGTTGATGCACGGAATGCCGTCGATCACGCCGACGCGCTGCAGGCGATGCTTCAGGCCGGGGAAACTCGCGATGCCCCTGCGGATCGTCTCCGCGTCCAGCCCGGCGGCGCGGGCCGCCGCATAGACGCAGGCGATATTCTGGCCGTTATGGGCACCCGGCAGGGCGGCGAAATCCAGCGCGAAGACTTCGCGGCCGTTTTCACACAGCTTGCCGTCAATGGCGCTGATGCCGTCGTCGAGCCTGCGCTCGATGGAAACCGGAACGATGCGGCGGCCGCTCTGCTGGGCGGCCAGCCGGTCGTGGATGCGGCGGCAATACTCGTCATCGACTCCGATGATCGCCGTATCGCCCTCGCCCTGGCCGGCAAAGATGCGGGCCTTGATCGCGGCGTAGGTTTCGATATCGCCATGGCGGTCGAGATGGTCCGGCGTGATGTTGAGCAGGATGGCGATATCCGCCTTCCAACCCGGCGTGAGGTCGATCTGGAACGACGACATCTCGATCACGTAGATGCCGCTGTCGTCGGCGCCGAAGCGCGGCAGGTCCAGTGCCGGCGTGCCGATATTGCCGCCCAGGGCCGTCCTGCGCCCGCCCTGCTGCAGCACATGGGCAAGCAGCGCCGAGGTGGTCGACTTGCCGTTGGTGCCGGTGATGCCGCAGATGCCGATGCCGTTCGCCGGCTGCAACTCGCGCAGCAGCAGTTCGATATCGCCGAGCACCGGGATGCCGGCGCGCGCGGCCGCGGCAACCACGTCATGCGGCGCGGGATGGGTAAGCGGAACGCCCGGCGCCAGCACCAGACCGCTGCAGCCGGCCAGCGCGGCATCGTTGAGGGGCACGGGACGAAGCCCCGCGGTCTCCGCCGCGCTGCGCGCGGCTTCGGTATCGTCCCAGGGCCGCACCTGCGCACCGCCGGCAACAAGCGCCCGCGCGGTGGCCAGCCCGCTGCGCGCGAGCCCGAACACCGCCCAGGTCTGTCCACCGGTATGATGCAGTGCGATCATCCCATCACCGCAGCTTGAGAGTGGCAAGGCCGGCCAGCGCCAGGATCACCGAGATGATCCAGAAACGGATCACGATGGTCGGCTCCTTCCAGCCCTTCTTTTCGAAATGGTGATGCAGCGGCGCCATGCGGAAGACGCGCTTGCCGGTCAGCTTGAAGGACGCGACCTGCACCATCACCGAGATGGTCTCGAGCACGAAGAGGCCGCCGATGATGGCGAGCACCAGTTCATGCTTGACGATGACGCTGATCGTCCCCAGCGCGCCGCCGAGGCTGAGCGAGCCGGTATCGCCCATGAAGACGGTGGCCGGTGGCGCGTTGAACCACAGGAAGCCGATCCCGGCGCCGACAAGGGCGCCGCAGAGCACGGCCAGCTCGCCCGCGCCGGCCACGTAGTGGATCTGCAGGTAGTCGGCGAAGACACGGTTGCCGGCCAGATAGGTGATCAGGCCGAAGCTGGCCGCGGCGATCATCACCGGCACGATGGCGAGGCCGTCAAGACCGTCGGTCAGATTCACGGCGTTCGAGGCGCCGATCATGACGAAGACGGCAAACGGAATCATGAACCAGCCGAGATTGAGCAGCACATCCTTGAAAAACGGGATCGCCAGGCTGGTATTCAGCGGCGCGGCGGCAATGTCGCTGATCCACACCGCCGCCGCGCCGGCAAACAGGAGCTGCAGGCCGAGCTTGAGCTTGCCCGGCACGCCTTTCGGATTCTGCTTCGTCACCTTCAGGTAATCGTCGTAGAAGCCGATCAGGCCGAAACCGAAGGTGACGAGCAGCACCGCCCAGACATAGCGGTTGGTAAGATCGGCCCAGAGCAGCGTGCCGACGGCAAGGCCGAGCAGGATGAGCAGTCCGCCCATGGTCGGCGTGCCACGCTTGGTCAGCAGATGGCTTTCGGGTCCGTCATCGCGGATCGGCTGGCCCCGCCCCTGCTTTGCGCGCAGCCAGTTGATCAGCGGCTCGCCGATCCAGAAGGCGAGCACCATGGCCGTGAGGACCGCGCCGCCGGTGCGGAAGGTCAGGTAACGAAACAGGTTGAACACCTGGAATTCGTTGGCCAGCGGATAGAGCAGATGATAGAGCATTCGCGGTCTTACCTTGTCACCATCCGTTGGCCGCGCGCGGCGCCGGCGCGGGCGTCAGAAGATCATCGATCACCTTGTCCATGCGGCTGCCGTGCGAGCCCTTCACCAGAAGGACGTCGCCGCTGCGGATCGCGCGCCGCAGCGGAGCCAGGAGTTCCGTGGAGTTCGCCGCATGATGGCCGCGCCGCGAAACCGGCAGCGCCTCGTAAAGCGCGCGCATCAGCGGGCCCGCGGCAAAAACCAGATCTATGCCGTCCCGCTCCAGATCGGCGGCCAGCCCGGCATGGGCGGCCTCGGCATCGGGCCCCAGTTCGAGCATGTCGCCCAGCACGGCGATGCGACGGCCGCGGGAGCCCGGCTTGGCCATGGCCAGAACGGCGAATGCGGCGCGCATGCTGGTGGGGCTGGCATTGTAGCTGTCGTCGATCACCTCAATCTCGCCGCCGTCACGCCAGTGCAGGACGTGCCGTTCGCCGCGGCCCTTGGGCGCGGTCACGCCCGCCAGCGCCATGCCGGCCTCGGCGAGGTCGGCGCCGGCCGCCTGCGCCGCTGCCAGTACGCCCAGCGCATTCAGCACCCAGTGCCGGCCCGGCGCGCCGATCTTGAACGTCATCGGATGGCCGAGGATGTCTGCCGCGACGCAGGAGCAGGCAGCATGCGGCGCATATTTGACCAGCCGCGCCTGTGCCTCGCGGCTTTCGCCGAAGCCGATCACCTCCGAGGCGCCGGCAGCACGCGCGGCCGCCGCCGCGCGCTCGAAATGCGGCGTATCGCGATTGATCACCGCGATCCCGCCGGGCTCGAGGCCGGCGAAGATCTCCGCCTTGGCATCCGCGATCCCTTCGATGCCGGTGAAATTCTCCAGATGCACCGCCTCGATCGCGGTGATGACGGCAACATGCGGCCGCGCCAGCGTGGACAGCGGCGCGATTTCGCCGGCATGGTTCATGCCCATCTCGATTACGGCATAGCGGCTGTCCACCGGCATGCGCGCGAGCGTCAGCGGCACGCCCCAGTGATTGTTCAGATTGCCCGTGGTGGCATGGGTCGCGGCCTGCTCGGCAAAGACATGCCGCAGCATTTCCTTCGTGGAGGTCTTGCCGACGCTGCCGGTTACCGCGACGACTTTCGCGCCGCAGCGCTGCCGTGCCGCGGCCGCCAGCGCATTCAGTCCCTCGAAGGTATCCTTCACCTGCAGCAGATTGGCGCCGGGCGGGAGGGTTTCCGGCACGCGGTCCACCATCGCCGCGGCGGCGCCCTTCGCCAGCGCATCGGCGACGAAAACGTGACCGTCGAAATTCGGACCGCGCAGCGCGATGAAGAGATCGCCGAAGGCAATGCTGCGGCTGTCGATCGAGATGCCGCTGGCTGTCCAGAAACCATCACTGCTGCCCTGGGTGGCGCGGGCAGCTTCGGCGGAGGTCCAGAGCGCGAAACTTTCCATTAATCTTTACCTCCGTATGGTGCGCTGCCCGAACCAGAACCGGAATCGATTGCGGACACGGCTTCGCGCGCGACCAGGACATCATCGAACGGACGGGTTTCGCTGCCGACGATCTGGCCCTGCTCATGGCCCTTGCCGGCGATCAGCAGCAGGTCGCCGGGCTGCAGCGATTCAACGGCGGCAAAAATCGCCTTGCGCCGGTCGCCGATCTCGATGCCTCCGGGACAGGCCGCCATGATCGCGGCGCGGATCGATGCGGGCTCCTCGCTGCGCGGATTGTCATCCGTCACATAGACACGATCGGCCAGCTTCGCGGCCACGGCGCCCATCAGCGGCCGCTTGCCGCGGTCGCGGTCGCCGCCACAGCCGAACACCACGACCAGGCGCTGCGTCGTATGCGGACGCGCCGCCTTCAGCACCGTCTCCAGCGCATCCGGCGTATGGGCATAGTCGACGAAGACGGAAGCGCCGTTTCCGCGCTGGGCCGCCTTCTGCATGCGGCCTGGCACGCCCTGCAGCTTCTCCAGCGTTTCCCAGGCCGCAGCCGCATGGCCGCCGCAGCCGATCACGAGCCCCAGAGCCGCCAGCACATTGCCGGCCTGGAAGCCGCCGATCAGCGGCAGGTCGGCTTCGCGGCGCACGCCGAGAATTTCCGCCTCGATCTGCAGGCCGCCGACATGCGGCACGGCCGAGAGCAGCTTCAGCTCGCTGCCGAGCATGCCGTAGCGCAGCAGGCGATGCTGCCGGCCGCGGCAGAGATCCTCCACCTTCACGCCCAGCGCGGAGTCCATGTTGATCACCGCCGTGCCATGCGGAGGCAGCAGCGTGTCGAACAGGCGCATCTTGGCAGCGAAGTAGGCCTCGACCGTCGGATGGTAATCCAGATGGTCCCGGGTGAGGTTGGTGAAGGCGGCCGCTTCCGGCTTCACGCCATCGAGGCGGTACTGGTCGAGGCCATGGCTGGAAGCCTCCAGCGCGAGATGCTCGATGCCGGCACCTCTGGCGATGCTCAGCAGCTCGTGCAGCCGCACGGGGTCCGGCGTGGTATGCGCGAGCGCCTCGCTGACGCCGGTGCCATGCAGGCCGAGCGTGCCGAGGCTGGCGCTGCTGATGCCCTGCTGCGCCCAGATCTGTGCGGTGAAATTGGCCACCGAGGTCTTGCCGTTGGTGCCGGTCACGGCTGCGATATGCTTCGGCTGTGCGTCGAAGAAGGCCGCGGCCATGAGCGCCAGGCGGCGGCGCGGATTGGCATCGGTGACGAAGGGGATCTGCCCGGCATAGGCCGGATCGACCTGGTCGCTGAGCACGGCGACGGCACCCTTCTCGCGCGCATCGGCAATGAAGCGGTGCCCGTCGGCCTGCGTGCCCTTCAGCGCCGCAAAGAGGTAACCGGGCCGCACGGCGCGGCTGTCGGCCGTGATGCCCGCCACGTCGAGCTGGGCGGCGCGCGGATCGAGATTCAGGTCGCGGCAGAGATCACTGAGACGCAAGTTTCTT
>NZ_DATGQG010000124.1:0-61332 GCF_035304305.1 Ferrovibrio sp.
CACCGCACCGCCAACGTGAACGAGTATTCGGCGCGCTACTCGATCCTCGACAACGAATTCTACATCCCCGCGCCCGACCAGCTGGCGGCGCAGTCCAGCAGCAACCGCCAGGGCCGCGGCGACCTGCTGACCGGCGCCGAGGCCGCCCGCGTGCTGGAACTGCTGAAGCGCGACGCGCTGCAGTCCTATGCTTCCTACGAGGAGATGCTGAACGAGCATCCGGATGGCAGCAAGCGCGACGAGAACCGCCAGGGCCTGGCGCGCGAGCTGGCGCGCATGAACCTGACGCTGAACTTCTATACCCAGTGGTACTGGAAGACGGATCTGCTGAACCTGCTGCATTTCCTGTCGCTGCGCGCCGACAGCCATGCCCAGTACGAGATCCGCGTCTATGCCGAGGCGATGCTGGAGACCGTGAAGCGCTGGGTGCCGGCCTGCTACGACGCCTTCATGGAATACCGCGTCGGCGGCGCCAGCCTCTCGGCGACCGCCATCAAGGTGGTGCGCCGCATGCTGGCCGGCGAGAAGGTCGAGCAGGCCGACTCGGGCCTGAGCGCCCGCGAATGGCGCGAGCTGATGGCGGTGCTGAAGCCGGAAGGCTAGCCCTTCTCGTTCGTCACCCTGGCGGCAGCGCCACGGTTGAGCAGCCAGACGAGGCCGCCGAACACCGCCGTCCCGCCGAAGGCCAGGCCCAGCGAGAGCGGATCGCCGGCCGGAAACAGCGAATTCGCCGCCGAGCCGAAGCCGCCGCCCACCGTCTGCAGGAAGCCGGACAGCGCCGCCCCCGCGCCCAGGGTCGCGGGATTGACGCCCACGGCGGCCACCACGGTATTGGGCAGCGCCAGCCCCATGCCGATCGCCCAGAGCAGGCGCGCGCCGATAATCGCGCTCACGCTCGGCTCGAGCAGTTCCACCCAGAGCGCCAGTCCCGCCGCGCCGGCCAGCATGCAGACCACCCCGGCATCGATCAGCCGCGTCATGCCCAGCCGGCCGACCAGCCAGGAGGACAGCAGCGCACCGATGAAGAAGCCGGCGGCGCCCAGCGCGGCGAGGATGCCGAACAGCACCGGGCTGAGGCCGAAGGTGTCGATCAGCACCGCTGGCGCGCCGGCATTGAAGCCATGCAGGCCGGCGAAGATCGCGAGGTTCAGCAGGCCGAAGGTCAGGAAGGCCCGGCTGGTGAGCAGGAAGCCGTAGGCCCGGGCGATGCCGCGCAGCAGCGGTCCGGCATCGCCGCTCGGGCGATGGGTTTCGGGCAGCCGCCGCATCAGGATCAGCAGCACCGCCGCCGTGATCCCGCCGCTGATCCAGAAATTCCAGCGCCAGCCGAGATACTGCTCGATCAGGCCACCGAGCAGTGGGGCGATGATCGGCGCCAGCGCCAGCGAGGCGCTGATCGTCGCGGTCGCCCGCGCCGCCTTCTGGCGGTCATAGGCATCGTTGACGATGGCCCGTCCCACCGCCATGGCGCTGGCGGCGCCTAGGCCCTGGATGGCCCGGGCCCAGAGCAGCGCGGTCAGGCTCCCTGCCAGCGCACAGGCCGCCGAGCCCAGAACCATCACGACCAGGCCGCCCAGCAGCAGCGGGCGCCGGCCGTAGCGGTCGCTCAGGGGGCCGTAGACCAGCTGTCCGGCGGCAAAGGTGGCGAAATAGACCGTCAGGGTCAGCGGCAGGGTATCGGCCGGCACCGCGAAATCCCGCCCCATGGCCGGCAGGGACGGCAGATACATGGTCGCCGCCAGGATACCGTTGGCAAAAAGGACGCTGAGGAGCAGAACCAGTCCGGTCGGCGCCGTTTTCGGGAGAGATGGGGAGAGCACGTTACCCAATGGTAGAAATGACGAGCCAACTATCCACATTTAGTAGCACGGATCGGTTGGCTTGGCTCTATCCTCGATATATATATGATTGGAAAAGTAATTCCGCGAATCTGAGGGCCGCGGCAGGGCGGCTTTCCGGGGGGTGCCGACAGCCATGTCGGAGAAGATCGACTTCAGCCATGTCCGCTTCCTGGTGGTCGACAGCAACAAGCTGATGTGCCAGCTGGTGAAGGACATCCTCATGATGCTGGGGGCCACCCAGGTCACGACAGCCCGCGACAGCGAGAAGGCGATCGCCTCGCTGCGCTCCGGCGGCATCGACGTGGTCATCACCGAATGGAATCTGAAGCCACGCACCGGGCTGGAACTGCTGGACTGGCTGCGCACCGACGGCACGTCGCCGGACCGGATGATGCCGGTGATCATGCTCACCGCGAATTCGGAGGTCGACTATGTCGTCGAATCCCGTGACAAGGGCGTCACGGAATTCCTCGCCAAGCCCTTTACCGCCGAAGCCATGTACCGCCGCCTCGTCTCGGTCATCGCGCGGCCGCGCGACTTCGTCAGCGTGAAGGACTACTTCGGCCCCGATCGCCGGCGCCGCCAGCTTCCCTTCGAAGGCGTCGACCGGCGTCAGCAGAAGCCGGAATAAGCGGCATCGGACAGGCCATGCGCCGAACCATCATCCCCAATCGCGGCGATCTGCGGCGCAAGGCGGTCAATTACAAGACCGGCCTTGACCTCAAGCTCGACGACGAGATGCTTCAGAAGATGGAGGCTCTGGTCCAGAACTCCTCCGCCCAGTTCATCGACCAGACCGTCGAAACGCTGAAGGCGCTGCGCGAAACGCTCGCCCGCGCCGCGGCCGACCCGGCGACCCGCGCGGAAGCGCTCGAGCAGATCCGCGAGGAGGCGTTCCAGATCAAGGGCATGGGCGGCGTGTTCGGCTATCCCCTGCTGACCGAGTTCGCCAAGTCGCTGCATGATTTCCTGAAGGAGCTGAATGACCTCGACGAATTGCAGCAGGAGATCGTCAGCATCCATATCGACACGCTGTATGTCGTCGTGTCGCACCGGATCGCGGGGTCGGGCGGCCCGCTGGAAGCCCAGCTGCGCGCCTCGCTGAAAGCCGCCATCGACAAGGCCAAACCCGGCGCCAAGGCCTCCGCCGGCTGAGCCACAGCGGGGCCGTTCCGGCCCTTTTCTGGACAGCCGGACCCTGCCGCCCTATAACCCCGGCATGACCCCGCAAGGCGCCCTCCCCTTCGTCAAGATGCACGGACTCGGCAACGATTTCGTCGTGCTGGATGCGCGCGCCCATCCGGTGCCGCTGGACAATGCCGCGATCCGCCTGCTCGGCGACCGCCGCCGCGGCATCGGGTTCGACCAGATGATCACCATCGAGCGCTCCGACAAGGCGGATGCCTTCATGCGCATCCACAATTCGGATGGCAGCGAGGTGGAATCCTGCGGCAATGCGGCGCGCTGCATCGCCGCCCTGCTGATGCAGGAAACCGGGCGCGATGCCGTCAGCATCGACACGCTGGGCGGCTGGCTGCAGGCCCGCGCCGGAGCGCAGGGCCGCGTGACCGTCGACATGGGCGAGCCGCGCTTCGACTGGCAGGCGATCCCGCTGTCGCGCGCCATGGACACGGTGGCGCTGGATTACAGCCATGGCGGCTACAGCCAGCCGGGTGCGGTGAATGTCGGCAATCCGCATGTCGTCTTCTTCGTCGCGGATGCGGAAGCCGTGCCGCTGGACCGGATCGGCCCGGAGATCGAGCATGACCCGCTGTTCCCGCAGCGGATCAACGTGGAATTCGCGCAGGTGATCAGCCCCGAATGCATCCGCATGCGTGTCTGGGAACGCGGCGCCGGCATCACGCGGGCCTGCGGCACCGGCGCCTGCGCCACCCTGGTCGCCGCCGTGCGCCGCGGCCTGAGCGCGCGCAAGGCGGAGATCCTGCTCGATGGCGGGCCGCTCACCATCGAATGGGCGGCGGACAACCATGTCTACATGACGGGTCCCGCCACCGAGGCTTTCCGCGGCGAGATTCCGGCGAGCTTCTGGGCCGCTCTGCAGCCGGCCTGACCGGACCGCGCGCCATGACCGTCGTCAATTTCGGCTGCCGGCTGAATGCCTATGAAGGCGAAGCCATCCGCAGCGCGCTGGCGCAGCAGCACCGCGACGATGTCGTGGTGATCAACACCTGCGCGGTCACGGCAGAGGCGGAGAAGCAGGCCCGCCAGGCGATCCGCCGCCTGCGCCGCGAACGGCCCGATGCGCGCATCGTGGTCACCGGCTGCGCCGCCCAGGTCAATGCCGCCGCCTTCGCGGCCATGGACGAAGTCGACCATGTGGTCGGCAATCGCGAGAAACTGGATGCCGCCCTCTGGCAGACGATCGGCGATGCCGCCCCCCGCATGGCGGTGGGCGACATCCAGACCGCCGCACCCGCCGCCCTGCCGGCCGTCACCCATTTTCCCGGCCGGCCGCGCGCCTATCTGGAAATCCAGCAGGGCTGTGACCATCGCTGCACCTTCTGCATCATTCCCTATGGCCGCGGACCGAGCCGTTCGCTGCCGCTCGGCCATGTCGTGGAAACCGCGCGCAGCCTCGCGGCAAGGGGCTATCGCGAATTCGTCCTCACCGGCGTCGACATCACCTCCTACGGCCACGATCTGCCGGGCCGGCCGAGCCTAGGCCAGGCGGCGCGCCGCCTGCTGGCGCTGGTGCCGCAGATCGAGCGGCTGCGCTTCTCGTCGCTGGATCCCGCCGAGATCGACGAGGACCTCTTCCGTCTCTATGCCGACGAGCCGCGCGTCATGCCGCATGCGCATCTCAGCCTGCAGGCGGGCGACGACCTGATCCTGAAACGCATGAAGCGGCGCCACAGCCGCCGGCAGGCGCTGGAGGTTGCCGACCGGCTGCGCAGCCTGCGGCCGGGCATCGCGCTCGGTGCCGACCTGATCGCCGGCTTTCCGACCGAAAGCGACGCCGCTTTCGAAAACAGCTTGTCCATGATCGACGAAGCCGGCCTTGCCTGGCTGCACGTCTTTCCCTATTCGCCGCGCGAGGGTACGCCGGCCGCACGGATGCCGCAGCTGCCGGCCGGGCTCCGCAAGGCGCGCGCGAAGCTGCTGCGCGAGCGCGCTGCCGTTGCACTGGATCGTTTCCTGGCCAGCCGGGTTGGCCTGCAGGCCAGCATCCTGGTCGAGCAGACCGGTGTCGGCCGGGACGAAACCTACGCGCCGGTGGTTCTGCCGGCCGCACATGACAAGGGAAGCATCATCCAAGCCCGGATCGCCGCAGCGCGTGACGGAAAACTCTGGCTGGAGGCGGCGTGAGCGAAGGTGAGAACGAAAAGAAGGCCGGTTGGTTCGGCCGGCTGAAGGCGGGTCTGTCGCGCTCCGCCAGCCAGATCGGCGGATCGATCACGGCGCTGTTCACCAAGCGCAAGCTGGACCAGGCAGCACTGGACGAACTGGAAGAGACGCTGATCCAGGCGGATCTCGGCGTTACCACCTCCGCCCGCATCATCCAGACGATTGCCAAGGACCGTTTCGACAAGGAAGTCTCGCCCGAGGAGATCAAGGGCGCGCTGGCCGATGCGGTCGCCGCCCTGCTGCGGCCGGTGGAGCATCCGCTGGTGCTGGAAGGCGACAAGCCGCAGGTGATCCTCGTCGTCGGCGTCAACGGCGTCGGCAAGACCACCACGATCGGCAAGATCGCCTCGCACCTGCGCGACCAGGGCCGCAAGGTGATGCTGGCCGCGGGCGATACCTTCCGCGCCGCCGCCATCGAGCAGCTGAAAATCTGGGGCGATCGCGTCGGTGCGCCGGTGATCGCGCGCGAGACCGGCGCGGATGCCGCAGGCCTTGCGTTCGACGCCCTCACCCAGGCGAGCGCGACCGGCACCGATGTGCTGCTGATAGACACCGCCGGCCGGCTGCAGAACAAGGCCGACCTGATGGGCGAGCTGGCGAAGATCATCCGCGTGCTCAAGAAGCAGGTGCCCGACGCGCCACATCACGTTCTGCTGGTGCTGGATGCGACCACGGGACAGAACGCGCTGAACCAGGTTTCGGTGTTCAGGGAAATCTGCGCCGTCACCGGACTGGTGGTCACCAAGCTGGACGGCACCGCGCGCGGCGGCGTGCTGGTCGCCATCGCCGACAGGTTCGGGCTGCCGGTGCATTTCGTCGGCGTCGGCGAACAGGCCGCCGACCTGCAGCCCTTCAATGCCGCCGCCTTCGCCCGCGCGCTCGCCGGACTGGATCAGGCCGCCGGATAATTACCCGTCTCGCCCGGCGGATTCGAGAAAGGCGGAAACGCCTCGCGGCCGAGCACGCTGCGATACTGACCCAGCGCCCAGTGCACCGAGGGGAAGGCAAGATCGCTCCAGGGAATTTCCGACCATTCCACCAGGCGGACCTCGAGCGATTCCGGCCCGGCGGCGATATCGGGCCGCACCAGCGTGGCGCGATAGATCAGCTGCACCTGGCTGATGCGCGGAATGTTGTAGACGGCCAGAAGCTGGTCGATGGCGATCTCGGCGCAGGCTTCCTCCTGCGCCTCGCGCATCGCGCCGGCCTCGGTGGTCTCCTTTTCCTCCAGATATCCCGCCGGGATGGTCCAGAATCCCCGCCGAGGTTCGATGGCGCGGCGGCAGAGCAGGATGCGCCCCTCGTGGCTCACCACCGAGCCGACCACGATTTTCGGGTTGGTGTAGTTGATCCAGCCGCAAGTGTCGCAAACCAGCCGCTCGCGCGTGTCATCCTGCGGAATTCGTTTGGAAAAAGAGAAATCCCTGGGGTTCTGCACCGCCCCGCCTCCGGAGAAGTCCTTGCATCCACAACAACCTATCTTGCGGATTTGTCATCGCGCAAACAATTACAAGCTGGACGAAGCCCCCTCGACTGGCGTTTTATCAGTGGACTGAGAAGCGGAAAATCCGCCCAGCTAACAGGAAGGCTTGCAACAATAACCAATAAGGGAGGCTCCATTGTCGGGGGACACCCAGGCCATCACGGCCGATTCACTGCTCAACTTCAGCCTGCATGACTCACCGGGACATCTGCTGCGGCGGTGTCAGCAACTGGCAGTCGATCTCTACACCATGGAGGTCGGCGCGAACGGACTGACGCCGCGGCAATTCGCGCTGCTGCTCGCGGTCTACCAGAAGGCGGGCATCAGCCAGGTCGATCTGGTCCGCCAGACCGGCATCGACCGCTCCACCGTCGCCGAGATGGTGGCGCGGCTGATCAAGCGCGGCCTGCTGGTGCGCCAGCGGACGGAGAACGACCGCCGCACCAATGCGCTGGCCATCACGGCCGAAGGCGAGCGGCAGCTGCGGCTGGCGCAGCCCGGCGTGATGCGGTCGCAGGAAAGGCTGATCAGTCCGATTCCGGTCAACCGCCGCGCCGAATTCATCGCCATGCTGCAGCAGCTGATCGAGCAGCTCGAACAGAATCCCTGACGCCGGTCAGGGATCGCGGTCGCAGCGCGTCAGGTTGTCGGCCAGGCGCGCCTGCAGGGCGCCGATGTCGATCTGCTGCACGGAACCCGCGCCGGCGAGGTCGAGCGCGTGGGCCGCGGCGGCGCCCATCGCGATGCAGGGGCCCATGACGCGCACCGAACTGAGTGCGGCGGCATCGCCGTCGATGCAGCGGCCGGCCGCCACCAGATTGTCGGCCTCGCGCGGTACCATGCTGGCGAAGGGCAGGTAATGCATATGGTCGTCGCCGAATTCCTCCCAGTGGACGTCTTCGGCGCGGTCATGCAGCTCCACCGGCCATGAGCAGCGGAGGATGGCGTCGGCGGGTTTCACGCCGGCACGCACCTCGTCGATGGTGAGGCTGCGGCGGGCGGCAATCCACCGGGTCTGCCGGATGCCGAGCAGGCCGTACTGCCGCACCCGCGCATCGGCGAAAACCTCGGGATATTCGCCGCGCAGGAAGGCCACCACGCGATCGGCCTGGGCGCGGCCCTCGGCCTGCGCCCTGCTGTAGCCGAGCGGATCGAGCGGCGTCTCGACATGGGTCATGTTGACGGTGGCCTGCCCCTTGCCCGGAAAGGCGAAGACGAAGCCGTCGCGACGCACCAGACCATAGGCGTCGCCCTTTTCGGCCAGGCGCTTCTGCATCGCCCAGCGATCCAGCTTCAGGGCGGCGGCTTCGTCGAAGCCCTCCAGAATGAACATCAGCGTGCCCATGATCGGCGTTACCGGCTCCTGGCATTCGAAGCCGGCCGCCCAGGTCAGGGCCGCGTCGCCGGAGGCATCCACGAAGCCGGCGCCGCGCAGCTCGACCGGACCGAAACGGGTGGCCAGAAGCAGCCCGGCGATGCGGCTGCCCTCGCGCCGCACCTCGAGCAGCGCGGCGCCCAGCAGCACGTCGATCTTCGCTCCCATGACCGCCTGTTCGATCCAGCGCACCAGCGCCTGCTCGCGGTAGAGCGGGATGAAGGTGTTGCGGCCGCGGCGGATATGGAAGGCATCGGCCTTCCTCAGATGCGCGAACATCTCGTCCACGATGCCGTAGACGACGCGATACGGCTCCGGCCCGTTGGAATAGAAGCCGCAGAAGGTGCCGAGCAGCGACCCGGTCGACTGGCCGCCCAGCTGCATGCCGGCGTCGACCAGCGCCACGCGGCGGCCGAGCCTGGCCGCCTCCAGCGCCGCCGAGATACCGCTGATGCCGGCGCCCAGCACGACGATGTCGGCCTCCAGCCGGCGCGGCGCGGCAGGCGCGGCATCGCGGCGGACGCGGCGGGTGGCAGGGATCGGGTGGTCACTCATTCGCAGCCTCCGGTCAGCGCCAGCGCAGCAGCGTCTTCTCGAGCCGGCTCAGCAGCCAGGAGATCGTCAGCCCGAGCAGCGACAGCAACACTACGCCGGCCACCAGCTGGTCGGTCTGCATCAGGTTGCCCGCCGCCAGCACGAAGGCGCCGATGCCGAACTGGGCGCCGATCATCTCGGCCGCGACGACCAGGATCAGCGCGATGGACGAGGAAATCCGGCAGCCGGCGAGAATGCCCGGCATGGCGCCCGGCAGGATCACCTTGGTCACGATCATCCGCGTCGGGAGGCCGAAACTCTGCGCCATGCGGATCAGGTTGCGCGGCACGTTGTCGACCGCGGAATAGGTGCTGACGACCGTGGGGAAGAACACGCCGAGCGCAATCGTCGCCACCTTCGAGGGCTCGCCGATGCCGAACCACAGGATGAACAGCGGCAGCAGCGCGATCTTCGGAATCGGAAACAGCGCCGCCACCACCGGCAGGCCGACCGAGCGCGCCAGCACGAAGATTCCCATGGCGAAGCCGATGGCAAGGCCGGCGGCCGAGCCGAGCAGCCAGCCGATCACGATACGCTGCAGCGAGGCGCCGATATGGACGAAGAGCTGGCCGTCGACGAGCAGCGCATGCAGCGCCAGCACCACCTCATGCGGCGCCGGCATGAACAGCGCCGGCAGCAGGCCGGTCAGCGAAGCCGCCTCCCAGGCCGCGAGGATCAGCGCGAAGGCCAGCCACGGCGCCCAGCGCCGGCTGCCGGTGACGAAGCCGCCGCCGCGGAAGCGGACGGTCTCGCGGCGCGTGTCAGACATTCTGCACCTCGCGATCGGCCACCTTGGCCTCGGCCTTGATCAGCGTCCACAATTCGTCATGCAGGCGCTGCAGGGTGGCGGCATGCTCGGGCCTGTGGCGCTCGGCGACCGGCACGTCGATGGCGACGATCTGCTTGATGCGGCCGGGCCGGCGCGACAGCACGACGACCTTGTCGGCCAGCCGCACGGCCTCGGAGAGATTGTGGGTGACATAGAGCGTCGTGGTGCGCTCGCGCGCCCAGATCGCCACCAGGTCTTCCATCAGCAGTTCGCGCGTCTGGGCGTCCAGGGCCGAGAGCGGCTCGTCCATCAGCAGCACGGCGGGCCGCACGGCGATGGCGCGCGCGATGCCGACGCGCTGGCGCATGCCGCCGGAAAGCTGCTTCGGCAGCGCGTCGGCGAAATCCGACAGGCCGCAGAGCTGCAGCACCTCGCGGATGCGCGCCTCGCGCTCGGCGCGGCCCAGGGGATGATGCTCCAGCGCCAGCGCGACATTGCCGGCGACGCTGCGCCAGGGCAGCAGGGCGAAATCCTGGAACACGAAGGTCAGCGGATTGAGGCAGCCCGGCGGCGCATCACCGACGGTGGCGATGCGGCCCTGCTGCTGCGGCAGCAGGCCGCCGACGAGGTTGAGCAGGGTGGATTTGCCGCAGCCCGACGGGCCGATCAGCGCCGCGGTCTCGCCTTCCGTAACCGTGAAACTGATGCCGTCCAGCACCTGCAGGTCCGCGAAGGCAAAGCCGACCTCCTCCAGCAGGACCTGCATGATGCCACGGCTCCGGACGCTTACTGCTTCGGAAGGTCGAGATGGCCCTTCACGAAGCTCAGGTCGAGGAAGTCGTTCGCGGAGAAACCCTTATCGACGAGGCCCTGCGCCTGGTACCAGGCAAGCTGGTCGTGGATGTTCTTCACCAGCAGCCGGCCCTGGGGGTCCATGTAGTTGGCGGCCACCTTCACGGTGTCGATGGTGGGCTTCGGCTGCACCCACTTCTCGAGGATCGGCAGCACCGCCTGCGCCTTTTCGCCGATCATGCGGTTGCCTTCGCTGTCCTTGGCGAGGAAAGCTTCGGCGTAATCCTTCAGGCCCTTCTGGTAGGCCTTCACGAAGCGCTCGACCATCGGCCGCCGCTCCTTCACGTTCTTCGTCGAGGTGAACAGCGCGCCGAGCTGCCACGGCGTGTGCTCATGCACCCAGCCGATGATCTTGCCCGAGCCTTCGGCTTCCAGCTTCAGTGCGTTGTTGGCCGGCAGGATGGTCGCATCGACCTGGCCGCCCGAGAGCGCCGCCATCATGTTCGGGATCGACTGCACCGGCTTCATCTGCACGGAGGCGAGGCTGAAGCCGTATTTGTCGGCCAGCATGCCGAGATTGTAGTGGAAGCTGGAGCCGACGGTAGTGATCGCCACGCTCTTGCCGGCGAAATCCTTCGGCGAGCGGAAGCCGGCGTCGTAGGCCTTCTTCGAGGCGATATAGGCGACGAAATTGTAGCCCGGTTCCTCGCGGCTCTGGGCGGCGACGACCTTCAGCGCGCCCTTGCCCGCCAGGTTGAAGAAACCGCCGGTAAAGGCCGTGATGCCGAAATCGGCATCGTTGGATGCGACCGCGACGGCGACGGCCTGGGCGGCATTGAAAATCTTGATCTCGAGATCGATGCCCTCGGCATCGAAATAGCCGCGCTCCTTGGCGATGAAGACCGGCGCGGTGGAAATGAACGGCAATGCCGAGATGGAAACCTTGTCCTTGGCCTGGGCCAGCGCGGCCGGAGCGGACAGAGCTGAGGCTGCCGCCAGCATGGCGACGCTGAACAGGATCGAACGGCGGTTGGTCATGGCGTTTCCCCGGAATCGGCTTATGGGCTTGAGCGCTGCAGGCTAGAGGAAAACGGTGGCAAGTTGAAGGGCCGCTGCCGTCGGTCGTCAGCCCAGTTGCGCGCGCCATTTGTCCGTGACGGGACGGACGTGCTCACTGTCATGATAGAAGGACCGGCGGGAGTCCTCCAGGGCCCAGCGAATGGCTTCATAGCCTATCCAGAGGCTCGTGCGCTCACGCAGATCATACTCTGCACCAGTCACGAGAAGCCCGTCTGATGCCTGTTGCTCGCAAATTTCCCGAAAAGTGAGAACAGGGCTCGAAAGAATGCCTCATGCTCGCTGTTTCCCGGCGCAATCGCCAAGTCGAATGACTCACCGTAGTAGTATTCGCCTTTACCATCGGAAGCCGGCATGTACTCGGCGTCAGGCAGAAGTCTCGGATCTGCCCCCGGTTGCCACGCAGAACACGCTAGGGCTTAAAACAGACAGCGCCTGCCGCTCCGCCGAGTTCAGGGCGGGTTCAGCGGCTCAGACGACGATGTTGACGTATTGCCCGAGATAGCCGCCGCGGGCGGGGATCGGCGGCTGGTTCGCCGGCTGCGCGGGCGCGGCAAAAGCCGGCCGCTCGGCCACGGACGTGCGGATGGCATTCACAGGCGCGGCCAGCTGGGCGGCGAAGCTGCCGGGCGCGGCGCCGACTTTCGGCGCGTCGGGCGTGCCGGCGGGAGCGGCTGCCGGCTTCGGCGCGGCTGCCGGACGGCCGGACTGCAGCTGCGACAGGGCGCTCAGAAGATTGTTACTCGGTGCGATAGCCATACTGCCCCAACCCCGGGACCGGAGACGGTCCCTGTACCTGCGCCGATTACGCGCAGGAGACTCTTAAACCCGGGTTAACGCGCCGCTCAGCGCGACAGGCCGGCGATCCGGTCAGCCAGTTCCCGCGCCTCCGGCGAGCCCAGCGGCAGCAGGCCGAGCAGGCGGTTCCAGTGTTTCGCAGCCGCTTCTTTATCGCCGGCCTCATAGGCGCCACGGCCGACGAACCACAGCGCCTGGGCATGATCGGGCGCGCGTTTCAGCACCTCGGCGAATTCCGCCACCGCCTCGCGCGGCAGCGGCTCGCTGCTCTTCACGGTCGGGCCGGCGAGATTGAAAGCGAGCGCCACCCGCGCCTCGACCCGCTCGGGCTGCAGCGCCACGGCTTTGCGCAAAGCCTCGCGCGCGGCCTCCTGCTCGCCCATTACCTCGCGGGCGCGCGCCAGCCGCAGCCAGCCATCGGCATCGTCGGGATTCTGCTTCAGCCGCTCGGCAAGGCGATCGACCATGCCGCGCACCATCGCGGCACGATCCTCCTCCGACATCTGCCCGGCGGCATCCATCTGCTCGCGGCTCGGCCCCGGCTCTTCTGCAGCGGCCGCCGGCTGCGGTTCGGGCACGGCCTGGGCGAGTGGAATGCCCAGCCGCGGCGCGAGTTCGCGCAGACGCCCCTGCACCAGATCGAGCCAGGACGCATCCGCCGGCGCGGCCGCTGCCAGCGCATACCAGTCGTCATAGGCGCCGCGCTCGTCGCCCTGCTGCAGCCGCGCCAGACCGAGATAATAGCGCGCGCCGGGATGCTCGGGATTGCGTTCCAGCGCCGCGAGGAAATCCTGCTGCGCGGCCGGCGTCACCGAACCGTCAGCCGCCACCATCAGCGCCTCGCCGCGCATCACATAGGGTTCGGCATCATCGGGCCTGAGCGCGATGGCGCGGCCGAACGCATCGGCCGCTTCCGACGGGCGCTCCGTCACCAGTAGCGAGCGGCCGAGCAGGAACCAGCCCTCGGCGCGATCCGGCTGCGCCTCCAGGCGCTGGCGCAGCTGCGCGATCATCTGCTCGGCATCCTGGCGCAGACGGGCAGTCTGTTCCGCTTCGGCCCGCGCCGAAGCCATGTCGATGGAGGCCGCCTCCGGGCGGCCGAGAGAGAGATACAGGACGCCGGCAACCAGCGGCACCGCCATAAGCACCACGGCGGTGATCATCTGGACATGGATGCCGGGCTTGCGCGGCGCTGCGGCCGCCTCGTCGCCTTGGTCGGCGCGCAGCAGCCGGCGCTGGATCTCGAGGCGGGCCGCGTCGGCCTCGGCCACGCTCAGCGCGCCGCGCGCCAGCTCCTGATCCACCTCCGCCAGCTGGGTGCGGTAGACGGCGAGATCATGCGCCCGGCGGCTTGCGACGGCATGATGGTCGCGCAGCAGCGGCCGGAACAGGAAAGCCAGCGCGATGAGGGCGAGGATCGCGAAGCCGAGCCAGAGCATCAGCGTCCGCCCTCGCCTTCGCCCTTCAGCAGCAGCTCCAGGCGGGCCTGTTCCTCCGCGCTGAGGGGCGGGGCAACCGGGGCCGCGCTGCGCTGACGGCGCAGGACGAGCGCCACCACGATGCCGCCGATGACCAGGAAGAGCAGCGGCCCGAGCCAGAGCAGCAGGTTCTGCCAGCTGAAGCGGGGCTTCAGCAGCACCCACTCGCCGTAGCGCGCCACGAGATAATCGAGGATGGCGCTGTCGCTGTCGCCGGCAGCCACGCGCTCACGCACGATGCGGCGCAGGTCGCGCGCCAGCGGCGCATTGGAATCCTCGATCGACTGGTTCTGGCAGACGAGACAGCGCAGCTCGCGTGAAATCTCCCGCGCGCGCTGCTCCTGCGCCGGATCGGGCAGTGTCTCGTCCAGCGGCTGCGCGAGGCCCGGCCAGGCGAGCAGCAGAAGCAGCAGAAAGGAGACCGTCTTCAGCATTTGACGTCGCTCGGCCGGCCGGCCTTCAGGTCGCGCAGCAGCGGCCTGATCTTGTTGTCCATGTCCCAGGCGGTCAGCGGCCCGACATGCTTGCAGCGGATACGGCCCTCACCGTCGACGACGAAGGTTTCCGGCACACCGTAAACGCCCCAGTCGATGCCGACCCGACCATTGCGGTCGGCACCGGTGCGGGTGAAGGGGTCACCGAGCTGATCCAGCCATTTCGCAACGTCGGCCGGATCGTCCTTGTAGTTCAGGCCATGGATCGGCGCGAGGTTGTCGCGCTGCAATCCCATCAGCAGCGGATGCTCGACGCGGCAGGGCACGCACCAGGAAGCGAAGACATTCACCACGCTGGGTTCGCCGGTCTTCAGGTCGGCCGTCGACAGACCGAGATCGCGCCCCTGCACCGGCGGCAGGCTGAATTCCGGCACCGGCTTGCCGATCAGCGCGGAGGGAATCTCGCGCGGATTGAGCGTCAGGCCGACGGCGAGCGCGATGCCGATCAGCAGGAAGACGAGCAGTGGAATGAGATAGCCGAGACGCATGATCCTACTCCGCCGCTGCAGGCGCCAGACGCCGGCGGGCCGGCACGCCGATGCGGTGCCGGCGGTCGGTCAGGCTGAGCAGGCCGCCGAAGGTCATCACCAGGGCGCCGAGCCAGATCCAGGACACCATCGGCTTCCAGTAGAGCCGCACCGCCCAGCCGCGGGTCGCATCGCCCTCGCCCACCACGGCGTAGAGGTCGGCCACTGGCGAGGGCCGGATGGCGGCTTCCGTCGTCTCCATCGGCGGCTGCTGATAGCGGCGCTGCGACGGCGTCATCTCGCGGATCACGCGGCCGCCCGCCAGCACCTCGAAACGGGCCTGCTGCGCCGTGTAGTTCGGACCCCGGACCGGCGCGACGCCGAGCAGGCGGAACTGCACCGGCCCGACGGACACCGTCTCGCCCGTTTTCATCACCTGCTGCACCTCGACCTGCCAGGTGGTTGACACGGTGATGCCGAGCACCAGCATGGCGACGCCCAGATGCGCCACCGTCATGCCCCAGGCCGCCCGCGGCAGGCCACGCGCACGGCGCAGGCTTTCCGCCCAGGGAGCGGAAAACAGTTTCACCCGCAGACCCCATTCGCAGAGCGAACCGACACCGATCCAGGCGCCCAGGGCAAGCCCGAGCAGTGCGAGCAGGCTGCGACCATCCAGCAGCCACAGGCCAATCCCCAGCGCGACCAGAACGGCGACGAATGCGGGCGCGAGATGACGCAGGGCGGCAGCGGCATCGCCGCGCTTCCAGGCCAGCAGCGGGCCGATCGCGAGCGCCGCCAGCAGCGGCGTCATCAGCGGAATGAAAACGGTATTGAAATACTGCGGGCCGACGGAAACCTTGGCACCGGTCAGCGCATCCAGCGCGATGGGATAGAGCGTGCCGAGCAGGACGGCCGCCGTCGCCACTGCCAGCAGCAGATTGTTCAGCAGCAGCGCGCCCTCGCGGCTGAGCGGCGCGAAGACGCCGACGCCCTGCAATGCAGGGGCGCGGATGGCGTAAAGCGCCAGGCTGCCGCCCACCACGATGCAGAGGAAGGCGAGGATGAAGACGCCGCGGGTGGGATCGGTGGCGAAGGCATGCACCGAGTTGATCACGCCCGAGCGGACCAGGAAGGTGCCGAGCAGGCTGAGCGAGAAGGTCAGGATGGCGAGCAGCACGGTCCAGCTTTTCAGCGTGTCGCGCTTCTCGACCACGATGGCGGTGTGGACCAGCGCCGTGCCGGCCAGCCAGGGCATGAAGGAGGCGTTCTCGACCGGATCCCAGAACCACCAGCCGCCCCAGCCGAGTTCGTAATATGCCCACCACGAGCCGAGCGCGATGCCTACGGTGAGAAAACACCAGGCGGCCAGCGTCCAGGGCCGCACCCAGCGCGCCCAGGCCGGATCGACGCGGCCTTCGATCAGCGCGGCGACGGCGAAGGAGAAGGCAACCGAAAAGCCGACATAACCCAGATAGAGAAACGGCGGATGGAAGGCGAGTCCGGGATCCTGCAGCAGCGGGTTGAGGCCGCGGCCTTCGGCCGGCACCGGCAGCAGCCGCTGGAAGGGATTGGAGGTGAACAGGATGAAGGCAAGGAAGCCGACGCCGATCAGCCCCTGGATGCCGAGCACGCGGGCCTTCAGGGTTTCCGGCAGGTTGCGGCCGAACAGCGCCACCGCCGCGCCGAAGACGGTGAGGATCAGCAGCCAGAGCAGCAGCGAGCCCTCGTGATTGCCCCAGACGCCGGTGACCTTGTAGAGCATAGGCTTCAGGCGATGGGAATTCTCGGCAACATTGAGCACCGAGAAATCCGAGGTCACATAGGCGTAGGTCAGGCAGCCGAAGGCGAAGACGACCAGCAGGGCCTGCCCCATCGCCGCCATCGGCGCCACGGCCATCCAGCCGACGATGCCGCGCGCCGCGCCGATCAGCGGCAGCACGCCCTGCACCAGCGCAAGCGTCAGCGCCAGGATAAGCGCGATATGACCGAGTTCAGGAATCATCCAGCTATTGTGTACGACCGGTTACGAGCCGGGCTTCAGATTGGCGTGATCGCCGGGTTTCTCATGCCACTGGCCGGATTTCCGCAGGGCCTCGGCGACCTCCGGCGGCATGTAGTTCTCGTCGTGCTTGGCCAGAACCTCGGTGGCGACGAAGCGGCCGTCTTCCCCGAGCTGGCCGTTGGCCACCACGCCCTGCCCCTCGCGGAACAGGTCGGGAAGCATCCCGGTATAGCGGACCGCCACGCTGTTGCTCAGGTCGGTCACCACGAAGTCGGTCACCAGACCATCGCGCTTCACGCTGCCCTCCTCGACCAGCCCGCCGATGCGGAAGCGCTTGCCGGTGGCAACCCGCTTCTCCGCCACATCCGACGGGCTGTGGAAGAAGACGAGATTGTCGTTGAAGGCGGTAAGCACGAGCGAGACGGCAACGCCCAGACCGGCGACGAGGCCCAGCACCGCGAGAAGGCGCTTATGCTTGCGCTTCACGGCTGCCTCCTTCGCCCCGCAGATCGCGGCGGGCTTCGGCGTTCTCCCGCTCGGCCGCCTTCATCCGGGCGCGGCTCTGCAGGCCGAGGCCGAGCAGAACCGCCAGCGCCAGGCCGAAGGACGGCCAGACGAAGCCGGCATGGCCGCCCATGGCGAGAAAATCCGACAGCGAGGTCCAGTACACCGATAAATCCCTGATTTTCCGGCCCCGGATGGCCGCAAGTCGATGAAAATATAGGTTTCCTGCCTGCGGGGCTAGGCGGCGCGGCGATCCGCCGCGGCGCTGAAACGCAGGATCCGGGCCTGCCGCTCCAGGATTTCGGCGCGCACGCGCAGGCAGAGCATCCAGACGTAATAGGCCTGCGCCCCCAGGGCCGTGATCAGCAGCGGCCAGAGGATGTCGGCATGGATTTTCGGCCCCGCCATGGTCAGCACGCTGGCCGGCTGGTGCAGGGTATTCCACCAATCCACGGAGAATTTGATGATCGGCAGGTTCACCGCGCCGACCAGCGCCAGGATGGCCGCCGCCCGGCCGGCCCGCGCGGGATCGTCGAAGGCCTCCCAGAGGGCGATATAGCCGAGATAGAGGAAAAACAGGATCAGCATGGAGGTGAGCCGGGCATCCCAGACCCACCAGGTGCCCCACATCGGCTTGCCCCAGAGCGAGCCGGTGACCAGACAGATCAGCGTGAAGGCCGCGCCGATCGGCGCCGAGGCCTTGGCGGCCAGTTCGGCCACCGGATGCCGCCAGACCAGGGCCGCCGCCGAGGCGACCGCCATGGCGGCATAGATGAACATCGCCATCCACGCGGCCGGGACGTGGAGATACATGATCCGCACCGTCTCGCCCTGCTGGTAGTCCGGCGGCGAAAACAGCAATCCCCAGCCGAGGCCAATCGCCAGGCCGAGCACGGCGAGGACCGCCGCATAGGGGCGGATCGCCGCCATCAGGCGGAGAAAGCGGGCAGGATTGGCGAGGGCGTGCATCGGGGCTGTTATAGGGCCCGGCCTATTCCAAGGCCAGCTTGATCGCCCCGGCCAAGGCGAAGGGACTCAGCGCCAGCGCCGCTGCCAGAAACGCGCCCAGCAGCAGCAGATGCGGCTGGGCCGAAAGGCCGTAAGCGGCGGCATCGACGGCGCCGACGCCGAAAATCAGCACCGGAATCACCAGCGGCAGGGTAATCAGCGGCACCAGCACGGCCCCCCGGCGCGCGCCGAGGGTCAGCGCCGCCCCGATGGCGCCGATCAGGCTGAGCGACGGCGTGCCCAGCAGCAGCGACAGCAGCAGGACCGGAATGGCCTCCGTCTCCATCTGCATGAGCAGGGCCAGCAGCGGCGCGATCAGGGCCAGCGGCAATCCCGTGGTAAGCCAGTGCGCCAGCGTCTTGGCCAGGGCGACCAGCCCGAGCGGCAGGGGCGCCTGGGCCAGCAGATCCAGCGTGCCGTCCTCCTGGTCGGCCTGGAACAGGCGGTCGAGCGACAGCATCGCCGCCAGCAACGCCGCCACCCAGATGGCGCCGGAGGCAATGCGCGCGAGGATCTGGGGCTCGGGTCCGACGCCGAGCGGAAACAGGCTGACCGCCAGCACGAAGAAAAGCAGCGTGGTGAGCATGGCGCCCTGCGCACCGGCGCCGAGGCGCAGATCGCGCGCCACGATGGCGAGAAAGGCGGTCATGTCAGCCGCCCGTCGGGCAATTCCAGCAGGCGCGCATCGGGCAGCGGCACCGGCACATGGCTGGCCAGCACGACCATGCCGCCCTTCGCGCGGTGCTGCGCCAGGATTCCGCCAAGCCAGTCCACGGCGGCCCGGTCCAGCGCGTTGCTCGGCTCGTCGAGCAGCCAGAGCGGCACGTCGGTGAGCAGCAGACGGGCGAGCGCGACGCGGCGTTTCTGACCCGCCGAGAGATAACGGCTGGGCAGGCGTTTCTGCCGCTGCAGCCCGGCGGCATCCAGCGCCTGATCGGCGGCGGCTTCGGCACGCTCCGCGGCGAGGCCCGAGAGCCGCGCCCAGAATACGAGATTGTCGCGCGCCGAAAGCTGCGGCTTCACTGCGTCCTGGTGGCCGAGATAGCAGAACCGGCCGCGCAGCCCGTCCGCCTCTTCATCGTCCGGCACCGTTCCGTCCCAGACGATGCGTCCGGCAGCCGGCGCAAGGAACCCGGCCAGCATGCGCAGCAGGCTGGATTTGCCGCTGCCATTCGGGCCATGCAGCAGCAGCGCCTCGCCGGGAGCGAGCCGGAAGGTCAGATCAGAGAACAGCTGGCGCTCGCCGCGGATGCAGGCGAGCCTGTCGACGCCCAGGGCCATAGCGCGGCGGAGTGTAGCGAGGCCGGGGCCGTTTCGATAGGGCGGGCTACTGGTAGGAGCGCAGGTCAGCGATGACCTTGCCGTCATTCGGTAGGCTGCCCGGCTCGACGATCTCCACCTCGCCGCGCAGCTTGCAGACCGACTGGAAGGTCTCGGCGACAGCCTTGGCGAGATCCGGCCGTTCGCCGCGCGCCTCCACCTTCAGCACCATCGTGTCGAGATTGTTCGCCGAGCCGACTTCCAGCCGCGCCCGGGCAATCTCGGGATGCCGCTTCACGACTTCGGCAACCTGGCCCGGCGTGACGAACATGCCCTTGATCTTGGTCGTCTGGTCGGCGCGGCCGAGCCAGCCGCGGATGCGGGTATTGGTGCGGCCGCAGGGGCTGGTGCCCGGCATGATCGCGGACAGGTCGCCCGTGGCGAAGCGGATCATCGGATAGGCCGGATTGCCCAGCACGGTAACGACCACCTCGCCCACCTCGCCCGGCGGCAGGGGATCGCCGGTACCGGGCCGCACGATCTCGACGATCACATCCTCGTCCAGGATCATGCCTTCCATGGCGGATGTCTCATAGGCCACCAGACCGAGTTCCGCGGTGCCGTAGGATTGCAGCGCGTCGACGCCGAGCGCCTTCAGCTCGGCGCGCAGGGAGGGCGGCAGCGCCTCGCCGCCGACCAGTGCCTTCTTCAGCGACGACGGACCCCTGTTGGCCTCCCTGCCCTTCTCCAGCAGGATTTTGAGGAAGGAGGGCGTGCCGCAATAGAATTTCGGCTTCAGCTGCGCGATGGCTTCGAGCTGCAGCTCGGTATTGCCGACGCCGGCCGGAAAGACCGGGCAGCCGATCGCCTGGGCCGAGCCTTCCGTCAGCCGGCCAGCCGGCGTCAAGTGATACGAAAACGTGTTGTGCACCAGATCGCCGGGCCGGAAGCCGGCCGCCCACATCGCGCGGGCAAAGCGCCAGGGATCCTTCATCTTCGCCGTCGGCCGGGCATAGGCCTCGTACAGCGGCCCGGGCGACTGGAAATAGTTGGCGATCTCGGACGGCCTGGCGGCCTCGAGCCCACCGAGCGGCGGCTTGGCCTTCTGGCGCGCGCCGAGTTCGGATTTGCGGGTGACCGGCAGCTTCGCCAGCGCCTCGAGCGAGGTGATGCTGGCCGGCCGCACCGATTTCAAGATCTCGCGGTAATACGGGCTCGCCTTCTTCGCATGGGCGATCAGCGCCTGCAGCGCTGCGATCTGCGCCCGGCGCCGCGCGGCCGGCGCGCGCGTCTCGCGCCTGTCGAAATATTCGTCTGCCGCGATTTTGGGACGTCGCTGTTTAGGCTTGGCCGCTCCTGCCACGGCAATCTCCTGTATATGGTCGTTCAGGCCAGCCAGCGTTTGCGGCGGCGGTAGTGTTTGACGTCGCGGAAGCTCAGGCGTCCCCCGGCGCCCAGGCCGAGGTAGAATTCCTTGACGTCGGAGTTCTCGCGCAGCTTGGCTGCCTCGCCATCCATCACGATGCGGCCGTTCTCGAGGATATAGCCGTAATCGGCATAGCGCAGCGCCATGTTGGTATTCTGCTCGGCAACCAGGAAGCTGACCTTCGTTTCCTTGTTGAGCTTGTTCACGATCTCGAAGATTTCCTCGACCAGCTGCGGCGCCAGCCCCATCGAGGGCTCGTCGAGCAGGATCATGTCGGGCTTGCTCATCAGCGCGCGGCCGATCGCCGTCATCTGCTGTTCGCCGCCCGAGGTATAGCCGGCGATGGATTTGCGCCGAACCTTCAGACGCGGGAAATAGCTGTAGACCATCTCGA
This sequence comes from Ferrovibrio sp., assembly GCF_035304305.1. GTDB lineage: Bacteria > Pseudomonadota > Alphaproteobacteria > Ferrovibrionales > Ferrovibrionaceae > Ferrovibrio. The sequence continues at coordinate 21,129 of NZ_DATGQG010000124.1, forward strand.
GGTCCTGATCGATCGCCTTGCCCCCGTCCCTGCGGGTGAAGGCGCCGGTGAGCAGGTTCTCCTCGACGGTCAGGTGGGCGAAGCAATGACGCCCTTCCATTACCTGGATCAGGCCCTTCTTGACCAGGGCCGAAGGATTGAGCTGGTCGACGCGCTCGCCGCGATAGTCGATCTGCCCCTTGGTGATGTCGCCGCGTTCGGCACGCAGCAGATTGGAAATCGCTTTCAGGGTGGTGGTCTTGCCGGCGCCGTTGGCGCCGAGCAGCGCCACGATGCCGCCCTCGGGCACCTGCAGCGACACGCCTTTCAGCACCAGAATGACGTGATTGTAGATCACTTCGATGTTGCTGACGGAAAGCAGCGGCTGGGCAGTCATCGGGATTGGCCTCGGCGGCAGGCGGGAGGACAACCCCGCCGGCCGGAGCCGGCGGGGTCGCTCGCTGGGATCAGGACTTGGCGCAGGAACGCGCGGGAATGTTCTTCTCGCGCTGATACTGTTCCGCACCGGCCAGATAGAGCGGCATCAGCTTCTGGTTCTCGGGCGCGATCCAGTCGCTGACGGTCTTCCACTTGTCGCCTTCCCACTGGATGATCAGGATCTTGCCGTCACCCTGGTGGTTGTCGCAGCTGAGCTTGATCGGCTGGATGAAGCCCTTCAGGCCCAGCTTGACCAGGCGGTCCTCGGTCAGGTTGAGGTTCTCGAAGCCCCAGCGGGACTGCTCGCCGTCCATGACCTTGTTGCCGAACTTCTCCTGGGCAGCCCGCAGTGCCTCGGTGGTGAACACCGCATTCAGGACGCCGCGCATGTAGCCCACCTCGCCGAGATGCTTGCCGTTCTGGCTCGCCTGGCCCTTGTCGATCACATGCGCCTTGATCTGCTTCACGACCTCAAGGTCGCGATCGACGCTGTGGAAGGTCAGGCCGCGGAAGCCCTTACCGGCCGGACCGGCGCCCACGACGTCGCTGTCCTGCGAGGTGTACCAGCCGCCGAGAATCTTCTCACGCGGGAAGTTCACCGCCGCCGCCTCCTTCAGCGACACGGCATTCATCGCACCCCAGCCCGTCAGATAGACGAAATCGGGGCGCATCTGGCGGATCTGCAGCCAGATCGACTTCTGCTCGAGGCCCGGGGCCGGAACCGGCACCAACTCGAGCTTGAAGCCGAGCTCGTCGGCGTAGTTCTGCAGAACCGGGTTCGGCTCCTTGCCGTAGGGGATGTCGATGAAGACATGGGCGATCTTCTTGCCCTTCAGCTTGTCCTTGCCGCCGACTTCCTTGGCGAAGAACTGAATTGCCGCCGAAGCGCCAGACCAGTAGGTCACCGGAGCATTGAACACCCAGGGGAAGATGCTGCCGACCATGGCCGAGGCGCGGCCATAGGCCATCGAGAAGATCACCGACTTGTCGGTCGGCGCGCGGTCGATCAGCGCGTAAGTGATGCCGGTCGAATAGGGGCTGAAGATGGTGCCGCCCATCGCCTTGAGGCGCTCATAGCACTCGACGCCGCGCTCTGTGTTGTACGCGGTCTCGCATTCCTCGACCTTCAGCTTCACGCCGTTGAGGCCGCCATCGCGGTTGTTCAGCAGCGTGATGTAGTCGTGGAAGCCGTCAGCGGTCGGCGTGCCGCTCGGCGCATACGGGCCGGTGCGGTAGACCATCGACGGAATCAATTGTTCCTGTGCCGAGGCGGCAAAGGCCCCCGCGACCAGGGATGCGCCTACGACGACAGACGCAATCCAGTTGCCTGACTTCATTTGGTTCCTCCCGTTTCCAACCCGTCACTCCGGCGGGTATTCGTTTTAAAACCTAGCACGCCCACAGGGGCGGACAAACACGCTTTGCGGCCGGCCGGCTCAGTACGGGAACGGCCAGGTGCGCAGCTTTTCCTTGGCGAGCTGCCACAGCCGCGCCAGGCCATGAGGCTCCACGATCAGGAAGAAGACGATCAGCGCGCCGAAGACCATCAGCTCGGTATGGGCGATGGCGGCGGTGGACAGATCGAGGCCGATCAGCGGCAGGCCGCGGGTCAGGAAAATCGGCACGAGAAGGATGAAGAAAGCTCCGAGAAAACTCCCCATGATTGAACCCAGACCGCCAATGATGATCATGAACAGCGCCTGGAAGGAGAGATTGATGTTGAAGCCGTCGGGCTCAGCCGATCCGAGGTAGACGAACAGGTACAGCGCGCCGGCCACCCCGATATAGAAGGAGGAGACGGCAAAGGCGCTCAGCTTGGCGATTACCGGGCGAATGCCGATGATCTCGGCCGCGATATCCATGTCGCGGATCGCCATCCACTGCCGGCCGGGATTGCTGCGCACCATGTTCTTGGCCGCGAGCGCCAGCAGCGACACGATACCAAGGGTGAAGAGGTATTTCTCCACCGGCTGGTCGATCGTCCAGCCGAAGAGCTCGAGCCGCGGCACGGTGATGACGCCCGAGGCGTTGTAGTTGGTGAACCAGCCGACCTTGACGAACAGCCAGGGCAGGAAGAACTGCGCCGCCAGGGTCGCCACCGCCAGGTAGAAGCCCTTGATGCGCAGGCTGGGCAGACCGAAGATCACGCCGACCGCCGCGGCAATCAGCCCGGCGATAATGAAGACGACCAGCAGGTTGAGCTCGGGAATGCGGAACGCAAGGTTCCACGCCGCCACCGCGCCGACGCCCATGAATGCGCCGGTGCCCAGCGAGACCTGGCCGCAATAGCCGGTCAGAATATTGAGGCCCAGGGCGGCCAGCGCCATGCACAGCGAGGGAATGATCAGCGCGGTGTACAGGTAGTCGGTGGCAACGAAAGGCACCCCGACGAAGGCCGCCAGCATGAGCAGCAGAAACAGGACGCGATCCTGCGGGATGGTGAAGATCGCCTGGTCGGCGGAGTAGCTGGTCTTGAACTGACCGGATTCGCGATACAGCATCTGCTTCCGCTCCTAGACGCGCTCGATGATTCTTTCGCCGAACAGGCCCTGCGGCCGGATCAGCAGGAAGGCGAGCGCCAGCACATAGGCAAACCAGTTCTCGATGCCGCCGCCGAAGAATGGCCCGATATAGACCTCGGCCAGCTTCTCGCCGGCGCCGACGATCAGGCCGCCGACGATGGCACCGGGCACGGAGGTGAAGCCGCCGAGGATCAGCACCGGCAGCGCCTTGAGCGCGAGGCCGACGATGGCCGGCTGCATGCCGAGCTTGGACCCCCACATCACGCCGGCGACCAGCGCCACCATGCCGGCGATCGACCAGACGATGATCCAGATCACGTTCAGCGGGATGCCGACCGACTGGGCAGCCTGGTGATCGTCGGCCACTGCGCGCAGCGCCCGGCCGATGCGGGTCTTCTGGAACAGCACCAGGGCAATCAGGAGGGCGCCGGCCACCACCGCGGCCCAGAGGTCGAAGGACTGGAGCAGGATCTCGCCGTCCAGCAGCAGGATCGGGTCGGTCGGGATGCCGATATCGATCTGGCTGACGCCGGACCCCCAAATCGACTGGCCGAAACCGTCGATGAAAAACGACACGCCGATCGTGGCCATGAACAGGATGATGTCGGGCTGGTTCACGAGATGCCTCAGCACCAGCCACTCAATCGCTATCGCGAGCAGGACCATCACCACGAGGGTGAGGATCACCGACAGCCAGATCGGCACGCCCAGGCCGATGAAACCGACGAAGAACAGGCCGGCAAAGAGCACCATGGCGCCCTGCGCGAAATTGAACACGCCCGACGCCTTGAAGATCAGCACGAAGCCGAGCGCGACGAGCGAATACATCACACCGGCCATCAGGCCGCCGATCAGCACTTCCAGGAAGAATGCCATGCCTGTCTCGCTTCCTTCTGCCCGACTAGTGCTGCACGCCGAGATAGGCGTCGATCACGGCCTGGTTGTTCTTTATCTCTTCGGGCGGGCCGTCGCCGATCTTGCGCCCGTAATCCAGCACGACGACCCGGTCGGAGATGTCCATCACCACTCCCATGTCGTGCTCGATCAGGCAGATCGTGGTGCCGAACTCGTCGTTCACGTCGAGAATGAACCGGCACATATCCTGCTTCTCTTCCAGGTTCATCCCCGCCATCGGCTCGTCGAGCAGCAGCAGGGACGGCTCGGCGGCCAGCGCGCGGCCCAGTTCGACCCGCTTCTGCAGTCCGTAGGGCAGCCGCCCGACCGGCACCTTGCGGATCGCCTCGATCTCGAGGAAGTCGATGATGCGCTCGCAGAACTCGCGATGCTCGATCTGCTCCTTTTCCGCCGGCCCCTTGTAGAGGGCGGAACTCAGCAGGCCGCATTTCATCTTGAGCAGCCGTCCGGTCATGATGTTGTCGAGCGTCGACATGCCCTTGAAGAGAGCGATGTTCTGGAACGTGCGCGCGATGCCCTGGCTGGCGGCTGCATGGGGGCGCATCTGCTTGCGGGTCTCACCCCGGAAGGTGATCGTGCCCTGCTGGGGATGATAGAAGCCGTTGATGCAGTTCAGCATCGATGACTTGCCGGCGCCGTTCGGACCGATGATCGCCAGGATTTCGTGTTCCCGGATCTCGAAGCTGATATCGGTCAGCGCCTTCACGCCGCCGAAGGACAGGCTGATGTTGTCGACCTTCAGGAGAACGTCGCCGATATTCTTCTGTGACGCTGCCATTCTTGTCAGCCCGCCTTGCGCATTGCGGAATAGGTTTCGGCGTCCGAAATGCGAAGATTGGCCCTGAAGCTGCCGGTGCGGCCGTCTTCAAAGGTGATCTTCGCATCGACCGCAATCGACGTCGCGTCCGAGTAGAGCGCCTGGATGAGGTCGCCGTACCGCTCCGCGATGATGCGGCGCCGCACCTTGCGGGTGCGCGTCAGTTCGCCGTCATCGGCATCCAGCTCCTTGTGCAGGATCAGGAAGCGGCGGATCTGGCTCGCCACCATGCTGCTGTCCGACGCAAGGTCGCGATTGACCTGCTCGATGCAGGATTTGATTTGCGCGTAAACCTCGGGCCGGCCGGCCAGATCGGCGTAGGAGGTGTAGGCGATGCCGTTGCGCTCGGCCCAGGAGCCGACCGCGCCGAGATCGATATTGATGAAGGCGGTGACGAAATCGCGCTCATGGCCGAAGGCAACCGCTTCCTTGATGAACGGGAAGAATTTCAGCTTGTTCTCGATGTATTTCGGCGCGAACAGGCTGCCGTCGTTGAGGCGGCCGACATCCTTGGCGCGGTCGATGATGCGCAGATGGCCGTCATCTGTGAACACGCCCGCGTCGCCGGTATGCACCCAGCCGTCCGGCGTCTTGGTTTCCGCCGTGGCTTCCTCGTTCTTGTAATAGCCGACGAACACGCCCGGGCTGCGGTACAGCACCTCGCCGGTATCGGGATCGAGCTTGAGCTCGATACCCGGTCCGGGCGGCCCGACCGTGTCGGAACGCACGTCATTGTCCGTCTGCAGGCACAGATACACCGTCGACTCGGTCTGTCCGTAGAGCTGCTTCAGGTTGATGCCCAGCGCGCGGAAGAAGTCGAAGATGTCGGGCCCGATCGCCTCGCCCGCGGTATAGGCCAGGCGCAGGCGGCTGATGCCCAGCACGTTCTTCAGCGGCCCGTAAACCAGCAGATCGCCCAGCGCGTACATCAGTCGGTCCCGCAGCGACACCGGCTTGCGCTCGAGTATCCGCCGGCCGACCCGTTTGGCCAGGGCGATGAAATAATGGAACATGCCCCGCTTGATGGCGCCGGCATCCTCCATGCGGATCATCACGGTGGTGAGCAGGTTCTCGAAAATGCGCGGCGGCGCGAAGAAATAGGTCGGGCCGATCTCGCGCAGGTCCTGCAGCACGGTTTCGCCCGATTCCGGGCAGTTCACGCAGAAGCCGGCAATCGCGCTTTCCGCGTAGGAAATGAAGTTGTCGCCCACCCAGGCCAGGGGCAGGTAGGCCATGATCTCGTCTTTTTCGGTGATGTTGTCGAACGCGATCGCCAGATTGGCCGACTTCACGACATTGTCCTGGCTCAGCATCACCCCCTTGGGGCGACCGGTCGTGCCGGAGGTATAGCAGATGATCGCGATATCGCTGCCGCTGCCCTTGGCCATCTCGGCGTCGAAGAAGCCCGGCTGCGCCTTGTCGAAGGCGGCGCCCTGCTCCATCACGGAGTCCAGCGAACGCAGGAACGGCTGGTCATAATGTCGCAGGCCGCGCGGATCGCTGTAGATGATCAGTTCCAGCTTCGGCAGGCGGTCCTTTACGGACAGCAGCTTGTCGACCTGTTCCTGGTTCTCGGCCACGGCGAAACGGGCTTCGGCATGGTCGATGACGTACTGCACTTCGTCGGCGACGCTGTCCTGGTAGATCGGCACCGGGATCGCCCCCAGCGACTGGGTGGCGCCGAGCGTCCAGTAGAGCTCCGGCCGGTTATCGCCGATGATGGCGCATTTGTCGCCGCGCTGCAGGCCGGCCGCGGCCAGGCCGCAGGCGAGCTGCCGGACCCGGGCGCCGACCTCGCCCCAGGTCCAGCTCTGCCAGATTCCGAGATCCTTCTCCCGCATGGCGGGGCGGTCGCGGCGGTGCTGCGCATTGTAGGCGATGTATTTAGGGATGGTGTCGCGCCCGGACGGATCGCGGCCATCGGCCTTGGCCGAAGTCTCGGACATGTTTACCTCCCTTTACGCAGCACTGCCCGTGGCAGCACCATCGTTATACTTTCGTTGATAATGGCTCGGGCTGTAGGCCGTCAAGGGGCGTCCGGATACCCCCTCGACATTGCCTAAATTTCGACCCGGGTTGAGGTTTCTTCCCGGCACTGCCCCTTGGCAAAGGACGGGATTTGCGGCACCTATGGGCAGCAATTTTCGGGTGGGCGGCGCCCGCTTGTGGCGCCGCTCGCATATCCAGCACCGCTACGAAAGGATCGCCCCGTGAAAGCCGCGAAGAAGACGACGCGCAAGTCTGCCACCCCCGCGCGCAGGAGCCCTGCAAAGGCCAAGTCCGCGAAGGCCAAGTCCGCCAAGACTGTCCGCAAGGTCGCGAAGGCGGCGAAAAAGGCCGTGAAGGCGACCCGGAAGGCCGTCAAGAAGGTTGCCCGGCCGGCCGTCAGGAAGAAGGCGGTGGCCCCGGCGCGCAAGACCGCGGTCAAGCCTGCCGCCAGCAAGGGCGCGGCGCGCGCCGTGCCGATCGTGGTCGGCCAGGACACGCTGAAAACCCGCCGCACCCTCAAGGTCGGCAACAAGACCTACGCCTATTACAGCATCAAGGCGGCCGAGAAGGCCGGCCTCGGCGACCTGTCGCGCCTGCCCTACTCCCTGAAGGTGCTGCTGGAAAACCTGCTGCGCTACGAGGACGGCCGCAGCGTGTCGGTCGACGACATCAAGGCCGTGGCAAAATGGCTGAAGAACCGGCGGTCGGATCGCGAGATTGCCTACCGTCCGGCACGCGTGCTGATGCAGGACTTCACCGGCGTTCCGGCCGTGGTCGATCTGGCTGCCATGCGCGATGCCATGACCGCGCTGGGCGGCGACACGCGCAAGATCAACCCGCTCTCGCCGGTCGATCTCGTCATCGACCACTCGGTGATGGTCGACTATTCGGCCTCCAAGGATTCCTTCCGCCGCAACGTCGATCTGGAATACGAGCGCAACGGCGAGCGCTATGCCTTCCTGCGCTGGGGCCAGACGGCGTTCGACAATTTCCGCGTCGTCCCACCCGGCACCGGCATCTGCCACCAGGTGAACGTCGAATACCTGGCCCAGACGGTGTGGACCGGCATCGACGGCGACATGGAAGTCGCCTATCCGGACACGCTGGTCGGCACCGACAGCCATACCACGATGGTTAACGGCCTCGCCGTGCTCGGCTGGGGCGTCGGCGGCATCGAGGCCGAGGCGGCCATGCTGGGCCAGCCGATCTCGATGCTGCTGCCGGAGGTGGTCGGTTTCCGCCTCTCGGGCAAGCCGAAGGAAGGCACCACTGCCACCGACCTGGTACTGACCGTCACGCAGATGCTGCGCAAGAAAGGCGTGGTCAACAAGTTCGTCGAATTCTACGGCCCCGGCCTGGACGAACTGTCCATCGCCGACCGCTGCACCATCGCCAACATGGCACCGGAATACGGTGCGACCTGCGGCTTCTTCCCGGTGGATGCCGAGACCATCGCCTACCTGAAGGCGAGCGGCCGCGATCCGCAGCGCGTCGCCCTGGTCGAGGCCTATGCCAAGGCGCAGGGCCTGTGGCGCACCTCGCGTTCGGCCGACCCGATCTTCACCGATACGCTCGAACTCGACCTGTCGACGGTCGAGCCCTCGCTGGCCGGCCCGACCCGTCCCGAGGGCCGCGTGCCGCTCAGCCGCTCGGCGACCGAGTTCAAGGACGCGCTGACCAATTTCTACGGCAAGAAGACGGCGCTGGACTTCCGCGCCAAAGTCGAGGACGCCAATTTCGACCTCGGCCATGGCGACGTGGTGATCGCCGCCATCACCTCCTGCACGAACACCTCGAACCCGAGCGTGCTGCTGGGTGCCGGCCTGCTCGCGCGCAACGCCATCAAGAAGGGCCTGCGCACCAAGCCGTGGGTCAAGACCTCGCTGGCGCCGGGCAGCCAGGTGGTCACCGACTACCTCGCGCAGTCGGGCCTGCAGAAGGATCTCGACAAGCTGGGCTTCCAGATCGTCGGCTACGGCTGCACGACCTGCATCGGCAATTCCGGCCCGCTGCCGGACAACATCTCGAAGGCGATCACCGACAATGACTTCGTGGTCGGCGCGGTGCTTTCGGGCAACCGCAACTTCGAGGGCCGCGTGCATCCGCTCACCAAGGCGAACTACCTAGCCTCGCCGATGCTGGTGGTTGCCTACGCGCTGGCCGGCAACCTGAAGGTCGACCTGACCAAGGATCCGATCGGCCATGATGCCAAGGGCAAGCCGATCTACCTCAAGGACATCTGGCCGTCGAACAAGGAGATCGCGGCGCTGGTGCGCAAATACGTTACCCCGGCGATGTTCAAGAAGCGCTATGCCGACGTCTTCAAGGGCGATCCGCACTGGCGCAGCATCAAGGTCGGCACCGGCCAGACCTACAGCTGGGATTCGAAGTCGACCTATGTGCAGCATCCCCCCTACTTCGAGGGGATGAGCAAGACGCCGAGCCCGGTGACCGATATCAAGGGTGCCCGGCTGCTCGCCATCCTCGGCGACAAGATCACGACCGACCACATTTCGCCGGCCGGTTCGATCAAGAAGGACGGCCCCGCGGGCAAGTACCTGATGGAGAACGGCGTGGCTTACGCCGACTTCAACTCCTACGGCGCCCGCCGCGGCAACCACGAAGTCATGATGCGCGGTACCTTCGCCAATATCCGGCTGCGCAACGAGATGGTGCCGGGCACCGAGGGCGGCATCACGAAGTATGTGCCGACCGGCGAAGTCATGTCGATCTACGACGCGGCGATGAAGTACAAGGCCAGCGGCACGCCGCTGGTGATCGTCGCGGGCAAGGAGTACGGCAACGGCTCGTCGCGTGACTGGGCGGCCAAGGGCACCATCCTGCTCGGCGTCCGCGCGGTGATTGCCGAAAGCTACGAGCGCATCCATCGCTCGAACCTGGTCGGCATGGGTGTCGTGCCGCTGCAGTTCCTGAACGACATGACCCGGGAAACCCTGCGGCTCGACGGCACCGAGAAGTTCGACATCACCGGGCTGGCTTCGGGCCTCAAGCCGCGCATGAAGCTGCCGGTGACGATCACTCGCGCCGACGGGTCGACCCAGACTATCGAGGTGCTGTGCCGCATCGATACGCTGGACGAGATCGACTACTACAAGAACGGCGGCATCCTGCATTACGTGCTGCGCAATCTGGCGACTGCCGCCTGAGGCTCAGCGACAGGCAGATGCGAAAACGGCCGGGGAAACCCGGCCGTTTTTTTGTGTATGATCCATCCATGACAGACGCCGCATCCGCCCGGATCACGGCCATGGTCGCGGCCGATCCCTGGGCAATGGACATTCTCCGCATCGCCCGGCGCCTTGCCCTGCCCGACTGGGCGATCGGCGCCGGCTTCCTGCGCGGCATGGTCTGGGACCGGCTCTGCGGCTTTGCGTCGCGCACGGCGCTGAACGACATCGATGTCGTCTATTTTGATACCACCGATACCGGCCGGGACCGGGAAAATGCCGCGGAGGCGCAACTGCACGCGTGGCGTCCCGATCAGGTCTGGTCCGTGCGCAACATGGCACGCATGCACCTGCGGAACGGGGATGCGTCGTACCGCGATACCGAAGATGCCATCAGCCACTGGCTCGAAACGCCTACGGCTGTCGCTGTCAGCCTGGACGCCGACGACAGCCTGCGGCTTCTGGCACCCCATGGTGCAGACGATCTGCTGGCCGCACATGTGCGGCCGACGCCGCAGGGGCGGCGCAAGATCGACCAGTACCAACTGCGCGTGACGACGAAGAACTGGCCGGCGCGCTGGCCTTGCGTAAAGGTGGAAGCGCCTACTTGAGCGCGATCAGCTCGACGTCGAAGATCAGCGTCGCGTTGGGCGGGATGACGCGGCCGGCGCCGCGGGCCCCATAGCCGAGCTCCGGCGGGATGATCAGCGTGCGCTCGCCGCCCGGCTTCATGCCGACCACGCCCTCGTCCCAGCCCCGGATAACCCGGCCGGCGCCCAGCGGAAAGGCGAAGGGCTCGCCGCGATCGCGGGACGAATCGAATTTCCGGCCCTTCTGTCCGCCCTCGCTCAGCCAGCCGGTGTAATGCACGATGGCGGTCTGCCCGGCGCGGGCAGCCGCGCCGCTGCCGGTTTTCACGTCGACATAGCGCAGGCCCGACGGTGTCGCCGTTTCCTGCTGTGCGGAAGCGGGGCCGGCAAGAACCAGACCGAATGCCAGAGCGGCGAAGCTGCGGCGCGACAGATGCATCGATGAACTCCCTCGGGATGGCAATGGTGATCGGAGGGTTTGATCAGCAGAATGGGGCGAGAGCAAGGCTCCGGCCAACGGTCAGCGGACGCCGACCAGCTCGATCTCGAAGAACAGCGTCGCGTTGGGCGGGATGATGCGGCCATTGCCGCGGGCGCCATAGGCCAGATAGGGCGGGATCAGCAGCGCGCGCTTGCCGCCCACCTTCATGTAGGAGACGCCTTCATCCCAGCCCTTGATGACCTTGCCCTGGCCGAGCTGGAATTCGAACGGCTGGCCGCGCTTGTAGGAACTGTCGAAGGCGCGGCCCGGCTTCCCGTTCTCCCAGATCCAGCCGGAGTAATGCACGGACACCATTTTGCCGGGCTCGGCCTTGTCGCCGGTTCCCACAACGATGTCGCCCACGCGCATGCCCGACGCGGTCTGACGGAGGTTGACCGCCTGCTGCTTGCTGCCGAGACCGATTGCACCAAGTATGGAAGACAGAACACCCATGCCCCGAGAATACCGCGCAAATTTGCCCGGGGCCAGCGTTTCATCCACAGGCCGGCCGCCGCGAATCGCGCGACTCGGCTGCCGCCAGCCGGATCGCATATCCCGGGACTCGCACCAGACTCTCCGAGGCCGGACCATTCCCGTTCGGGGAGAGGCCGCGCATTGCGCCTTGAACGAAACCGCGGCGCGCACATCGCCAGCGAGGACGTGCCGTGAAAATGTGCTGGCGCAGATGGTGGTTCGCCAACAGTCGCCCCAACAGAAAAGGGCCTGCCGTCGGGCAGGCCCTCGATCCGTCTCAGACTCCTGAGCGGAGGATCAGATCGCGTCCTTCAGCACCTTGCTGGCGCGGAAGGCAACCTTCTTGGAAGCCTTGATCTTGATCGGCTCGCCGGTCTGCGGGTTGCGGCCCATGCGGGCAGCGCGCTTGCGGACCTGCAGGATGCCGAGGTCGCCCAGGCGAACGCGCTCGCCCTTCTTCAGCGACTTGGTCACGGCTGCGAAGAAGTCGTCGAACAGCGCGACGGTCGACTTCTTCTGCAGTTCGTTCTTTTCCGCCAGCATGGTGGCGATCTGCTTGGCGGTCGTGGTGACCGTCTTGGTGGCGGCTGCCTTAGCCATGGTCTCTCTCCTCAGAAAGGTGAAATCGCTTGTTTTTTGCGAATCGGGAGTTGTTTCCCGAATCCTCCATAGCACCGCCAGCGGATGTTGCCCATCGGGGAATGCAAAAAATCCGCTAGTGATGCGGGTTTGCGACACCCCACCCGAATCGGAACCGCCAACCATGCGGGTTTTGCGGCGCCTACCCCTGCTGCCAGCCGGCGCGGGCCCGCATCCGGGTGGCGACCAGGAAGGCGAGCACCGACAGGATGCCGCTGGCCATCATCGTCCAGATCATCGGGTACTGGCTGGGGTCGATATCCTGCCCGTAGCCGACGATGACCGCCGCCGCCGCGCCGACCAGCATCTGGAGCGCGCCCGACAGCCCGGCCGCCGCTCCCGCCGCCCGGGGGTTGACCGAGACGGCGCCCGCCGTGCCGTTGGGGAGAGTCAGGCCGTTCGACAACGCCACCACCGCCATAGGCAGGAAGATCGCCGGCAGGCTGAGCAGCCCGAGCCAGCCGGTGACCGCCTGGGTGGCAATGCCGACCAGCGCGATGGTTGCCCCGGCGGCGATCATGCGGTCGATCCCGAACCGGACGGAAAACCGGCCGGTCAGAAAATTGCCGACCAGGTAGCCGATCGAGACCACCACGAACCACAGGCCGTAGCTGGAGGGGGGCAGGCCGAGGACGGTCACCACCACGAAGGGGGCGCCGGCGATGAAGGCGAAGAACATCCCCGAGGTGAAAGCCGTCTGCAGGGCATAGCCGCAGAAGGCCGGCGAGCGCAGCAGGTCGCGGTAGCCCCGGAGCAGGCCGGCAATGCCTTCCCCGCCGCCCCCCGGCTGCAGGGTTTCGGGCAGGACCAGCAGAACCCAGAGAAAGACGATGGCCCCCGCCAGGCTGCAGAAGGCGAAGCTGGCCCGCCATCCCATCCAGATGTCGAGATAGCCGCCCAGGGCAGGCGCCAGCATGGGCGCCAGGGTCATCGCCATCGTCACATAGCCGATCATCGCCGCCGAGCTGTCGCGGTCATGCAGGTCGCGGATGATCGCGCGGCCCAGCACCAGACCCGAGCAACCGCCGATGGCCTGCAGCATGCGCCCGAGCACCAGCACCTCGATCGAGGAGGCGGCCGCGCAGATGGTGCTGCCGGCAAAGAAGATCGCCAGCCCGCAGAGCAGGACCGGGCGGCGGCCGTAGCGGTCGCTCAGCGGTCCGTAGACGAGCTGCGCGACGCCCAGACCGATGAGGTAAAGCGTCAGCGTAAGCTGCACCGCCCCGTAATCGATGCCCAGAGTCACGGCAAGGCCGGGCATGGATGGCATGAAAATATTCAGCGCCATCGGTCCGAGAGCGGACATGGCAACGAGAACGGCGAGCGACGGCCGGGAACCTGGACGAGGCATGCGAGTTGCTGGTGCTTATCTTTGTTTCCGGACCTGGTCCGGCGGGGAGTGCGGCACGATAGCGTCATTCCGCGCCGGCACCAACTGTCTGCAGAGGTCAATCAAGGGTCGTAATCCGGTATGCCGGACCCGCGAATCAGGTGCAGAGAAATTTATCAAGAGGAAGTTATCAATTGGTCACGGCTGCCACGGTCGGCGGCATCCATAATATGATCGCACTCGGCGTATGGGTCTGGTCTGTTTCAGTCAACCGGGTACTCGGGTGCGTCTCTCCAGAAAGAAAGACAGGTCCCGCGTAATGCCGGAAGGCTTGAAAGCACGCAGCATAAAGGGGCTGCTGTGGTCGACCAGTGAAAGTATCGGCGTTGCGGCATTGTCGCTGGGCTCCTTTATCGTGCTGGCCCGGCTGCTCGATCCGGCCGACTTCGGTGCCGTCGCCCTCGCCAGCGCCTTCATCATCTGCTTCAACCTCGTTGTGGCGCACAGTTTTGCCGACGCCGTCGTGCTGCGTTCCAGGCTGCAGCCGTCGCATCTGGATACCGCCTTCTGGAGCACGAACCTGCTCTCCCTTGCCATGGCCGCGGCCTGCTATGGCGGCGCCGGCTTTCTCGCCGACTGGCTGGGCGAGCCGAGGCTGGCGAACCTTCTGCCGTGGCTTGCCTTCGTGCTGGCGCTCAACGGCGCCGGCATGATTCCGATCGCGCTGTTCCGCCGCGAGCTGCGCTTCCGGACCATCGCGATCTGCAATCTCTGCGGCCGGTTCGCCGGGGCGACCGCCGGCATCACGATGGCAATCCTCGATTTCGGCGCCTGGAGCCTCGTCGGACAGCAGCTCGTCACCGCCATCGTCACCAACATCGCGGTCTTCACGGCTGTCCGCTGGCGGCCGCGCTTCCGCTTCTCGCTGGCGTATCTGCGCGAAACCGCGGGTTTCGGCTTCCATGTCTCGGCCAGCCAGGTGGTCGGCGGTGTCGGCGAGCAGGCACTCAATCTTCTTGTCGGCACCCTCTTCGGCTCCGTCGTCCTGGGGCATTTCAGCGTCGCATGGCGCATGATCCAGCTGATTCGCTCCCTGATCGCGACGGCCGTATATCAGGTGGCCTTCAGCGCCTTTGCCAGACTGCGCGACGACCGTGCGGCCTTCGTGCGCGCTTTCGAGCAGGCGACGCAGATGAGCTGCTTCGTCGGCTTTCCGATCAGCATCGGCCTGGCCCTTACTGCCGAGCCGGCCCTGCTGTCCCTGTTCGGCAGCAAATGGGTCACCAGCGTCCCGCTTTTCGCCATTCTCGCGCTGGAGATGATCCCGGCCTTCTTCCTGATGTTCTTCAGCGCGGCCTACCGCGCCATGAACCGGCCGGCATGGGGACTGGCCACAGCCCTGCTGTATTTCGGACTGGGCATCGGCGGCATCTTCGCCCTGGCACCGCTGGGCATCACCGCCGTCACCGCCTTCTGGGCATTCAAGTCCTTCGTGATCCTGCCCGTGCATCTGGCGCTGATGGCCAGACTGCTCGCCACTCCGGTGCGGGCACTGATTTCTCCCTCGCTGCGCCCGGCCGCCGCGACCATCCTGATGGCTGGCGCCGTCGGCCTGCTGCTCTGGGCCATGGAGGATCAGGAGAATGCCGTCCGGCTGGCGGCGGCAATCATCACCGGAATTGCGAGCTATGCCGGCGCGGTCCTGCTGATTGCCCCGGATCTGATGCGCACCGTGCTTCAGGCCGGCGGGATCATGCTAAGGCCGGCGGGAAAGCCGGAAACGCCCCGGCCGCCGGCTCCGGCAAATGATGCCGGGACGACCTACCACCGCCCCAGAGTGATGATGAAGTCCGAGCACTGAACCGGCGGGGGCCACCGGTGTCGGGCTCACCAGATCTTCCAGGGCGCGCCGCCCTCGCGCCACAGCGCCTCCAGAACCTTCCGGTCGCGCAGGGTATCCAGATTCTGCCAGAAGCCGCGGTGACGGTAGGCCGCCAGCTTGCCCTCGCGGGCCAGCCGGTCCAGCGGTTCGCGCTCCCAGACCGTATCGTCGCCGGGGATATAGTCGAACACTTCGGGCTCAAGAACGAAGAAGCCGCCATTCACGAAGGTGCCATCCTCGTTCGACTTCTCGCGGAAGCCCGAGACGTTGTTTTCGCCGGGCAGCATGTTCAGGACCCCGAAACGGCCCGGCTGGTGGACGGCCGTGACGGTAGCCAGAGAACCGGACGCCCGGTGGAAGTCGATCAGATCGCCGATGTCGACATCCGAAACGCCGTCGCCATAGGTGAAGCAGAAGGTGTCGTCGCCGACATAGGAACGGACACGCTTCAGCCTGCCGCCCGTCATGGTGTTCTCGCCCGTATCGACCAGGGTGATGCGCCAGGGCTCCACGCCGTTCTTGTGAACCTGGATCTTGCTGCTCCGCAGGTCGATCGTAAGATCCGACAGCTCGAAGGCGTAGTTGCGGAAGTAGTGCTTGATCTGATTGCCCTTGTAGCCGCAGCAGATGATGAAGTCGTTCAGTCCGTAGGACGAATAGATCTTCATGATATGCCACAGGATCGGCTGTCCGCCGATCTCGACCATGGGTTTGGGCCTGATGGCATTTTCCTCGCTGATCCTAGTGCCATGCCCACCGGCAAGAATGACCACCTTCATGACAGTCTCCTATCCTGCGGCCTCAGGGGGCCGATTGCCCCGCCACGCGGCGCGGCGTTTCCGCCTCCGGGGACAGGGGCATATCCGTATTCGCGGCATCCCGCCGCCGGGTTGAAAGCAGCTGCTCGTACAACTCGAGATGACGATGCGCGATCTTGCGGATGTCGAAGCGCCGCAGCGCCTTCTCGCGCGCCCGCAGCGACAGCTCGGACCCGGCACCGGAGCGTTCCAGGCACCAGGCGAGGCCCTCCGCGAGGTCGTCGGACGACAGGTTCTCGGCCAGATAGCCGTTGACCTTGTGATCAACGATGTCGAACTGCCCGGTATTGGCGAAGGCGACGACCGGCGTGCCGCAGGCCAGCGACTCCAGCGCGGTCTTGGCGGCATTTTCATAGACCGAAGGCACCACCATCACATCGGCGCAGGAATAGAGCATGGCCAGGCTGACATCGTCGTGCAGGCGGCCGACGAACCGGATCGGGAAACCGTAATCCTCGTCTGAGCCCTGGCCGCCGAAAACCACGGCCATGACGCGGTCCTTCCACGGACTGGTGCCCAGCTTGCGCAGGGCTTCGGCCAGATAGGTGAAGCCCTTGCGCGGATCCTGCGCGCCATGCAGGGCGCCGAACAGGATGATCTTGCGGTCCGGAGGCAGATTCCAGGCCGCACGCGCGGCTGCCCGGTCGATCGGCTTGAACCGTTCGAGGTCGACGCCGTTGGGAATGACCGTCACATCGTTGCCGAAGGTCAGCGGGCTTCTGCGCGCCAGATCGGCAAGCCAGTTGCTCAGGGCGACGAACTGGATCGGTACGCCCTGCCAGTGCCGGTGCTTCTGCCGCCACTGCCAGCGGCTGACGTCATAGCGCGAGTTCGAGCCGAGTTGCGGGCATTCCCCGCAGCCGGAGGTGAACTTGAAGCATTCGCCGGAATAGTGGCAGCCTCCGGTGATCGGCCACATGTCGCGCAGTGTCCAGACCAGGGGATAATGGCGCAGCTGCGCAATGGTGCGGATCGGCGCGGCGCCACGTCCCGCCCAGTGGAACTGCACGATATCCGGCCGCAGGTAATCGACCGCTTCCTTGATGTCGTAGGGCAGCCAGCCGACCGTGAACCAGTTCCCCGGATGCCAGTCGTAGAAACGCAGCGGCAGGCGGTCGAGCGGGTCGCGCAGATTGTCGAGCGGGCGGCTCGGCTTTCCGCTCCGCGTCAGCACCGAAGGGTCATTGGTATACTTGCGCAGCACCAGCATCAGGGATTCGACGCCGGTGGCCTGCACCGCCTTGTGCAGCTTGTAGGCGCCGACATTGGCGCCGCCGTCGTAATCGGCCGGCGAGATATGGAGAACGCGTGTCATGCTTTACCGTTGGAATCTGGTTGCTGCGGGAAGGCAAAGGCGATGTTGCCGGGCTTCAGGGGATTCCGGCCCGACGCCGACCGCGACACGGGCTGCAGATGCCGGTAGATCTTTTCCGGATGCAGGATCGCGTCCGCCAGCTCTGCCGCCATGGCGCGACCGAGGCTGCGGGCATCGGGCGTCCTCCGTGCTTCCCGCAGGCCGGCCAGATGGAAATTCAGGTAGTCACGGCCGCGGCCGGTAATGGCGCCCCGAACCAGCAGGCGGTACCAGCGCCGCAGGTGTTTCTCTTCCAGCTCATCAAGCTCGGCGCGCGTGAAATAGCGCAGGCCGTAGTCCTGCAGCAGGAACAGCCATTCACGGATCAGGGTCTGCCTGACCTCGGCAACCGTCGTCGTGATGGAGCCGGCATGCTCGCGGGAAAAGAACAGCACTTCATGGATAAAGCCGAAATCCACCTGGTCGAGCAGGTCGAAATAGGCCGCCAGATCCGTATGGAGGTAACGGGCGGGATAGAAGGGCCGCCGCGCCCTCACGAGGTCAGACCGGATCAGGCAGGCTGTCGGCGCAAAACCGAAGACCTCCTGCCGGATGAACAGGCGGGCCACCTCCCTGCCGGAGAAAACCTCGCGGTCCCGGGGCAGACCGTCGCATTCGACCCGGTCGCCGCGTAGCCGCAGCGACCCGACGATCCCGATACCGGAATTGCGCTCGGCAAGGCCGACCATCTTCTCCAGGCATTGCGGATACAGCAGATCGTCGGCATGCAGCACCTTGCAGTAGCGGCTGCTATCCGAGACCTGCTCCATCGCATGGTTCCAGTTGTCCACCATGGACAGCTTGGCCGGCTTGGACAGGACGCGGATGCGGCCATCCTTCGCCGCATAGCTTTCCGCAATGGCCCGGGTCTCGTCGGTGCTGGCGTTATCGACGATGATGCACTCGAAGGCGCCGTAGCTCTGTTGCAGGACGCTCTCGATGCACTCCTGCAGGAACAGGCCGCCGTTATGGACCGGCGTGACGATACTGACGATCGGCGGGGTCGACATCGGCATGCCGCTCACGCCCGGGCGGCCGGAAAGGGCGAAGGCGCCTCGGAATCAGGTGCCAGTGTCCGCGGGCGGCTGGCGGGAGCAGGCTGCCCGGTGTCGGCATTCAGCTGCACGACCTCGATACGCGCAGCAGACCTGTCATGATCCCACTCCCCCGTGGTGGGGATGACATGCTTGCCGGCGGCGGTCGCAAGCCGCACGATCGCCCTGCTCAGGACCGGATCATCTGCCGTTTCGATCACCGCATCGATCAGCGGACTCTCGCAGAGCAGCTGCCAGTTCCGGGTTATGGCGGGCTCTTGCCACCGTATCGCCGCCTGCAATCCAAATGCGGATTCGACCACGCGCGGAATCCGCAGTCCCGCCTCGGTCACAATCCGGCGAGCGGCATCAAGCCGTTCATCAGCGGCCGCAACCAGCGTGATACCCGGCAGGCTGGCTGCAATCTGGATTGCGATGGGATGCGACAACGGTCCTGCGCCGATCAGGGCGACACGAACCGGGCTGCCCACGCCGGTGCGCTGCTGCAGATTTTCTGTGGCCTCTTTCATGGCGCCATTTAGCGGCTCACCCGTGTGATCGGGTGTGATCAATGCGTGTCCATCCCATTCGCGGATTCCCCGCGTGAGTCCCCGAAATCATTCGGTTTTTTCACGGAGGAGACGCCGGGCGCCATGTACCGTAACGGCGTCGCGCAGGCGGCGCCGCGACCACAGGTTACCGAATCGCAACTTGGCATAACTCCCGGCCAACGCGATCCTGCGTCATCGGGCTGCCGGCGTACGGCCCGTCCGGAGAACGGTATGTCGCAGCGATTTCTCGCCGAATTGTGGTCGATTCTTCTCTATATCGGCAGCCCTGCGCTGATCGGCGGAATGATGCTGGCACTGCTGGCCATGGTGGGGCTGCTGCTGACAAGGCGTCACCGCATGCGGGACGGGCGCACGCCCTGGAAACGGCTTACGGCCGCATTGGTCGGCCTGATCGCGCTGAGTCCGCTGATTGCCACCGGAGCGCTGGCCGGAATGGAGCAGGCGGGCATCGCCGTCCAGAGATCCGCCCTGCTGGTCCAGGGGGCGAAGGCCATTCCGGGCACGCAGACCATCGCCGTCATCCTGCTGGCCTGGCTGTCGTCGCGCCTGCCGGTGCAGCGCCGCAGCTGCTATGCCCTTTACGGCATCGCAGGCATTTTCGTGAGCTTCGGCGGCAGCGTCATGCTGCTCTACGTGCTGCGCTGATCTATTTCAGCAGCACCTTCTGCACCGCCTTCTGCCAGCCGGCATAGAGCCGCTCCCGGTCGGACGCCGTCATGCGCGGCTCGAAGCGGCGCTCGCACTGCCAGCCATAGGCCACGGCATCCTGGCCGGCATAGACACCGGTTGCCAGACCCGCCAGATAGGCGGCGCCAAGCGCGGTGGTCTCGATCACCCGCGGCCGCTCGACCGCCACATCCAGCATGTCGGCCAGAAACTGGCACAGCCAGTCGTTGGCGACCATGCCGCCATCGACCCGCAGGGCGGTGGGTGTCTGGGCACCATCGGCTTTCATGGCGCCGGTCAGATCGCGCGTCTGATAGGCCACCGATTCCAGCGTCGCGCGGGCGATATGCTCGACTCCGGCATCAAGAGTGAGGCCGAGAATGGCGCCGCGCGCATCCGGATCCCAGTAGGGCGCACCAAGTCCGACGAAGGCCGGCACCAGGTACACGCCATGATTCTCCGGCACCATCGCGGCGAGACTTGCCGTTTCCGCCGCGTCCTTCACGCAGCGCAGCCGGTCGCGCAGCCATTTCACCGCCGCACCGGCGACAAAAATCGAGCCTTCCAGCGCATAGGTGACCTGCCCGTTCAGGCGGTAGGCCACCGTAGTTAGCAGTCGGTTGTTTGAAATCACGGCATTGCTGCCGATATTGAGCAGCGCGAAACAGCCGGTGCCGTAGGTCGATTTGATCATGCCGGGCTGGAAGCAGGCCTGGCCGAAGGTGGCAGCCTGCTGGTCGCCGGCAATGCCGGCCACGGGAAGGCTGGTGCCGAGGATCTCCGGCAGGGTGGCGCCGAATTCACCGCTGCAATCCTTCACCTCAGGCAACATGGCGCGCGGCACGTCAAAGATCTTCAGTAACGCGTCGTCCCAGTCCTGCCGATGGATGTCGAACAGCATGGTGCGCGAGGCATTGGTGGCGTCCGTCGCATGTATCCGGCCGCCGGTGAGCATGAACAGCAGATAGCTGTCGATGGTGCCGAAGCAGAGTTCGCCCTTCTCGGCCCGCTGGCGAGCGCCGGGCACGTTGTCGAGCAGCCAGGCAATCTTGGTCGCGGAAAAGTAGGAGTCTATCAGCAGCCCGGTCTTTGCCTGCACGGCCGAACCGACGCCCTCGGCCAGCTTGCGGCGGCAGTCTTCCGCCGTACGGCGGTCCTGCCACACGATGGCGCGATGGATCGGCTGCCCGGTGGCGCGTTCCCAGACAACGGTGGTTTCGCGCTGATTCGTAATGCCGATGGCGGCGATGTCGCCGGTGCCGAGCTGCGCGCGCGCCACCGCCTCGCGCATCACGTTCTGCACGTCACGCCAGATTTCCTGCGCGTCATGCTCCACCCAGCCGTCGGCCGGGTAATGCTGCGTCAGTTCCTTCTGGGCCGTCGCAACCGGCAGGCCGGCGGCATCGAAGACGATGGCACGCGACGACGTCGTGCCCTGGTCGATGGCGAGGACATACTTGTTCTTGGACATGATTGCTCAGGCTTTCGGA
Source organism: Ferrovibrio sp. (assembly GCF_035304305.1). Taxonomy (GTDB): domain Bacteria; phylum Pseudomonadota; class Alphaproteobacteria; order Ferrovibrionales; family Ferrovibrionaceae; genus Ferrovibrio. Next base: position 42,307 of record NZ_DATGQG010000124.1, read on the forward strand.
ATGCAGCCTTCCGGCTTGAAGATGCGCCTGGTGCTGGCCGGGTATTTCGCCAGCATTGCCGCCGGCCGGATCGGGCGCGGCACGAGATTGCCGCCGCAATTCGGGCAGGTGCCGCTCAGAGGACCCTCGGCGCAGTTGCGGCAGAAGGTGCACTCGAAACTGCAGATCATGGCCAGCCGGGAATCCGGCGGCAGATCGCGGTCGCAGCATTCGCAACTGGGGCGCAGTTCCAGCATGCTCAGGTCCTCTTGAACAGATCGACAGTGCGCCTGGCCAGCGCCTCGATGCCGGCCCAGTCGCCGGCAGCGATCTTTTCCTTCGGCGCCATCCAGGAACCGCCCGCAGTGAAGACATTGGGCAAGGCCCGATAAGCGGCGACATTCTGCTCGTTGACCCCGCCGGTCGGGCAGAAACGCATCTGCGGGAAGGGCCCCTGCAGGCTTTTGAGCGCCGCAATGCCGCCATTCGCCTCGGCGGGGAAGAACTTGGCCAGGGTGCACCCCTGGTCGAGGGCGCGCATGATCTCCGAGGGCGTGACCACGCCCGGCAGGAAGGCGAGGCCGGTATCCTTCGCCGCGGCATAGAGAGAATCCGTCGCGCCGGGGCTGACGATGAAGCGCGCGCCGTTCACCTGGGCGGCGGCAAACTGCGCCGGGTTCAGCACCGTGCCAGCTCCGACGATGGCGGCGGGCACTTCGGCGGCGATGCGCCGAATCGCCTCCAGCGCGGCATTCGACCGCAGCGTGATTTCCAGCATGGGCAGGCCGCCGGCAACCAGCGCCTGGGCCAGCGGCACGGCGAAGGTCGCATCCTCGATCACCAGGACAGGGATGACCGGTGGCGGATTGTCGGCAAACAGCGACTGGTCGGCGGCTCTCTCGCTCATGACTCCTCCCGTCACGGGCATTTAGCCAAATTACGGGCCGCGATGCCACGGCCTGGCAATGCCGTCCTGCGATTTTCGCAGGCAGACGCGGCCTTGAGAGGGACGCCGGACTCTATTCCTTCAGACCGCCGCTTTTCAGGATGAAATCGGCGATTTCCGTCACCCCCTGCTCCGCCTTCAGGTTGGCAAAGATGAAGGGCCGGCTGCCGCGCATCTTCCTGGCATCGCGATCCATTACCTCGAGCGAGGCACCCACCAGCGGCGCGAGGTCGATCTTGTTGATCACCAGCAGGTCGGAGCGCGTGATGCCCGGTCCGCCCTTGCGCGGGATCTTGTCGCCGGCCGAGACGTCGATGACATAGATGGTGAGATCGGCCAGCTCGGGCGAGAAGGTCGCGGCGAGATTGTCGCCGCCGCTTTCCACGAAGATGACGTCCAGGCCGGGGAAGCGCTGCTGCATGTCCGCCACCGCGGCGAGGTTGATCGAGGCATCCTCACGGATCGCGGTATGCGGGCAGCCGCCGGTTTCGACGCCGACGATGCGCGCCGGCTCCAGCGCCCCGGCCCGGGTGAGGAATTCCGCGTCTTCCCGCGTGTAGATGTCGTTGGTGACGACCGCGATGTTCCAGTCATCCCGGAGATGGCGGCAGAGCCGCTCGACCAGCGCGGTTTTGCCCGAGCCGACCGGTCCGCCGATGCCGACTCTGAGGGGATTGGAGCTCATGACCGGAACAGCCTCGTATACTGGGTTTCGTGCATCATCGAAGCGATATCCACCATGGTTGCCGCCGTGCCGCAATCCTCGAGGTCGCAGGCAAGTGCGCAGGGCACGACACTATCCACCACCGGCATCAGCGCCTGCAGGCTGCGCTGGCCGTCGGTCTGGCCAAGCGGAATGAGCCGGACCGCCGCCGAGACCAGATTGGCCGCGAAGGCGTGCAGGTAGGCCGCCATCACCGCCGCAAGGTCCAGCCCATGCGCCTGTGCCGCGATGCCGATCGCGACGCAGAGCGGCACCGGCCGGCCCTTTCGGCGTTCCGCGAAGGCGTCCAGCGCCTCATGCCCCCAGGCGGCGCGGGTGACGCCCAGGAAGGACCCGCCCTGCTGCGTGGATTCCAGGGCTGTTTCCGCCGTTCCCCGCCATGCGCCTGCAAGATCGGCCAGTTCGTCGAGCCGCCGGGGGTCGCCGGCGGCCCTGTAGGCCTCCTTGAGCAGCACTGCATCCAGCCAGCCCGCGCCATGGCGCAGGATATGGCCGATCCAGTCGCTGAGCGTCGCGGCATCCCTCACCCAGCCGGCCTCGACGGCCGTTTCGACTCCGTGGCTGTAGGAAAAGGCGCCGATCGGGTAGCTGGGCGAGAACCAGGCGAGCAGGCGGTAGAGGTCAGTGGTGGTGGTCATCGTCGCCGTGGTGGTGATGATGACCGTGGCCATGGGCATGATCATGGCTGTGCGGCTGTTTGCCGTAGCGCGAGCCGAGGCCGTAGGGGTGCGACGGATCGTGATTGTGCTGACCGTAGGCGCCGCCTTCGGGATCGAAGGGCGCTTCCGTGTGCCGCACCTCGGCGCCGAGACCTTTCAGCATGTCGACGATGACATGGTCGTCGCGGATCAGGATACGGTCGGCATGGATTTCCGCCGGCAGATGCCGGTTGCCGAGATGCCAGGCCAGCCGCGCCAGCAGCTGCGGCGTTCCGGCGCGCACCTCGACCAGCGGCTCCGGCGCCGCCTGCACCTCGATATAGCCGCCCTCCTCCAGCTTCAGCCCGTCGCCATGGCGCAGCACGGTGGCCTCGGCGAGATCGAGCAGGAAAGCGGTGCCGTCGTCGGCGGTCAGCCGGATGCGCCGGCGATGCCGGTCGTGATGGGCCAGGGTTACCGTGGCGCGGCGCCCGGACTTCGGCCAGTGGCCGGCACTGAATATCTGTGTCGAGCGGAGCATGGCCATTCAGAACAGAAAATACCGCTGCGCCATGGCGAGCTCCGAAGCCGGCTCGCAGGTCAGCATCTGGCCATCGGCCCGTACGACATAAGTCTCCGGGTCGACCTCGATCTTCGGCATGTAGTTGTTGTGCACCATGTCCTTCTTGGTCACCGTGCGGCAGCCCTTCACGGCGACCAGCGGGCGCTGCAGCCCGAATTTCTGCGCGATCCCGGCCTCCAGCCCCGCCTGGCTGACAAAGGTGAGACTCGACTGCACCATGTTGCGACCGAAGCTGGCGAACATCGGCCGGTAATGCACCGGCTGCGGCGTCGGGATCGAGGCATTGGGATCGCCCATCGGCGCTGCGGCAATGCTGCCGCCCTTCAGCACCAGATCCGGCTTCACGCCGAAGAAGGCCGGCGACCAGAGCACCAGATCGGCGAACTTGCCGACCTCCACCGAACCTATCTCGTGGGCGACGCCGTGAGCGAGCGCGGGATTGATGGTGTATTTCGCGACGTACCGTTTGCAGCGGACATTGTCGTTGTCACCGGTTTCCTCGGGCAGCCGGCCACGCTGCTTCTTCATCTTGTCCGCCGTCTGCCAGGTGCGGATGATCACCTCGCCCACCCGGCCCATCGCCTGGCTGTCCGACGACATCATCGAAAACGCGCCGAGGTCGTGCAGGATGTCTTCGGCCGCAATCGTCTCGCGCCGGATGCGGCTGTCGGCAAAGGCAACGTCTTCGGGGATCTTCGCATCCAGATGATGGCAGACCATCAGCATGTCGAGATGCTCGTCCACGGTATTCACCGTGTAGGGCATGGTCGGATTGGTGGAGCTGGGCAGTACATTGGCGAGCCCCGCCACCCTGATGATGTCCGGCGCGTGACCGCCGCCGGCTCCTTCAGTGTGGAAGGCATGGATGGTGCGGTGCCTGAAGGCCGCAATCGTGTCTTCGACAAAGCCGCTTTCGTTCAGCGTGTCGGTATGGATCGCCACCTGGATGTCATGCCGTTCGGCCACGGTCAGACAGTTGTCGATCGCAGCCGGGGTGGTGCCCCAGTCCTCGTGCAGCTTCAGGCCGCAGGCCCCGGCCTCGATCTGCTCGTTCAGCCCGGCCGGCAGCGAGGCATTGCCCTTGCCGAGAAAGCCGAGATTCATCGGAAAGGCCTCGGCAGCCTGCAGCATTCGCATGATGTGGAACGGCCCCGGTGTGCAGGTGGTGGCCGAGGTGCCGGCTGCCGGTCCGGTGCCGCCGCCCATCATGGTGGTGACGCCGGAATACAGCGCCTCCTCGATCTGCTGCGGGCAGATGAAGTGGATATGCGCATCAAACCCGCCGGCCGTGACGATGCGGCCCTCGCCGGCAATCACCTCGGTGCCCGGGCCGATCACGATATCGATGCCCGACTGGATGTCCGGATTGCCGGCCTTGCCGATAGCCGCGATGCGACCGCCCCTGAGGCCGATATCGGCCTTCACGATGCCCCAGTGATCGAGGATCACGGCATTGGTGATCACTGTATCGACGGCGCCGGCGCTGTTCGGCTGCTGGCTCTGCCCCATGCCGTCGCGGATCACCTTGCCGCCGCCGAATTTCACCTCTTCGCCATAAAGCGGCGCGTTGGATGAATAGCCGCCCTGCCCATTCCGGGCGATCGGCGGCTGCGCGGTGAAATCCTTCTCGATCTCGATGAAGAGCTCGGTATCGGCGAGCCGGACCCGGTCGCCCAGGGTCGGGCCATACATGCCGGCATAGGCCGAGCGGGGAATGCGGTTGGCCATGCGTCTCCCCTACAGCTTGCCCATGACGGAGCCGCGGAAACCGAACACCGTGTGCCCGCCGCCGAAAGCGACCAGCGACACCTGCCGCGTCTGGCCCGGCTCGAAGCGCGTGGCCGTTCCGGCCGGGATGTCGAGGCGCATGCCGCGGGCTTTCTCACGGTCGAATTTCAGCGCCGGGTTGGTCTCGAAGAAATGGTAGTGGCTGCCGACCTGGATCGGCCGGTCGCCGGTATTGGCAACGTCGAGCGTCACGGTGGGCCGGCCGGCATTCAGTTCGATCTCGCCGGGCGCGCAGATGATTTCACCAGGGATCATGCCATCGCCCTCACCTGATCGGATTATGCACGGTCACCAGCTTGGTGCCGTCCGGGAAGGTCGCCTCGACCTGGATGTCGTGGATCATCTCAGCGATGCCGGGCATCACCTGATCGCGGGTCAGCACCTTGGCGCCGTCGCGCATCAGCTCGGCCACGCTGCGACCGTCGCGCGCGCCTTCAACGACGAAATCGGTGATCAGCGCTACGGCTTCGGGATGGTTCAGCTTCACGCCGCGCTCCAGCCGCCGGCGCGCCACGATGGCCGCCATGGCGACCAGCAGTTTGTCCTTTTCGCGGGGCGTGAGATTCATGCCGCGCGCCTCCCCTCTCCTGCAATCGGATCAGACGGTAAGATACCGGCGGACCTCATCGCTATCCAGCCCGGATGCATCGCCAGCGACGACAACCTCGCCGCGCTGCAGCAGGATGAAGCGATCGGCCAGTTCCCGGGCAAAGTCGAAATACTGCTCTACCAGCACGATGGCCATCGTGCCCCGGTTGGCCAGGCCACGGATGACGCGCCCGATATCCTTGATGATGGAGGGCTGGATGCCTTCGGTCGGCTCGTCCAGCAGCAGCAGCCGGGGGCGCGTGACCAGGGCCCGCGCGATCGCCAGCTGCTGCTGCTGCCCCCCCGAGAGGTCGCCGCCCCGTCTGTTCCGCATCTCGTGCAGGATGGGAAACAGGGCGAATATGTCATCCTCGATCCGCTTTTCGCCGCGCGGCAGCGGTGCGAGGCCGGTCTGCAGATTCTCATAAACCGTGAGCCGAGGGAAGATCTCTCGCCCCTGGGGCACCAGTGCAATGCCACGCCGGGCGCGGTCATGGGGCTTCAGCGCCGTGATATCCTCTCCTTCCCAGGTGATCCGGCCGCTGCGCACGGCATGCTGCCCGACCAGTGCCCGCATCAGGGAGGTCTTGCCGGTGCCGTTGCGCCCCAGGACGCAGGTGATCCGGCCGGGTTCGGCGGCGATGCTCACGTCGCGGAGCGCGTGACTGGCGCCGTAGTAGAGATTCAGGTTATCCGCAGCCAGCATGTCAGCGCCCCAGGTAAACTTCGATGACACGGGGGTCGTTCTGGACGTGATCGACGCTGCCCTCGGACAGCACGCTGCCTTCATGCAGCACGGTCACCCGGGCGCCGAGATCGCGGACGAACTCCATGTCATGCTCGACCACGATCAGCGTGCGCTCGCCCCGGAGCGACAGGATCAGTTCGGCGGTCTGCCGCGTTTCCGCATCGGTCATCCCGGCTACCGGCTCATCGAGCAGGATCAGCTGCGTGTCCTGCACCAGCAGCATGCCGATTTCCAGCCACTGCTTCTGGCCGTGGCTGAGGCTGCCGGCATCGTGGCGCAGCCTGTGACCCAGGCCGACCGTGTCCAGCGCCCAGGCCATGCGGTCGAGCGCTTCGGAGTCCAGCCGCGCGCCCAGCGTTTTCCAGGCGCCGCGCGGCGCCTTCAGCGCCAGCTCGAAATTCTCGAACACGGTGAGATTTTCGAAAACGGTCGGCTTCTGAAACTTGCGGCCAATGCCGAGATTGGCGATTGCGGTTTCATCCAGTTTGGTGAGATCCACGCGGCCGGCAAACAGCACTTCTCCGCTGTCGGGGCGCGTCTTGCCGGTGATGATGTCCATCATCGTGGTCTTGCCAGCGCCGTTCGGCCCGATGATGGTGCGCAGTTCGCCGGGCGCGACCATCAGGGCAAGGTTGTTGATCGCCTTGAAGCCATCGAAACTGACGCTCACGCCGTCGAGATAGAGCTGCGTATCGGAAACCCGGGGGCGTTCGATGATATCGGGCGCCATGCCCGCCGTGGCGGGCTGGATCAGCGGCGAGGGTACGGGAATAACCGGGCGCATCATTCGGCCTCCGCGGTTCTGTAACTCTGCCGCTCGGCCCGCCAGCTTTTCCACTGCCCGAGCAGGCCGACCACACCCCTGGGGAAGAGCAGCGTGCTGGCGATGAACAGGCCACCCAGCACGAAAAGCCAGAGATCCGGCGCCGCTCCGGTCAGCCAGGTCTTGATCAGGTTGACCAGTACGCCGCCCAGAATGGCGCCATAGAGCGTGCCGCGGCCACCCACCGCGACCCAGATCGCGATCTCGATGGAGTTGGCCGGCGAGAATTCCGACGGATTGATGATGCCGACCTGCGGCACATAGAGGGCACCGGCAATGCCGGCGAGCACGGCCGAGAGCGTGAAGGCAAACAGCTTGGCCGAGGTCGGTGAGTAACCGAGGAACCGCACCCGGCTCTCGGCATCGCGCAGCGCCAGCAGGACGCGGCCGAGCTTGGAGCGCGTTACGTAGCGGCAGAGCAGGAAGCAGCCGCCAAGCGCCGCAATGGAGGCGACATAGAGCCCGATCCGGGTGCCCTGCGCCTGGATCGGGAAGCCCAGAATTTCCTTGAAATCGGTCAGGCCGTTATTGCCGCCGAAGCCCATGTCGTTGCGGAAGAAGGCCAGCATCAGGGCAAAAGTCATCGCCTGGGTGACAATCGAGATATAGACACCGGTGACGCGGCTGCGGAAGGCGAACCAGCCCAGCACCAGCGCCAGCAGGCCGGGCGCCAGCACGATCATCAGCAGCGCGAACGGAAAGCTGTCGAAGCCGTACCAGTACCAGGGCAGCTCCTTCCAGTTCAGGAAGACCATGAAATCCGGCAGTTCGGCATTGCCGTAGACACCGCGGCTGCCGATCTGCCGCATCAGGTACATGCCCATGGCATAGCCGCCCAGCGCGAAGAAGGCGCCATGGCCGAGACTGAGGATTCCCGCGTACCCCCAGACGAGGTCGAGGCTCAGCGCCAGAATCGCGTAGCAGGCATATTTGCCGAGCAGCGGCACCAGATAGTCCGGCAGATGCATGGCCGATCCGGCGCCCGGCAGCAGGTTGAGCAGCGGCACGAGCACGATCAGCAGGAAACCCAGCCCGAGGAACAGCGCCCAGCCACGGGGGGAAAGCAGCGGCGCCGGTCGTGCCAGCGCGGTCAGTTCGTCACGCATCGGCCGCCCTCCCCTTTGCCGCGAACAGGCCGCGCGGCCGCTTCTGGATGAACAGGATGATGCAGACCAGCACCACCACCTTGCCCAGCACGGCGCCAGCCACCGGCTCGAGGAACTTGTTCACGATTCCAAGCGTGAGCGCGCCGACCAGCGTACCCATCAGGTTGCCGACGCCGCCGAAGACGACGACGAGGAAGCTGTCGACAATGTAGATCTGGCCAAGATTGGGCGAGACATTGCCGATCTGGCTGAGCGCCACGCCGGCCATGCCGGCAATACCGGACCCGAGGCCGAAGGTGAGCGCATCCACCCGCGCCGTCGGAATGCCCATCGTGGCCGCCATGGCGCGGTTCTGGGTCACGGCCCGCATATGCAGACCAAAGCTCGTGCGCTGCAGGATCAGCGCGATCAGACCCAGTACGGCAAAGCAGAAAATGATGATGTAGATACGGTTCCAGGTGACGCTCAGTCCTCCGGCGATCTCGATGGCACCGGTCATCCATTCGGGATTGGCCACTTCCTTGTTCGGTGCGCCGAAGATCATGCGCACCGCCTGCTGCAGGGCGAGGCTGACACCCCAGGTCGCCAGCATGGTCTCCAGCGGGCGGCCGTAGAGGAAGCGGATCACCCCGCGTTCGATCGCGATGCCGACAAGGGCCGCGACGAGAAAGGCCACCGGCAGGGCGGCGATCAGATAGGCGCCGATCCAGGACGGCGGCAGCACGGCACGGAAGATTTCCTGCGTCACATAGGCCGAGTAGGCGCCGAGCATGATCATCTCGCCATGGGCCATGTTGATCACGCCCATGACGCCGAACGTGATGGCAAGACCCACGGCAGCCAGCAGCAGCACCGAGCCCAGAGAAATGCCCTGGATCAGGTTCTCCACATAACCGTAGAGCGTAATCCTGGTCTGGATCCTGTCGAAGGCAGAGGCGATGACGGCCCGGACATCCGGATCGGCCTCCTGATTCAGCCGGGCCTGGAGGATCGCCCGGACCCGGAGATCGGAGGCGCCGGCCAGCACGGCTACAGCAGCAACCCTGCCTGCCTTGTCCGCATGGACAACGTCGGCAGCGGCGAGGCTGAGTGCCATCGCGTCGCGCACGTAGGCGACGCTTTCCCTTGCATAGGCCTCGCGCAGCAGCGTGGCCGTCTCCGGCGTGATGCCTTCCAGCAGCGCGTCGGCTGCCCGTGCGCGAACGGCAGCGTCCGGACTCATCAGGCCAAGATGCGCAATCGACTCGCGGAGGACGTTCCGCAGATTGTTGTTGACGAAGACCGCGTCGAGATCCGCGGGCGGCACGATCCCGGCCGGCTCGAGCGTCGTCGCAAGCGTGATCCGGATATCGTTGCCGCTGCGGTCGCCGATCACCAGCGCGCCGTCGCTCTTCCGCGCAAACAGCCGGCCGTCGGCCAGGGCCTGGAAGACCGGCATGGCGCGGGGGTCACCCAGGGCGGTGAGCTTCGCGATGGCCTCGCCCTTCTCGGCGAAGCTCTGCGCTTTCAGGCCGTTTACGCCCGCGGCGAAGTCGAACGGGCCGGTTTCCCTGACTTCCGCGGCGCCGCCCAGCAGCGCCCGGGTCTGGTCGTCCAGTTCAATCGGCTTCAGCTCATCGGGCTCCGCCATGGCCTCGATGTCGCCGGTCAGCGCATTGGTGATGACATACTGCTCGCCATCCTTCTCACCGATGACGACGGCGTTGTCCTCCAGCCGGATGAACAGCCTGCCCTTGGCCAGCGCGGCGGCCGCGGCCTTTGCCCGGTCGTCACTGCTGGCGGCCAGCGCCTGCACGGCCGTTTTCGGATCGTCATAGGTGAGCCCGGTCAGGATCTCCTCGAGGTCCTGCGCCTGCGCCGGAGGGGCGAGCAGCAGCACCAGGAGGCCGAGTGTCTGGATCAGTCGGGCCATGGTCTCGGTTCGCAAGGAATGAAACGGACGGATTTTTTTGTTCTTGGATCCGGCCACCCCGCTGTCGCGGGATGGCCGGTCGTCGGTTGCCGGACCGGTCAGTTGGCCAGCGCGGCGTATTTCGGCTTTTCGCAGTTGCCGCAGACCCAGGGGAAGGTCCAGTCCGCCGTCAGCTTGGCGCTTTCGGGGATGTACTTCGACCAGGCATCGGCCTTCACCGGGCCCTTGGTCTGCCAGACGATGTTGAACTGGCCGTCAGGGCGGATCTCGCCGATCAGGACGGGCTTGCTGAGATGATGGTTGGTGTTCATCACCGCGGTGAAGCCCGACGGCGCCTTGACCTTCTGGCCGTACATGGCCTGGCGGACGGCGTCGACCTGGGTGGTGCCGGCCTGGGCCACGGCCTGCGCCCACATCTTGAAGCCGATATAGGTGGCTTCCATCGGATCGTTGGTGACGCGCTTGTCATCCTTGATGAAGGTCTTCCACTGCTTGATGAAGGCCTCGTTGACGGGGCCCTTCACCGACTGGAAGTAGTTCCAGGCCGCCAGATGGCCGACCAGGTTCTTGGTGTCGATGCCGGCCAGCTCTTCCTCGCCGACCGAGAAGGCGACCACCGGGATGTCGGAGGCCTTGATGCCCGCATTGGCCAGTTCCTTGTAGAAGGGCACGTTGGCGTCGCCGTTGATGGTCGAGACCACGGCCGTCTTCTTGCCCGCCGTGCCGAACTTCTTGATGTCGGCGACGATGGTCTGCCAGTCGGAGTGGCCGAACGGCGTGTAGTTGATCATGATGTCTTCCTGGGCGACGCCCTTGGACTTCAGGAAGGCTTCCAGGATCTTGTTGGTGGTGCGCGGATAGACGTAGTCGGTACCGGCCAGCACCCAGCGCTTCACCTCGCCGCCTTCCTTGCTCATCAGGTATTCGACCGCGGGGATCGCCTGCTGGTTCGGCGCGGCGCCGGTATAGAAGACGTTCTTCGAGCTTTCCTCGCCCTCATACTGGACGGGGTAGAACAGCAGGCCGTTCAGTTCCTCGAAGACCGGCAGGACGGATTTGCGTGACACCGAGGTCCAGCAGCCGAACACCACCGCGACCTTTTCCTTCGACAGCAGCTCGCGCGCCTTTTCGGCGAAGAGCGGCCAGTTCGAAGCCGGATCAACCACCACGGCCTCGACCTTCTTGCCGAGCAGGCCGCCCTTCTTGTTGATGTCGTCCACCATCATCAGGACCGTGTCCTTGAGGGTGGTTTCCGAGATCGCCATCGTGCCCGACAGCGAATGCAGCACGCCGACCTTGATCGTGTCCTGGGCCTGCACGGCGGTGCCGGTGGCAAGGACGCCCAGCATGGCGCCAGCCGCGGCCAGTCCTCGCATGAATTTGCTCATTATTCCTCTCCTGCGCTTGCGGCGGCCCCCCGAGGGCTCGGCCTACGGAGATGGAATGGCAAGGAGTGTGCCAGAGCGGCCAGAAGCGGCGGCCTGACCCGGCCCGGGGCTGTAATTGCCTGATTCAGCGCGGCAAAGGACAGAGCCGCTCTTCGCATCTGCACAAAGAGCGTCGCGATTCATGCTCAGGCAGGATCAGGCAGGGCCGCCCAAAAAAACGGCATGGGCCTGCATAAATTTGGCCGCCGATCAAAAAATGAGCAGGCGAACGCCCGGTTCAGAACCGCCAGTGACGGGGCATCACCGGCTCGCGGCCGAGCGCGGGCCGCAGCACGGCCCAGAGCAGGGCGAACTCCCGCCGCAGCGCTGCGGCGTCGTCATTGAGCAGACGGACCAGCAGCAACCCGTCGAGGATGGTCGCGCCCGCACGCATGCCATTTTCCCGGATCAGGTCCCGCAGCCGGTCCCGCTCCGCTGCAACCTCGGGAAGCTGCGCCAGGATCAGCGCTTGGGCGACCGCGCCGGCGAAACCGGCCGGATGACCCAGCGTCTCCCCGATCGCACCGTCCAGACGCAGACTGTCGGTCCAGACGAGCCGGCCATCACGGCGGATCTGCCAGCGATCGAACAGCAGCCCTTCACTGAGCCGCTCGCCGCGCGCGATCCGTCCGAAGACGGTGATATCCCCGGCCAGGCAGATTGCATCCCCGGCCAGATCGAGCGTGACGGAGCGGCGCAGCCGTGCGCCGTCGAACAGGATCATTTCCTGCGGCAGCCATTCCAGCCGGGCGCCGGATGCGGCGCCCAGCCTGACGTCGATGGAAGCGGTTTCCTCGGCGGTGGCACGATAGATCTTCTCGGCGGCCTGCGGGGTGCAGAGCAGATCGCTGCCAACACCCGCCGCGATATCGAGCTGCAGGCTGTCGCCCCCGGTGAGGCCGCCGGCGGTGGTGATCAGAACTGCCGTAACCGGTTCGCCCGGATCGGGCGCCGGCGTCAGCGCCCGGCAGGGGTCGGTCTGGTAGACCTCATCCAGTCGCGTTCTGCCCCCGGCAGCCGAGAAACCGAGCGACAGCCGGCCCTTCGCGCGCTGATGGGTCAGCGCCATTCAGTCGTACAGATCCGGCTGCTCGGCCAGCATGGGCTGGTCGATGTCGCCGGGAGCGAATTGCAGATCGCCGCCCTTGAGAGGCCAGGCGATGGCCAGCTTCGGGTCACGGGCATTGATCCCGCGCAGCAGATCGGCGTGATGCGGCGCGCTCGCCTTCACCAGGATTTCCGTCGCCGGCTCACGGCTGCACCAGCCAAAGGCGAAGCCCGGCATGACATAGAGCTGGTCGCCCGCCATGTAGGACAGATCGGCGGTGACGGCGCGACCGAATGTCTGCGAGCTGCGCCGCAGATCGGCCACCGCAACCGTGGCGCTGCCGCGCAGGACCCGGATCAGCAGCGCCTGCGCGGCCGGCGGCAGCTGGTAATGCAGGCCGCGCAGACTGCCCGGCTTGTCGGCATAGAAGATCGTGTCCTGGACGAAGCGATCGTGGATGCCCGCCGCCGCGAATGACGCCTCGCTGTAGAGCGTGGTCTGCCAGCCCTGGGAATCCATCAGGGTGCTCGGCAGCAGCCGTAGGACGCCGGGAATGGCGAGGGGCGAGGACTGGAGCATGGCGTATCCGTGGCGCGGGGGCGGGCCCGCATCATCGGGAAGCTCATGACGCAATTCAAGGGCCGGCAGCCCGCCGCCCGGACGATCAGACCACGGTGCGGTGCCGCTCCTGGCAGACGCGGAGAACCTCATCGGCATCCCGCTTCCACCAGTTCCCGGCGGACATGATCTCGACCTCGCAGAAGCCCCTGTAGCCGGCAGCCTCCACCATGGCGCGGATGGCCGGGATATCGATCACACCGTCTCCCATCATGCCGCGGTCAAGCAGCAGGTCGGTGGTCGGCACCAGCCAGTCGCAGATATGGAAGGCCAGGATGCGTTTCGCCGCCCGCTCGATCTGGGCCTTCAGCTGCGGATCCCACCAGACGTGATAGACGTCCACCGCCACCCCGAGATGGGCGTCGCCGGGGCCGGAGCCGAGCGCGTCGCAGATGTCCAGTGCCTGGGCCAGCGTGTTCACGCAGGCGCGGTCGGCAGCGTACATCGGGTGCAGTGGCTCGATGGCCAGCGGCATCTTCGCCGCCCGGGCATGCTCCAGCACCGCGGCGATGCCGTCCTGCACCTGGCTGCGCGCGCCGGCCAGATCCTTTGAGCCCTGCGGCATGCCGCCGACGACCAGCACGAGGCATTGCGCACCCAGCGCCGCCGCATCGTCGATGGCGCGCCGGTTGTCGTCGATCGCCGCCTGGCGTCCCGCGGCATCCGGGGCCGGAAACATGCCGCCACGACAGAGGCCCGTCACCGCCAGGCCGACATCGCGGATATGCTTCGCGGCATTCCGGACGCCGTACTCCGCCAGCTTGTCGCGCCAGGGCGAGATACCGGTGATGCCGTGCCGCGCGCAGCCCTCGATGCATTGCTGCAGCGACCACTGCTCCTTCACCGTCGCGGTGTTGAGCGACAGGGGGCCGGGCGCCGTCATGCCGCCACTCCGTGCACCGCCATCACCGCCTTCATGCGCGCCGCGGCCCGCTCGGCATCGCTGAGGAGGCCGGCCGCATCGGCGAGACGGAACAGCTCGGCCAGATGCAGCGCCGAGCGCGTGCTCTGCTGGCCGCCGACCATGACGAAATGGTCCTGGTGACCGTTCAGATAGGCCATGAAGACCACGCCGGTCTTGTAGAAGCGGGTCGGCGCGCGGAAGATGTGGCGGGACAGCGGCACGGTGGGGCCGAGAATGTCGTGGAACCGTTTCTCGTCACCCGCGGTAAGCGCCCCCAGCGCCGCCGAGGCCGCCGGCGCGATGGCATCGAAAATGCCCAGCAGGGCGTCGGAATATCCCTGCGTATCGCCGGCGATCAGTTCGGCATAGTTGAAATCGTCGCCGGTATACATCCGCACGCCCTTCGGCAGGCGGCGGCGCATGACGATCTCCTTGTCCTTGTCGAGCAGCGAGATCTTGATCCCGTCGACCTTGGCCGCATTGGCGGCGATCACATCGAGGCAGGTCTCCATCGCCTTCATGTGGTCGCCATTGCCCCAGTAGCCTTCCAGCGCGGGATCGAACATCTCGCCCAGCCAGTGCAGGATTACCGGCTGCTTCACCTGGCTGAGGATGCGTCCGTAGACCCTGGCATAGTCGTCCGGCGACTTTGCGCATGCGGCCAGCGCACGGCTGGCCATCAGGATGATGCGGCCGCCCAGTTTTTCGATGGCACTGCACTGTTCCTCGTAGGCGGCAATCACCCTGTCGATGGTGACATCCGGCCCCGGTGCCAGATGGTCGGTGCCGGCGCCCGAGGCGACCACAGCGCCGGGCACGTCCTTCGCCGCGTCCAGCGAGCGGCGCACCAGTTCGAGCGCATCCTTCCAGTCCAGGCCCATGCCGCGCTGCGCGGTGTCCATCGCTTCCGCCACGCCGAAACCGAGCGACCAGAGATGGCGCCGGAAGGCGATCGTGCGCTCCCAGTCGATCGCGGGGCTGAGCCAGGGATCGTTGTCGGCCAGCGGGTCGGCCACGACATGGGCCGCCGCGAAGGCGATGCGGTTGAAGGGCGGCCTGGCGCCCTGGAATCCCCTGGCGGTCCTGAGCGTATAGGGCGCCAGTTTGCCGGCGCTGACGGGAAGATTGAGCGTCGTCATGCCGTCACGCCTTCAGTTCCGGAAGATCGATCCAGCGGCGCTCCTTCCAGCTCTTCAGGCCGGCCTCGGCGAGCTGCACGCCCTTGGCGCCCTCCAGCAGCGTCCACTTGAACGGCTCGTTGTCGACGATATGGCGGATGAACATCTCCCACTGGGCGCGGAAGCCGTTCGGATAGACCTTGTTGTCGGGCACTTCCTGCCAGGTCTCGAAGAAGTTGATGCTCTGCGGCAGGTCGGGATTCCAGACCGGCTTCGGCGTCGCCTGGCGGGGCTGGATGAAGCATTTATGCAGGCCGGCCACGGCCGAGCCCAGCGTGCCGTCAACATGGAAGGTGACGAGGTCGTCGCGGCGCACGCGGGTGACCCAGGAGGAATTGATCTGGGCGATCACGCCGCCTTCCAGTTCGAAGGTCGCGTAGGCGGCGTCATCGGCGTCGGCCTTGTAGGGCTTGCCCTTCTCGTCCCAGCGCTTCGGGATATGAGTGGCGCCCAGGCAGGAGACGCTCTTCACGTTGCCGAACAGGTTGTCCAGCACGTAACGCCAGTGACAGAGCATGTCGAGAATGATGCCGCCGCCGTCCTTGACGCGGTAGTTCCAGCTCGGGCGCTGGGCCACCTGCCAGTCACCCTCGAAGACCCAGTAGCCGAACTCGCCGCGCACCGAGAGGATCTTGCCGAAGAAGCCGCTGTCGATCAGCACCTTCATCTTCTCGAGGCCGGGCAGGAACAGCTTGTCCTGGACGACGCCGTTCTTGACGCCGTATTTCTTCGCCGCCTTCACCAGGTCCATGGCAACGTCCAGCGTTTCCGAAATCGGCTTCTCGCAATAGACGTGCTTGCCGGCAGCCATCGCCTTCTTCAGCAGGCCGGCACGCAGCTGCGTGGTGGCGGCGTCGAAGAACAGGATGTCATCCTTGTTCTTCAGCGCGGCATCGAGGTCATCGGTATAGCGCTCGATGCCGTGCTGCCTGGCCAGCCGGCCGACCTTGTCGATATCGCGCCCCACCAGGATCGGGTCGGGCATCACCCGGCGACCATTCTTCAGCACCACGCCGCCATCCTGGCGGATCGCCACGATGGAGCGGATCAGGTGCTGGTTCATGCCCATGCGTCCGGTGACGCCGTTCATGATGATGCCGAGGCGGATGTCTTTGCTCATCGAGTCTGTCCCTGGTTGAAATCGGATGCGGGCATGGCCGCGAGTGCGGTCCAGTCCGGTTCCGCGGCGGAGGCGAATCCGGGCGCGTCGAGGATGCTGTCCAGCGCCAGGTCGCCATTCTCGATATGCAGCCGCACGCGGTCACCGCTGCGGCGGTAGAGATCGGGATGGGCGCTGAGAAAGGCCTGCTGCTCGGCCACGGGCGCGGAACCGAAGCCATCGACATAATGATGGCCGTTGCGCTCCACATGGGTGAGGCCGAGCGCAGCGACCAGTGCAAGATCCTGCTGTACTGCCAGGCCGGCCTGGCAGGTGAGGTCTTCGCCGGTAATGAAATACTCCCTGCCCCATGCCTGGCAGCGCGCGGCATTCAGGATCGCGCGGTAGACGCCCTTGCAGGTCTTCGACGAGATGCCGCGATAACCGAGCTTCCGCGCCGCGGGAAAGACATCGTAATCGGCATCGGATTCGTCGATGATGACCGGCACTTGCGCACTCAAGCCATCCACCGGCTGCTCCAGCGCCACCGCGCGCCGGATCGGCTGTTCGATATAGAGGATCGAGGCGCAGAGCCGCCGCAGGGCAGCCTCGCCCTGCATCGCCTGCCAAAGCGCGGCGATGCCGGCGGCGTCGTCATACTGTTCATTGCCGTCAAGACTGGCCTGATAGGGTTCGACCTGCCGGTCCAGAACGGCGGCGATGGCGCGCAGCCGCTTCAGATCCTCATCCACGTTGCCGCCGACCTTGAGCTTGAAGAAGCGCAGACCATAGGCCGTGACATTGCCCTCCAGCGTCTCCGGCAACCCGTCGCCGAGCCGGCTGTCGGCAGCAAGATCGGCTTCGGCGAGAGGATCGAGCATCCCCACGGTATGCCGTACCGCGATCCGGCGCGTCGGCTGCAGCCCGTTGAGGAAAGCAGCCAGATCAAACTCGGCCAGATCGGGAGTCAACGTGGCGTCGATGCCGAACAGGTTGCGCTGCAGGGCCGTTACGAATGGCAGATCATGAATGCGGCACAGCGCATCGATGACGGCGCGATCCAGCAGGGCGGGACCGTAGCTGGCCACAAGCGCATTCAGCCCCTGCCCATCCCCCTGCCGCACCAGAACGTGATGATGCGCGGCGGAATGGCCGAAGGCGGTGCGTGATGTGGCGTCCGCCGTGTAGGCTGCCCGCGCATTCTGCAGGCTCAGCCGCAGCTGCGCGAAGTTCTGCTCGTTCGAGAGCGCCGGGTCCTTGTCGAACCATTTCGGCGCCATGAGCTCGGCGGCTGCGCCGGCGGCGCTGCGACCATCGGCCAGCGTGACCCGCAGCGATACGAATACCTGCGGCGCATCGCGCAGGGTCACCACGCCGAAACGGAACGGCATGCGCAGCCGCACCGGCCGTTCATACAGCCGGATATCGCTGATGCGGAATACCGGCGCCGTCATGCCAGCTTCCCGAGCAGATCGCGCAGGTAGCGAATGCTGTGCTCCGCCACGCCCGGGCCATCGGGCTCATAGATGAAGGGCTCGACCCCGATATCGCCGTCATAGCCATGCTGCTTCAGTGCCGCGAGGATCGGCGCGAAATCCATCTCGCCCTGCCCCGGTCCCTTGCGGTTCGGATCGTTGACCTGGATATGGGCGATCATGCCGCTGGGCAGCCATTGCCGGATCAGGTCCGGCACGCTCTCGGTTTCGGTCTGCCCCGCGGCCGAGCAGTCGATCATGGTACGGAAGTTGGTGCTGGCGATCCCTTCGACGACACCGATCGCCTCCGCCACCGTGTTGACGAAATTCGTTTCGGTACGGCCCAGCGGCTCGAGACAGTAGATGACGCCTGCGTCTTCCGCCGCCTGCGCCGCCTTGCGGAAAGCCTCCAGCGCATAACCCTTCGCCGCATGGATGTCGCGATCGGGCAGGCGGCGCTGGGCCGGCGAGCCGTGGACGAGATAGCGGCCGCCAAGTTCGGCGCACATGAAGCAGAGGCGCTTCATCGCCTCGATCGTGCGGCGCCGGGTCGGCGGATCGGGATCGGTGATCGACAGACCCTTGGGCGCGACCAGCAGCCAGTGCAGCCCGGTCACAGCCAGGCCGGCATCCTCGACGGTTTTCCGGATTCCGCGGATGGCGGCGGTATCGAGGGTCAGCGGATCATCGGCCAGCGTGAACGGCGCGATCTCCAGCCCGTCATAACCCAGTGATGCCGCCAGCGCGCATTGCGCCTGCAGCGACATTCCACCGAGCACCTCGTTGCACAAGCTGATCCGCATCGCCAACCTTTGTAACTGACCAGTTACTTATAACGGCTGCCGGCCCATTCCGTCAATTCTGAGTCAGGCGCCGCGCCGGAATGGCCGGAGCAGCAGCCCCGCACCCTGGCCGATCGCACGCCGCGCCGGAGGCACGCTCATCAGCACCGTGAAGGCCACCAGCAGGAAAACAATCAGGCTGATCGGTCGCGTAAAGAACGGTGCGAGGTCGCCATCCGACAGGGTCAGGCCGCGGCGCAGATTCTTGTCGAGCAGATCGCCCAGCACGATCCCGAGCACCAGGGGCGCCGGCGGATAGTTGAACTGCCGCAGCACCAGCCCAAGCACGCCGAAGACCAGCATCACGAGAATGTCGAACGGGCGCGAGGCGATGGCGTAGGAGCCCACGGCGCAGAGCACGAAAATGACCGGCATGATGAGTGCACGTGGCACCAGCAGAACCTTCACCAGCACCTTGGTGAGGACCAGCCCGTAGAACAGGATGCCGAACGAGGCCAGCAGCATCATGGTCACGACGTCGTATACGAACTGCGGATTCTCGACCATGATGAGCGGCCCGGGCCGGATGCCGTGGATCAGCATGGCGGCGAGCAGGACAGCGGCCGGCGCGGAACCCGGGATGGCGAGCGTGAGAACCGG
>NZ_DATGQG010000125.1:0-9234 GCF_035304305.1 Ferrovibrio sp.
GTAAACGACGGGCGGATTACCGCCGGCAGCCCCACTTCCGCCAGCAGCGCGCGGGCTTCCTCGAGCGAATGCGCGGTACCCGAACGCGGCATGTCGAGGCCGAGCCGCGTCATCGCCTGGCGGAACAGCTCGCGGTCCTCAGCCATGGCAATGGCTTCGCGGCTGGCGCCGATCAGCTTGACGCCAAGCTTGTCCAGCACGCCGCTCTCGGCCAGCTTCATCGCCGTGTTCAGCGCCGTCTGGCCGCCCATGGTGGGCAGCAGCGCATCCGGCTTTTCCTTCTCGATGACCTTGGTAACGATCTCGGGCGTGATCGGCTCGATATAGGTCGCATCCGCCAGGCCCGGATCGGTCATGATCGTGGCAGGGTTCGAGTTGATCAGGATGACGCGGTAACCCTCGGCCTTCAGCGCCTTGCAGGCCTGGGTGCCGGAATAGTCGAACTCGCAGGCCTGGCCGATCACGATGGGACCGGCGCCGATGATCAGGATGCTTTTTATGTCGGTTCTTTTTGGCATGTTCCACCTGGGGCAGCGCGACCTGGCACGTCAGCTGCGCTGCTGCTCCATCAGATCGACGAAGCGTTTGAAGAGGTAATGGCTGTCCTGCGGGCCGGGCGACGCTTCGGGGTGATGCTGCACCGAGAAGACCGGCTTGTCGGTCAGCTTCAGGCCTTCGTTGGAGCCGTCGAACAGCGAGACATGCGTGCGCACCACATTCGGCGGCAGGCTGGCTTCCAGTACGCAGAAGCCGTGATTCTGGCTGGTGATCTCCACCTTGCCGGTTTCGGTATCCTTCACCGGATGGTTGGCGCCGCGATGGCCACGCTCCATCTTCGCGGTCTTGCCGCCCAGCGCCAGCGCCAGCATCTGGTGGCCGAGGCAGATGCCGAAGACCGGCTTGCCGCTGTCGACCAGCGCCTTGATGGTCGGCACGGCATAGGTGCCGGTGGCGGCGGGATCGCCCGGGCCGTTGGACAGGAAGATGCCGTCCGGCTTGTGCCGCAGCACGTCTTCCGCCGTGGCGTTCGCCGGCACGACCGTCACCTTGCAACCGACATCGGCGAGGCAACGCAGGATGTTGCGCTTGATGCCGAAATCGATGGCGACGACGTGGAATTTCGGATCGGTCAGCTTCCCGTAGCCCTTGCCGAGCACCCAGCGGGTCTCGTCCCAGGTATAGGTCTGGCGGCAGCTCACTTCCGCGGCGAGATCCATGCCTTCGAGCCCCGGCCATTCCTGCGCCTGCCGGTGCAGCGCGGCGAGATCGAACCTGCCGTCGCGGCTATGCGCAATGACGCCGTTCGGCGCGCCGCGGTCGCGGATCCGCCGTGTCAGGGCACGGGTGTCGATGCCCGAGACGCCGACCAGATTGCGCAGCTTCAGCCACTCGTCGAGATGCGTCTGGTTGCGGAAATTCGACGGATTGGTGATCGGCGCGCGCAGGATCAGGCCGCGGGCGGCGATACCCTGCGTCTCGATATCTTCCAGATTGGTGCCGGTATTGCCGATATGGGGAAAGGTGAAGGTGATGATCTGGCCGGCATAGGACGGATCGGTGAGGATTTCCTGGTAGCCCGTCATCGAGGTGTTGAAACAGACCTCGCCGACCGTTGCCCCTTCGGCCCCCAGACCATGACCCCAGAACACAGAACCATCCGCCAGCACCACGACGCCCGAATAGCCCGGGCCCGGGGGTGCTGGATATTTCGGTGTCTCGGCCATGACCGGCTCTCCAAACTGGCGGCCGCCAGCCCCTGCGGGCGGCTTCTGGCCGCAAAAAACCACCGGAGGGCGATGGAAAACCCCGGCTCCGGCGGTACGGTACGGATTATAACGATGGTGCGGCGGCGAGCGCTCACCGCGTCAACCGGGGGCGGACCTTATCAAAATGCCACCGTGCGTCAAGCCCGCTCTGATCGATATTAAAGCTGCAATATCAAAGAGTTATATCTTTTGCATGCAGCCCGGCCGTGGGCTATGCTGCGCCCCTTCCAAAAAGCTCCGATTCCATTACCGCAGAGGACAGGCTGATGCTGCGCGAGACGCTCAACCAGGCGCTCAAGGACGCCATGAAGGCCAAGGATGCGCGCCGGGTGGCCACCCTTCGCCTCATCCTGGCGGCGCTGAAGGATCGCGACATCGCCGCCCGCACCAGCGGCGACGACCGCACCGGCATTCCGGACGAAGCCATCCTCTCCCTGCTGCAGACCATGGTGAAGCAGCGCCGGGAATCCGTGGCGCTCTACGAGCAGGGCGGCCGCGACGACCTGGCCAGCCAGGAGAAGGAAGAAATCGCCATCATCGAGAGCTTCCTGCCCAAGCAGCTGTCGGAAGCCGAGGTGGAGGCAGCGGCCAGGGCGGCCATCGCCGAGGTCGGCGCCCAGGGCATCAAGGATATGGGCAAGGCCATGGGCGTGCTGAAGGCGAAATATGCCGGCCAGATGGACTTCGCCAAGGCGGCGGCGATCCTGAAAGCCCAGCTGAGCTGATCGGGCCCGGGGCAGCCGCCGGGGAAGCGTGATGGCATTTCCCGATTCCTTCCTTGAGGAATTGCGCAACCGGCTGCCATTGTCGGGCGTTGTGGGCCGGTCCATGCGGCTGATCAAGCGCGGGCGGGAATTCACCGGCCTCTGCCCTTTCCACAACGAGAAGACCCCGTCCTTCACCGTCAACGACGAGAAGGGCTTCTTCCACTGCTTCGGCTGCGGCGCCCATGGCGATGTGATCGGCTTCGTCATGCGCAGCAGCGGACTGGCCTTTCCCGAAGCCGTCGAGCAGCTGGCGCAGGAAGCCGGCCTCGCCGTGCCGCGGGTGCGGCCGGAGGACCGCGAGAAGGCCGACCAGGTCGCCACGCTCGGAAAGGCCATGGAGGAAGCCGCCCGGTGGTTCCAGGCGCAGCTGCAGGGCGGCAGCGCGGCGGAAGCCCGCGCCTATATCCAGAAGCGGGGACTGAAGCCGGAGACGATCGAGCGGTTCCGTCTGGGCTTTGCGCCCGGTTCACGCACGGCCCTGAAGGAAGCCCTGCTGGCCCGCGGCCTGCCCGAGCCCCTGCTGGTCGAGGCCGGTCTGCTGATCAAGCCGGAGGATGGCGGCGCCACCTATGACCGCTTCCGCAACCGGATCATGTTCCCGATCGGCGACCGTCGCGGACGGATCATCGCCTTCGGCGGCCGCGCACTCGATTCCGATGCGCCGGCGAAATATCTGAATTCCCCGGAGACTCCCCTCTTCCACAAGGGCCGCAATCTCTACAACCACGCGCTGGCCCGTGAAGCCGCCCGCGAGAGCGGTACGGTCATCGTGGTGGAAGGCTATATGGATGTGATCGCTCTGGCGCAGGCCGGGATCGATCATGCCGTGGCTCCGCTGGGCACCGCGCTGACCGAAGAGCAGATCGCGCTGCTCTGGCGGCTCTGCGCTGAGCCGATCCTCTGCTTCGACGGTGATGCCGCCGGCTGGCGGGCGGCGCTGCGGGCCGCCGACCGGGCCCTGCCCCTGCTCGAGCCGGGCCATTCCTTCCGCTTCGCCATCCTGCCTGCCGGGCAGGACCCGGACGATCTGGTCCGCAACCAGGGCAAGGCGGCCATGGAAGAGGTGCTGGCCCGGGCCCTGCCGCTGGCGGACGTCCTCTGGCGCCGGGAAACCGAGGGGCGCCCCCTGGACACTCCGGAACGCCGGGCAGCCCTAGAGGCCGCCCTCTTCGCCCTGGCCGGCGAGATCCGGAATCCGGCGGTCCAGAACCACTATCGGGACCATTTCCGGGCCCGGCTGCGCACCCTGTTCGCCCCGGCCCGGACCTGGTCAGGGCCGCGGGGCGGCCGCCCCGGCTTCGGCCGCCCGGCGGAACCCGAGGGTTTCCGGGGCCCGATCCCCGAGCAGACCGGCAGAACGGAACGGGCCCTGCTGGCCGCGGTCGTCACCCACCCTTTTCTGCTCGAGGAACACGGTCAGGCCTTTGCCGCCCTGACCTTTCCGGAAGGTCCGCTTGACAGCCTTAAGACACGGATTCTAGAAGAAGCTTCCCGCCATCCAGGGCTTGACGGCGAGGCCTTCGCGGCCCATTTGAGGCAGCAGGGACTCGGGTCCCTGCTTGATGCCGTCATCGGCGGGACTGGGCGGGTCATTGAACCGTTTGCACGAGCGGACACCGCGCCGGAAAAGGTCGAGAGGGGTTGGTGGCAGGCCGTGCAGCGTTACCGCTTGGCGGAACTGGAACAGGAACTGGCGGCGGCTGAGGCCGAACTTGCCACAAACACGAATCCCGAGGCATGGCAGCGCTTTGTGGCCCTGAAGGCAGAGGTCGGCTCTGCGCGCAGCCAGGTCTCGGTGTCGGATCAGGATTGAGCCGTTCCAGCGTGGGCGGCTCAGCGTTTTTTCAGGATAGGACGAGTTAGGAACCGGCATGGCTAAACAAGCAGCGGCTGCGGATGCCACCGAGGCTCCCGAAAAGGAAGAGACCGTCGACACCCCGCTGATCGACGCTTCGGTGGCGGCGATCAAGCGCATGCTCGCGAAGGCGAAAGAGCGCGGCTACGTCACCTATGACGAGATCAACGCCGTACTGCCGCCAGAGCAGGTTTCGTCCGAGCAGATCGAAGACACCATGGCGATGCTGTCCGAAATGGGCATCACCATCGTGGAGTCCGAGGAGCCCGACGACACCGCCGCCGAGAAGGACGAGACGGAAGCCGACGCGGAGACCGCCGAGGGCGAGACCGCGCCTGCCAAGGCCGAGGTCGACCGCACCGACGACCCGGTCCGCATGTATCTGCGCGAGATGGGCTCGGTCGAGCTGCTGTCCCGCGAAGGCGAGATCGCGATTGCCAAGCGCATCGAGGCCGGTCGCGAGAAGATGATCGGCGCGATCTGCGAAAGCCCGCTGACCATCCAGGCGATCGTGAACTGGCGCGATGATCTGGTCGACGGCAAGATCCTGCTGCGCGACGTGGTCGATCTCGAGGCCACCATGGGCGGCGGCGGCGGCCCCGACCCGGCCGGCATCGACGGCGAAGAGGAAGAAGCCGCTCCGGTGGCGGAAGCCAAGCCTGCCGCGCCGGTGAAGGCTGAGGCGCCGAAGGCCGAAAAGAAGGCCAAGGCCGCCGAGCCTGCCGCGGAGGCGGCGCCGCCGCAGGAAGAGATGGACGAGGACGACGAGGCGAACCTGTCGCTCGCCGCCATGGAGGCGCAGCTCAAGCCGCAGGTGCTGGAAGCCTTCGACGCCATCGCCAAGCATTACAAGAAGCTGCAGAAGACCCAGGAAGAGCGCCTGCAGGCTGCCCTTGTCCATGCCGATGTGGACGCGAAGAAGGACAAGGCCTACGCCAAGCTGAAGCAGGAAATGGTGCGCCTGATGGAGTCGGTGCACCTGAACAACAGCCGCATCGAGTCGCTGGTCGAGAACATGTACAGCCTGAACAAGCGGCTGATGATGCTCGAAGGCCGGCTGCTGCGCGTCGCCGAATCCTACAAGATTCCGCGCGACGAATTCCTGCGCCAGTATGAGGGTCAGGAGCTCGACCCGAAATGGCTCGAGAAGGTCGCCAAACTGAAGACCCACAAGGGCTGGGCGAAATTCGCCGAGGCCGGCGCCAGGGAAATCAATCCGATCCGCGAGCAGATTGCCGCCATCGCCACCGAGTTCGGCCTGCCGATCTCGGAGTTCAAGCGCATCTACAAGCAGGTGCGCGAGGGCGAGCGCGAGGCCAGCGTGGCGAAGAAGGAGATGGTGGAGGCCAACCTGCGCCTCGTCATCTCGATCGCCAAGAAATACACCAACCGCGGCCTGCAATTCCTCGACCTGATCCAGGAAGGCAACATCGGCCTGATGAAGGCGGTCGACAAGTTCGAATACCGCCGCGGCTACAAGTTCTCGACCTACGCCACCTGGTGGATCCGGCAGGCGATCACCCGCTCGATTGCCGACCAGGCCCGCACCATCCGCATCCCGGTGCACATGATCGAGACGATAAACAAGCTGGTACGCACCAGCCGCCAGATGCTGCACGAGATCGGCCGGGAGCCGACCCCGGAGGAACTGGCGACCAAGCTCGGCATGCCGCTGGAGAAGGTGCGCAAGGTACTGAAGATCGCCAAGGAGCCGATCAGCCTCGAGACGCCGATCGGCGACGAGGAAGACAGCCATCTCGGCGACTTCATCGAGGACAAGAATGCCGTCCTCCCGGTGGATGCCGCGATCAACTCCAACCTGCGCGAGACCACCACGCGGGTGCTGGCGACCCTCACCCCGCGCGAGGAGCGCGTGCTGCGCATGCGCTTCGGCATCGGCATGAACACTGACCATACGCTGGAGGAAGTCGGCCAGCAGTTCTCGGTCACCCGCGAGCGCATCCGCCAGATCGAGGCCAAGGCGCTGCGGAAGTTGAAGCACCCGAGCCGGTCGCGTAAATTGCGCTCGTTCCTGGACACGTAAGAACAAACGCCCCGGAATTCCCGGGGCGTTTTTCTGGTGCTACGGGCCTGTAGCTCAATTGGTTAGAGCCGGCCGCTCATAACGGTCTGGTTGCAGGTTCAAGTCCTGCCGGGCCCACCATTCCCGCGCCTCTTCGGCAGCTCTCCGCCCCCCCTGCCCCCGCGGCACGGGGGCAGGCAGGCAGATTTCCCTTACAT
Organism: Ferrovibrio sp.; assembly: GCF_035304305.1. GTDB lineage: Bacteria > Pseudomonadota > Alphaproteobacteria > Ferrovibrionales > Ferrovibrionaceae > Ferrovibrio. The sequence goes on from NZ_DATGQG010000125.1 coordinate 6,630, forward strand.
GAAGATCAGGTCCGACTGCGTCCAGACATGGTTGGACTGCACCGTCTCCGGATTGGTGGTCGCGGTATCGAAGGTGAGCGTGTTGGTACCCCAGCCCTTGATATCGCCGACCTTGTAGTCGGTCTTCAGGCGGTCGCCCTCGGCACGGTTGAAGTCGAGGATCCTGTCGTGACCGCCTTTCCCCTTCTGGAACATGAAGATGTCGGCGCCACCGCCGCCCCAGAGCTGGTCATTGCCGCCCAGCCCGTTCAGCACGTTGGCCTTGCCGTCGCCGCGCAGGATGTCGGCCTGGTTCGAGCCGGTGAGATTCTCGATGCCCGTCATCGTGTCGCGATTCACGGCAATCGTGCCCTGCTCCACACCCAGGCCCTTCAGGGCGTTGAACCAGTTGGTCGCCAGTTTCTCGTAGCCCGCGGCCGACAGATGCACGCCGGAATCCTGGCCCAGCGGCGAGATGTCGTTCACCGTCAGGTTGCCGTTGTTGACCAGCGAGATCTTCATGCCGGCCGCCGCCTTGGCGCTGACCAGGCTGGGGATCCAGGCGTTGTATTCGGCCATCTTGGTATGCGAGATGCCGGCCGTGTTGTCGGGCCGCGACGGCGGCGCCGTACCCAGCAGGATATGCGAATCCGGCGCGTTGGCGGCAATCGTGTCGATCAGCTTGGTCAGGTCGGCCTTCATCTGCGCCACCGAATCCGTCTTGGCGTCGTTGCTTCCCGACATCAGCAGGATCACGTCGGGCTTGTGCTGCGACAGCGCCGACGGCGCCCGGGCGGCCAGCTGGTCGGAGGTATAGCCGTTCAGCCCCTCATGCTCGTTGTCGAAACCTGAGCCGTTCTTCAGCCCGCCGACATTGTCGAACTTTATCCCGGCATCGGACAGCTTCTTCGCCAGCTTGCCGCGATAGCCGCCGCTTTCCTTGTTGCTGTAGCCGATCACGCCATAGGTGTTGGAATCGCCCATGGCCATGATGCGGACGGCCTGGGTTGCCACGCCGGTGGCGAGGTCGGCGGTAATGCTCCCCACGGCATCGGCGAAGCTCGCCGTGTCGTTGCCAGCGCCGCCGTTGAGATGGTCGCGCCCGGTGCCGCCGGTCAGCACGTCATCGCCGTCGCCGCCATTCAGGATGTCGTTCCCGGCGCCGCCATTGATCACGTCGTTGCCCGCGGTGCCGTTCAGCGTCTCTGCCGCCTTGGTGCCGGTGATGGTCTTGCCGGGCGTACCGGGCGCCGGCTGCTGCGGGTTCGGGGCCGGCGAGGCCGTTCCGCTGCCGACCTTGATGTAGACCGTCGCGGTATCGGTGCTGCCGTCCTTGTCGGTCAGCGTGTAGGTGATCCGGTCGGTCCCCTCCCAGCCGGCCGGCGGCCTGTAGACCACCGTGCCGTCATCCCATTTCTCCAGCTTCACGCCTGCGGCCGTCACGTCGTCGATGGCGCTCACCTTGAGGCCGCCATCGGCGCCCTTGTCGTTCAGGGTCAGGTGCCGCGTGTTGAAATACTTGGTCTCGCCCTTGGCGATGACATAGTTGTCGTCGACGGCGACTACCGGATTGCCGCTGCCGCCGGGCTTGGGCGCCGGCTCCTGCGGCACCGGCGTCACCGTGCCGTTGCCGACCTTGATGTAGACACTGGCCGTGTCGCTGCTGCCATCCTTGTCGGTGACCGTGTAGGTGATCCGGTCAACGCCTTCCCACCCGGCCAGTGGTCGGTAGACCACCGTGCCGTCGGTCCATTTCTCCAGCTTCACGCCGGCCGCGCTGACATCGTCGATGGCACTCACCTTCAGGCCGCCATCGGCCCCCTTGTCGTTGAACATGAGGTGACGTGTATTGAAATACTTGGTTTCGCCCTTGGCAATCGCATAGTTGTCGTCGCCGGCAATGACCGGATTGCCGCTGCCTGATGACGGCGGCGGATCGGGAGTCGGTTCCGGCTGCTGGACGCCGCTGCCGACCTGCATGAACAGCGTGCCCGTATCCCGGTTTCCGGCCGCGTCGACCACCGTGTAGGTGATGCTGTCGAGCCCTTCCCAGCCTGTCGGAGGACGGTAAATGACGGTGCCGTCATCCCAGAACGTGAGCTTCACGCCGGCCTTGCTATGCGTGTCGACGGAGGCGACCTTGAGGTTCGAGCCCTTGTCGTTCCAGGTCAGGTAGCGGGTGTTGAAATACTTGGTCTCGTTTTTGGCGATGACATATTTGTCGTCGACAGCGGATACAGACATTCGTGTTCCCCTATGGAAAATGCGGTTGGCGATGCACTCGGAAATCAACGCAAGTATCACTGGGGCAACAGGAGCGCGTGTCGCGCGGCGAGCTTCTGCTCATCCGGCGAGTAGCTGCGGTCGGTGCCGCACTCACATGAAAGTCAGGAGGTCCTGAACCCGGGGGGAATTTCGGCGCAAAACAGCGACATGTAAAATTGAATTCCGGATATCCCCGGTCACAGGCAGATCACAAAGCTTACCGAAAGGTTGCCGGCCCACCGAACAGCCAGAACAGCAGCGCCGCGGCCCAGAATCCGATGGCGACGAGCGTCGCGTAAAAGGCATAGCGCAGATACATCTCGCGCAGGATCGAGGTGATCATCCTCTGCGCGGCATCCGG
>NZ_DATGQG010000126.1:0-6512 GCF_035304305.1 Ferrovibrio sp.
CTGCTGCGGAACACTTCGGTGTGGAATTTCTTCGATTGCTGCGCGATCTCGCTGCCCCTGCCCGTGTCGGGGCTGCATGTCGGCCTGATGCTGGTGGCGCGCAACGGCCAGGATCACCGCCTGCTGCGGATCGCCGCCGGGGTCGAGGCCCTGCTGGCGCGGCAGTAGTTAATTAAAGGTTTTCAACGGGATAATCCGATTGACCCGACTCGGCCCGCGGGCTATCGTTCACGTCATGAACGCACCCGCGGGCAAGCCGGCCGAACCCAGCCAGGACGCTGCCACCATGGCCGCCCTTCTGGATGCCATCGGCGCCTCCGACGAGCATACCCAGCGCAGCCTCGCCGGCCGGCTGGGTATCGCGCTCGGGCTGGCCAACGCGCTGCTCAAGCGCTGCGTCTCCAAGGGCCTGGTGAAGATCCAGGCCGCCCCGGCGCGGCGCTATGCCTATTACCTGACGCCCAAGGGCTTTGCCGAGAAAAGCCGGCTGGTGGCGGAGTATCTGAGCGTCTCGCTTTCCTTCTTCCGCCGTGCCCGCGGTCAGTATGAGGAGGCCTTCACGAAAGCCGCCTCGCGCGGCGTGCGGAAGGTCGCCATTGCCGGCGCGGGCGAGCTGGCCGAGATCGCCCTGCTATCGGCCTCCGCCGCGGGCCTGAGCGTGGTGGCGGTCATCGCGCCGGGCCGCAACGTCGCGGATTTCCATGGCCGCCCTGTCTGCGCCGATCTGCGGGCCGCGCTGAAGCTGGGTGCCGAACTGGTGGCGATTGCCGATACGGCCGCACCGCAGACCGTCTACGACGCCATGGCGAAAGATCTGCCTCCGGGGCAGCTGGTGGTGCCCCCGCTGCTGCATGTCACGCCGAAGGCAGGCGGCCGCAATACTGACGGTACGAAGGAGCGGGCGGCATGATCTCCTGGTTTGCCGTCTATACCCAGCCGGGCAAGGAGAAGCTGGCCGCGCAGCATCTGCAGAACCAGGGCTTTGGGGTCTATCTGCCGCAGTACCAGAAGATGCGTCGCCATGCCGGCAGGACGGAGATCGTCGCGGCGCCGCTCTTTCCCCGCTACCTCTTCGCCGGGATCGACATGGAAGCGCAGCGCTGGCGGTCAGTGAACGGCACGCGCGGCGTCGTCGGCCTGGTGATGAGTGGCGACAAGCCGATCCCGGTGCCGGAACCGGTGATCGCGGAAATCCGGGCCCGCGAGGATGACAAGGGCTTCATCCGGCTGAACCCGCCGCAGTTCCGGCCGGGCCAGACCCTGCGCGTCGTCGAAGGCCCGATGGCCGATACCCAGGCCCTGTTCGAGGAGGCCGTGGATGGCAACCGCGCCATCCTGCTGGTCTCGCTGCTGGGCCGCCTGGTGCGCACGCAGATGCCGCTACGCGCGGTCGAAGCGGCGTAAGGCCGCAGCCTCTGGTCAGCCACCCGCTTCGGGTCTATAAGCCGCCGCCATGAGCAAACCCGCCCCTGCGAATACCGCGCCGAAGGTCGGCCTGGTCAGCCTCGGCTGCCCCAAGGCGCTGGTCGATTCCGAGCGCATCGTCACCAAGCTCCGCGCCGAAGGCTATGCGATCTCCGGCTCCTACGACGCCGCCGATGTCGTGCTGGTGAATACCTGCGGCTTCCTCGACAGCGCCAAGCAGGAATCGCTGGAGGCGATCGGCGAGGCGATGCGCGAGAACGGCCGCGTCATCGTCACCGGCTGCATGGGCGTCGAGGCGGACCGGATCCGCGGCATGTTTCCCGATGTGCTGGCAATCACCGGGCCGCAGCAATACGAGGCCGTGGTTGAAGCCGTGCACGAAGCGGCGCCGCCGACCCACGACCCCTTTGTCGACCTGGTGCCGCCGCAGGGCATCAAGCTCACGCCCCGGCATTACGCGTATCTGAAGATCTCGGAAGGCTGCAACCACAGCTGCAGCTTCTGCATCATCCCGAGCATGCGCGGCAGGCTGACCAGCCGGCAGAGCAATGACGTGCTCTACGAGGCCGAACGGCTGGTAAAGGCGGGCGTCAAGGAGCTGCTGGTCATTTCGCAGGATACCTCGGCTTACGGCGTCGATCTGAGACATGCCGAGAGCGACTGGCGCGGCCGCAAGGTGAAGGCGCGGCTGACCGAGCTCTGCGAGGCCATGGGCAGTCTCGGCGCCTGGGTGCGGCTGCATTACGTCTACCCCTATCCGCATGTGGACGAGGTCATCCCGCTGATGGCCGAGGGCAAGCTGCTGCCCTATCTCGACATTCCCTTCCAGCATGCCGAGCCGCGCGTGCTGAAGGCGATGCGCCGGCCGGGCAACCAGGAGAAGGTGCTGCAGCGCATCCGCGCCTGGCGGGAGACCTGCCCCGACCTTGCCATCCGCTCCACCTTCATCGTCGGCTTTCCCGGCGAGACCGATGCCGATTTCGAGTTCCTGCTGCAGTGGATGCGGGAGGCCGAGCTCGACCGCGTCGGCTGCTTCAAATACGAAAATGTCGAGGGCGCCGCCGCCAACGACCTGCCGGGCCATGTGCCGGACGAGGTCAAGCAGGAACGCTGGGAGCGTTTCATGGCCGCCCAGCAGACGATCAGTGCGGAACGGCTGAAGCGCTTCGTCGGCCGTACGCTCGACGTGCTCGTCGACGAAACCAGACGCACCACGGCCGTGGGCCGCTCCTTCGCCGACGCGCCGGAAATCGACGGTGTGGTAAAAATAAAAAATGCCGCCGGGGTGCAGGTCGGCGACATCGTCAGGGTGAAGATCGACAAGGCGGACGCCTACGATCTGATGGGCACGCAGATCCGCTAACCTGTAATACCTTCACCCTCGGCCCATGCCTGAAAGGCCAGTAACGTCCAGAGCTGCCAGCTTGTATCGCGGCGCCCAGACAACAGGTCCGTCAGCCAGCGCCGAACTGGCTCCGGGTTGATCATGCCCTGGCGGCGCAGAAATCCGGGATCGCTGGCGGCACGCAGCCGGTCGCGCAGACTGGTGCACAGCCAGTCCGCGATCGGCATCTCGAAACCCTTTTTCGGGAGCTTGAAAACATCCGGCGGCAGCCGGTCGGAAAAAGCATCCCGGAGAATGGCTTTGCCACGGCCTCTTTCGAGCTTCCATGCGCCCGGAATGGCCGCAGCGACATCCGTTACGTCCCTGTCCAGGAACGGGCTGCGCACTTCCAGCGCATTCGCCATGCTCATCAGATCGACTTTCCGCAGCATGTCGCCTGCAAGGCCGATCCGCTGCTCGGCAAACAGCATCCGGTTGACCGGATCGCCGGATGCCGCTTCATGGGCTGCGGCGAAAAGCAGCCCGGCATTGGGTGCCGGGGAATATCCGGGCAGCAGTTCCTCCAGTTCAGCCTCATCCAGCTGTGCAGCCCAGCCGGCCTGACGCGCCACCGCCGGCTTGTCGGCATGGGCTGCAAAACGACGGATCCGCCGCAGGAGTTCCAGCCAGCGGCTCCGCTTGCCCTCAGGCAGGTGGTCGAGAAGAGGCAGGATCATGCTGCGGCGCATAGGAGCAGGCAGCGACTGCCAGAGCCCGGCGTAGAATTCACCCTGGTATTTCCGGTACCCGGCGAATATCTCGTCCGCGCCGTCACCGGAAAGCGCAACGGTGACATGACGCCGGGTCTCGCGCGCCAGCAGGTACACCGGCAGGGCGGAACTGTCCGCAAAGGGTTCATCGCAGGCAGAGAAAACATCCTCGATGGCGGCCTGCGCAGCACCGGCGTCGATTTCGACTTCGGTATGCTCCAGTCCGAGATAGTCGGCAACTCTACGTGCCGCAGGCCGCTCCTCGTAGTAGCCCGCGGCGCCCGGAAAACCGACGGTAAAGCTTCTCACGCGCCTGTTCTGCGCAGCCAGGGACGCGCAGACAATCGCCGAATCAATACCGCCCGACAGGAAGGCGCCGACAGGCACGTCGGACACAAGGCGATCCAGCACGGCGCGGTCGAAGGCCTCCCGCAGGGCCGCGATCGCCTCACCCCTGTCTGTAAACACCGGCTGCTGCGGCCGCGGGCCTTCGTCCCAGCGGCGCATCGTGAAACCTCCGGAATTGAATCTGGCAATGCTGCCGCCAGGCAACTTCCGGGCCGACTTCAGGATCGTCCACGGAGCCGGGATGTAGCGCAGGGCAAAGAGAAGCTTCAGCGCCTGCTGATCGACCTCGGCCGGAATCGGCAATAGCGCCCGGAGAGCCTTCAAATCGGAAGCAAAGGCACATGCACCACCATCCAGCGCGTAGACCAGAGGCTTTTTGCCGAAACGGTCGGTTGCGAGTACCAGATCCTTGCTGCGTGGATCCCATATTGCGAAAGCGAACATCCCCGAGAGTTTCGGCAGCAGCGCCTCGCCCCACTGCCGCCAGCCGGCGAGAAGGACTTCGGTGTCGGAATGCGAGTCGAATGCATGGCCGAGACGCTCGAGCTCTGATCGCAGCGCCGCATGGTTATAGATCTCGCCGTTGAACGAGATGACATATCCATGCCGTTCCATCGGCTGTCGGGCCGCATCGCTCAGGTCTATGATCGCAAGCCGGGTATGGATCAGCGCACAATGGGCGTCGGACCATGTGCCGTTGCCGTCCGGACCGCGGGGGCGCAGTCGCGCGAGCGCGCCATCCAGCCTTGACGCGAGCGCCATCGGTTCCAGGCCGGCGGGTCGCACCAATCCGGCAAGGCCGCACATCAGACCAGCTCCCGCATCAGCTTGGCGTAGCCCGCCGCGATCACCCGGCGGTCAAAATCAGATGCCCGCTGCTGTGCCGCGGCGGCCATGCCACGCGCCTGATCGGGATCAGCAAGGCAGGCCTCCATGGCAGCGGCCAGTGCCTCCGGATCGCCGGGGCGCACCAGCCGACCGTTCACGCCGTCGACGATGATGTCGCGAGGGCCGTGAGGGCAGTCGGTGGCGATCACCGGCAAGCCGGCGGCCATCGCTTCGACGATCACATGCCCGAATCCCTCCCAGCGCGAGGACAGCACGAAAATATCCGCATTGGCGACAACCTCCATCGGCTCGGCGGCGTAGCCATGCAGACGCACCCTGTCGCCCAGACCGCACGCGGCAATCTTCTGCTCCAGCGCCGGGCGGTCCGGTCCCTCGCCGACAATCACGAGATCGGCGGGACGCATCAGACGGGCGAACGCGTCGATCAGGATGTCGAATCCCTTCTGTCTGGTTAGCCGTCCCACGGCGACGAACAATGGCCGCTGCCTGCCCGCAAGGGCAGGATGCGAACGCGCAGCGGCCGCGCGCTGTCGCAATGCGTCGATATCAACAGGATTTCCGATGGTCCGCACGGAGGCTTCCGGCAGGCTGTAATCGTCGGTCAGCTCCGCTGCCACGCCATGGGAAAGTGCCACGACGGCATCCGCTCGCCGGTATGCCCAGCCAGCCGCGCGACGGCGCACCCATCCGAGATCCCCTCGCGCACGGTGACTGTTGGTTTCCCGCACAATGACCGGCAGGCCCGGCGTGAACATACCGGCGAGCACGGCCAGAATGTTGGCGTCGATCATGGTGGACAGCAGGATATCCGGCCTGATGTCGCGGATAACGCGCAGGAGCGGCCAGAGGGCAGATCGACTATGCCTGCAATCCAGAACGCGCAACGCAACTCCCGGGTCAACCCAGGAACGCGCCATGCCGTCGCCCCGAATGGCCACCAAAGTCGGGCTGACACCCTCGACGGGCAGTGTATTCGCCAGATTGATGATGGTGCGCTGGGCGCCGCCGACATCGAGATCGGGGAGGAGCAGCAGGGCGCGCATCGGTTCTAGCGACGCGCCACAAAGAGCTCGCGTGGAACCGGCGACAGGCTCGTCGGAAACTGACCGAGGCGGCGAACCTGCGCGAAGCCGAGGTCCTTCAGGAAGCCCTCAATCCAAGCCGGACCATCGGGCTTCATGAAATCGAGCTGGCGGGCCCAGCGGGTTGCCGTCTCCTCCGGCTGGCCGGTGTCAAAGACCATCGCCTTCCCGGCGCGACCAGCCAGGTCCCGCAACAGGTCTTCGGCACCCTTCTGCCCGTAATGCCGGACCCAGTGATGGAAAATCGAGAGGCAGATGACAACGTCGCATTTCGGCAAGCCCTTTATCGAGTTCGTGTCCAAGAGCATTTCAAAGAAGGCGACGTTGCGCACACGGTGAACGTCAGCACGGGCGCGCGCAACCATAAGCTCGGCGCGATCATTGTCGAAACCGAGACAGATGCCGCCTTTCTCGGCGAACCGGAATGTAAAATATCCCTGGTTGCAACCAACATCCAGAACCGACGGACGCTCCAGATCGGCCAATTCGGCTGCCGCGGCAGCAAACCGCGCCGCGCAGGCACGAGAATCATTTCCCGCGTGGCTGAAGGGGTCGGGCTGGTAATTGTGCGTCAGGCGGAAAAGGGTTTGCACCGCAAGCCGCAGGGCGAGTGAGATCTGACTCGTCCGGTGCAGCCCTGCATTAATAAGATCGCTCAGTTTCATGAATTCCGCATTTCCCCCGTCTCATCGAGGTGCTTTCTCAGTTTGGCGA
>NZ_DATGQG010000127.1:0-55154 GCF_035304305.1 Ferrovibrio sp.
GCTTCGGTCTCGCCATGCTGGCACCGGTTCTGGTCGATCTGGCCGACGGTCATGAGGATTACATCGTTTTCCTGACCTGTGCCGCGGGTACGCTGTTCATCGGGACCGGCATCGCCATCGCGACCTATAATCGCGGCATACAGATCAATCTTAACGAAACCCTGCTGCTCCTGCCGGCCACCTGGATCACCATCAGCCTGGTATCGGCGATCCCCTTCATGGTGTCCGAACTCCAGCTGACGCTGGCCGATGCGACCTTCGAGGCCGTATCGGGCCTGACCAGCACCGGCTCGACCGTCCTGCTCGGCCTCGACGCGCTGCCGCGCGGCCTGCTGCTGTGGCGTTTCCTGCTGCAATGGATCGGCGGCTTCGGCGTGGTGACCATCGCCGTCCTGGCCCTGCCCTTCCTGCGCATCGGCGGCCTGCAGCTCTTCAACCTCGACCTCTCGCCCAATTCCGCCAAATTCGTTCCGCGGATCCGCGAGGTGGTCGGCCAGATCGCCATCATCTACGCCGTGCTGACGGTGATCTGCTCGACCTGCTATTGGCTGGCCGGCATGGACAGTTTCGACGCCATCGGCCATGGCATGTCGGCGGTGGCGACCGGCGGCTTCTCCAGCCATGATTCCAGCATCGGCTTCTTCCAGAGCGCGACGATCGAATGGATCAGCGTCATCTTCATGACTCTGGGCGCCATTCCCTTCGGCCTCTACATCGTCACCATCTACGGCCGGCCGGAAACGCTGTGGCGGGACGACCAGGTCCGTACCTTCCTCGGCATCATCGGCGGCGCCATCCTGCTGCTTCTGGTCTGGCGCATCGCGAAGTCCGATGCCGGCTTCTGGGAGGCGCTGCGCGAGGCCGCCTTCGTGACGGTATCCACCATCACGACGACCGGCTTCACCAGCCATGATTACGCACTGTGGGGCGGTTTCGCCGAAGCGGTCGCGCTGCTGCTCATGCTGGTCGGCGGCTGCACCGGCTCCACGGTGGGCGGCATCAAGGTCTTCCGCATCTTCACCATGTTCAAGATGCTGCGCGCCCAGCTGCACCGGCAGATCTACCCGCACGGCACCTTCCGGGTGACCTATAACGGCGAGAACATCTCCGATGCCGTGCGTGCCGGCGTCGCCACCTACATCTTCATGTATCTGCTGCTGCTCACCGCGCTGACACTGGCCATCGCGCTGTTCGGCCTCGACTTCCGCGACAGCCTCGGCGCTGCGGTATCCGCCCTCGGCAATGTCGGCCCCGCCCTGGGACCCTCAATCGGCCCCTGCTGCACCTTCCAGACCTTGCCGGACGGGGTCAAATGGCTGATGGCCTTCGGCATGCTGGCCGGCCGCCTGGAAATCCTCGTGCTCTTCATCCCCTTCACCCGCGCCTTCTGGCGCAGCTGAGCCCCGGCGCTCCGACTTGTCACACCGCCGCCACGGCTTTGCCGCTTGAATGGGCGTCTTTCCAAGGTAAGGAGATGCCCCCGATGTCGAGTGAAGACCTGCATGCGCCGCGCGAACGCCTGCGCCCCAAGACGCTCGCCATGCACCAGGCCATCGTGTCGCTGATGGAAGAGCTGGAGGCCGCCGACTGGTACCAGCAGCGCGCCGACGACTGCGACGATCCGGCGCTCAAGGCGATCCTGCTGCACAACATGCGCGAGGAGATCGAGCATGCAGCGATGGTGCTGGAATGGCTGCGCCGCCAGAGCGAGGATTTCGACCGCGAGCTGAAGGAGTATCTCTTCACCGAGAAGGATATCGCCAGGGCGGAAGCCGAGGGCGGCCACAAGGACTGAGAGCGGCTGCTACCAGGCGGCGACGACCGGTGACTGCGACGGCTCGGACCGGATTCCCTCATCCGGTTCCAGCGGGAAGCGGAGCCGAACGAGGGTGCCGCCGCCGTGCCGGGCGGAGATTTCCAGCTCGCCGTGCAGTTGCGCGGCAAGATTCTGGTTCAGTTTCATGCCCGAATTGCGCATGCGGATGTCAGGCATGCCGACGCCGTCATCGGCGACGATGATCTCGGCTTCCGTGCCGTGGCGGCGCAGCGTGACCTCGATGACGCCGCCGCGGTCGCCGGGAAAAGCATGCTTGAGCGCATTGGTCAGCGCCTCCAGAACGATCAGCGCCGCCGGCACCGCCTGACGCAGGCCGATCTCCACCTTGTCGACATGGCAGTTCACCGTGATGGCCTGCTCGGGCGGCACGATGCTCGGGTTGTTCACCATCGTGCGCAGGAAGGTGCCCATGTCGAGCTGCTGGTCGGCAGTGGTGTTGTAAAGCAGGGTGTGGACTTCCGAGATCGCCCAGATGCGCTGGCCGATCTCGTGCAGCATGGCGGCAGGATCGCCGGGATTGCGCCGGCGCAGCTGGATCAGCGCCTGGATCATCTGCAGATTGTTGTGCACCCGATGGCTCATTTCCTTGAGCATCGTTTCCTTCAGCTCCGCCATCTGCTGCGCATCCCTCAGCAGCTGGCGGTCGAACTCCGCCTCGCGCCAGGCCCGCTCCGCTTCGACCCGACGCACCAGCGCCATCAGCGCCACATAGCCCAGCACCGAGAACAGCACCAGGAAGGCGAGGACCGGGAGCATCTCCATCGCCAGCGCCTGCAGGAGGCCCCGCCGCGAGAAGCCGTGCAGTGCATAGAGGGGCAGGTCGCCGATCTTCTGGAAGGCATAAATACGCCCGATGCCATCCATGCGCCCGGGACCGTAGAAGAAGCCGGCCTCCGCGGTGGCGAGCGCGGTCATCACCGGTCCGTCGGGCAGCATCATGAAGGCCGGATCGTCGGGATTCGGCCGCACCAGCAGCTTGCCGTCGGCGCGCAGCAGAAAGGCGGTGGCATCGCCGGTTGCGCTCATGCCGGCCAGGAAGTCGGCGAAGAGCCGGGTCTCCGCAGATGCCGTCACGACGCCGCGAAAACCGTCCCCGCTCAGCCGGCGTGCAACGGTGAGCGTGTCGCGCTGGCTGGGATACTGCACGACGCGATCGATGAATACCGGCCACTGGCCATCCCGGAGCGCCTTGAAATATTCACGATGCGCGAAATTGACCCGCAGCGGAAACGTGCGGCTGCCGGCAATGATATCGCCATTGGCATCGATCACGCCGATGCTGGTGGTCTGGCCCGAACTCAGGTCCAGCGCGCGGATGCGGCGATGCAGATCCTCTGCGCCGATCTCCGGATTGTCGGTGACGAGCTGGTCGACCTGGTTCAGCAGCAGCAGCTGGTTCTGCACCGAGCGCAGGGTGTACTCGCTGATCAGCGCGGCATTCTGGCGCGACAGCTTGACGGCGTTGTCGTATTTGGAATCCCAGGATTGCCAAGCCCAGACGGCGGCCACAATGATCGGTACGACGACAAGGCCGAAGCGCAGGCGTCTAAGCGGCGGCGCGTAGTTGCGTGTACGCCAGGGCATCGGAATCCTTCGGTTAGGGGCAGAGCCCTACAGACCGCAAGGCGTGCACCACCTTAGCCTATTTCGGGGGGATAGCTACGGTTTTCGGCGCCGGGCCCCTTTTGTCCCAGGAAAACATGCCGGGCGAACGCATTTGCTGGCACAGTCGGCAGTTGGCTGCCATTGGCCTTCAGCCACTGACGCAGCGCGCCTGCCACTCCTCGCGGCTCTGGCCCCAGATCTCGGTTTGCTGATCGAATGGCGGCGGCAGCATGGCGGAGCGCAGAAACCGCGAACCGAGCCGGCGCGCCACTGCCTTCGATCGCTCATTCCTCGCATCGATGCAATGGATGACCTCGCGCCAGCCCAGATGGGTGAAGGCCCAGTCGATGGCCGCCGCAGCGCCTTCCGTCGCATATCCCCTGCCCCAGGCCGAACGCGTCAGACTCCAGCCGATCTCGTCGCCCGGCCAGCCGTCCGGCCGCCAGGGACCCAGCCGGCCGATCCATCGTCCGCTGGCCTTCTCGATCACCGAGAACATCGAGAAGCCCTCGATATCCCAGGCGCCGCGCATGACGCAGAGCGAGCGCCAGACGGCGCCGCGCGGCTGCACGCCGCCGAGAAAGCGCTGGGCTTCCTCGTCGGCCGCGAACTCGGCCCAGGCGTCGAGATCCTCGCGCAGAGGCGGCCGCAGGATGAGGCGGTCGGTTTCGAGTCGGGGAAGCGTCTGTGGCATGGCAAGGTGATAGCGGCCTCCCGCCCCCGGCACAAGTTAACGGATCGCCGACTCCGGCGGCGACAATTGACAGGGGGCGGCGCCGCTGGCAGCTTCCCCCGCGACGGTGCCCATTCGGGGCCTAACTGGGAACGCGGTGCGGGGAAACCCAAGGCCGCGGCTGCCCCTGCAACTGTAAGCGGAGAGTCGTCCGTCAACATGTCACTGGTGCCGCCAGGCGCTGGGAAGGCGACGGACAGCGCAGACCCGCAAGCCAGGAGACCTGCCGTCACTCGTGGTCACACGCGATCACATCGGGCAGGGTGAACCGGTGGGTGTGCGACCTGTTGCCCTCCGCCTCGTGCGGGCTTCAGAGAGCAAACCTCGTTCGCGGTGACGTGCCACAGGCCTGCCGCATGAGGTGTTCCATGGCCCGTTCTGCTGTTTCCGTCGCGGATCTGCTCCGCGCCTCCTCCATCCCCGCTCTTCTCGTCGCCATGCCCGTCATGGCCCAGGAGCAGCCGATCCATCTGCCGCTGGTTTCGGTGACCGCCAACCGGGTCGAGACGCCGGCCGCCGAGGTCGGCAGCGCCGTCACCATCATCAACGGCGCGGAACTGCGCCAGCGCCAGACGCAGCTGGTTTCCGACGTGCTGCGCGAGGTGCCCGGCGTGGCGATCAGCCGCAGCGGCGGCGTCGGCAGCACAACGCAGGTCTACCTCCGCGGTTCGGAGAACAACCAGACCCTGGTGCTGATCGACGGAATCGAGGTGAACGATCCGGCACTCGGATCGTATTTCGATTTCGCCCATCTGCTGGCAGCCGATATCGAGCGCATCGAGGTTCTGCGCGGTCCGCAGAGCGCGCTCTATGGTTCGGATGCCGCCGGCGGCGTGATCAACATCGTCACCCGGCGCGGCGCCGGCCAGCCGGTGGTGAGCGGTGCCTTCGAGGCGGGGTCCTACAACACCTACCAGGCCAACGCATCGGTGCGCGGCGGCGGCGAGCGCTACCATTTCATGCTCGGCGGCATCGACTACCGCACCAGCGGCATCTCCAAGGCCAATGAGGAAGCCGGCAACCGCGAGAACGACCGTTACGACAATCAGACGCTGTTCACGAAATTCGGCGTCTCGCCCACCGAAATCCTGAGCTTCGACTTCGTCGGGCGCTACACCTATTTCGACGGCGAGTACGACGATTTCCCGGCATCGGCCGCTGCCGACAGCGACGACCGGACGCGCGGCAGCTACATCTACGGCCGCGGCCAGGGCAAGCTGGCGCTGCTGGACGGGCGGTGGGAGCACATCCTCGGCGCCGCCTACATGGAAAGCGACAGCAACAGCACCGGCGCCTTCGACGGCTCCAATCATGGCGAGAAAACGAAATTCGATTACCAGACCAATCTGCTGTTCGACACGCCTTCCTTCGCCAATGCCAGCCACACCCTGACCTTCCTCGCCGAAAAGGAAAACGAAACCTTCCGCTCCAGCTTCACGACGCCGCGCACCACGCGCGAGATCGACAGCACCGGCTTCGTCGGCATGTACAAAATCGGCCTGTTCGAGCGGCTGTTCCTCACCGGCGCCGTCCGTCAGGACCAGAACGACCGCTTCGAGGATGCCCGCACCTACCGCACCACGGCGGCCTACCTGTTCCCCGACAGCGATACCAAGCTGCGCGCCAGCTGGGGCACCGGCGTGAAGAACCCGACCATGTCCGAACTCTACGGCTTCACGGCGACCTACCAGGGCAACCCGAACCTGCAGCCGGAGGAATCCCGCGGCTGGGATGTCGGCGTCGACCAGGGATTGCTGGGCGGTAAGGTACAGGTGGGTGCCACCTATTTCGACCAGCGGATCGACAACCTGATCGAGACCGGCGCCACCTCTGCCTCCAACGTCGACGGTGAATCCCGGATCCGCGGCATCGAGCTCGAGGTCGCCGCCAGGCCGGTGGACCGTCTGACGCTGCGGGGCTCATACACCTACATGAAGACCGAGGCGCCGGAGACCGGCGAGCAGCTGACCCGCCGCCCCTCGCAGATGGCCAGCCTGAACGCCCATTACCGCTTCGCCGACAACCGCACGAGCGTCAATCTCGGCGTCCTGTATAATGGCCGCCGGGTCGACAACGACTACTCGACCGGCTTCGGTGCTAATGCCAGCCGGATCACCCTGAACGGCTATGCCCTGGTCAATCTCGGCGCCGCCTACAAGGTGACGGATGCCGTCGAGATCTACGGCCGCATCGAAAACCTGCTCGATAAGGAATACGAGGAGGTCTACACCTACGAAACCCTCGGCCGCGCCGGCTATGTCGGCGTCCGGGCGACGTTCTAGTATGGTGACGGCGGCGGGAACCGATCCTGCCGCCGCCTTCCGGGATCCATGAAGCGCCTCTCCGCCCTCGCCCTGCTCGCCCTGCTCGCCGCGCCTGCCGCCGCCGGCAAGCCGGCGCGCATCGCGTCGATGAACCAGTGCGCGGACGAACTGGTGATCCGCCTCGCCGATGCAGAGCGCATCCGCACGGTGACCCGCTTCTCCCATGCCGAACGGGGATCGACCATCGCGGCGATGGCGCGCGCCTTTCCCGCCAATTACGGCCTGGCGGAGGAAATCGCCGGCGTCTCGCCCGATCTGGTCCTGGCCGGCCGGCACACGACGCGGCATACCGTGGCCCTGCTGAAGCAGCTCGGCTTTCCGCTCCACGAGCTCGATGCGCCGACCTCGATGGCGGGCGTCACGGCGCAGATCCGGCAGGTTGGCGCCCTGCTGGAGGAGTCCGCGCGCGCCGAGGCGCTGGCGGCGGATATCGAACGGCGCCTGCGGCAGGTGGCGCGCCCCGCGACGCCTGACTCGCCCACCGCCATCATCTACCGGCCGAACGGCTTCACGGTCGGCCGGGAGTCGCTGGCGACCGACGTGCTGCGCCATGCCGGGCTGCGCAATCTGGCCGCCGAAATGGGCTGGGAAAGCTACGGCCAGATTCCGATCGAGGTCATCATCAGCCATCCGCCGGATTTCATCATCTTTGACGGCGAGCCGCGACAGATGCCGACCGCCGCCCATGAGGTGCTGCATCATCCCGCTCTCAGGCGGCTGACGCAGACGCGGCTGATCTTCCTGCCCGCGAAATACTGGACCTGCGCCGGCCCGGACCTGATCCGCGCCATCGAAATCCTCACCGCGGCGGTCGGGCCGACATGAAACTGGTCTCGGCTCTCGTGGCGCTGATGCTGGCGCTGTTCGCCGTCTCGCTGGATGTCGGCTACGCGCCTCTCGATCTTGCCGCCGCGCTCGGTGACCTGCTCGCCGGCCGGCAGACCTCCGCCGCGCTGATCCTCGCCGAGCTGCGCTTCCCGCGCGCTGTCATGGGACTTTTCGTCGGCTTCACCCTTGGTCTGGCGGGCGCCGCGATGCAGGGCCTGCTGCGCAATCCGCTTGCCGAGCCCGGCGTGCTCGGTATTTCGGGCAGCGCCGCTTTCGGCGCCGTGGTGGTGTTCTATTCAGGACTGGCCGGCGCCTTCTCGCTGGCCCTGCCGCTGGGCGGCATCGCCGGCGCCCTACTGGCCGCGGTATTGCTGTTCCGGCTGTCCGGCAAGGGCACGACCACCACCGCGCTGATCCTGGCCGGCGTCGCCATCAACAGTTTCGCCGGCGCCATGACGGCGCTGGCGCTGAACCTCGCGCCAGATCCCTATGCCGCGCTGGAGATCATGTACTGGCTGATGGGCTCGCTGGCCGACCGCAGCCTGCATCATGTCTGGCTCGGCGCGCCGCTGATGATCATCGGCTGGCTGCTGATCCTCAGCCGCGGCCGCGCGCTGGATGCGCTCAGCCTCGGCGAGGACACCGCCCGCTCGCTCGGCGTGCGCATCACCGGATTGCAGCGCATCCTGATAGCCGGCAGCGCCATTGCCGTCGGCGCCTCGGTGGCGGTATCCGGCGCCGTCGGTTTCGTCGGCCTCGTGGTGCCGCATCTGCTGCGGCCTTTCGTCGGAAACCAACCAAGCCGCCTGCTGGTCGTCAGCGGTCTCGGCGGCGCGGCCATGACCATGGCCGCCGACCTGCTGATCCGGGCGAGCATGGTGAAGCCGGAACTGAAGCTGGGCGTCGTCACCGCCCTGATCGGTGCGCCTTTCCTGTTTTCGCTGATCTGGCGCCTGCGCCGGAAAGAAGCATGACGGGTGACACATGAAGATAGAAGCACGCGGCATCCGGTACGGCGTCGGCGCAGCCGAAATCCTCGCCGGCATCGACCTCGCCGTATCAAAGGGCGAAGTGCTGGGCCTGATCGGTCCTAACGGCGCGGGCAAGACCACGCTGCTGCGCCTGCTGGCCGGTCTGGCCGAACCGTCAGCCGGAGAGATCCTGATCGATGGCCGGGCCGCAACGAGCCTGGAACCGGAAGCGCTCGCCCGGCAGATCGCCTATCTGGCGCAGGGCAGCATCGTTCACTGGCCGCTGCGGGTCGATGCTATCGTGGCGCTGGGCCGGCTGCCGCACCGGCGGCGCTTCAACGGCCTTTCCGCCGCCGATCGCGACGCCATTGCGCAGGCGATGACCGAGGCGGACGTGCTGCATCTGCGGGACCGCAGTTTCGACACCCTGTCGGGCGGCGAGCAGCGCCGCGTGCTGCTGGCGCGGGCGCTGGCCGTGCAGGCTGAGATCCTGCTGGCCGACGAGCCCGGCGCGGCCCTCGATCCCTATCATCATCTCCAGGTCATGGAACTGCTCGGCAGAACGGCAAGGCGCGGCGCCGGCATCGTCGTCGTGCTGCACGACCTGACGATGGCGACCCGCTTCTGCGACCGGCTGGTCCTGCTCGACCATGGCCGCTTGATCGCCGACGGTCGTCCTGATGAGGTTCTCAGCGACGACCATATTGCGGCGGTCTATCGCGTCTCCGTCGAGCGCGGCGGCGACGCAGCCCCCTTCGTCATACCGAAGCAGCGGATCTAGCGCGGCGCGCCGTTCAGCGATCATCCCGTTTCCTGGACAGCGTACCCGCAGCGATGCCCAGGGCCAGGCCGATCCCGATGCCCATCGTGACGTTGCCGAGCAGCGAGCCGATGGCGACGCCGATTGCCACAGCGATTGCCATCGCGAAGGCGTTTGGGATCTTCATGGCCGGCAGATAGGCCGGCCATGCCGCAACGGCAACGGCAGGCTTGACCTCAACGATAGTTCGTGATATGTTCTAGCTTCTCCTTCCGCTCTTGGCCATCGTTTCATACGCAGCGTTGCCTCCCTGCCCGGGGGCCAGCCCCCGCATGGGCGCACACCCGCAGCACGTGTGATGGACCGGGATTCAACGGGACTCAACGGGATTCAACTGGCTTCCAACGGGACTGAACTGGCCTCAACGGGACTCAACTGGCATCGAACGGGATCGAACTGGCTCCCAACAGGCTGCAACTGGCTCGCTGCAGGCCCCGACCGAGCCTGACATTCCAGAGACTTGGAGCAAAAAGAGGCGCCGGGTTCAGCCCGGTTTGGCCAGGCGCAGGAAGGCCTCGCCAACCAGAAGGTGCGTGATCTCGCCGCCCTCGGGTCCGCCGGTGCCGTCGTCCAGCGGCAGGATCAGCCGGTCATACTGAAGGATTTTCGGCCCGTCCCAGCGGGTGACGCTGACATGGAAGGCGCCGCGCTGGGCGATCGCCAGGCCGAAATGCTGGCGGATCACCGACCGTGTCTCGACCACGACGCCGTCCGGACCCGGCACGAGCCCCGGCCCGCCGCCCACCTCAGCCGTGCGACGGTAGCCCTCGCCGCTGGCGATGTAGCGGAAGCTGCCGTCGCCGCGCACCTCGACGATGGCGAGGTCGCTGACGCCCGGCAGGGTTTCCACCGGCGGCAGGGCATCGAAGGCGACCATCCGGCGCTCCGCCGCACTGCCGGCGCCGCACGCCTCGTCATACCAGGCCTTCAGCGCGATCAGGCCCGGCGCCACGATCTCGTCGGCGGCCCAGTGATGGCCGGGCACGCCCGGCGGCACGGTTTTCGGCGGTCTCTTCACGCCATCTCCGTTCTGGCTGTTTCCGGCGGAACCGGTCTTGGCCGGCCATTCTCGTCGATGGCGACATAGGTGTAGACGCCTTCGGTCACCCTGATCTCGGTCGGATCGAGCCGGCGCGCCACGATGGTCTCCAGCTTCACCGCCATCGAGGAGCGGCCGACGCGGATCACCTCACCGTAGATCGACACCACGTCGCCCACCTTGATCGGCTGGTGGAAGGTCATGGCATCGACCGCGACGGTGGCGACGCGGCCCTGGGCGCGCCGCGCGGCAACGATGCCGCCGGCGATGTCCATCTGGCTCAGCACCCAGCCGCCGAAAATATCGCCGTTGCCATTCATGTCGGCGGGCATCGGCGCGGTGCGGATTACCGGTTCGCCGCGGCTGGCGGCCTGTGCGGTCGTCGTCATTCCCGGACCCAGTCGGTTGAGGCAGTTACGCCCCCCCACTATACTGCGGCGCCATTGCGAGTCACCCCATAATCCGAATCAGTGAGCAGTATGAACGACTTGTTCCAGTCGACAGGCAGGCGCGGCAACGATTACACCGCCAAGGACATCGAGGTTCTTGAGGGTCTCGAGCCGGTGCGGCGCCGCCCCGGCATGTATATCGGCGGCATCGATGAACGCGCCCTGCATCATCTGTTCGCCGAGGTGCTGGACAATTCGATGGACGAGGCGGTGGCCGGCCATGCCGACCGCATCGAGGTGGAACTGCAGGCCGACGGCGCGCTGCGGGTGAGCGACAACGGCCGCGGCATTCCGGTCGACGCGCATCCCAAGTTCAAGACCAAGTCGGCGCTGGAAGTGATCTTCACCACGCTGCATTCCGGCGGCAAGTTCTCGTCCAAGGTCTATTCCACGGCAGGCGGCCTGCACGGCGTCGGCATCTCGGTGGTGAATGCGCTGTCCGACCGCCTGGTCGTGGAAGTGGCGCGCGACCGCGAGCTCTGGCGGCAGGAATATTCCCGCGGCAATCCGCAGACCAAGCTGGTCAAGGTCGGCCCGGCGCCGAACCGCCGCGGCACCACCGTCATCTTCCATCCCGACGAGCAGATCTTCGGCAAGGGCGCGCATTTCCGCCCGGCGCGGCTGTTCAAGATGGCGCGCTCGAAGGCCTATCTCTATCCGGGTG
The DNA here is from genome assembly GCF_035304305.1 of Ferrovibrio sp. Lineage (GTDB taxonomy): Bacteria > Pseudomonadota > Alphaproteobacteria > Ferrovibrionales > Ferrovibrionaceae > Ferrovibrio. Next base: position 11,271 of record NZ_DATGQG010000127.1, read on the forward strand.
TGAAGATCCAGTGGAAATGCGCGCCGGAACTGATCGCCGCCGGCGACGACACGCCGGCGGAAGCCGTGCTGCATTTCCCGGGCGGGCTTTCGGATTACCTCGCCGCGCAGCTCGAGGGCCAGCAGACCGTGACGCCGACGCCCTTCGCCGGACGCGCGGCCTTGGCGGGCGAGCGCGGCCAGGTCGAATGGGCGATCCACTGGCCGCAGGAGATCGACGAAGGCTGGCTGAACTCCTACTGCAACACGGTGCCGACACCCGAAGGTGGCACCCACGAGGCCGGCTTCCGCTCCGCCCTGCTGCGCGGCTTCAAGGATTACGCCGAGCTGACCAGCAACCGGAAAGCGTCGTCCATCACCGCGGACGACATCATCAGCGGCGCCACCGCGATGCTGTCGGTCTTCATCAAGGAACCGCAGTTCCAGGGCCAGACCAAGGACAAGCTGGTCACGGTGGAGGCGCAGAAGCTGGTCGAGGCGGCGGTGAAGGACCATTTCGACCACTGGCTGGCGGGCGCGCCGCAGCATGCCAACGCGCTGCTCAACCGCATCGTCGAGCGGATGGAAGACCGCCTGCGCCGCCGCGCCGAGAAGGAAGTCGGTCGCAAGTCGGCGACCCGCAAGCTGCGCCTGCCCGGCAAGCTGGCCGACTGTTCCGAGGAAGCGGCCAGCGGGTCGGAGATTTTCATCGTCGAGGGTGACTCGGCAGGCGGTTCGGCCAAGCAGGCGCGCGACCGCCGCACTCAGGCGGTGCTGCCGCTGCGCGGCAAGATCCTCAACGTCGCCTCGGCGGGCTCGGGCAAGCTGGCGGCGAACCAGGAGCTGACCGACCTCACCCAGGCGCTCGGCTGCGGCACCGGCAGCAAGTATCGCGAGGAAAACCTGCGCTACGACAAGGTCATCATCATGACCGATGCCGATGTCGACGGCGCCCATATCGCGTCTCTGCTGATGACCTTCTTCTTCCGTGAGATGCCGAAGCTGATCGAGCACGGGCATCTCTATCTGGCGCAGCCGCCGCTCTACCGCCTCTCCCATGGCGGCAAGACGGTGTATGCCATGGACGACGCCGACAAGGACCGGCTGATCAAGGAAGTATTTGGCGGCAAGAAGGTCGAGGTCAGCCGCTTCAAGGGTCTCGGCGAGATGCCGCCGGCGCAGCTCAAGGAAACCACCATGAGCCCGAAGAACCGCACCCTGCTGCGGGTCCAGGTGCCGGTGGAGGAAGCCAGGGAGGCCGACGACCTGGTCGAGCGGCTGATGGGCCGCAAGGCCGAGCTGCGCTTCCAGTTCATCCAGGAACGCGCGGCCTTCGCGACCGATATCGACGTCTAGCGCTTCAGCCAGTTGCGCAGCGCGGCCGCCGTCTGGTCCGGAGTTTCCATCGGCGGCAGGTGGCCCGCCTCCTCGATGATGACGAGTTCGGCGCCGGGGATCAGCCGCGCCATTTCCTCATGCACCTCGACCGGGGTCAGCGCGTCATGCCGCCCGCACAGAACCAGGGTGGGAACCCTGATATTCGGCAGGTCGGGCCGGCTATCCGGCCGCGCCATGATGGCTTCCTGATGACGGATGAAGCGGTCGCGGCCAATCGTTTCGGCCATGGCCATCAGCCGATCGACGATGGCCTGGTTCTTCACGTTGTCGGGATGCACCAGGAAGGGCAGCAGCTGCGGCGTGACGCCCTTGAAGCGGCCGATCCTCGCCAGCTTGATGAAGCCGGACCGGCGCTCGGTCTGCTCCGGTGAATCCGGCCGCGCGGAGGTATCCAGCAGGGCCAGACGCGTCACCCGTTCCGGCGCCTGGCGCATGATCTCCAGACAGACATAACCGCCCATGGACAGGCCGCAGAGCGAGAAGCGCTCCGGCGCCTCGGCCAGCACGGCACGGGCCATGTCGGCGACGTTGTCATGGTCATACTGGCCCGAGGGGACGATGCATTGCGCGACATCGGAGAGCCGCGCCACCTGCTCGCGCCAGAAATCGTCGGTCAGCAAGAGGCCGGGAACGAGCACCAGCGGCTCGCGCATGGCGAATCCTTTCACGCGTTGAGAAACGCGTGATGTTAGCGCTCCGTCCCCGGATCGACTACCCCCGGCTCAGTTGCTGAGCAGGACCGGCACGGTCATGCTGCGCAGGACCGTCTCGGTGACGCCGCCGAACACCACCTCGCGCAGGCGCGAATGGCCATAGGCGCCCATCACCAGCAGGTCGATGCTGCGGTCCGCCACGGCGGACAGCAGTGCGTCTCCCGCGCCGATATCGTCGGCGACGGTATGGGCGATCTCCACGGTGACGCCGTGGCGGGCGAGATGCCGTGCCAGATCGGCGCCCGGGGTTCCCCGGCTGCCTTCGGGATTGATGCCGAACACGGTGACATGCTTGGCGCGGGTCAGCAGCGGCATGGCGTCATGCACCGCGCGCGCCGCCTCGCGGCTGCCGTTCCAGGCAACCATGACGCGGCTGCCGATGACCGGGAAGTTGCCGGCATAGGGAATGGTCAGGATCGGCCGGCCGGCCCGCAGCGCCAGTTCGTGCGGCAGGACGTCGACGCCCGCCGGCACCGCCATCGGGTCCTTCGGATCCGGATCGGGCTGGCCGAGGACAATCAGGTCGAAGGCGCGACCGCAGACTTCCACCGCCTCGACGGGAAGCCGCTCGCTCTGCAGCCATTCCGTCTTGACGTTCTCGCGCCGGGCCGCGGCCTCGAACGCCTCTCTGGCCTTTTCGCAGCGCTGTTTGGCCTCATCGACCTGCTGCTGGATTACCTCTGCCGGGATGAACTCGCTCATGTAGTAGACATGCTGCGGCGGCGGCAGGGTGTAGAGCGCGGTGAGATGCGCGTCGAACTGCTGCGCCAGCTTAATCGCGGCCTCGACTCTCACGCTGTTCCGCGGGTCCTCGGTCAGGTGCACCATGATGTCGCGGTAGGCCATAATATCTCCCTTCGCCGATCGGTTCCGACCCGGCCATGCTGCGGCCGGAAAGCTGTTCCGTCCTTGATCTGCGTCAAGCGCAGTGGCAGAGAACCGCGCCCGCGCAGTTTCAGTTGCTGAGCAGGACCGGCAAAGTCATGCCCGACAGGACGGTTTCCGTAACCCCCCCGAATACCATCTCGCGCAGGCGCGAATGGCCGAAGGCGCCCATCACCATCATGTCGGCGCCGCGACCCTGGGCCTCGGCCATCAGGATCTGCCCGACCTTGCGCTGTCCGCTGCCGTTGCCGTCAACGATGGCCGACTGCAGCCGGACGCCATGCCGCTGCAGATGCTCGGCAATGTCGGCGAGCGGCGTGCGCCCCTTCTTCTCCGGGGCAACCACCAGCAGATGCACGGTTTCGGCGCTGCGCAGCAGCGGCATCGCATCGTGCACCGCGCGCGCTGCCTCGCGCTTGCCGTTCCAGGCGACCAGGATATTGCGGCCGATCTCGCCGAACTCGCCGGCATAGGGCACCGCCAGCACGGGACGTCCGGCCTGCAGCGCCAGTTCATGCGGCAGGACATCGGTGCCGTAAGGGATCGAGGCCGGGTCGCTCGGATTGGGATCAGGCTGGCCGACGATGACGATGTCGCTTGCCCGCGCCCCCAGCCGCAGAGCCTCCACCGGCGCCATGTCGCTCGACAGCCAGCGGTGCTCGATGCCGGCATCCCTGCAGGTGGCGAGAAACGCCTCGCGCGCGCCGACCGAGGCGCGCTGCGCCTCGTCCATCTGCTTCTGGATCAGTTCGGTGGGGATATACTCGCCCATGTAGTAGGGCACATTCGGCGGCGGCACGGTATAGAGCCCGCTGACCCGCGCGCCGAAACGCCGCGCCAGCGCAATCGCCAGCCTGGTCCGCATCTCGTTACGCGGATCGAGGGTAAGATGAACGGCAACATCGCGGTAACTCATCGCCCGGCCTCCTTTGTTATGGCCGTGCCGCTTATTCCCCCGGCGACATCGACCGATTTATCGGAAGTGCAGATGATTTACGCAAACAGACAGAACGCCCCTATTGCAATGTAGCGTCCTGGCCGCGTGTTACAAGTCAAGTTGTGACGTCAGGCCGCAGCCTGCGCCTTCCAGGGTGGCAGCCGGCCTTCCTCGACCGCATGGCAGGCCACTTCGCCGCCCGGAGCCGGCAGCGTCCTGGGCACCTCGCGACGGCAGCGCTCGTTGGCCAGCGGGCAGCGCGGATGGAAGGTACAGCCGGGCGGCGGATTGAGCGGGCTGGGCACCTCGCCCGCCACCGGCGTGCGCTGACGGCCGGACATGTTGAGATCGGGAATCGCGTCCAGCAGCATGCGCGTGTACGGATGCAGCGGCCGACTGAAAAGGGTTGCCGTGTCGGCCCATTCCACGAGACGGCCGAGATACATGACGCCGACCTTGTCGGAGACATGATACACGACCGCAAGATTGTGGCTGATGAAAAGATAGGTCAGGCCCAGATTGCGCTGCAGGTCCTTCATCAGGTTGAGGATCTGCGCCTGCACGGAAACGTCCAGCGCCGAGGTCGGCTCGTCGCAGACGAGGAATTCCGGCTCGCCCGCCAGAGCGCGCGCAATCGAGATGCGCTGGCGCTGGCCGCCGGAGAATTCGTGCGGATACTTGCGCGCATCCTGCGGCGACAGCCCCACCTGCGTCAGCAATTCGCCGACGCGGGCATCCAGCGCCGCCTTGCCCTTCCCTTTCATCAGGCCGCTGAACCGGATCGGCTCGGCGATGATGTCGCCAACCCGCCAGCGGGGATTCAGCGAGGCGTAGGGATCCTGGAAGATCATCTGCATCCGGGCCTGGATTTCCGGGTGTTTGGCGCGCTGCGACGCCGGCCCGATCTCGGTGCCCTCGAAGACGATCGAACCTTCGCTCGGCTCGTAGAGGCCGACGATCAGGCGGGCAACGGTGGATTTGCCGCAGCCGGATTCGCCGACGAGACTGAAGGTCTCACCCTGGTTGATCTCGAAGCTCACGCCATCGACGGCACGGACGATCGTCTTGCCCTTGCCTTCCAGCACCCGGTTCAGCCAGGGCGCCGAAACGTCGAAATTGCGCTTGAGGTTCGTGACCCGCAGCATCGGGACGGAGGACTTCGTCTCAGACATGGACCGGCTCCTTCACCAGCCAGCAGGCGGCCAGACTCTGCCCGGCCGGCATCGGCTCAGGGCGATCGACCAGGCACTTGTCGAATACCTTGGGGCAGCGCGGATTGAACGCACAGCCCTTCGGGATGGCATTGAGGCGCGGCATTGAGCCGTTGATCTGCGTCAGCCGCTCGACCTTCACGCCCATGCTGGGAATGGCTCCCATCAGGCCGACCGTATAGGGATGATGCGGCCGCTGGATCACGTCCTGCACCGGACCGATCTCGGCGATGCGGCCGGCATACATGACGGCGACACGGTCGGCGGTTTCCGCGATCACGCCCATGTCGTGGGTGACCAGCATGACGGCCGTGCCCTTCTCGCGGCACAGCCGCTTCAGCAGCTGGATGATCTGGGCCTGGATCGACACGTCCAGCGCCGTGGTCGGCTCGTCGGCGACGATCAGCTTCGGCTCGGCGGCGAGCGCCAGCGCGATCACCACGCGCTGCCGCATGCCGCCGGAGAACTGGTGCGGATAATGGTTGACGCGCTCGCCCGGCGATGGAATGCCGACATCCTCGAGCAGCTGCACGGCGCGCGCCCTCGCCTGCTCCCGGTTCATCGGCAGATGCGTCAGGATGGTCTCGACGAGCTGATCGCCCACCTTGTAGAGCGGATTGAGGCTGGTCAGCGGATCCTGGAAGATGGCGCCGATCTGCCGGCCGCGGATGCGGCGCATCTCGTTATAGGGCAGGTTGTCGATCCGGCGGCCTTCGAGACGGATCTCGCCGCCCGCAATGCGGCCGGGCGGCTCCAGCAGTCCGATGATGGCGGCGCCGGTCATCGACTTGCCGGCACCGGACTCGCCCACCACGCCGAGCACTTCGCCGGCGGCGATATCGAACGAGATGTCGTCCACGGCGACGAGGGTGCCGCGCCGGGTGGGAAACTCGACGCGAAGGTTGCGGACCTCAAGAAGCTTCGGGCTGGTCATGATCTGTCACCGGAGCTTTGGGTTCAGGGCATCGCGCAGCCAGTCGCCCAGCAGGTTGACCGACAGGACGAGAATGGCGAGTGCCGCACCGGGGAAGATGGTAATCCACCACTCGCCGGAAAAGAGGAACTGCTGACCGACATTGATCAACGTACCGAGCGAGGGCTGGGTTGGCGGCAGGCCGACGCCGAGGAAGCTCAGCGTCGCCTCGGTGATGACGGCGAGCGCCAGGTTGATCGTCGCGATCACCAGCACCGGCCCCATCACGTTCGGCAGAACGTGACGGATCGCGATCAGCGGCGCCGGCAACCCGATCACCCGGGCCGCCTGCACGTATTCCTTGTTCTTCTCGACCAGAACCGAGCCACGCACCGTGCGGGCGTACTGCACCCAGTAGCTGAGGCCGATCGAGATGATCAGGACCAGCAGAGCCGACTCATTGTGACGGTCGGCGCCCATCAGGCCACGGGTCACGCCATCGATCAGCATGGCGATCAGGATTGCCGGGAAGGACAGCTGCACGTCGGCAACGCGCATGATGAAGGCGTCCACCGCACCGCCGACATAGCCGGCGACAAGGCCGAGCGCGATGCCCAGCACCATGGCAAAGATCACTGCCGCGAAGCCGACGCTGAGCGAGGTGCGCGAGCCGTACATGATGGTGGACAGGATATCGCGCCCCTGATCGTCGGTACCGAGCAGGAAGGCGGGATCGCCGCCCTCCACCCAGGCCGGCGGCTTGAAAGCGTCGGACAGGTTCAGGGAGGCGAGATCGAACGGATTGTGCGGCGCAAGGAAGGAGGCGCCGAACGCGGCGATGAAGAAGAGCAGCGTGATCGCCGCCGACAGCATCACCAGCTTGGACCGCCTGAAGCTGTAGAACACATCGGAATCCGACGCGGCGCGCCAGAATTCGATGACCCGTGCCGTGGGAAGCCTCATTTCGCGCCTCCCACCTTGGCGGCCTGGCTGCGCAGGCGCGGATCGACGACGAAATAGAGGATATCGACGATTAGGTTGATCAGAACGAACAGAAAGCCGATCAGCACCAGATAGGTGGCCATGACCGGGATGTCCGCGTAGATCACCGATTGCAGGAACAGCAGGCCGACGCCGGGCCAGGAGAACACCGTCTCGGTGATGATGGCGAAGGCGATGATGGAGCCGAGCTGCAGCCCGGTGATGGTGATGACGGGCACCAGCGTATTCTTCAGCGCATGGCCGAAATTGATCGCGCGGTTGCTGAGGCCCCGGGCGCGGGCGAACTTGATGAAATCGGTCCGCAGCACTTCCAGCATCTCGGAACGCACCAGACGCATGATCAGGGTCATCTGGAACAGGCCCAGCGTGATGGCTGGCAGGATGATCGCCTTCCAGCCGCTGACGGTCAGCAGGCCGGTGGTCCAGAAGCCGATCTTCACGGTGTCGCCACGCCCGAAGGACGGCAACCAGCCCAGGATCACGGCAAATATCAGGATCAGCAGGATGCCGATCAGGAAGGTGGGCAGTGAAATGCCGACCAGCGATATCGTCATCATCGCGCGACTGAGCCAGTGATGCGGATACAGTCCGGAAAACACCCCCATGGGGATGCCGACCAGCAGCGCCATGGCGGCGGCGATGATGCTGAGCTCGAGCGTGGCAGGCAGGCGGTCGGCGATCATGCGGCCGACCGGCTCGGTCGTGCGGTAGCTGAGGCCGAATTTGCCCTGCACGGCATTGCCGACAAAGCGGGCGAAGCGCACCGGCGTCGGGTCGTCCAGCCCGAGGGATTTCCTCAGTTCGACACGCTGCTCGGCGGGAAGATCCTGTCCGGCGATGATCGCAACCGGATCGCCGACGTAATTGAACATCGCGAAGGCGATCGCACCAACCGCCAACATCACGAAGGCGGCCTGGATCAGCCGGCGTATGATAAACGCAATCATTGAGCTCTACCGAAAACAGAGAGCGGCCCAGGCGATCAGGCCTGGGCCGTCCCCGTGACCTTCAGACAGTCACTTTACTTTCACGAAACGCAGCGGAAAGTAGTTGTCCGCCGGCTGATGCAGGTCGATGTTGTCCTTGGCCGCCCAGACCACGAACTGCTGGTGCAGCGGGATGTAGGCGAAGTCCTCGACGTAGATCTTGGTGACTTCCTTGATCATCGCGTCGCGCTTGGCCTTGTCGGTCTCCTGCTCGATCTTGTCAGACAGCTCGTCCAGACGCTTGTTGGAGTAGCCGCCCGCGTTGAACAGGCCCTTCTTCGAGGTCGCGTTCGGAGTCTGGATCAGCGACTCCAGGACGTTGTGAACGTCGTAGGTGGCCGCCGGCGACCAGCCCAGCATGTAGAAGCTGGTGTTCGGCGCCTTCTCGATGTCCGACGCGGTGCGCAGGATCTTCGCGAAGTACTTGCCGCGGGTCTGGGCCAGCAGGTTCACCTTGATGCCGACCTTCGCCAGCATGGCAACCGACGCCTGGCAGATCGCCTCGTCGTTGATGTAGCGGTCGTTCGGGCAATCCATGCCGACTTCAAAGCCGTTCGGATAGCCGGCTTCCGCCAGCAGCTTCTTCGACAGCTCCGGATCGAACTTCGGACGCACGTCGAGTTCCTTGTCGTAGCCGTTCAGGCCGACGCCGACCATCAGCGCGCTGGGACGCGACTGACCGCGCATGACCGTGCGCTTGATCGCTTCCACGTCGATGGCGCGATAGAAGGCCTCACGCACCCGCTTGTCCTTGAACGGGTTCTTGCCCTTGACGTTCGACTCCGGCAGCTCGTCGACCTGCTGGTTGAAGCCGAGGAACACGATGCGGGTTTCCGGGCCCTCGATGATGCGGCGGCCCGGCGTCTTGCGGATGCGCTCAACGTCCTGCGGCGGAACCGTGTAGATCATGTCGATCTCGCCCGAGAGCAGGGCGGCGACTCGGGTCGCGTCATTGGCGATGCGCTGGAAGATCACCTCGGTGAGGTTATGCTCCGCCTTGTCCCACCAGCCCTTGTTCGGCTCCAGAACGGTCCGCACGTCCGGCTCACGCACCTTCACGACGAAGGGACCGGTGCCGTTCGAATGACGGGTGGCGTAGTTTTCCTCGTTCTTGGTCATGTCGGCGGCGAACTGGGCGTTGTTCTTCTCGGCCCAGGTCTTCGACATGATGCCGATCAGCGCCAGCTTGTCGGCCAGCAGCGGATCCGGGTACTTGGTGTCGATCTCGACGACATAGTCGCTGACCTTGCGGACTTCCTTCACCGAGGTGAAGTTGCCGCCCAGGTTCGAACCCTTGCCCATGGCGCGATTGTAGGAGAACACCACGTCATCGGCGGTGAAGCTCTCGCCACCGGAGAACTTCACGCCCTGGCGCAGCTCGAAGCGCCACTGGGTCGGGCTGGGCTGGCCCCACTTGACCGCCAGCGCCGGCTCGAGCTTCAGGTTGCGATCGCGCCGCACCAGCGGCTCATAGACGTTCGCATTGAAGGTCAGCAGGAAGGTTTCATTGCGGGCATAGGGATCAAGCGAGTTCACGTCGCCGTCATTCGCCCACTTGAACGTCTTCGCCGAAACCGGCTGCGTGCCCAGCAGCGCGACTGCGGCCACGGCCGCGAACAGCGTTGCCTTCAAAAACTTGCCTCGTTGCATGTCCCCTATCCTCTCCCGACATGAAGCCCTTATGGGCAGATTTGGACGCCAGCGCCACCAGTTAGGTCCGCTGCGTTGCTCCGGATCATAGGGCGGCTCGCAGCGGGCCGTCTACTGCCTGTGCGACAAAACATCCTGTTCAGAAAAGCATCTTCCCGCCTGACCTTAAGGCAGTTTCCTCACTGCAACCGCTGGGCCAGCGAGAGCACGTCCCTTCCCTTCGTCGGGCGGCGTGCCGGCATGATGATGGTACAACCCTGAGCAGGAGCGCGAATCTCTTCGCTCCCATCGGTCGCAATCAGGGTGCCCCCGGGCACTTCCTCGAAGCCGATGAACGGTGCGGTAAAGCGGAACTGGTCCGTCTTGGCGACCAGCACATCGGTGACCTCGTACCGCTTCGGCTGGCCGGCCTCGGCCGGATATTGCGCTGCAAGATCGGTCGGGATGAGGCCGAAGAAATCCAGGAAACGCATGGTCACGGAAATCGCGATCTCGCCGCTGGTCCGGGCGAAATGCTGGCCGCATTCCACGACCAGCGCGACCGGGGTCGCCCGCGGGTCGCCGAAGGCGCCGTACTGGATCAGCGGCCGGCCGGGATGCTTCACGCCGGGCAGCAGCAGGTGATGCAGCGGCGAATGGAGATGCCGGGACAACGGCTCGATCTTGGCATGCGGTTCGTGAATCAGCATCGGCGGCACGGCATAGGTCGTCGAATGCAGGTCGATCAGCGCATCGGCCTCGGCATAGATATGCCGCAGCGCCCGTGCGCGCTTCACGTCCACCGTGGCATCGGGGCCTTCCAGCGTGTCATCGTCCCAGACGCGGTTGAAATCGCGGTCGACGAAGCGGGAGTCGAACGGCGACGCCGGATCGAAGCGGTGATAGGCGTCGACATTGGCGAAGACCAGGGTCAGCTTGCCGCGCAGCGGGCGGATACCCTGCTCCAGCAGATGCGTGACCGCGACCATGCCGCAGAATTCGTTGCCGTGCGTGAGAGCATTCACGATGACATGCGGCCCGGGGCGGCCGGATTCGAGGGTATGGACATAGTCCACGCCGCGATTGCCCGTCCGATAGGCCGAGATGTCCTTCGGCGTGATCTCGATCGGCGGCAGCGTGTCAGTCTGTGCGTTCATTGCATACTCCAGAACCAGATGACGCTGCCGATGCCGTAGAGGCCGAACCCCAGAATCAGCAGACCGGAAGCGCCGTTGATGATACGCAGGCCGCTGCCCTCGCGCAGCCTGCGCCGGAACGCGCCGGCCAGCGCGGCCAGCGACAGCCACCAGATCGACGAGCCGGCAAAGACGCCGAGCACCAGCCAGACGGCCATCGTGTTCGACAGGCCGAAGGAACCGATGCCGAAAAAGGCGAAGATGCCGAGGAAGGCGACGATCGTGATCGGATTGGTAGCGGTGAGGAAAAAGGTCGAGGCGAAACCGGCGATCAGGCCGTCGTTGCGGCCGGCCTTCGGCAGCGGCACCGGAACATGCTCCGGTTTCGGAAGGGACGCGGCACGCAGCATGCGCCAGCCCATGAAGCAGAGGAACAGCCCTCCGACCAGCCGGAAGGCCGTCTCATGAGCCTCCAGCCAGCGCGAGATCAGGCTGAGGCCGAAGGCGGCGATGGTGCCGTAGAACGCATCGGCGCAGGCGGCGCCCAGTCCTGCCGCAAGGCCACTGATCCGACCGCGGTTCAGCGTCCGCTGCACGCAGAAGACCCCCACCGGACCGACGGGGGCGGCGATGATGAATCCCGCCAGACCGCCCTTGCCCAGCATAAGCAGGCTCTCCCACACGTTCAGACGCTCCGCGACGCAAACATTCTGCGGGCTGTAGCACGGGCAGGGAGGCCGGTAAACCGCCGCCCATCCCCCTCATCTCCGCCTAGAGGCTCGGATAGGCCGGCACGCCGAAGAATTTGTCATGCAGCCAGAGGAACAGGCCGTAAAGAACTGCTGCAACTGCGATATTCAACCAGCCGATATCGGCGAACCGCAGCGGCGTGCGGCCGGCCGCCACTGCGGAGAAGGGAATGATCGAGGTCTTCGCCGCAAAGCGCTGCCAGCGTTCGCCGAAGGCCGCGGCGCGCTTGCGATCGATCGACACCATGCCGTTCAGGGCGGTGATGAGAATCGCGCCGGCCAGGGTCAGGGTTGCGACATCGCCGTTGGCAGCCATATGGGCCAGCGCCCAGAGGCTGAACGCCCACAGCATCGGATGCCGCGTGATGCGGGTGAAGCCGGTCACCGGCAACTCTCCGCCCATCACCATGTCCGGCCCGGCCAGGGTCGGATTGCTCGGCCGCAGGCTGCCGACAAGGAACAGGAAGGCCACCGGCATCACCACCAGCGGAATGACCGACAGCGCCGGGCTGGCCGGCCACAGTTCGACATGGGGTGCAGCGGCAAAGGCCCAGATCAGGGCGACCAGGAACAGCGCGCTGAGCAGGGAGAAGACGCCGCGATAGGCGGGCAGCCCGAGCCGCCGCACGAGCGACGGACGCAACGGGCCGGCGACGACCACATGGAGCAGGATCCAGGCCATAGCGGCCAGCAGCAGGGCGGTCATTCCTCGAAGGTCTCCCGTCTTATGGCGGCGGCGATCTGCCGGGCCGCGGCAGCGGCCTGCTGACGCTCACTGGCCAGAAGCCTGGTTTCGATGACGCGGCGGTTGGGCGCCGCTTCCGGAATGCCGCGCTCCTCCGCCAGCCGGAAATAGGCCCAGGCCCTCACCGGATCGGCAGGCCGCCCCTCGCCGCGGAAATACAGATCGCCGAGCACGAACAGAGCTTCGGCATAGCCCTGCCCGGCGGCGCGGTCCAGCCACTTCAGTGCCGCCTGCGGGTCGGCCTTCAGACCGGCATCGCCGGCAAAGAGCAGGCGCGCGATCTGGAACTGCGCGGCGGCGTTGCCGCGCTCGGCGGCGATGCGGTACCAGCGCGCGGCTTCCGCCTGATCTGCGGCGATGCCCTCGCCCGCCTCCACATAGCTCGCGTATCTGAATGCGGCCGCGCCATGGCCGCTCTCGGCGGCGCGCCGGAACCAGTGTATCGCACCGGGCAGATCCTTCGGCGTGCCCTTCCAGCCATGCTCCTGCCAGAGCGCCAGACGGAACTGGGCAGGCGCGTGGCCCTGCTCCGCGGCCTCCTGCAGCAGCGCGCGGGCACGGGCCGGATCGGCGGGACGCCCGATCCCCTCCGCCAGATAGGTGGCGAAGTTGCTGGTCGACGGCCCATGTCCCTGCGCGACGGCCTGCTCCCACCAGGCCATGGCAGCCTCGGGATCGGGTTGGCCACCGGCCTCGCCGTTGAACAGCATCAGCGCGAGGTAATTCCGGGCATCGGCATCGCCGGCTTCGGCGGCAGCCTGCAACAGCGGTCTGGCCGCAACGGGATCACGCGGCCCGCCCTCACCGCGATAGAGCATGCGGCCTGCCATCGCATTGCCGAGCGGCAGCGACTGGCTGGCCGCGAGAAGCGCGAGCCGTCGGGCCTCGGTGAGGCCGCCGCCGAGCGCTCCCTCCTCATGCAGCCGCGCCAGATTGTACCAGCCATTCGGATCGCCGAGCTTTCCGGCCCGCTCGAGGTAAGCCGCCGCGCGGACGGGATCGCGCCGGGTGCCGATCCCCCAGGCAATCATGCGGCCGAATTCATTCAGGCCCTCGGCCAGTCCGGCATCGGCGGCGCGCTGCGCCAGCGCATAGGCCCGGCGCTCGTCGCGGGGGACGATCTCTCCCTCGCTGAGCAGAGCGGCCAGATAGGTCAGGCCGTACGGGCTGCCCGCGGCGGCCGCCTCTTCCAGCAGCGCAAGCCCGCGAGGCACATCCGCCGTGACGTTACGGCCTTCGATGAGCAGGCGCGCCAGCCGGTAGCGCGCATTGATCGCGCCGGCCCTGATCGCCTGCTCGAGCAGTTCCACCGCCTGCCGGGGATTGCCCGGACTCTGCTCGAGGCTGAGTTCCGCCAGATTGGCCATCGCGCTCGCCTCGCCCTGATCCGCCGCCAGCCGCAGCAGCCGCTCGGCCTCTGCCAGATCCTTCGGGCCGCCCTGTCCGAGCAGGAGAAGAAAGGCCAGCCCGCCCTGCGCCCGTGCATGCCCCTGCCCGGCGGCGCGGGAGAACCACGAGCGCGCCTGCACGAAGTTGCGTTCGACGCCAAGGCCGAGCTGGTAGGCAAGGCCGACCTGATACTGGGCTTCGGCTTCACCGGCTTCGGCCCTGCGCTGCAGCTCCGGCAGATCGGGAACCGGCTTCGCCGTTTCGGCGAAGGGCGGGGTGAAGCGGTCGGTCGGCGCCGCCCAGAGCTGGTCGACACATACGCTGCCGACCAGCCCGGCGCCGAGCAGCCCAGCGCCGAACAGACCGGCACGCCACACTCTGGAAACGCTCATCGTCCCGTTTTCGGTATCTCGAACAGGGCGCGGCCCTCGCGCGTCAGCTTGCAGATCACCCAGTCCGGCTTGATCGGGTTGTCGAACCAGGGTTCCGCCCAGCCGGCCTTGATGCAGGAGGTTATGGTGTGAACGCTGATCTGCTGGCCATGTTCATCGAAGATCGGCAGCTTGCCGCCAGGTTGCCGCAACCCGCGGCGCAGGTAACGCAGCTGCGCCTCAGTCGGCTTCTGCCCGCCCGGAAACCGCACCGGATCCGCCATTTCACCCTCCCTCTCCCGAAAAAGCAGAATAGGAAAGCCGGCGCATATCGTCCATCGATCCCGATTTGGCCGCCGCCCGGGATTTGCGACTTCCTCGCAGATAGCTTAATCAGGGGCGATCATTCCTCCGGCGGCTTATCCCGTGACCGACCTCGCCTCTCCGTTGCCCATCCAGCCCGGCCTTCCGTCCCGCCGCCGGAAGCATGAGACCGTGTGGGCGGTGCTCGCGGTGATCGCGGCCCTCGTGGTCGCCGCCCCCATTCTCGCCATCCTGGTCAATCTCGGACAACCGGCGACCGATGTGTGGCGCCATCTGGCCGGCACCGTTCTGCCGGAGATGCTGCAGAATACCGTCGTGCTGGTCATCGGCGTGGGACTGGGCAGCGCCGTGATCGGCACAGGCTGCGCCTGGCTGGTGACGATGACCGAGTTTCCAGGTCGCCGCTGGCTGGCCTGGGCCCTGTTCCTGCCGCTGGCCATGCCGAGCTATGTCACGGCCTTCGTCTACGGCGACCTGCTGCAGTTTGCCGGCCCGGTACAGAGCAGCCTGCGCGCAGCCTTTGGCTGGAACCGCAACGATTACTGGTTTCCGGATGTGATGTCGCTGGGCGGCGCGGTCTTTCTGCTGATCTTCGCCTTCTTTCCCTATGTCTTCATGCTTGCCCGCGCAGCCTTCCTCGACCAGTCGGTCTGCGTGCTGGAGGTGGGCCGGACACTCGGCCTCTCGCCCTGGGCGCGCTTTCGCCGCATCGCCCTGCCGCTGGCCCGGCCGATGATCGCCGGCGGGGTCGCATTGGTGCTGATGGAAACCCTCGCCGAGTTCGGCGCCGTCAGCTATTTCGGCGTGCCGACCTTCACGACGGCGATCTACCGCACCTGGTTCGGCATGGGCGATCCGGTCGCGGCCGCGCAGCTCTCGGGCATCCTGATGATCTTCGTCCTGGCTGCCGTGATGCTGGAACGCGGCAGCCGCCAGGCCCGCCGCTTCCATCACACCTCGGCGCGCACCCGTCCCCTGATGCCGCAGCGGCTGCAGCCGCTGCCGGCGTTTCTCGCCTGTCTGGCCTGCGGGTTGCCGGTCCTCATCGGCTTCGTGCTGCCCGCAGTCTGGCTGCTGCATCTGGCGATCCGGGAGGGCGATCCCTCCAGCATCGAACGGCTCGCGGAGTTCACCTTCAACAGCTTCTCCCTGGCCGGACTGGCAGCTGTGCTGCTGATCGTCGTGGCGCTCTGCCTCGCCTATGCCCAGCGGCTGGTGCCGGGCCGCCGGATGAACTGGCTGGTGCAGTTCGCGACCATGGGTTACGCGGTGCCGGGTTCGGTGATCGCGATCGGCATCCTGCTGCCGCTGGCCTATTTCGATCATGCAATCAACCGCTGGGCCGAAGCCGCCTTCGGGGTGACACCCGGCCTGCTGCTCAGCGGCAGCGTGATCGCCCTGCTGTACGCCTATCTCGTGCGCTTCCTCGCGGTGGCGTTCAACACGGTGGAAGGCGGGCTGCAGCGGATCCGCCCCAGCTTCGACCAGGCCGCCCGGGTGTTGGGACAATCTCCGTTCGGCGTCGTGCGGAAAATCCATGCGCCGCTGCTGCGGGGCAGCCTGCTGACCGCCGCCATGCTGGTTTTCGTCGATGTACTGAAGGAGCTGCCGGCTACCCTGATCGTCCGGCCTTTCGACTTTGACACCCTGGCCGTCCGCGTCTATCAACTCGCCAGTGATGAACGCCTCAGCGAGGCCTCGACCGGGGCCTTGATCATTGTCGGGGTCAGCCTGGTTCCCGTAATCTGGCTGCATGCTGCGGTGGCACGGTCCCGCCCCCGCGACTAACACCGCCCTGACACAGGACAGGACAGCGTATGTCGAATTCAGTAAGTGACGCCCTGCTGAAACAGGCGGGCATCGACGGCAATCCGATGGCGACGGTGGCGGCCCTGGTGGCGCAGGGCCAACTGGACGCCGCCCAGCGTGTGCTGGAAGACCTGGTCAGGACATCACCCAACCGCGCCGATGCCTGGTTTGCCCTCGGGCAGGTGCACAACCAGCGCGGCGAATTCAAGCCGACGGCCCAGGCGCTCAAGCGCGCCATAAAGCTCGCTCCCTCCGTCGCCGACGGATATGTGCTGCTCGGCAATACCTACCTCCGCCATGGCCGGACCGGCCAGGCGCTGGAAACCTACCGCGAAGGCCTGAAGCAGCAGCCGGACAATCCGCTGCTGCATTTCAATCTCGGCGTTGGACTGGCGCAGTCGGGCGACAAGGAAGCTGCCGTCTCGAGCTACAAGCGCGCGATCGAACTGCATCCGCCCTATGCGCAGGCCTGGTTCAGTCTCGGCAACGCCTATCGCGACCTGAAGCGCATCGATGAGGCCGAGGACGCCTATCGGCGTGCCGTAACGCTGGAACCGTCCTATGCGGATGCGCATGCCAATCTCGGCGGATTGCTGGCGTCGAAGGAGGATTATGCAGGTGCGACGCAGGCCTGCATGGCCGCGCTCAGAACGGCGCCGAGGCATATCCATGCGCTCCGCAACCTGTCCCTGTCGCTGTACAAGCTCGGGCGTTTCAGCGAAGGCGCCGAGATCACCGCCGTTGCACTGTCGGTGACACCGGAAGACACGATGCTGCACTACCATATGGGCGAGATGCTGTATGGCATGGCCCGCACCGGTGCAGCCGAGAAAGCGCGCGAACATGCGCGCCGCTGGCGCAGCAGCAGCAACGGCCACGCGGTTGCCGAACACATGGCTGCCGCCATCCTCGGCGAAGGCGCGCCCGAACGCGCCGGCGACACCTATCTGCGGGAAACCTTCGACCGCTTTGCCAGCGATTTCGAGGAAACCCTGGCCGGCCTCGGCTACCGGGTGCCGGAAGTCCTCTGCGGCCTCATCCGGGACACGCTCGGTGGCCGCAGCGGATTGTCGATTCTCGATGCCGGATGCGGCACCGGCCTCTGTGCGCCCTTCCTCAAACCGCTGGCGAAAACGCTCATTGGCGTCGATCTCAGCGGCGGCATGCTGGCCAGGGCGCGCGAGCGCGGGCTGTACGACTCCCTGCACGAAGCTGAGCTGGGCGCCTTTCTGGCCGCCGACACGAACCGCTACGACGTGACGGTCGCGGCCGACGTGTTCTGCTATTTCGGCGCCCTTCCGCCCAGCTTCTCCGCCATTGCGGCCAAGACCGAACCGCAGGGCCTGTTCGGCTTCACGGTCGAGGCCATGCAGGGCGAGGTTACGGCCGAGGGTTTCCGCCTCGGTCCCACCGGCCGCTACCAGCATGATGCCGGCTATGTGCGGAAGGCGCTGGAGCAGGCCGGCTGGACGATCCTGCGCTTCGATGAGACGGCCGGGCGCGAGGAAATGGGCCAGCCCGTACCCTGTTTCATGGTGCTGGCGCAGCGCGCCTGATCCTGCACATCAACAAAAAAGAGCGGGAAGAACCCGCCCTTTTTTCATTCGATCAACCGACTTACTTCCAGCCGGCGCGATCCATCAGCTTGAGCGCCGCCTCGTTGTTCCTGCCGAACACCGCGGCATTGATCTGGTCTTCCTTGAATTCGGCCCAGCCGGCGATCACCGGATGCAGCGCCACGCCGCCGACGACCGGGAATTCGTAGTTGCCCTTGGAGAAGTATTCCTGGGCCTGCTTCGAAGCCAGGTATTCGAGGAACCTGATCGCGTTCTCCTTGTTCGGTGAATACTTCGCGACGCCGGCGCCGCTGATATTCACATGGGTGCCGCGATCGTCCTGGTTGGGGAAGATGATGGCCAGCTTGGCAGCCACGGCCTGGTCTTCCGGCTTCTTCGAGCCCATCAGGCGCGCGAGATAATAGGAGTTGGACACGGCAACATCGCCCTCGCCCGCGGCCACCGCCTTGAGCTGGTCGGTGTCGCCGCCCTTCGGCGCCCGCGCCATATTGGCAACCACCGCCTTGGCCCAGGTTTCCGTCGCCGGCTCGCCAAGCGTCGCGATCATCGAGCCGACCAGCGACTGGTTGTACACGTTGGTCGAGGAGCGGATGAGCACGCGTCCCTTCCATTTGGCGTCGGCGAGGTCCTCGTAACGGGCAATCTCGCCCGGCTTCACCTTCTCCTTGTTGACGACGAGCACGCGGGCCCGCTTGGAGAAGCCGAACCAATGGCCATCGGGTTCGCGCAGATGCGCCGGGATTGCCTTCTCGAGCACCGCATTGCGGATCGGCTGCAGCAGGCCCATCGACTGGGCGCGCCACAGACGGCCGGCGTCGACGGTAATCAGCACATCGGCCGGACTGCGCTCGCCTTCGGTGCGCATGCGCTGCAGCAGCTGGTCTTCACCCGCCTCGATGCGGTTGATCTGGATGCCGGTCTGCCGGGTGAATTCCGCGTAGAGCGCCTCGTCGGTGTCGTAGTGGCGCGAGGAATACAGGTTCAGGACCTTGTCCTGAGCGGCGGTAACGCCCGGCAGCGCCAGCATGGCGGCAAGACCGGCAGCGCCCAGCAGCAGCGCGCGGCGGGCGGAAAACTTGGAAAGCGCGGATGTCATGGTCTCTCCGTGAGAGGTGTTTATGCGACTGACTTGCAGAAACTATCACCCGCCCCGGAGGGTCGCAAGTGAGAGTGAGTTTCAGTCTTGCGTGATTGCCCGTGCGTTCAGTGGCGATCCGTCAGCTCACGGATGAACCGCCGGAGCGCATTCAGGGTGGCGTCCGGCTGGTCGCGATGGGGACTGTGGCCGCAGGCCGGCAGCATCAGCACCTCGGCACCCGCCCGCCGGGCGATGCTGTCGACCTGCGCCCTGGTACCGTATTCGTCCTCCTCGCCCTGGATGGCCAATACCGGCACGGTAATCCGGTCGACATAGCCTTCGATGTTCCAGTGGTGGAATTCGGGATTGAGCCAGGAATCGCACCAGCCCCGGAAGGCGCAGTCGACATTCGCGCCGTGATACTTTTCCAGGCGGCTGCGCAGGTTGCCCTCGGCATAGGCCTTCCCGGCAGCCCGGATCGACTTCACCGAGATTTCCTCGCAGAAGACATGCGGCGCCATGACGGCGACGCCCAGCAACGCCTCGCGCGGCTTCGCGCCGGCATGGATCAGCGCGATCGAGGCTCCGTCGGAATGGCCGACCAGGATATGCGGGCCGACGTTCAGCGCCGCGAGCAGGTCGGGAAGGATGTCCTCTCCTTCCTCGTGCATGTAGGTGATCGGCCGCGGCAGGGCACAGGGATCGGAGCCGCCATAGCCGATGCGGCTGTAGACCAGTACCGGCAGGTCCGCCGCGGTTGCCAGGCGATCGGGGAAATCCTTCCACAGCGCGACCGAGCCGAGGCCTTCATGCAGCAGGACGATGACCGGCTGTCCGACCTCGCGCAGGGCGGACCGCTTCGGTCCGGCCCAGCGATACTCGATCCGGCCGGCCGGAATGACGACGGACTGAAGCGGCGAACTCATATGATGCTCAGGCTCTGCTCCGCAGCTTGAAACGCTGGATCTTGCCGGTGGCGGTCTTCGGCAGCTCCGGAACGAACTCGACCCAGCGGGGATACTTGTAGGGCGCCAGCCGGTCCTTCACAAAGGTCTGCAGCTCGGCAATCAGGGCGTCATCGCCGGCGATGCCGTCCTTCAGCACGACATAGGCCTTCGGCTTGATGAGATCGTCGCTGTCGGGATGCGCCACGACGGCGACCTCCAGAACCTTGGGATGGGCCTGCAGGGCGGATTCCACCTCGAACGGCGACACCCAGATGCCGCTTACTTTCAGCATATCGTCGGAGCGGCCGGCATAGGTGTAGTAGCCGTCCTTGTCGCAGACATATTTGTCGCCGGTCCGCGTCCAGGGGCCGTGGAAGGTGCTGAGGCTCTTGGCGCGGTTGTTCCAGTAGGCGATGGCGCTGGACGGGCCGCTGACCAGCAATTCGCCGATTTCGCCCGGCGGCACGTCTTCCCCGTTCTCGCCGACGATGCGCAGGTCGTAACCCGGCACGGCGCGGCCGGTGGTGCCGTAGCGGACGTCGCCCGGACGGTTGGACAGGAAGATGTGCAGCATCTCGGTCGAGCCGATGCCGTCCAGAATGTCGACGCCGAACAGCGCCTTCCAGCGCTTGCCGATTTCCTCCGGCAGGGCTTCGCCGGCCGAAACGCAGGCGCGCAGGCGGTCCGAGCCGCTCTCCTTCGTGATGCCCTGGGCGGCAAGGATGCCGGCATAGAGCGTCGGCACGCCGTAGAAGATGCTGGCCTGATGCTGCTTCAGGCGCTGCATCACCGCCTGGGGCGTCGGCCGTTCGGCCATCAGCACCGCGGTGGCGCCGACATGCAGCGGAAAGGTCATGGCATTGCCCAGCCCGTAGGCGAAGAACAGCTTGGCCGCCGAGAAGACCACATCGTCTTCCCGGATGCCGAGCACGTCCTGGCCGTAGAGCACGGCGGTATGGACCAGATCGCCATGCAGATGGATGGCGCCCTTGGGCGAACCGGTCGAGCCCGAGGAATAGAGCCAGAAGCCGATATCGTCCGGCGTCGTCGCCGCCGCCTCCAGCCGGTCGGACTGTTCCGCCATCAGCCTGTCGAGCGGCGTCACGGTGGCGGGCACCTGGCCGCTGATCAGGGTCTGCTCCAGATAGGGCTGGCCGGAAATGATCGGGCGGAACTTCTCGAGCAGCGCGTCGGAAACCACCAGCGCGGCGGCGCGGCTGTCGCGCAGCAGGAAATCGTAGTCCGGCGTGGTGAGCAGCGTGTTCACCGGCACCGGCACGGCACCGATCTTCATGGCGCCGAAGAACATGGCCGGGAAATCGATGCTGTCCAGCAGCGCCAGCATGACGCGCTGTTCCGGCCGCACGCCCTGGGCCCTGAGGAGGTTGCCGGCACGGTTCACGCGGGCGGCAAGGTCGGCGTAGGTGTAGCTGCCCTTGTCGTCGATGAAGGCCGTCTTGCTGCCGCGGCCTTCCGCGATATGGCGGTCGATGAAATGAGTGGCGGCGTTATACCGCCGCGGCAGATCGAGAAAGCGCGGCATCATTCCTCCCGTTTTATTTTCTTTGCGCGCCGTGCGGGGTTGGCGGCTGCCGCCGCCGGAGGTCAGGCCGCCTGGGCCAGCGGCTCCACCTGCTCCACCCAGTCCAGCGCCCAGGCCACCCCGTCCTCTTCCGGCAGGCTGCCGCCGGACGCGTTATGCTGCATGCGCTCACCAACCAGGCTGGCATTCAGGGAGGCGAGGGTTTCCTCGAACTGGCGGCCGCCGTGGTTGAAGGTATCCTGGTAGGTGCTGTCGCCCAGCCCGACGATGCCAACCAGCTTGCCGGTCAGGTCCGGCCGCGCCGTCCGCAGGTCGGCAAGGAAATCGCGGGCATTGTCGGGGACGTCGCCCTGGCCGTAGGTCGAGGTGCAGATCAGGAAGGCCCCGGGCCGCTGGAAGACGTCGGATTTCAGGTTGTCCATGAGCAGGATCTCGACCGCGTGCCCCTTCCCCTCGAGCGCCTTCTTGATATCGCCCGCGACAAGTTCGGCCGTTCCGGTCATAGTGCCGACAAGGATGGAAACCTGCATCTCGAACCTCCTGACTGAGGCCCCGAACTATAAAGCATGCCCGGCTGGCGCTCCAGTCCAATTTGCATTATAATGCAGCTATGGTCGAAGAACGCCACATAACGCGTGATGACGAGGCCGCCTTCCTGGCGGCGGTGGGCGAGCGCGTGCGCAACGCCCGGGCCCGCCGCGGCATGAGCCGCAAGATTCTCGCCCGCGATTCCGGCGTGTCGGAACGTTACCTCGCCCAGCTGGAAAGCGGCGCCGGCAATATCTCCATCCTGCTGCTGCGCCAGATCGCCCGTGCCATGGACCTGCCCATGACCGACCTGCTGACGGACCAAGCGCCTCTCAGTGTCGACCTGGCTCTGCTGCTCCGGCAGATGGAAGACCTCTCGTCTGAACAATTGCAGGAATTACAGAAGTTTATCGGTGACCATTTCGGTATCGCGCCAAGTGCAAAACGCCATATCGCCCTGATCGGGCTGCGGGGCGCAGGCAAGACCACGCTCGGCCGGTACATCGCTGGCAAATATGGCCTTCAATTTGTTGAAATGGCTCATGAAATCGAAACGGAGGCCGGGGCCAGCCTGAACGAGATCTTCGATCTTTACGGGCAGTCAGCCTACCGGCGCTTCGAGCGCCGCGCACTCGAACGCATCATCTCCGACCCGGTTCCAAAGATCATCGCGACCGGCGGAAGTTTGCCTTCTGAACCGCAGACTTATGCCAATCTCCTGATGCACTGCTTCACCATATGGCTGAAGGCCTCGCCAGAGGATCATATGGATCGCGTCATTGCCCAAGGGGACATGCGACCGATGCGCGGCCAGGCGGAAGCCATGGCCGACCTGAAGCGGATTCTGGTCCAGCGCGAGCCACTCTATGCCCGCGCCGACATGGTTTTCGACACGTCGGGCAAGTCCGCCGAGCAGGCCGGCGCGGAATTGGTCGCCGCCCTGCGCTCCCATCCGGCCTGGCCGACGCGGGAAGCTGCCGCCTGAGGCAAGCTGCATAATAATTCTTGCCTGCGCGGCCACAGGCATTATAATGCACCTTCAATCAGGAGGAGCCGCCCCATGGCCGAGAGCCAGCAGAATGGCGCCGACGGCGCCGCCCCGGTCGATTTCCGCACCGAGCCCGGCCAGTACAAGCACTGGAAGCTGAGCATCGACGGACCCGTCGCGACCCTCGCGATGGACGTCAGGGAAGACGGCGGCCTGCGTCCCGGCTACGAGCTGAAGCTCAATTCCTACGACCTCGGGGTCGACATCGAGCTGCATGACGCGGTCCAGCGCCTGCGCTTCGAGCATCCGGAAGTCCGCTCGGTGATCATCACCTCCGCCAAGGAGCGGATCTTCTGCGCGGGAGCCAATATCCGCATGCTCAACCAGTCACCCCATGGCTGGAAGGTCAATTTCTGCAAATTCACCAACGAGACCCGCAACGGCATCGAGGATGCCACGGCGGAATCCAAGCAGGCCTATCTGGCGGCCGTAAACGGCCCCTGCGCCGGCGGCGGCTACGAGCTGGCGCTGGCGGCCGACTACATCGTGATGGCCGATGACGGGAACACCTCTGTCTCGCTGCCGGAAGTCCCCCTCCTCGCCGTGCTGCCCGGCACCGGCGGCCTGACCCGGCTGGTCGACAAGCGGATGGTCCGGCGCGACCGGGCCGACTTCTTCTGTACCATCGAGGAAGGCATCAAGGGCAAACGCGCCGTCGACTGGCGCCTGGTCGACGAGGTGGTCCCCCGCACCAGACTCGCCGAGGTGGCGCGCGCCCGCGCCGAAGCCATGGCCGCCAAATCCGACCGCCCGACCGATGCCAAGGGCATCCGCCTGAACCGCCTGGAGCGCCAGATCGAGGGCGACCGCATCGTCTATTCCCATGTCGAGGCGAGGCTCGACCGCGCGCGGGGCATCGCCGAGATCGCCGTCGCAGGCCCGAAGGAAGCGCCGCCCGCCTCCGCCGACGGCATCCAGGCCCAGGGCGATCAGTTCTGGTCGCTGGCGCTTGCCCGCGAGCTCGACGACCTCATCCTGCATCTGCGCACGAACGAGGAAACCATCGGTCTCTGGGTCTTCCGCAGCCATGGCGATGCCGATCTGGTCGCCGCCTATGACGCCGCGCTGGAGCAGCACAAGGCGCATTGGCTGGTGCGCGAGATCCGTCTCTTCCTCAAGCGCGTCTTCAAGCGGATCGACGTCTCGTCGCGCTCGATTTTCGCGCTGATCGAGCCCGGCTCCTGCTTCACCGGCACCCTGTACGAGCTGGTCGCGGCCGCCGATCGCTCCTACATGCTGGACGGCCAGATGGAGGGCGACAACCGCCCGCCGGCGACCATCCGCCTCACCCCGCTGAATTTCGGCGCCTATCCGATGGGCAACGGCCTGAGCCGGATCGCCAGCCGCAATCTCGACGACCCGTCCCGCGTGGAGGAGATCCGCAAGCTGATCGACCAGGATCTCGACGCCCGGGCCGCCGACGAGGCCGGGCTGGTCACCTTCATTCCCGATGACATCGACTGGGAAGACGAAGTCCGCATCGCCATTGAGGAACGTGCCGCCTTCTCGCCGGACGCGCTCACCGGCATGGAAGCGAGCCTGCGCTTCGGCGGGCCGGAAACGATGGAAACCAAGATCTTCGGCCGCCTCACCGCCTGGCAGAACTGGATCTTCCAGCGCCCGAACGCGGTCGGCGACCAGGGTGCGCTCAAGCTTTACGGCACCGGCCAGCGCGCCGCATACGACCGCAGGAGGGTCTGACATGGCGATCGATTACAATTCCCGCATTCCGAACAACGTCAACCTGTCGGACAATCGCCGCCTGCAGCGCGCGCTTGAGGACTGGCAGCCGAAGTTCCTCGACTGGTGGAACGACATGGGCCCCGCCGGATTCCAGGCCCGCGAGGTCTATCTCCGCACCGCGATCAGCGTGGACGCCCAGGGCTGGGCGCATTTCGATTACGTCAAGATGCCCGATTATCGCTGGGGCATCTTTCTGGCCGAGCCGGAACCGGACCGCAGGATCGCATTCGGCGACCACAAGGGCGAAGCCGCCTGGCAGGAAGTGCCCGGCGAGTATCGCGGCGTGCTGCGCCGCCTGATCGTCACCCAGGGCGATACGGAGCCGGCCTCGGTGGAGCAGCAGCGCCTGCTCGGCCAGACCTGCCCCTCCCTCTACGACCTGCGCAACCTCTTCCAGGTCAACGTCGAGGAAGGCCGCCATCTCTGGGCGATGGTCTACCTGCTGGATGCCCATTTCGGCCGCGACGGCCGCGAGGAAGCCGAGGCCCTGTTGCAGCGCCGCTCGGGCGACAGCGACAAGCCGCGCATCCTCGGTGCCTTCAACGAGGCGACGCCGGACTGGCTCAGCTTCTTCATGTTCACCTTCTTCACCGACCGCGACGGCAAGTTCCAGCTCGCCTCGCTGGCGGAAAGCGGCTTCGATCCGCTGTCGCGCACCTGCCGCTTCATGCTGACCGAGGAAGCGCATCACATGTTCGTCGGTGAAACCGGCATCAGCCGGGTGATCCAGCGCACCTGCGAGATCATGCGCGACTTCAAGACCGATGACGTACGCAAGCACGGCGTGATCGACCTGCCGCTGCTCCAGAAGTATCTCAACTTCCACTTCTCGGTCTCGCTTGACCTGTTCGGCTCGGAGATTTCGACCAACGCGGCGAACTACTACACGATGGGCCTGAAGGGGCGCTTCGACGAGACCCGCATCAATGACGACCACAAGCTGACCGATGCGGCCTACAAGGTGCTGCAGTTCCGCAACGGCGGCCTGGTCGAGAGCGAGGAGCCGGCGCTTCCTGCCCTGAACGAGCGGCTGCGCGACGATTACGTCGCCGACTGTGCCCGCGGCGTGATGCGCTGGAACCAGGTGATCAAGCGCCACGGTATCGATTTCGAGCTGAAGCTGCCGCACCGCGCCTTCCACCGCCGGATCGGCCAGTTCGCCGACCTGCACGTCACCCCGGACGGCAAGGTGATCAGCCAGGCCGAATGGGAGGCCGGCCAGCATCAGTGGCTGCCGACGGATGCCGACCGTGCCTATGTGATCAGCCTGATGACCCCGGTCACCGAGATCGGCAAATTCGCCAACTGGATCGCGCCGCCGGCCCGCGGCATCAACAACCAGCCGATCGACTTCGAATACGTCCGCGCATAAATCGCGGATTCCCCTCCCCGGACCGCCTCGGGGCGTCACTGCAGCGGCAGTGGCGCCCCTTTCTTTTTCACCCTCTCTGCCCGTATAAAATCCGGCATGGCAGGACCCCTGATTCCCTACATCATCCGCCGCACCGTCAAATGGGGCGAGTGCGATCCGGCCGGCATCGTCTATACGCCCCGCTTCCTCGACTGGATTCTCGAGGCGGCGGAAAGCTTCTTCGCCGACATCGTCGGGGTGGACTGGTTCCAGCTCAACCAGAGAGACGGCCTGGGCTCGCCCAGCGTCAGCACGAAGATCGATTTCCGGAAACCGATCAAGCACGGCGACCCGTTCAGCATCTGCGTTCTGGTGCGCAAGCTGACACGCTCGACAATCACCTACGTCATGCGCGGCCGCAACGGCGCCGGCGAGCTCTGCTTCGAAGCCGAACTGGTCTCCTGCATCATCGACCACAGGAAGATGAAATCCGTCAGCATTCCGGATCACATCCGGCAGCCGATCCTGGACTACCAGGCCGCAACGGCAGCCATCCTCGAGGGGGAAACCACCACATGAGCGAAACCCATGGCATCACCAAATTCTTTCCCGTGTCGTGGGAAGAGCTGCACCGGCACTGCAAGGCACTGGCCTGGCGCCTCCTCGACAACGGCCACTACAAGGGCATCGTGGCGATCACGCGCGGCGGCCTGGTGCCGGCGGCCATCGTCGCCCGCGAACTGGAAGTCCGCGTGATCGAGACGATCTCCTGCTCCACCTATGACGGGCTGGTGCGCACCAACGAGGTGAAGGTCCTCAAGACGGCGGAAGCCGCGCTCAAGGATGAGGGGGAAGGCTGGCTGATCGTCGACGATCTGGTCGATACCGGCGTGACCGCCAGGGCGGTGCGGCAGCTGCTGCCCAAGGCACATTTTGCCACCATCTACGCCAAGCCCGCCGGGCGCCCGCTGGTGGACACCTTCATCACCG
The DNA here is from genome assembly GCF_035304305.1 of Ferrovibrio sp. Taxonomy (GTDB): domain Bacteria; phylum Pseudomonadota; class Alphaproteobacteria; order Ferrovibrionales; family Ferrovibrionaceae; genus Ferrovibrio. The sequence continues at coordinate 38,251 of NZ_DATGQG010000127.1, forward strand.
AGGTGAGCCAGGATACCTGGATCCTGTTCCCCTGGGACACCGAAGCGGTGATGTCGAAGCCGATCGTCGAACTGCGCGGCGGACGCTGAGCTCAGCTGCGCAGGATCGTCTCCACGATCCGCTGCACCTCCGCCGCTTCCTGCAGGGTCGCAAGATCCTGTAGCTGGCCGCGTGTCATGGCCGCGACCTTCTCCAGCTGGCGCTGCAATACCAGAGCGCGCAGGGCCTCGTTGGGCAGAGAATCCGGCGCCTCGCGCCAGTCGCCGTCGATCAACCGCTCGGCAACGGCCCAGTCGCGCAGGCGGATGCTGCCTTTCGGACCGGTGATGCGGAAGATGTTGTGGTCGGGCTTCGCCGTGGTCCCCACTCCGCTGCTGATCGATACCGGTATGGAACCGGCCCGCAGCCCGGCCGTCATGGCGCGCTCGGACCTGCCCGCCTCGGGATAGGAGATTGTCGCGTTTTCCAGCCGCAGCGGGCCGAACAGACGGCGGGCGAGAAAGAGGAAATGCGACCCGACCTCGCGCACATAGCCGCCCTGCGCCCGGGCATCGAGCCAGCCGGCCGCATCGACCTGCCAGGGCCGCGGCCATTGCGCGAAGCCGATCTCGACCTCGACCCTCTCCACCGGGCCGACTGCATCCTCTGTCATCCAGCGCTGCAGCTGATCCACCGCCGGGGCCGAGGTGAAGGGAAAGTTCACCGCGCCGCGCACGCCGGCGGCTTCCGCCTCCCGCATGAAGGCTTCGGCCTCCGCCACATCGACCGCCAGCGGCTTCTCGCAGAAGACTGCCTTCCCTCTGGCGAAGGCCTCGCGGGCATAGCCGAGATGGGAAGCCGGCGGCGAGGCGACGTAGATGCAGTCGGAAGACTCGATCACGTCAGCTGCCGATGCCAGCGGCGTGACCTGCGGCAGATCCCGCGCCAGACGCTCCATGGCTGCCGGCGACGGGTCCCAGACGCCTGCCACGGTGACGAGCGCCGGATCGTGATCCAGCGCCACCCGCAGCAGCCTTTCCCCCATGATACCGAAACCGATAACGCCCAGCCGGATCGCTGCCGCCTTACTCTCTACCGTCACGCAGTCTTCCTCGCCGTCAGAAGGGTCCATTGCACGATTTCGCGCATGACATAGCCCAGAGCGGCGTCGAAAGCAGCAACTACGGACAGCATATCGGGCCCCGCCGCCTTCTCGCGGCGCTCGAAACTGGCCGAGGCGACGATCTGCTGGTTGGGCTGGGCGATCAGCTTGGCGTTGATGGCGACGCGGATGTCGGGAACGATCTCACCCTTGGACAGTTCCGCCTGGAATTCGCGCAGTTCGCTCTTGATGTTGAAATCCGAGCGCAACCCGATCGACTGGCGGCCAACCGCAACGATCCTGCCGGTATTCTCGAAGCTTTCGACCAGCAGCGTCTGCACCATGCGCGGCGCCCGCTCGGCCCAGCGCGCATCGGCGTAATACTTGATCTCGTAGGGGTTGGTCATGATGGCGATGCGGTGCGTATCCAGCCCGCCGGCGGCGAAGGGCTCTTCCACCACCAGCTGCCAGTCGACCCGCGGCATCTCGGCCTGGAAGGTCGTCTTCGGCGACAGCGTGTAGAGGTTTGACGGCGGCGCCTGCGGAATGAGGCCATTGCAGCCGCCCAGGCCCGCTCCCACACCTGCCGCCGCGCCGATCAGCACGGCCCGCCGCGATACCAGTCCCGTCATGTCACTGCCTCCCCCCGCCGCGATATTCGGCATCCCGGTTGCCGAACAGTACCGCGCTCGGATTGTCCTCCAGCCGCTGCGCCACGCGGGCTAGGCTGCCGACCAGGATGCGCGCCTCCTGCACGAAGCGCCGGAACTCGCCGAAGCCGTCAGTGGTGATCGCCTGGATCGGCGCCCTGTTCTCCCTCACCAGCGCCTGGATCTCGCCCAGCGTACCGTTCAGCTGCGCCATCGCGGTTTTCGCCGAACGCAGCGCCTCGGCCGCATCGCCGTCCAGCATCGTGTTGGCCCGCCCCAGCATCCGCTCCGCCTCGCCCATCACGCGATCCAGCCGCGCGGCGATGGTGGCAGCGGCTTCCGCTGCCTTCGCGATATCGCCGCTGGTGCGGTCAAAACTGTCGATGGCACGGCCGATGCTTTCCTGTCGCGACGCCAGAATCTGCGATACCTGCCGCAGGTCGGCCATGAAGCCGCTGATATTGGCGATATTCTCGTCGCTGAGCACCTGGGCGGCGCGCTGCAGCAGTTCCGGCGCCGCCTCAAACAGGGCATCGATCGCCGAGGGGCGCGACCGGATCACCGGATACAGCGACGGATTGCTGCCGCTCACCACCGGCAGGATCGGGGCGGTATTGCTGCCCGGCAGGATCTGCACGAAGGACACGCCGGTGATGCCCTGCAGCTGCAGGGTGGCCTCGGAATCCTCTCGGATCGGCGTGTCGGCGTCGACTTCCACGGTGACGCGTACCCGGCTGGTATCATCACGGTCGATCACGATCTGCGACACGCTGCCGACCTTGATGCCGTTGAAGCGAACGTCGCCGCCGACGCCGAGGCCGGCCACGGAGCCGGTGAAATAGATGTTGTAGCGCGCGATCTCGGCGTCCTCGCGCACCTTCGCCAGCCAGAGCGTGAACATGACCATCGCGGCAACGAAGACCAGGACGAAGCTGCCGATCAGCAGATGGTGTGCGCGGGTTTCCATCTCAGCGCTCCTCCAGTACGGCGGTCACGGCGGCCGCCCGGGCACGCGGACCGTGGAAATACTCCCTCACCCAGGGATGGTCGTGCTTCAGCATGGTTTCCATCGGGCCGGCCACCAGCACCCGCCGCTCGGCCAGCACCGCGATACGGTCGCAGATCGCATGCAGGGAGTCGAGGTCATGGGTCACCATGAACACGGTCAGTCCGAGCGCCTGCTGCAAATCGCGGACCAGCTGGTCGAAGGCGGCGGCGCCGATCGGATCGAGGCCGGCGGTGGGTTCGTCCAGAAACACGATCTCCGGGTCCAGCGCCAGCGCCCTGGCCAGGCCGGCGCGCTTGCGCATGCCGCCGGACAACTCCGCCGGGTACTTGCCGCCGGCATCCGGCGGCAGCCCCACCATGCGCAGCTTGGCCAGCGCGATCTCGTCAAGCAGATCTCGCGGCAGGTGGTGGAACTCTCTCAGCGGCACCTGGATGTTCTGGATCACGGTGAGCGACGAAAACAGCGCGCCATCCTGGAACAGCACGCCGAAACGCTGCCGCGCCGCCCGCAGTTCCGTCTCGCTGCCGTGGATCATGTCGGTGCCGAGCAGCTCGACGCTGCCGGCCCTCGCGCGGTTCAGCCCTATGATGGTCCGCAGCAGCACCGACTTGCCGGTGCCCGATCCACCGACCACGCCCAGCACCTCGCCGCGATGGATGTCGAGATCGAGGCCGTCATGCACGGGTGGTCCGTCGAACCGGTTGACCAGTCCCCGCACCCGGACGATGACCTCGCCGGCCATGTCAGATCCCCATGATGCTGAACATAATGGAGAACAGCGCATCCACCACGATCACCAGGAAGATGGACTGCACGACCGACCGCGTGGTCAGCCGGCCGACGCTGGCGGCATCCTGCTTCACGCGCAGGCCCTCGTAGCAGCCGACCATGCCGATCAGCGCGGCGAATACCGGCGCCTTCACCAGGCCGACGAAAAAGGTTTTCAGAGAAACGGCATCCTGCAGCCGCTGGGCGAACAGGTTCAGGTCGATATTCAGGCTGCTCCACGCCATGATCGCTCCGCCAAACAGCCCCATGATGTCGGCATAGAAGGTCAGCAGCGGCATGGTGAGGATCAGCGCGAACATGCGCGGCAGCACCAGGATCTCGACGGGATCGAGGCCGAGGATGCGCATGGCGGCGATTTCCTCGTTCACCTTCATGGTGCCGATCTGGGCGGTGAAGGCGCTGCCCGAGCGGCCGGCGATCAGGATGGCGGTCAGCAGCACGCCGAGCTCGCGCAGCACGGAAATGCCGATCAGGTCGACCACGAAAATCTCGGCGCCGAACCGCCGCAGCTGGTCGGCGCCCTGATACGCCATCACCACGCCGATCAGGAAGGACAGCAGGCCGACGATCGGGATGGCGCGCAGTCCGGCCTCCTCCATGTGATGCACCATGGAGGTTAGGCGCAGGCGCCGCGGCTGCAGGGCAACCTTCGCCGCGCTCTCGGCCACCCTGCCGATGAAGGCAATGAAGCGCCGGGCCTCGCGCAGGAAGAACAGCGTCAGCCAGCCGACCCAGGCAACCAGCGCGAGCGCGCCGCTCTCCTTCGGCGGGCGGATGACCTTCCCCTCGCCGCTGTCGGCGACATAGTCGAACAGGGTGCGGTATTCGGGGCGCGGCGCGGGCCATTCCACCTTCGCGCCCTGCGCCGCCAGCCGACGCCACAGCCGGTGCAGCAGCACGGCGCCTGCGGTATCCAGCCGCTCCAGCCCGGACGTGTCGATGACGGCGTGCCGCACGCCGCCGGCATGGATGGCGGCGATCCGTCGATCGAGGCCGGCGGCGGACGGCAGGCCCCAGACACCGCTGAGCAGGATGCGCAGCGTCTGGCCGTCCTGCTCGATCTGCAATCCGCCCATGTCCATCGGGCCTTCCCCGGTTCCGCTCCGATCAGACGGCTTGCAGAAGGCTTACCAGAAATGACAGTCTCACAAAACAAGTTCGGGGGTTTACCGGGGGAGTCATGCCGCGCTTTGCCGCCAACCTGAGCTACCTGTTCCAGGACGAGCCGTTTCTCGACCGCTTCCAGGCCGCCGCGCAGCAGGGCTTCGAAGCCGTCGAGTTCCAGTTCCCCTACGACCACAGCCCGGCCGCGGTTGCCGCCGCGGCGCGCGACAGCGGCCTGCCGGTGGTGCTGTTCAATGCGCCGCCGGGCAACTGGAGCGAGGGCGAGCGGGGCCTCGCCTCGCTGCCCGACCGGCGGCAGGATTTCCGCGCCGCGATGGCCCGCGCTTTCGACTATGCCACCGCCTGTAACTGCCCGCGCATCCATGTCGTTGCCGGTGTCGGGAAGCCGGGCATGGACCGGCGCGCCATGCGCGCCTGCTACATGGACAATCTCGCCTGGGCGGCGGAGCAGGCCTCGGCCCATGGCCTGATCCTGCTGATCGAGCCGATCAACCGCCGGGACATACCGGGCTTCTTCCTGAGCGATTTCGACGAGGCGGAAGCGATCCTCACCGAGATCAACGCGCCCAACCTGCGCCTGCAGTTCGACTTCTATCACGCGCAGATCATCCATGGCGACATCATCCGGCGGCTGGAGAAGCACCTGCCGTGGATCGGCCACATCCAGATCGCCAACCCGCCCGGCCGCCACGAACCGGGCGTCGGCGAGATCAACTATGATTTCGTATTCGAGAGGCTCGATGCGCTGGGCTATGACGGCTGGGTCGGCTGCGAGTACCGGCCCTCGGCCGATGTCGAGGCCAGCCTGGAATGGATCCGCCGCTACGGCGTGACGAAGCGGGCCGCGAAGCGCAGCGTCACTCCATAAAGGCGGGCAGGAACAGCACGATCGCGGGAAAAGTGATCAACAGCGCGATCCGCACCAGATCGGCCAGCACGAAGGGCAGGATGCCACGGATCACCGTCTGCAGCTTCACGCCGCCGACGCCCTGGATGACGAAGAGATTCATGCCGACCGGCGGCACGATCATGCCGATCTCGACGATGGTGACGATGTAGATGCCGAACCAGATCGGGTCGATGCCGAGTGCCTGGGTAACCGGAAACACGAAGGGCAGCGTCAGAAGGATCATCGCCAGATCATCCATCAGGCTGCCGAGCACGATGTAAAAGACCGTCAGCAACAGCAGGAACATGGTCGGGCTCAGGTCGAGCCGCTGCACTTCCGCGATCAGGTATTGCGGCACGTTCGTGCCTTCGAGGAAAAAGTTGAACAGGCCCGCGCCGATGATGATCAGGAAGATCATCGCACTGGTGCCGGCGGCTTCCAGCAGCGAGGCCTTGAAGCGTTCCCAGCCCATGGTGCGGCCGGCGATGGCGAAGACCAGCGCGCCCACCGCCCCCACCGAGGCCGCCTCGTTCGGCGAGAACATGCCGGAATACATACCGCCGATCACCAGTGCGAACAGCAGAGCCACGGGCCAGACGCCGCGCAGGGTGCGGCCGCGCTGGCGCCAGCCCTGCCGCTCGCCGGCCGGGCCCAGCGTCGGATTGATCCTTGTCGCCACGGTGATCGCCAGCATGTAGAGGACGGTCCCGAGCAGGCCGGGAATGAGCGCCGCGATGAACAGCTTGCCCAGCGACTGCTCGGTCAGCAGAGCATAGATCAGCAGGATGATCGACGGCGGGATCAGGATGCCGAGCGTGCCGCCGGCCGCGATCGACGCCGTTGCCAGGCTGTCGGCATAGCCGCGCCGCCGCATTTCCGGCAGCGCCACGCGGCACATCGTGGCGGCGGTCGCAATGGCCGAGCCGCAGATCGCGCCGAAGCCGGCACAGGCGACGACGGTAGCCAGCGCGAGGCCGCCCCGGTAATGCCCGAAGAAGGCATAGGCCACGTCGTAGAGCTGGCGCGACAGGCCGGCATAAGAGGCGAACACCCCCATCATAACGAAGAGCGGCACGACCGAGAGGCTGTAGGGAAAGACGCTCTCGAAGGGCGATGATCCCATCACATAGGCCAGGCCCGCCCAGCCCTGCAGGAACAGGAAGCCACCGGCGCCGACCACGCCCATGGACACGGCAACCGGCACGCGGGCCAGCATCAGCAGCAGGACGGCAGCGAAGCCGGTAATGCCGATCAGCGCCGGCGCCATCACAGGACCTCCGGCTTCGGCCGCGGCGGCAGCGGTTCGTATCCCAGCCGCATCGCCACCAGATGCCGCAGCATCACCACGACGGCGATGGCGGCCGAAAAGAACGAGCCGCCGAGCAGCGGATACCAGAACCAGGTCATCGGCAGGCCGATGGTCTGCGATTTGTCGCCCATCAGGCCCACCGTGGCGAACTGCCCGATGCCGTACCAGCCGATCGCCAGCATCAGCAGGCCGCCGAGCAGCGCGGCCACGGCCTTGCACAGGGCCTGCGCCCGGAAGGGCAGCCGCTCGACGCCGATCTCCACCGCCACGTGGCTGTCGCTGATGAAGCCGTAGGGAATGGTCAGGAAGGCGGTCGCCATGATCAGCATCTGGGTGATGTCGACCGTGCCGAGAATCCCCTGCCCGCCCAGATTCCGGGTCAGGATGTCGGCACAGGTCACGATCCCGGCCAGCAGGGCGCAGACGGCGCCGAGCTTCGCGGCCCAGGCGGCGGCGGTTTCGGCGAAGGCCTGCAGACGGATCATCAGAGCACTGGCACCATGAAACAGGCCTGCCACGCCGGAACGTCCGGCATGGCAGGCCGCAACACACTACAAGCGGTCAGCGCTTGCCTTCCAGCTTCGCGATCCGCTGCTGCATCTCCGCGTAGATGGCGCGCGCATCCTTCACGCCCTGCCCCTCGAGATCGCTGAGCAGCTTCTCGGTGGTGGGCTTGAGCGCCTCGCGCCAGCGGTTGCGTTCGGCATCCGAAAGCGAGGTCATCACGTTACCCCGCTTCTTCGCCAGTTCCAGTCCGGGCGCGTCCCACTGGTTCCACCAGTCGCCGAAACGCTCGGTCAGGGCGGCGCCGGTAGTCTCGTCGATCGCCTTGCGCACGTCGGCCGGCAGGCTGTCATACTTCCGCTTGTTCATGACGAAGTAGAAGCTGGCCGTGTAGGAGCGCGCATCGAGGTGATACTTGGTCACCTCGAACAGCCGGAAGGAGTTGATCGGATCCCACGGGAACACCGCGCCGTCGATCACCCCGCGCTGCAGGTTCTCGTACACTTCGCCGGGCGGCAGGCCGACCGGGGTTCCGCCGAGCTGCTGCAGCATGGCGTTGATCTGCGGGCTGGGCGAGCGGATGCGCAGGCCCTTCAGGTCGTCCATGGTCTTGACCTGCTTTTCCCGCGTATGGATCAGACCCGCGTTATGGGCATGGAGCGCCAGCACCTTCACCGTGTCGGGAAACTCCTGCGCGAAATGCTTGGGGTACATTTCCCACAACGTCCGGCTGGCGGCATTGGCCGTCTCGACGAGGAACGGGAATTCGATCATGCCCATGCGGGGGAAGCGTCCCGCCGGCACACCGCGCAGGCCATGGGCGATGTCGACCACGCCGCTCACCGCCTGCTCCAGCTGCCGCGCCGGATTGCCGAAGGCGCTGCCGGCCGGGAAAATCGTGACCTTGACCTTTCCGTTGGTGCGTTTCGCCAGCTCCTCGCCCCAGGGGACGAACCAGTCGCGATGCATGCCGTGACCGGCCGGCAGGAAGTGGCTAAGCTTGAGTTCGATGTCCTGCGCCGCGGCGGGCGCGGCAAAGCCTGCGACGACCAATGCGGCGCAGAGCGCCTGTCGGATTACCCGCATGAAATCCTCCCTGATTATTTTCTTTAGAATAGTTGCATTTGTAACTGACCGTCAATGCGTGCCGTGATCCGGTCAATGGACGACGGCGGACGGTACCCCTATTGTCACCCGCGGCAGGCGGTCTTCTCAGTATTGTATTGGGCGAGAACGGAAATTCATGGCACGCATCGTCGCGATTGCCGGCATCGCTTTGGTGATCGGCATTCTCATCGGCATCGGCACCGTGTCGCTGCAGCGCTCGGCCGAGTCCCCGGTGGCGCGCGCCATCAAGGAACCCGAGGCGGCCTCGATCCCGCCATCGGTCGAAGCGCCGGGCCAGCGCACCATCCTGCATATCGCCAGTTCCGTCCCGACCTCCGCGCTGCAGATCGGCACGATGGCGACGAAAACCGCCGACAAGCTCTCGGCCATTTCCGACGGCTCGCTTGAATTGAAACTGCACGAGCCGAATTCGCTGGCGCCGAACGAGGAACTGTTCGACAAGCTCGCCGGCGGCGAGATCGATGCGGTCTGGGCCTCAACCAACTTCTTCGCCGAGCGGGATTCCGTCTTCTGGCTCTTCTCGACCGTGCCCTTCGGTCCGCCGGCCGGCGAGTTTCTCGCCTGGCTGGCCTATGGCGGCGGCCAGGAACTGATGGACGCGAATTTCGCCCGTTTCGAGATCAAGCCGGTCGTGTGCACCGTCCTGCCGCCGGAATCGGGCGGCTGGTTCCGCCACGAGATCACCAGCCCCGCCGACTTCAAGGGGTTGCGGATGCGCTTCATGGGCATCGGCGCCAGGGTCGTGGCGCGCCTGGGTGCGGAACCGGTGACGCTGAACGGCGGGGATACCTTCTACGCCCTGCAGAGTGGCGCGATCGACGCCGCTGAATTCTCGCTGCCGGCCATCGATCTGCGCGTCGGCCTCGACCAGGTGGCAAAGCACTACTACTTCCCCGGCTGGCATCAGCAGAGCTCGCTGATCACGCTTCTGTTCAGCCAGAAGGTCTGGGACCGCCTCTCGGAGGCGCAGCGTCAGCAGATCAGCAGCGTCTGCGGAGACAACATCCGCGAAAGCCTGGCGGAGGGCGAGGCGCTGCAGGTCAAGGCGCTGCAGGAAATCAGGGCACGCGGCGTGACCGTGCATACCTGGCCGCCGGCCGTTCTTGGCGCACTGGAGAAAGCCTGGAAGGACGTGGTGCGCGAGGAGAAAGCGGCGAACCCCGAATTCAGGAAGGTCTGGGAATCCTATGACGGATTCCGCCGTTCCTACACCGAGTGGCGCGACCTCGGATACCTGCCCTGATCAGGTGCCGAGCGCGCGGCGCAGCTGACGGACGCGGCGCTCGACGGAAATCTCGGTAAAGCCGGTAACCTCCAGACTGCGGTCTTCCAGCGCATCGCCGCGCGGATTGGCGCGACCGCGGGCTTCCACCGCGGCATCGCGGCGATGGATGAGTTCGACGATCTCGGGCTGATACAGCCGCAGCAGATGGTTGATCCAGCGGTTCACTTCCGGCACCGGCCAGGAATGGCGCAATTCGAAACGGTCCAGCATCGCGATCACATCGCGCGCCGAATACCAGGTCTCGTCGGTCACCCAGCGATTGACGGTGAACAGGCGGATGGGCAGGCCGTAATTGTCCATCGTGACGCCGACGATATGGGCCAGCGCCTTCTCGCCGCGCGGCCAGTGCTCGCCGATCTTCTCCTGCGGTTTGCAGCGGCCGACACCGGGCTTCACATAGCGGACGGGCTCGAAACGCTCGGGCAGCAGATGCGGCCGCTGGAAGATGTGAAAATGGCCGTGCTCGCGCGTCTCGTTGCGATGCGCGTGATAGTAATACTGCGCCCCTGTGTCGGGATCGAACACATCGCCGGCGGGATAATGCTGCTGCTCGAAGAACTCATCCTGTCCGCGCAGCAATTCGGCAACGAGATTGCTGCGGCGGCTGGCCAGATCCTGCTGGATGCGCAGCAGCTCGATACCGGATGCCAGCATCGATTGCAGACGGGCGCGCCCCAGATTCGCCATCATGTTCATGCAAACGCCATCCTTCGCATGCCGGTGCTGGACTCGGCGCCCCGGCGCAATCAGGCGGGCAGACTAGGCAAGCGGACATTAAGCGCCGGTAAATGCGACATCACGTCCCTTTCTCGATAGCGATTCGCTGTGATATTTTTCGGTTTCGCTGTTCCACGTCCCCGTCGCCGGAACGACTCGCCCGGCCCCCCATTAACTAGCGAACCTACCGAGGAGCTTGTGATGCTACGTTTCCTGTTGTCCGCTTCCGCCGCATTCCTGATCGGCCTTTCGGCCGTAAGCGCCCATGCCGACGGCGATGTCGAGGCCGGAAAGAAGGCCTTCGCGAAGTGCAAGGCCTGCCATCAGCTCGAAGCCGGCAAGAAGGGCGTCGGTCCCAGCCTCGCCGGCCTGTTCGGGCGCAAGGCCGGCACCGTGGAAGACTTCAAGTACTCCGATGCCATGAAGAACAAGGGCATCACCTGGAACGAGGAAACCCTGGCCGCGTATCTCGCCGATCCGAAGGGTTACATCCCGGGCAACAAGATGGTCTTCCCGGGCATCAAGAAGGAGAAAGAACTGGCCGACGTGATCGCCTACCTGAAGGAAGCGACCAAGTAAGTCTGCCCGTCCGGACGACAAAGAGCCTCCCGACAGGGAGGCTCTTTTATTTTACACTTCAATCTTGTGCATATCAATTACTACATGCTAACCTGATATTTTATTTGCATTCCACAGTACATTTACCTAGATTTCCCTTATGACCACCTCGTCCACAGTGCTTTCCGCCAGCCAGACCAGCATCACCGCCGACATCGCCCGGCAGTGGGTTGCTGCCGGCGAGGCTGTACTGGTCGATGTGCGGGAGGTCGAAGAATACGAGGACGAGCATATTCCCGGCGCCATCCTCGTGCCGCTCTCCGGCCTGGAGCCGGCGGCGCTGGCCGAACTCGGAGGCCGGCGGATCATCCTGCAATGCCTGACCGGCAAGCGATCGGCCACGGCGCTCGAACGGCTGACCGGAGAGGGTCTGAACGGCCTGCTGCATCTCGAGGGCGGCCTGCTGGCCTGGAAGAAGGCCGGCGGCGCAACCGTCGAATCCGACGAGGCCGTGGCGGCCTGACGCCCGGCACACGCCTTTTATCTCCGCACGCTGCTGGCTAAGGTCGTTCTCCAACATGGAGGATGAGCATGCCCGTGCACGGCCCCGATGTGGTGCTGAACAACCCCGCCTACATTCACGAGACCGCCTGGATCTACGGCAAAGTCCGCCTCGAGGAAGGCAGCTCGGTGTGGATCAACGTCGCCATGCGGGCGGAGAATTACGAGATCGTCATCGGCCCCTACACCAACGTGCAGGATTTCGCGATGCTGCATGTCGGCGGCCAGACCGGCACCTATGTCGGCGCCCACTGCTCGATCACCCACCACTGCACCATCCATGGCTGCACGATCGGCGACAACTGCCTGATCGGCATCGGCTCGACCATCATGGACGGCTGCGTGATCGGCAATAACTGCATCATCGGCGGCCATACCTTTCTCAAGGAAGGCACCGTCATCCCCGACAATTCGGTGGTGGTCGGCAGCCCCGGCAAGGTGATCAAGACGCAGAACAACTACGTGCGCTGCCGCCTCAATGCCTGGCTGTATTACCGCAATGCGCTTGCCTACCGGCAGGGCCAGTACCGCGACTGGGACCAGCCGGAAATGGCCAAGGCCGTCGGCGCCGAAATCGCCCGCCTGACCGAGGAGCTCAAGGCCCTCGAGGCCGCCGGCGAAGCCTGACGGATCGCCGCAGGATTCCCGCCGTGCCGCCGTGTAGGGATGCAGAACACAACGGCTCGAGCAGGATGCCTGATGCTGTCTTCCCTGACCGTGGCTGCGCCGCCCCCGGCGGCCTGGCGCATCGACATGACTGAACCCCAGGCGACCGCCCCCGGCAGCGACGGCGACCTCATGCAGCGGGTCGCCCGCGGCGACCATGGCGCCTATGCCAAGCTGGTGGACCGCCACCTGCGCCACGCCGTGACGCTGGCCTGGCGCGTGCTGTTCGACCGCGCCGATGCCGAGGAGGTGGCCCAGGAGGCCTTCCTGCGGGTCTGGCAGCACGCCGCGCGCTGGCAGCCCGACGGCAGCGCCAGCTTCCGCACCTGGCTGAACCGCATCGTGGTCAATCTCTGCATCGACCGGAAGCGGCGGCCCGGCATGGCGGCGCTGGACGACCAGCCCGAGCCCGTCGATCCGCAGCCGGGCCCCTATGAGGCACGGCTGAACGCCGAAACGAGCGACCGCGTCGCGGCCGCCCTGCAGCGCCTGCCCGAACGCCAGCGCGCCGCGATCCTGCTCTGCTACTGGGAAGGCGAGAGCAACATCGCGGCGGCCGAAGCGCTGGGCATCACGGTCGGCGCCCTGGAATCCCTGCTGGTCCGCGCCAAGCGGGCCATGCGCAACGATCTGGCCCCCGATCTGGGCCGTCAGGAGTAGTCATGGATCTGGAACGTCTCACCGCCCTGATCGACGCCTATGGCAGCGAGCCGCGCCGCTGGCCCACACATGAGCGCCAGGCCGCGCTGACGCTGCTCGCCACCTCCGCCGAGGCGCAGGCGCATCTGCGCGAGGCGGCGGCTCTCGATGCCCTGCTGGCCGTGAGGCTGCCGGAGATCGAGCCCAGCGCGAGCCTGAAGGCGCGCGTGCTGGCGCAGACCCGGCAGCGGCCCGTGGCGACGCCGGGCTGGCGCGCGCAGATCGCCGAAGCGCTGGCGCAGCTTTTCCCCCGCGGTCAGGCGATGCCGCAATTCGCCGCCCTCGCCCTTGCGCTGGCGATCGGCATCGGCGCCGGCCTGTCCAACGTCGATCTGGGAAGCGACGGCGACATGATCTCGTACCAGCTGGCGGCGGCCGCCAACCCGGTCTATTTCGAGGAGTAAAAACAATGGCCGATAGCACCTCCCCCGCCCCGGCTTCGGGTTCGCGACCCAACCGCTGGCTGAAGATCGCGCTGATCGTTTCTCTCGCTTTGAACGTCGCCTTCATTGCCTGGGGCGCCACGCGCTTCGTGAAATTCCGCCATATGGGCGAACGTCCCGGCAGCATGATCGAGGAGCGGATCGCCCATCATCTGCCGGACGACGCCGCCGACGCTTTCCGCCGGGCCATGGCGGAGACGCGGCGCGGCCAGGCGGTGTCCTTCTCCGCCCTGCGCGACGACATCGCCGAGGCGCTGGCGGCCGAGCCCTTTGACCGCGCCCGTCTGGAGGCCCTGCTCGCCGAACATCGCGGCCGGCTGGATGCCTTCCAGCAGAGCCTGCAGGCCGGCCTGCTGGCTGCCGCGGAGGCCATGACACCCGAAGAGCGCAAGCGCTATGCCGAGAAGATGCTCCGTCATGGCGGCCGCCATCGGGGAGATCGCGGCAACCGCTGACACTGCGCTTGCCTCCCCATGCCGCGGCCGCTAGCGTGACGGCATGGGGAGGTAGCCATGCTCAACGTCGTGATTACCGGTGCGGCCGGATTCCTTGGTCAGAAGCTGGCGCGCGAGATCCTGCGCCGCGGAACCCTGGCGGGACCCGACGGCAAGCAGCAACCGATCAGCCGGCTGATGCTGTTCGACACCGTGAAGGCGCAGGGCCCGTGGGATTCCCGCGTGAGCACCTTCACCGGCGATATCGGCGACCTCGCCGAAGTGCTGCGCATCGTGCTGCACGACACGCATTCCGTCTTCCATCTCGCGGCGATCGTCTCGGCCGGCGCGGAAGCCGATTTCGACGAAGGCTACCGGGTCAATCTCGAAGGCACGCGCAATGTGCTGGAAGCCTGCCGCGCGATCCTCACCCATCGGCCGCGCCTGGTCTTCGCCTCATCCGTCGCGGTCTATGGCGGCAAGCTGCCCTCCACCGTGACCGACGACACGCCGCAGCGGCCGACCACTTCCTACGGCGTGCAGAAGCTGAGCGGCGAACTTCTGATCAACGACTATTCCCGCAAGGGCTTCGTTGACGGCCGCTCGATCCGCCTGCCCACCATCATGGTGCGGCCCGGCAAGCCCAACAAGGCGGCCTCCACCTGGGCCAGCTCGATCATCCGCGAACCGCTCAGCGGCGTGGATGCGGTCTGCCCGGTGCGGCCCGACAGCCCGATGGCCTGCCTCTCGCCGCGTCATACCATCGACGCCTTCATCCGCGCCCATGACCTGCCGGCCGACAAGCTCGGCACCGACCGCACCATCCTGCTCAGCGGCATCCGCGTCACCGCCGGCGAGATGGCCGAGGCGGTGGAGCGCAACAAGGGCAACCGCCGCATCGGCGCGATCAAATGGCAGGAAGATCCCGCGATCCAGAAGATCGTCGACGGCTGGCCGGGCGAGACGCGCTCCGAACGCGCGAGGGCGCTGGGCTTCACCTGCGACAACAGCATCGACGAGATCGTGCAGGCCTTCATCGCCGACGACCTCGACAACCAGATCAGGAGCCTGCAGAAGCTCTAGCGCTTTCCTGTCATGGCCGGGCTTGTCCCGGCCTCTCGCCTCCTGCAATCTGTTTCCATCGACAAACATCCATGCCGGCCGGGATACCTCTCCGGCCGGCATGACACCGTATGGATTTACCCATGGCCCGTCCCCGTACCGAAACCCTCGACATGATCAGGCGGCTGATCGAGATGCCAACCGTCAGCCGCGATTCCAATCTCGACCTGATCCACTGGATCCGCGACCACCTGAAATCCATGGGCGTGGACGCAACGCTGGTGCATGACGAGACCGGGAAGAAGGCCAATCTCTACGCCACGCTGGGGCCGCAGGACCGGCCGGGCATCGTGCTGTCGGGCCATACCGACGTCGTGCCGATCGACGGCCAGGAATGGAGCACCGATCCCTTCCGGATCGTCGAGAAGGATGGCCGGCTGTATGGCCGCGGCACCGCCGACATGAAGAGCTTCGTCGCCATCGCGCTGGCCTATGCGCCGAAATTCCTCGCCGCCAATCCCGAAACGCCGATCCACTACGCCTTCACCTATGACGAGGAGGTCGGCTGCCTCGGCGCCAAGCGCCTGATCGAGGTGCTGAAGCAGATGCCGGTGAAGCCGAAGGCCTGCATCGTCGGGGAGCCGACCGAGATGCAGGTGATCGCCCAGCACAAGGGCAAGAAGAGCTGGCGCGTCGACGTGCGCGGCTTCGAATGCCACTCCTCCCTCACCCATCTCGGCGCCAATGCCGTGGAGGCGGCGGCGGAACTGATCGCCTTCATCAAGAGCCTGGCACGCGGCAAGCGCGACAATGGCCCCTTCGATGCCGGCTTCGCGCCGCCCTACACCTCGCTGCATACCGGCGTGGTCAACGGCGGCACCGCGCTCAACATCGTGCCGAAGGATTGCAGCTTCCTGTGGGAGATCCGCTATCTGCCCCAGGACGACGTGGATGCGCTCTACGCCGAGGTCGTGGCTTACGCGAAGACGAGGCTCGAGCCGGAACTGAAGGCCATCGATCCCTCCTGCGGCTTCACCTTCACGCAGATCTCCGGCTTCCCCGGCCTGGCGACCGACGAGGACGCCGGCGTGGTCGCTCTGGCCATGGCGCTGACCGGCGCCAACGGCGTGAAGAAGGTGGCCTTCGGCACCGAGGCCGGCCTGTTCAGCGAGAGCGGCATCCCCACCATCGTCTGCGGCCCGGGCAATATCGAGCAGGCGCACAAGCCGGATGAGTTCATCGAACTGTCTCAGATCGCACTCTGCGAGGCCTTCATGGACCGGCTGGTCGAGCGCGTGAAGGCCGGCGGTGCGGCATTGCCGGTGTGATGCGGCCGGTGATATCGGCTCCCGTTTTCGTTCGATCCCGCGCTTATTCGAGTCTTATTTGAGTCTTATTTTTTCTTAAGCCGGCTTATCGGCAGCTTAAGACGGCTTATGGCGGCTTAACCCGCCCTAAGCCGCGTTATCCGCAACTGTGCCGTCCACGCCGGCGATACCGTCGGCCGTCCGGGGATGCGCGGGCAATCCGCGTCGCCCGCCGACATTCTCCGTAAGCTGATCAGACATGGCACCTCCGCTCAGGCGCAGTGAGAGACTATATGCCTGCCCCGGGGGCAATGTAAACAAAAAAGGAACATGATGCGGCGCTCTATCCGCCCCACTTCGTTCGCTGCACCACGGCCGCCGTGCTAATCCCGTATGCAGCCATGGCGAAGCCCGACAGCGCGAACAGCGTCCAGGCCTCTGCGTCGATCAGCGTCAGTACCCAGCCGCCGACCGCGACGATGGCCAGCCGCAGCGTCGCGGTCAGGACCGGACCGACGATCCGTCCCGCACCCTGGGAGGCGAAGTAGAGACAGAGGCCGAGACCGAAAAAGGCGAAGCCCGGCCCGGCGGCGGTGAGATAGGCTCGCGCGGCTTGCACCACGGCTTCCTCGCGGGTGAACAGGGTGGTCCACAGATCCGGCGCCACGACCACGACCAGCCCGATGCT
>NZ_DATGQG010000128.1:0-22863 GCF_035304305.1 Ferrovibrio sp.
CCTGCGTCCTGGGGGCTGCCGCGGCAGCCGGCATGGCGGCGGGCCGGCTGGCCGAAAAATCCGGCGCCGGCCGTCCGGGAATCGGCACATACATCGCCTGGCGGATCGCCGGCGAATTCTCGTCGACCGGCGGCACGCCCAGCATCGGCGCGATGCGGGAGATGATCCGGCCCACGGCGGGCGCCGCGGTCCAGCCGGCGGTGGCGAAGCCGTAGGTGCTCTTGTTGCCCTTCGGCTCGTCGATCATCACCTGCACGATGTAGCGCGGGTTATGCATCGGGAAGCCGGCAACGAAGGTGTTGAAGTTGGCTTTCCGGTTATACCCGCCGCGCTCGTTGACCTTTTCCGAGGAGCCCGTCTTGCCGCCGACGAGATAGCCTTCGACATCGGCCTTCTTGCCGGTCCCCTCTTCCACCACCAGCAGCATCAGCTTGCGCATGATGTCGCTGACCTCGCGGCGGATCACCTGGCGGCCGGGCGCCGGAAGCCCGGGCGGGCGCTTGATCAGCGTCGGCGGATGCAGCACGCCGCCATTGATGATGGCGGCGGTCGCGGTGGCGAGCTGCAGCGGCGTGGTGGAGAGCCCGTGGCCGTAGGAAATCGTCATCGTCTCGATGGTCTTCCACTGCCGCGGCACCAGCGGTGCGCCGACTTCAGGAAGCTCGATCGTCGGCTTGGTCAGCATGCCGAGCCGCGCCATGAACTCGCGCTGGCGCTCCGGCCCGACATCGACGGCCATCTTGGCCGAGCCGATATTCGACGAATACATGTAGATTTCCGGCACGCTGAGCCAGCGCTTCTTCGGATGGTCGTCGCGGATCTGGAAACGCGAGATCTGGATCGGATGCGTGGCGTCGTAACCGCTGCTCAGCTTGACGGTGCCGTAATCCAGCGCCATCGCCGTGTTCAGCGTCTTCATGGTCGAGCCCATCTCGTAGACACCGAGCGTGATGCGGTTGAAACGGGCCTCCTTGCTGGCGCTGCCCGGATCGGCCGGATCGAAGTCCGGCAGGCTGACCATCGCAATGACTTCGCCGGTATGGATGTCCAGCACGATGGCGCCGCCGCCGATGGCGTTGAATGTCTCCACCGTCCGGGCGACCTCGTCGCGCACCGCATGCTGCACGCGGATGTCGATGCTCAGCTGCAGCGGGTCGCCGGTACGCGAGGGATCGCGCAGCTGCTCGTCGAAATACTGCTCGACGCCCGAGATGCCCTTGCCGTCGATGTCGGTGTAGCCGAGAACATGGACGGCAAGCGAACCCTGCGGATACACGCGGCGCTGTTCGTTGTGGAAATAGAGGCCGGGGATGCCGAGCCGGTTCACCTCGTACTGCTCGCGCGGGCTCATGCCGCGCTTGAGCCAGACGAAGCTCTTGCCCGAGGACAGCTTGGCCTGCACCTCGCCGGCAGAGAGTTCCGGCAGCGTCTGCGCCAGCCGCACGGCCGCCTCGCGGGCATTCAGCACCTTGCGCGGGTCGGCGTAGAGCGAGGCGGTGTTGAGGTTGGTCGCCAGGATGTCGCCGTTGCGGTCGACGATCGGCTGGCGTTCCATCAGCGCAGTCTGGGCGATCAGCTCCGGATTGATGCCGCGCGCCACCACCGGCTCCAGTGCACCGCGGATCACCGTCAGTTCGACCAGCCGGCCGGCCAGCACCAGGAAGGCCAGCGAGAACAGGCCGATGCCGATCACAAGGCGGCCGCGGCTCATGTCGAGCGCCTGTTTGGCGGCACCATCGAGGCGCAGGGTCGCCGGGCTGCCCGGAATATCGGCGGGCGTGCAGGGCGGCCGCACCTTCTGCACCGGCTGCGGTTTCGACTTGCGGGGGAACAGGCCGATCATTGCGCCCTCCGCGTCTCGCCCGCGCGCTGCATCGCGCCCAGCACGGCAGCGACCTCGGAATCGAAATCCATGGCCGGCGCCACCGGATGGGCCGCGACACGAACCGGCGCGCCGGCGGGCGCTTCCGGCGCCGGCCTGGCGGCAATTCGTGCAACCGGCACCGCGGGTTTCGTCGGCGCGGCCGCCAGCGGCGGCAGGGCCGGCACCGGCGCGGTCTTTGCGGGCGGCAGCGCGTCGGGATCGGTCTGGCCGCGATCCTGGCGCCAGGGCAGCGCCTCGATGGTGGCAATGTCCTTCGCCGTGGTCGGGCGCATCTGCAGCAGGCGCTCGGCCTTGTCCTGCAGATATTCCGGCCGGGTCAGATAGCTCCATTCGGCCTGCAGCACGCCGATGGTCTCGCGTTCCTGGCTCAGCGCGCGATTGAGTTCGATGAGCTCATCCTCGAGGCGCTGCACCTCATAGGACAGCTGGTAGAGCCCGAAGGACACGACCGCGAGCAGGATCAGGGCGAGGATGGAGAGGCCGCGGCTCATGCTGCCTCCCGCAGATCGTCATCGGGCCAGACCGGCGCGGCGGTGCGCTTCGCCGCCCGCAGCTTGGCGGAACGGGCGCGCGGATTGGCGGCGGTTTCCGCCTCGCCCGCGGTGATCGCACCCTTATGCAGAAGCACGAAGGACGGTGCGCGCTGTCCGGCCTCAACCGCCGGCAGATGGCGCGAACCGCCCGCCTGCTTGCCGCTGCGGCGATCGAGAAACCGCTTCACCACGCGGTCTTCCAGCGAATGGAAGGAAACCACCGCCAGCCGGCCTTCCGGCTTGAGCAGCTTCTCGGCCGCAGCCAGGCCGCGTTTCAGTTCGCCCAGTTCGTCATTCACCACGATCCGCAGCGCCTGAAAGGTGCGCGTTGCCGGATGCACGCCCGGCGTGCCGCGCACCACGCGGGCAACGATCTCGGCGAGTTCGCGGGTGCGGGTAATCGGCTTTTCCCTGCGCGCGGCGACGATGGCGCGGGCCACGGCGCGGGCGCGGCGCTCCTCGCCGTAGAGATAGATGATGTCGGCCAGCTCGGCTTCGTCGCGATTGTTCACGATGTCGGCGGCGGTTTCGCCCTGCCCGCCCATGCGCATGTCCAGTGGACCATCCTGCTGGAAGGAGAAGCCGCGCTCGGCCTGATCGAGCTGCATGGAGGAGACGCCGATATCGAGGGCAACGCCGTCCACGGCCTCGATGCCGATGCCGGCCAGCAGCGCGACCATGTCGCCGAAACGGCCCTCGAGCAGGCGGAAGCGCTGCGGATAGGCCGCCGCGATACGCTCGGCATGGCTGCGCACGCCGGGATCGCGATCGATGCCGATCACCTGGCAATCGGCTGCCTCCAACAACGCCATACTGTAACCCCCGGCACCGAAGGTGCCGTCCACAAACAACTCGCCCGCCGCGGGACTCAACGCTGAAACCACTTCCGTTCGGAGAACGGAGAGATGCGGAGTCGAGAGATGCGCCGTCCTTGCGGCTTTTTCGTGACCGCGCCGGCTGACGGTCGCGGCGCTCACGACCGCCCCTCGCCGCGCAGGTATGCGGCAGCCTTGGCGCGGGCCTCGGCGGCGCGCGCCTCCCACGCCTTCGGCTCCCAGATCTGGAAACTGTGACGGCGGCCGACGAAGACCGCCTCGCCCGGCGCCGACAGGCCGGCATGTTCGAGGAACTGCGCGCCGAGCTGGATGCGGCCTTCCTGGTCGAGGCTCAGCTCGCTGAGGAAGGGCAGCAGGCCGTCGATCAGCATTTCCCGTTCAGGATGCAGGTCGGGCAGTTCGTCGATGCGGCGGTTGACGCCGTCGAGATAGTCGCGGCCGCCGGCCACCAGAGCAGGCGCGCTGATATCCGGTCCGAGGATCAGGCCGCTCTCGGAATCCCTGCGGGACAGCAACGCGCGATACGGCGCCGGAACGGAGACCCGTCCCTTCGCGTCGATGCGGTTTCGAAAGGTTGAGAGGAAGAATTCCACCCCAGCCGCCCCGTGCTTTCCTCCCAGGGACGCTCCCGACGAGCCTCCGAACTGGGATAAGATGGGATAACATGGGGTATTATGGGCGTCAATGGAATTAACGCTTCCGAAAGGTGATTCTGCCCAGCAAAAACGGGCACTTACGAGAAATTTATGTTACCGCAGAAAACCTCTTTTTGTTCTACAATGTTCTCTTGCGCCTGTCCGGCCGGGCCAGTACACCCGGCATCGGAGGACGGTTATCCACCGGTTCGGGGGAGCGTTGACCGTTCCGTGTGATCGATACGGGGCTATGAACAGACTTATCCTCAGCCTGCTTGCAGTATGGTTAACGGCCACCTCCGCCCAGGCCCGGGTGGGTACCGAGCTGCTGCCCCGTGACGTGCCTCCGCTGAAGCGGTTCGCCATCGTCGCCAGCACGGCCAACAACCAGTGCTTCACCACCCAGCTGGTCAATAACGATGTGCGGCGCCTGCGCCCGTCGGTGCTGCTCTCGCCCTGCGAGTTCAGCATCGAGAACCAGACCCAGGGCTTTTTCGTCAGCCGGCCGCTGCAGAGCGGCTACCAGATCTTCTTCGCCGCCAATCCCGGCTATTGCCTGGCCATGGAGCCGCGCAGCCAGACCCTGGTGGTCTCCGGCTGCGCCCTGAACAGCGAGATGCTCGCGCAGCTGCCACAGCTCTGGGACATCAAGTCCGGCGGGCTGTCGCTGCGGGATGCGCAGGGCAGGAAATGGTGTCTGGATACCCGCGCGAAACAGGGATTCTCGGCGATCTTCGAGCCGGCCTTCATCGAATGCCCGCCGCAGATCCCGGATGCCTTCATCCTGCGCGTCAGCCGCTGAACGGCTGCAGGGAATAAGGTGCCAGACGGCCTGTAAGCCGGGTTCTGTCCACCCACTTGCGTGAGCTGGACGGCCATTCCTCTGGGATGCCCGTTACCGGACACCTCGCGCGACCGACCCGGATGGCGGGCCGAAAACCGCCCTGCAGGCTTGCGCCTGCGGCCATCCCTATTTGGTCTTGCTCCCGGTGGGGTTTGCCGTGCCGCTGCCGTTACCGGCCGCGCGGTGCGCTCTTACCGCACCCTTTCACCCTTGCCATCAGGCGCCAACCCGAAGATCGGCGCGTGATGGCGGTCTGCTCTCTGTGGCACTTTCCCTGGGGTCGCCCCCGCCGGGCGTTACCCGGCACCGTGTTTCCGTGGAGCCCGGACTTTCCTCGACACCGCCATTGCTGGCAGCGCCGCGGCCGTCCGGCCGTCTGGCACGCCGCAGAGGTAAGCCCGGCGACCGGCGCCGTCAATGCAGGATGGGCTTAATCCTTGTCCTTGCAGGCCCGCCGCACGGTAACCTGCCCGGCGATGTGGTGCACCAGGCTGGTGGTTTCGGCATCGCTGACGCCATCCACCTTCGCCTGCCGCCAGTGCCGCTGGAAGGCGCGGATCACCGCCTCGGTCTGGCCGTCATACAGGCTGGTGCCCTCGATGCCGTAGCCGATCTTGTCCAGCGCCACCTGCAGCTCCAGCACGGCGCCGCTGCGGTCGCCCGGCAACAGCACCGGCGCATGGGGCGATACGGTGAAGTCGGCGGTCGGCCAGCGGCCGAAACCATGCTCCGCCAGCCGGTGCCAGGGAAACAGTTCGCCCGGATCTTCCTTGCGCTGCGGCGCGATGTCGGAATGGCCGACATAGTTGCCCGGCATAATCTCGTACCGTCCGGCGATGTCCTGCAGCAGCGCGATCAACGCATCGATCTGCTGTGCCGGGAAGGCGCGGTAGCCGAATTCATGGCCTGGATTGACCAGCTCGATTCCGATCGAACGCGCATTGACGTCGCGGATGCCGCGCCAGAAGCCGACGCCGGCATGCCAGGCCCGCTTGTCCTCCGGCACCAGGCGATAGACCGTGCCGTCCTCGTCGACGGTGTAATGGGCGCTGACCTTGGAGGCCGGATCGGTCAGCCGCTTGAGCGCGGCTTCCGCACTCGGCATCCCGGTATAGTGCAGCACGACCATGTCGACCGGCCGGCGCGTGTTGCGGTCGTCGAAATTGGGCGATGGTGTATCAACATAGCGCAGCATCACTCACCTGCCCCCCGGCTCGGTGCCGGGGCCTTGAGCGCGGCCTCGTCGGGAGAGGTCGCGCGGACTTCCACTGCCTTGGCTTCGCGCAGCGTCACGATCAGAACGCCAACCAGCGTCAGGGCGGCTCCGATCAGCACGCGGGCGCTGAGGTTCTCGTCCAGGAACAGGATGCCGGAGACGATGCCCAGGATCGGCGCCAGGGTGAAGCCGGGATTGACGATGCTGACCGGATAGCGGCGCAGCAGATAATAGGCGCCGCCATGGCCGATCAGGGAGACGCCGAGAATGGCATAAGCCAGCATGAACCAGTGCACCCACTCCGCCTCGACCATGCTCTGCATCTGCCCGCCCTCGAAGATGAAGGACAGCAGCAGCAGGCTCGGCCCGCTGATGGCGCCGACCCAGGCCTGCATGGTGAAGGTGTCCACGCCGGAGATGCGGCGCACCAGGATCTGGCCGTAGGACATGGCGAAGACGCTGCCGAGGCAGTACAGGATGGCGCCCATATAGCCGAAAACCTTCGGGTCGAAACTGATCACCATGGTGCCGACGAAGGCCAAGACGATGCCGAGGCCGCGTTTCCAGCGCACCTTCTCGCCCAGCAGGACCCAGGCCAGCAAGGTCGAGATCGGCACGCCGAGCTGCACGACCACGGCCACGACCGACACGTCGTCGGCCAGCGCGATACCGTTAAACATCAAGGCGAAATGGAGGGTGCCCATCAGCAGGGCGGCCGGCAGGACGAGATGCATCTGCCCCTTCTGCCATTTCAGCCAGGGCACCATGAGCAGCCCGAGGCCGAGGAAGCGCATGCCGGTGAAGAAGACCGGCGGAAACTGGCCGACCGCGATCTTGGACGCGACAAAATTATAGCCCCAGATCGTGCAGATCAGCAGCAGCAGGGCAATATGGGGGGGCTTCATCGCCGGGACCCTAGCAAAAGGACCGTGCCCGGGGCTACGGTTCATTCCGCTCCGGGTATGCGCTGAATGCAACGGGGCTATGCAAGACTGCAAGGCGGTGGCGGACCTGTCCTATACAGGGCGATCCGATTCAAAGGAGGATTTGAGTAGATGACCGGGCAGTGGGAATTCTGGATCGACCGCGGCGGCACCTTTACCGACATCGTCGGCCGCAAGCCGGACGGGACGATCGTCACCCACAAGCTGTTGTCGGAAAATCCCGAGCGCTACCGCGACGCCGCCGTCCAGGGAATCCGTGACCTGCTCGGCCTGAAGGCCGGCGATCCGCTGCCCAAGGGGCAGATCGCTGCCGTGAAAATGGGCACAACGGTCGCCACCAACGCACTGCTCGAGCGCAAGGGCGACCGCGTCCTGCTGGTGGTCTCGGAAGGCTTCGCCGACCAGCTGCGCATCGGCTACCAGACCCGCCCCAACCTCTTCGCCCTGCATATCCAGCTGCCCGAAATGCTCTACGAGCGGGTCGAGGAAATCCCCGAACGCGTCCGCAATGACGGCACGATCGAGACGCCGCTGGATCTTCAGGCCGCGGAAAGGGTCCTGAAGGCCGCCTATGACGATGGCATCCGGTCCGTCGCCATCCTGTTCATGCATGGCTACCGCTACACCGAGCATGAGGCGAAGGTGGCGGAACTGGCGAAGAAGATCGGCTTCACCCAGGTCTCGGCCAGCCACCAGGTCTCGCCGCTGATCAAGTTCGTCAGCCGCGGCGATACCACCGTGGTGGACGCCTATGTCTCGCCGATCCTGCGCCGCTATGTCGACCAGGTCGGCAGCGAGCTCGATGTTGCGAACACGGCATTGCGGCTCATGTTCATGCAGTCCAACGGCGGCCTGGCGGACGCGAATTTCTTCCATGGCAAGGACAGCATCCTGTCCGGCCCGGCCGGCGGCGTGGTCGGCCTGGTGGAGACCTCGACCCGCGCCGGGTTCGGGAAGGTGATCGGCTTCGACATGGGCGGCACCTCCACCGACGTCAGCCATTATGCCGGCGAATACGAGCGCGCCTTCGAGACCATGGTGGCCGGCGTGCGCATGCGCGCCCCGATGATGATGATCAACACCGTGGCGGCCGGCGGCGGCTCGATCCTGCATTTCGACGGCGCGCGCTACCGCGTCGGCCCGGATTCCGCCGGCGCCAATCCCGGCCCGGCCTGCTATCGCCGCGGCGGTCCGCTGGCGGTGACCGACTGCAACGTGCTGCTCGGCAAGCTGCAGCCCGACTTCTTCCCCGCCGTCTTCGGCCCCAACGGCGACCAGCCGCTGGACGCCGAGATCGTGCGGCAGAAATTCACCGAACTGCAGGCGCGCGTGAAAGCCGAGACCGGCGATACCCGTACCATCGAGGAAATGGCCGAGGGCTTCCTCGCCATCGCCGTCGAGAACATGGCCAACGCGATCAAGAAGATCTCGGTGGCGCGCGGCTATGACGTGACGAAATACGTGCTCTCCAGCTTCGGCGGCGCCGGTGGCCAGCATGCCTGCCTTGTCGCCGATGCGCTCGGCATGACCGAGGTGCTGCTGCATCCGCTCGCCGGCGTGCTGTCGGCCTACGGCATGGGCCTGGCCGACCAGCGCGTGCTGAAGGAGAAGTCGGTCGAGATGCCGCTGGATGAGGCGGCGATGGCTGTGCTGACCCGCGAGCTCGACGCGCTGGCCGAGGGATCGCGCGGCGACATGCTGCATCAGGGCGTGCCGGAATCGCGCATCACCGTGATCCGCAAGCTGCATGTGCGCTATGGCGGCTCGGATTCCAGCCTCGAGGTCGAATTCGGCAGCCTGCCCGAGATCAAGGCCGCCTTCGAAGCGGCGCATCGCCAGCGTTTCGGCTTCATCAGCCCGGAAAAGCAGCTGATCGCCGGCGCGGTGGCGGTCGAGGTCGTCGGCCAGGGCGAGCGCGCACCGGACATCGTCGAGCAGATCACCGATCCCCGGCCGCAGGCCGACATCCCGGTGCTGGCGCAGCGCAGGGCCTACATGGCGGGCGCCTGGCGCGACACGCCGGTCTATGACCGCGCCGCGCTGCGCCCGGGCGAGACCATCAGGGGCCCCGCCATCGTCATCGAGCCCACCAGCACCATCGCCATCGAGTCGGGCTGGCAGGCGCGCCTGACCGAGCGCCGCGACCTGGTGCTCAAGCGCGTCGAGGCCCTGCCCGCCCGCAAGGCCATCGGCACCGAGGTCGATCCGGTGATGCTGGAGATCTTCAACAATCTCTTCATGTCGATCGCCGAGCAGATGGGTTCCGTGCTGGAAAAGACCGCCTATTCGGTGAACATCAAGGAGCGGCTGGACTTCTCCTGCGCCATCTTCGATCTTGAGGGCGAGCTGATCGCCAACGCGCCGCACATGCCGGTGCATCTCGGCTCGATGTCGGAATCGATCAAGACCGTGATGCGCAAGCGCGCCGGCCAGATGAAGCCGGGCGACGTCTATGTGCTGAACGCGCCCTATGCCGGCGGCACCCACCTGCCCGACGTCACGGTGATCACGCCGGTCTTCGACAAGGCAGGCAAGGAGGTGCTGTTCTATCTCGGCAGCCGCGGCCACCATGCCGATATCGGCGGCACCACGCCGGGCTCGATGCCGCCGGACTCCAAGACTGTCGAGGACGAGGGCGTGCTGCTCGACAACGTGCTGCTGGTCGATGGCGGCCGCTTCCTCGAAGCCGAGATGATCGAGATCCTGAAGAGCGGCAAGTATCCTTCGCGCAATCCGCATCAGAACATCGCCGACCTCAAGGCGCAGATCGCCTCCTGCGAGAAGGGTGCGCAGGAGCTGCGCAAGATGGTTGACCAGTTCGGCCTCGACGTCGTTCGCGCCTATATGCGCCACGTCCAGGACAATGCGGAGGAATCCGTGCGCCGGGTGATCAGCCGCCTCAAGGACGGCGAGTTCACCTATCCGATGGATGACGGCTTCGAGATCAGGGTCAAGGTGACGGTCAACCACAAGGACCGCACGGCGAAGATCGACTTCACCGGCACCTCGGGCCAGCATCCGACCAACTACAACGCGCCCAAGGCGGTCTGCGTCGCCGCCGTGCTCTACGCCTTCCGCTGCCTGGTCGACAGCGACATCCCGCTGAACGGCGGCTGCCTCAAGCCGCTGGAGATCATCATCCCCGAGGGCTCGATGCTCGACCCGGTCTATCCGGCCGCCACCGTGGCCGGCAATGTCGAGACCAGCCAGTGCATCACCGACACGATCTTCGGCGCGCTGGGTGTCATGGCGGCGGCCCAGGGCACGATGAACAACTTCACCTTCGGCAACGACCAGTACCAGTATTACGAGACGATCTGCGGCGGCAGCGGCGCCGGCGCCGATTTCAACGGCTGCGATGCCGTGCACACGCATATGACCAATGCGCGCCTCACCGACCCCGAGGTGCTGGAATTCCGCTTCCCCGTGCTGCTGGAGAGCTTCCGCATCCGGCGCGGCTCGGGCGGCAAGGGCCGGCACAGGGGCGGCGACGGCACGATCCGCCGCATGCGTTTCCTCGAGCCGATGACGGCCACCCTGCTGTCGTCGCACCGCAAGGTGCCGCCCTTCGGCCTGGAAGGCGGCGAGAACGGCGAAACCGGCCGGCAGTGGGTCGAGCGCGCCGCCACCGGCGAGAAGATCATGCTGGAGGGTCGCTGCTCGGTCGCGATGCAGCCTGGCGACGTCTTCGTGATCTCGACACCATCGGGCGGCGGCTTCGGCAAGGCGGTCGAGGCGAAGCAGGCGGCGGAGTAACAGTCCGCCTGCTCTTCAGGAAAATTGCGGCGGCGGAGCAATCCGCCGCCGTTTTCTTTCCGGTGTCAGGTCCTGGCGCGCGGCAGGCGCAGTTCCTTGCGGATCTTCTCGGCCGCCTCTTCCGGCTTCAGCGGCCCGGTATCGATGGTGACTTCCGCCTTCGGCATATGCGAGGTGGCGAACACGCCGGCCGCATCCAGCCTTTCGAATTCCAGCCGCGAGGCCAGCTTGCCGCTCTGGCGGCGCGACTTGGCGTCGATGCGCTGCAGAAGCTCCTCCCGCGAACAGGTCAGTTCCACGAAGCGGACGCGGCTGCCCGCCGTGGCGACAATGTCGATCGTCTCCTCGACGAAGCTGGGGCGCACCGTGGTTTCCGGGGCGAAGGTGAAGACCAGTCCGGGCAGCCGCTCCTTGGCGGCGCGGCGGAAGACGGCGAGCCAGATCTCCTCGCGCAGTTCCACGAAAGGCGTGCTGCCGAAATCGAAGACCGGCAGCAGGAGATTCACCGCCAGCTGGTTCTGGAACAGCTTGTAGCCGGTGAGCGCGGCGAGTTCCCGCGCGACGGTGAGCTTGCCGGTGGCGGGTTTGCCGTAGAGGAAGACGAGTTGCATGTCGGACCCAGGAAAGATGTGATTGAGAATTATAGCCGATCCGCGTTGGCAATGCGTTGATCCTTGTCAATTTTTCGCGGATTGGCGCTGCATTCTTCCCGAATGCGTTCCGGGGCGCCCACCTTCCCGCGCCGCCCTTGCATAAAGAAGTGAACTCTGTTTCACTTCTTGCCTGAGGAGCAGCCGAATGGCCTATCGTCGCACCGAATCCGTCGTGGCGCGCCTGAACGAGACGCGCGATCGCATCGTCGCCGCAGCGCTGACGCTGGTGGCGCGTCACGGCTATGGCGGCGCCGGCATTCCCGCCATCGCCGCCGAGGCCGGCCTCTCGACAGGTGCGCTCTATCGCTACTTCCCGTCCAAGGCGGACCTGTTCGACGAGGTCTTCCGGGTCGCCTCGCAGCGCGAGATCGATGTCTGTGCCGAGGCCGCCCGCAGTCCGGGATCGGCGCGCGAGCGGCTCGTGCGCGTGGTGGATGTTTTCGCCCGCCGCGCGCTGAAGGGCGGCCGGCTGGCCTATGCCCTGCTGGCCGAACCGGTCGATCCGCTGATCGAAGCCGAACGCCTGCGCTACCGTGTTCCCTACCGCGACATCTTCGCCGGCATCATCGCGGACGGCATCAGGGCCGGCGAAATACCGGAGCAGGATGCGGTGCTGACCGCTTCGGCCATCGTCGGCGCGCTGAACGAGGCGCTGATCGGCCCGCTCGCGCCGCAGGCCGGAAAGACCGACCAGGAAAAACTGATCGCCGGGCTGGCGCGGTTCTGCACCCATGCCCTCGGCCCGACACCGAAGAAATGACAGGAGAAACGCCATGACCGCGCACCAGAACCTGCAGACCGCCTTCGATCCTTCCGAAGCGCTGAACCAGCCGCCGGCCCTGGAGGACTACAACCTCTTCACCACCGATCGCGCGCTGATGCAGGCGGCCGAGGTGAACGGCGCCGGCTGGGCGAAGGACCGCCTGACGGCCTACGGCGCCAGGCTCGGCAGCGCCGAAACCATCGAACAGGGCCGGCTGGCGCACAGGTTTCCGCCGCAGCTCAAGCTGTTCGACCGCTTCGGCCATCGCCGCGATGAGGTCGAGTTCCATCCCGCCTGGCACAACATCATGCGGCTGATCATCGGCGAGGGCCTGCATTCCACACCCTGGGCCGAGCCGAAGCCCGGCGCCCATGTGGCGCGCGCGGCGGCCTATGTCATGCATGCCCAGATCGAGCCGGGCAGCCAGTGCCCGACCACCATGACCTATGGCTCGGTGCCGCCGCTGAAGCGCGACGAGACGATCGCGAAGGACTGGCTGCCGAAGATCTATTCGCGCGACTACGATCCGGCCAACAAGCCGATCGGACAGAAGACCGGCGCGCTGATCGGCATGGGCATGACCGAGAAGCAGGGCGGCTCGGACGTGCGCTCCAATACCACCCGCGCCGAGCCGATCGCGTCGTCCAGCGGCCGTGAATACATCATCACCGGCCACAAGTGGTTCTTCTCCGCGCCGCAATGCGACGCGCATCTGGTGCTGGCGCAGGCGCCCGGCGGCCTGAGCTGCTTCTTCGTCCCGCGCTGGCGACCCGACGGCTCACCCAACCCGGTGCGCATCCAGCGCCTGAAGGACAAGGTCGGCAACAAGTCGAATGCAAGCTCCGAAGTGGAATTCCACGGCGCCTGGGGCTGGCTGCTCGGTGACGAGGGACGCGGCGTGCCGACCATCATCGAGATGGGCACCTATACGCGCCTCGACTGCGCGCTGGGCTCGGCCGGCCTGCTGCGCGGCGCCGTCAGCCAGGCGGTGCATCACGTCTTCCACCGCCGCGCCTTCCAGCGCCACCTGATCGACCAGCCGCTGATGACCAACGTGGTGGCCGATCTCGCGCTGGAATCGGAAGCCGCCACCATGCTGGCGCTGCGGCTGGCCCGCGCCTTCGACCGCAGCGACAGCGACGCGCAGGAGGCTGCCTTCCGCCGCCTGTGCACCCCGGCGGTGAAATACTGGGTCTGCAAGCGCGCGCCCAATGCCGTGGTGGAGGCCATGGAAGTGCATGGCGGCAACGGCTATGTCGATGAAGGCCCGATGGGCATGCTCTACAAGGAGATTCCGCTCAACTCGATCTGGGAAGGCTCAGGCAACGTGATGTGCCTCGACGTGCTGCGCGCGCTGCAGAAGAGCCCAGACGCGCTGGACGTCTTCTTCGCCGAGCTGGCGCCGGTGCGCGGCAACGACCGCAGGCTGGACGCCGCCGTCGCCTCGCTGCAGGACGAGTTCACCGATCTCGCCGGCATCGAGCAGCGCGCCCGCCGCGTGGTGGAGAAGATGATGACGGTGCTGCAGGCCGCCCTTCTGGTGCAGCATTCGCCGGCCGCCGTTGCCGATGCCTTCTGCGCCTCGCGGCTGGACGGCGACTGGGGCCATGCCTTCGGCACGCTGCCCGGCGGCGTGGACTTCCGCGCCATCGCGGAACGGGCGCGACCGGTCGCGTGAAATGTCATGCGCGGGTCAGGCCCGCGCATGACAGGAAATATCGGTCAAGTCTTCGCCTCGGTCTCGGCCGGCATGCGCACCTTCAGCGCCTGCCGGCCGACGGCGTAACGGATCGGGCCGGAGAGCATTTCCACCTCGCCGTCATTGGCGACCGGCTTGGGCCGGCGGAAGTCGATGACGATACGCTCGGCGCGGATCGTCTCCAGCTCCGGATCGGTGTCGAGCGTGCCGAGGAAAAGCTTGGCAAGCTGACCGGCGGAGCCCAAAGCCGTCTTTTCGTGGCTGACATAGAGCGTGAGTTCGCCGCTCTGCAGGTCGCTGCGGGTGAACAGCCGGCCCGTGTGGAATTCATAGGCGCCCACCGCGACGACCAGCGCCGGCGACACGATCTCGCGCCGTTCGCCGTGATGCTCGATGGCGATTTCCATCAGGCGGTGCCGGCGCACTGCCCGCCAGGCCGCCTTCATCATTGCCGGCCATTTGGTGATGCCGAACAGCCGCCGGCGCCGCTCGCGGTCGACGATCATCTCGGGATAGAGCCCCAGCGCCGACTTGTTGAGGAAGATGCCGTCGTTGATGCGGCCGACATCGATCGGCGCCACCTCGGCATTGCCCAGCGCACGCACGGCATTCTCGATCTCGAGCGGAATGTTCAGGTCGCGGGCCAGCAGGTTCATGGTGCCGAGCGGCAGAACGCCCAGCGTTCCCCGGCGTTTCACCATCAGCTCGGCCGCGGAGCGGAGCGTGCCGTCGCCGCCGCCGACCCAGACCTCGTCATGGTCCTGCGCTGCCTGGCGCAGGGCTGGGAGAAGCTGCTTCGGCGGAACGACGCGGACGTCGACGGATTCACCGCGCGTCTCGCGCGCGATGCGGCCGACCAGATCCTTCAGCTGATCGGGGCCATGGCGCTGCGCCGTGCCGGATGCCGCATTGATCACCACTGCCAGTGTCATGCCGGACCTACAGGGGAAGGAAGCCGGTGAGCGCCGCGCCGGCCTTCGCCGCGCCGAAGCCGAGCGAGATGAAGAGCGCCGCCGCGGCCCCGCCCACCAGATGGCCGGCCAGCGCGCCGAGCCCGTCGCGGGTGAGAAGGCCGAGCGATGTCAGCACGATGCCGAGCGCAAACGGCGTGTTGCCGAAGGGCAGCGGCAGCGCGAGGCCGATCGCCTGCACGGCAATGCCGAGCACCGCCACGACCATGCCGGCACCGGTCACCGCCCAGGTGAGACGCGGCCGGAACCAGCGTTCCAGCCGCCGCACGCAGGGCACGGCATGCCGCATCACCCGCCGCAGCGTCCGCGGCGGCAGCCTGCGCCGGCCGATGAAATCCGGAATCAGCAGCCGGTCCGGCCGCACCAGCATGCTGACGGCAACGCAGATCACGACCAGGCCGAGCAGCGCGCCGACCGGGAGGCCGGGCGACGGCACGATGCCGATCAGGCCGAGAAACACGAGCAGCAGCGGCGCCGAGCGGTCGGCGAAAATCTGCGCCGCCTCCTGCACCGATACCGCCTCCCGGCGGCCCTTCGCGCTCAGGCGCAGCAGGTCGCGGGCGATACTGGAACTGGAGGACGGCAGGTCGGACTGGGTTGCGGTCATTACTGGATCAACGCTGGATCGGCTCCGGCGGGAATCTGGGGACCGATTGGGGCGGAAAGGCGGCAGCGCAGGACAAATCGGCGCTGCCGCCGGACATTCAGCGTGACATTGTCAGGCGCCGGTCCGCTGCCGGCGGATGCTGGCGAAGGCCGAACGCCTGTTGGCGCGCCGCGCGGCCATGTTCAGGCCTTCAACGATCACCGAGAAGGCCATGGCGCCGTAGACCACCGCCTTGGGCATGTGGATGTCGACGCTCTCGCCCACCAGCGTCATGCCGATCATGACCAGGAAGGACAGGGCCAGCATCACCACGTTGGGATTGCGGTTGACGAAGCGCGCCAGCGGCTCGGCGGCGATGATCATGATCACTACCGACAGCAGAACCGCGGCGATCATGATCTCCAGATGCTCGGTCAGACCGATCGCCGTGATCACGCTGTCGAGCGAGAACACCACGTCGAGGATCAGGATCTGGCTGATCACGTTCCAGAATGCCGGATGCCGCGGCTTGGCCGCCATGTCCGCTTCGTCGGGGTCGTCATGAGGCACGACACGGTGGTGGATCTCCGTCGTCGCCTTCCAGATCAGGAACAGGCCGCCCGCCAGCAGCACGAGATCGCGGCCCGACAGCTCGAACCCGAAGACCGTGAACAGCGGCTTGGTCAGGGTGATCAGCCAGGCGGCGGAAACCAGCAGCAGGATGCGGGTGATAACCGCCAGGGACAGGCCGAGCCGGCGCGCCAGCGGCTGCCGCTCGGGCGGCAGGCGGTTGGTGACAATGGTGATGAAGATCAGGTTGTCGACGGCGAGGACGAGTTCAAGCGCGACGAGACCGGCCAGCGTTGCGAGCGCCGCGGGCTGCAGGAAGATCGAGAGGTCCATGATGTCTCCAGGTCGAGGAACGGGTGGCGGGTGACCAGCCGTCCGACATCGCTGCCATCCCCGCTTCAGAAGCGCCGATGACAACCAGAGGGGCCCGGACGTTCTCCGCTACTTAGACGGATCCGCCAGAATTTCAAGCCTCCGTCTCAGACCGGTCGTCCGCCATGGGCCGCGTACGGGGCGGAATGCCGCAGCTCGCCGCCCGCCTGGCGGATCACCTGGACCGAGCCCCAGATCGCCAGCGTCGCCATCAGGGCCGCCACGGCGATGTCCGGCCAGGGGGTGCCGGTGGCGAAGACGCCGCTGGCGGCCGCCATCACGGCAAGGTTGCCCAGCGCGTCGTTGCGGCTGCAGATCCAGACCGCGCGCATGTTGCTGTCGCCGCCGCGGAACCGGTAGAGCATCACCGCGACCACCAGGTTGACCGCCAGCGCGGCGATACCCACCGCGCCCATGGTCAGCGGCTCGGGAACGGTGCCGGCCAGCACATGCCGGATCGTCATCGCGGCCACCCAGAGGCCGAACAGCCCCATGCTGACGCCCTTCAGCAGGGCGGCGCGGGCGCGCCAGGCCAGCCCCAGCGGCAGCACCACCAGCGCGATGCCGTAATTGGCGGCATCGCCGAGGAAATCCACCGAATCCGCCAGCAGCGAGGTGGAGCCGGCGGCAAATCCTGCCCCCAGTTCCACGATGAACATGCCGGCATTCAGCACCAGCGCGATCCACAGCACCAGCTTTGCCGCCCGGCCGGTTGCCGCGGGCATGTGGTGATCATGCCCGTGGGCATGACCGTGGTGATGGCAGGATGCACCCATGATCAGACCTTCTCTTCTTCGGCCTCTCCGGCCGGCGCGTGCTGGTGATGATGCGGCTCGGTCACATGCTCGGCCATGTCGGCCAGCATGTGCCGGACATGCTCGTCGGCGACCGCATAATGGATTTCCCGTCCCCGCCGTTCGGCGCGGACCAGCCGGGCGGCGCGCAGCAGGCGCAGGTGATGGCTGGCCAGCTGCGGCGAGATGCCCGCCATCGCGGCGGCGACGCTGGCGGCGGCCGGACTGTTGCACAGAACCGCCATCAGCCGCAGCCGCGTCGGGTCGCCGAGCAGGCGGAACATGTCTGCCAGCTGCTCGACGTGATGGTCCTTCAGTTTTCCGAGCTTAAACATTTAAACAGATATTTAAATGTTTTATCAATTGCTGTCAAATACTCCTCGCCCGGACCGATCCACCAAGGCTATGCTGCGGAAGAACAACGAAAACTCCTCAGTCTCCCGAAGTCCGCGAAGGCCCGTTCCCTGAATGTTTCACGTGAAACACCTCCTGCCGCCCGCCGGGCTGCCATCCCACCGCCGGCCATGATCATCCGCCTCGTCGATTTTGTCGGGCGCTATGCCACCAAGTTCCTGTTCGGCGGCGTGCTCGTCGGACTGCTGATTCCGCCGCTGGCCACACTGCTCCGTCCCGGGCTGGTGGTTTTCCTGCTGCTGCCGCTGACCCTGGCGCTGATGCGGCTCGACTGGAGCGCCTTCCACGCCTACACGCGCCGGCCGTTCCTGATCGCCATCGCCGTGGCCTTCCTGCTGCTGGCCTGTCCGCTGCTGGTCTTCGCCGTGCTGCAGCCCGTCGGCCTGCCGCGACCGCTGATGGAAGCCATTGTGCTGATGGCCGCCGCGCCGCCGATCACCGGCACGGTGGCCATCGCACTGATCCTCGGACTGGACGCGGCGCTGGCCGTCATCGTCATGGTGCTGGCCACCGCCCTGGTGCCCTTCACCCTGCCGCCGCTGGCGCTGCTGCTGCTCGACATCGAGGTGCAGATGTCGCTGGTGGAATTCATGGGCCGCCTCGCCCTGATGGTCGGCTTCGCTTTCGGCGCCGCGGCGCTGGCGCGCTGGCGCCTGCCGCCCGGCTGGCTGCAGCAGAACCAGCGCCTGCTCGACGGCGGGTCGGTGATCGCCCTGGTGCTGTTCGCCATCGCGATCATGGATGGCGTCACCGCCAAGCTGCTGGCGCAGCCGGGCTACGTGATCCTCGCCACCGCATCGGCCTTCGTCATCAATGTCGCGCTGCAGGCCGTCGGCTATGTCGTCGGCCGTGGCGTCTTCCGGCTCAACATCCCGGCGGCGATCACGCTGGGCGTGCTGGCAGGCAATTGCAACATGGGCCTGGTGATGGTCGCGCTGGCCGACCGGGCCGTCTTCGATATGGTGGTATTCTTCGCCATGGGGCAGCTGCCGATGTATATGCTGCCCGGGCTGCTGGAGCCGGTCTATCGCCGCATGATGCGGCAGCCGGCGTGACGTGTTTCACGTGAAACAGGAAAGGACATCTCCATGCCGACCCTGTTGATCACCGGCGCCAACCGTGGCATCGGTCTCGAGCTGACCCGGCAGTATGCCGCCGATGGCTGGGACGTGATCGCCTGCGCCCGCCAGCCCGACAAGGCCGACGAACTGAAGGCGCTGGGAAGCAGGGTAACGGTCGAGGCTCTGGATGTGACCGATTATGCCGCCGTCGACCGGCTCGCGGAGACATACAAGGACCGCCCGATCGACCTGCTGATCAACAATGCCGGCATCTACGGCATCCGCAATCCGCCGCTCACCATCGCCGATTTCGACGATTACCTGAAGGTGCTGCAGGTCAATGCCGTGGCGCCGATGAAAGTGACTCTCGCCATGCTGCCGGCGCTGAAGAAAGCGAAAGCTGCGAAGATCGCCACGATCTCCAGCCGCATGGGCTCGATCGGCTCCGATGGCAGCGGCGCCTACGTCTATCGCGCCTCCAAGGCCGCCATCAATGCCGCCATGCACAGTCTGGCGCTCGATCTCAGGCCCACCGGCATCACCTGCATCCTGCTGCATCCCGGCTGGGTGAAGACGGACATGGGCGGCCAGGGTGCCGACATCACGCCGCAGGTCAGCGCCTCGGGCATCCGTTCGGTGATCGCGCGGGCCACCGCGGCCGATACCGGCCGCTTCTTCAATTACGATGGCGCGGAGATTCCCTGGTAACGGCAGCAGCAGAGGGGGAAGGCATGAGCAGGACGATCCTGATTACCGGCGGCAGCCGCGGCATCGGCCGCGCCACCGCCATCATGGCCGGCGAACGCGGCTGGTCCGTCGGCGTCAACTATGCCGGCAACGAGAAGGCGGCACAGGATACCGTCGACGCCGTGCAGAAGGCCGGTGGCCGGGCGATCGCGATCCGGGGCGACGTTTCACGTGAAGCCGATGTCATCGCCATGTTCGAGGCGGCGGAAAAGGCCTTCGGGAAACTGGACGGCGTGGTGAACAACGCCGGCATCGTCGGCGAGAAGCAGGCCTTCGTCGACTACTCCTTCGAGCGCATGAAACGCATTTTCGACATCAATGTGCTCGGCGCCTATCTCGTCGCCCGCGAGGCGGCCCGGCGCATGGCGACCTCGCGCGGCGGCAGGGGCGGCAGCATCGTCAACGTCTCCTCGGTGGCGCCGCGGCTCGGTGCGCCCGGCGAATATGTCGACTATGCCGGTTCGAAAGGCGCCATGGATGCGATGACGCTCGGCCTTGCCCGCGAGCTGGCGAAGGACGGCATCCGGGTGAATGCCGTGCGCCCCGGCCTGATCGACACCGAGATCCACGCCAGCGGCGGCCAGCCGGATCGCGCCGAGCGGCTCGGTGCGCTCACGCCCATGGGCCGCGCCGGCACGGCGGAGGAAGTCGCTGCCGCCATCGTCTGGCTGCTGGAGGATTCCTGCGCCTATATGACCGCCGCGCTGATCGACATCAGCGGCGGGCGGTAACATCGCGTCACTCCAGCGCGAGCTTCATGCCGACATGGCTGGCCTTGAAGCCCAGCCGTTCGTAGAAGCGATGCGCGCCCTCGCGGCTGTTGTCGGAGGTCAGCTGCACGGAACGGCAGCCTCGTTCGCGGGCACGGTCGATGGCATGGCGGATCAGCTGCGCGCCGAGCCCCTGTCCGCGCAGATGGCTGGCGATGCGCACCGCCTCGATCTGCGCGCGCCACCTGCCCTGCTGGCCGAGTCCGGGAAGGATCATCAGCTGCAGGCAGCCGATGATCGTCCCCTGCCCGTCCAGAGCGAGGATCACCTCGCTGCCGATCTGCCGCAGCGCTTCGAATGCCTTGCCGTAGCTCTCCGGCAACGGATCGCTGTAGCGCTCGCGCGTCGCACCGAGATGGTCATCGGCGAGCAGGCGGACGATGTCGGGCAGGTCGGCAGCGGTCGCGGTGCGGAAGGCGAGCTGCACGGCCCTCACTCTGCGGCTTCGGCCTGCGCCGGATTGTAGGCGAGGTTGGAAGCCAGCCAGCGTTCCATCTGCTCCAGCGGCATGCCCTTGCGCTTCGCATAGTCGGCGACCTGGTCGCGTTCGATGCGGCCGACGCCGAAGTAGCGCGCCTCGGGATGGCTGAAATACCAGCCGCTGACGGCCGCCGATGGCCACATGGCGAAATGTTCGGTCAGCGTGATGCCGGCCTTCGCCTGGGCATCCAGCAGCCGGAACAGCGTCGCCTTCTCGGTATGATCGGGACAGGCCGGATAGCCGGGCGCCGGGCGGATGCCGCGATAGGCCTCGTCGATCAGTTCCTCGTTGCTCAGGTTCTCGTCCGCGGCATAGCCCCAGAATTCCTTGCGCACGCGCTCATGCATGCGTTCGGCAAAGGCCTCGGCCAATCGATCGGCCAGGGCCTGCGCGAGAATGGCGGAATAGTCGTCGTGCTTCGCCTTGAATTCGCGGGCGATCCACTCGTCCAGCCCGATGCCGGCGGTGACGGCGAAGGCGCCGATATAATCGGCGACGCCGCTGTCCCGGGGCGCAACAAAGTCGGCGAGGCAGAAATTGGCGCGGTCGCCGTCGCGCTTCATCTGCTGCCGCAGCATGTGCAGGCGGGCCACCTCGTCCCTGCGCGACTCATCGGCATAGACCGCGATGTCGTCATCACCGGTCTGGCCGGCCGGCCAGAAGCCGATCACCGCAGACGCGCGGATCGGCTTTTCCTCGACGATGCGCTTCAGCATCGCCTGCGCGTCGCGGAACAGATTGCGGGCCGCCTCGCCAACGACATTGTCCTCGAGAATGGCCGGATACCTGCCGCGCAGCTCCCAGGTCTGGAAGAAGGGCGACCAGTCGATGCGGTCGACCAGCTCGGACAGGGGATAATCCTCGAAGACCTTCACGCCGAGGAAAGCCGGCTTCGGCGGCACATAGCCGCTCCAGTCGATCTTCACCTTGTTGCGGCGCGCATCGGCAATGGTCTGGCGCGGGCCGGTATTGCGCTCGCGCGAATGGATCTCGCGGATCCTGCCGTATTCCTCGGCCACCTCGGCGGCGAAGACCGGCGCCTCGTTGGGCGAGACCAGCTTGCCGGCAATGCCGACGGCGCGCGAGGCATCGGTGACATAGACCACCGGCCCATTGTAGTTGGGCGCGATCTTCACTGCCGTATGCACCTTGGAGGTGGTGGCGCCGCCGATCAGCAGCGGCAGCTTGAAGCCCTCGCGCTGCATCTCGCTGGCGACATAGCACATCTCGTCCAGGCTCGGCGTGATCAGGCCGGACAGGCCGATGATGTCGGCGCCGATCTTCTTCGCCTCCTCCAGGATGCGGGCGGCCGGCACCATGACGCCGAGATCGACCACTTCGTAATTGTTGCACTGGAGCACGACGCCCACGATGTTCTTGCCGATGTCGTGGACATCGCCCTTCACGGTCGCCATCAGGACCTTGCCGTTGGTCTGGGCCGGTCCCTGGCTCTTCTCCGCCTCGATGAAGGGCAGCAGATAGGCGACGGCCTTCTTCATCACGCGCGCCGACTTCACGACCTGCGGCAGGAACATCTTGCCGGCGCCGAACAGGTCGCCGACCACGTTCATGCCGTCCATCAGCGGGCCTTCGATGACCTCGAGCGGCTTGCTGACCAGATGCCGCGCCTCTTCGACATCCTGGTCGATGTAGTCGGCGATGCCGTGAACCAGCGCATGGGTCAGGCGTTCGCGGACCGGCTTTTCGCGCCAGGAGAGGTCGGCTTCCTGCGTCCTGCCCTTGCCGCGATAACGCTCGGCGATCTCCAGCATACGCTCGGTCGCGTCCGGGCGGCGGTTGAGCAGCACATCCTCCACCCGCTCGCGCAGTTCGGGCTCGATATCCTCATAGACCGGCAGCTGGCCGGCATTGACGATGCCCATATCCATGCCGGCGCGGATGCCGTGATAGAGGAATACCGCGTGCATCGCCTCGCGCACGGGTTCGTTGCCACGGAACGAGAAGGAGACGTTCGACACGCCGCCCGAGACATGGGCATGCGGGAGATTGTCGCGGATGCGCCGGGCCGCGTCGAAGAACTCGACGGCGTAGTTGTTATGCTCCTCGATGCCGGTGGCGACCGCGAAGATATTCGGATCGAAGATGATGTCTTCCGGCGGGAAGCCGACCTTCTCGGTCAGCAGGCGATAGGCGCGTTCGCAGATCTCGTACTTGCGGTCGGCGGTATCGGCCTGGCCCTGCTCGTCGAAGGCCATGACCACGGTTGCCGCGCCG
The DNA here is from genome assembly GCF_035304305.1 of Ferrovibrio sp. Classification (GTDB taxonomy): domain Bacteria; phylum Pseudomonadota; class Alphaproteobacteria; order Ferrovibrionales; family Ferrovibrionaceae; genus Ferrovibrio. The sequence continues at coordinate 22,766 of NZ_DATGQG010000128.1, forward strand.
TAGCGCAGGATCTTGCGCGCCTGCTCCAGGAAGGGCTTCTCGCCTTCCTTCAGGCTGATCGAATTGACGATGGCCTTGCCCTGCACGCATTTCAGGCC
>NZ_DATGQG010000129.1:0-34639 GCF_035304305.1 Ferrovibrio sp.
AGGCCGGCCACGGCGATCGGCACCACGAACAGGTTGATCGCGATCAGATAGGTCGGAAAGAGCCAGCGCGCCGCCTTCAGGCTGCTGGGATCGCCGTTCTCGACGACGGCAACGTGGAACTGACGCGGAAGGCAGAGAAAAGCGAAGGCCGAGAGGAAGGTCATCACCACCCAGTTGCTGCCAAGGCCGCTGTTGAGCCGTTCGGCGATGGCCGGGTTGGCGGTGGCACGCTCAAGCAGTTCCGCGCTCGAGTCGAACAGTCCGAAGGTGACGAACAGACCGACGGCGAGAAAGGCAGCGAGCTTGACGAGCGATTCGAAGGCGATCGCCAGCATCATGCCGCGATGCTGCTCTGCCGCCTGGACGTGGCGCACGCCGAACAGGATCGTGAACAGCGCCATGATGGCGGCGACGAAAATCGCGGTGTCGCGCCAGGGCGGCGGCAGTCCCGCGTTCAGCAGATGCGCCATGTCGCTGCCGACCAGGACCTCGAAGGTGACGCTGACCGCCTGCATCTGCAGCGAGATGTAGGGCAGGACGCCGATCACCGCGATCAGCGTGACGATCACGGCCACCGCGCGGCTTTTGCCATAGCGCGAACCGATGAAATCGGCGATCGAGGTGACGTTCTGGCGCTTGGCCACCCCGATCATCTTGGCCATGACGGGATAGGCGACCGTGATCGCCAGCACCGGTCCGACATAGATCAGGATGAAATCCAGGCCGGTCAGGGCGGCACGGCCGACCGAGCCGTAGAAGGTCCAGGACGTGCAGTAGATCGCCAGCGACAGGGCATAGATGGTGGCGCCGCTGCGGCCCTGATACCAGCGCGGCCCGAGGCGGTCGCCCAGATGCGCGATGGCAAACAGCAGCCCGAGATACCCGAGCGACAGTAAGAGAATGGCGCTGCCCTGCAGCATCGGTGTTTTCTCCCCGCGTCGCAGTTAATCCCCTCGCGTGTCCGCTGTCCACCGGATTGACGGTATCCGGACGGTTGCCTTTGGGGCGCCGGCAGGCTCTGCTCGGGCCATGCGAATCCTGCTCCGGCTGGTCAAGGTTATGTTGCTGGTGCTGCTGGTCTTCTGGGGCGGCGGCCTTCTGCTGTTCAGGTTCGTCGATCCGCCGCTGACGCCCCTCATGGTGATCCGCAGTGTCGAGCGCGGCGCTCTGGTCAGCTATCGGCCGGTCGGGCTGTCGTCCGTCGCTCCGGCACTGGTCCGGGCGGTGATCGCCAGCGAGGATGCCCGGTTCTGCTTTCACCACGGCATTGATCTCGGCGCGGTGCAGGAGGCGCTGGAGGATTACGGGGAAACCGGACGCCTGCGGGGCGCGAGCACCATCACCATGCAGGTTGCCCGCAATCTCTTCCTCTGGCCGGGCGGCGGCTTTGTCCGCAAGGCCGTCGAGGCGCCGCTGGCCGTTGCGCTGGATGTCTTCTGGCCGAAGCGGCGGATCCTGGAGGTCTATCTCAATGTCGCCGAAACCGGCCCCGGCCTCTTTGGCGCCGAAGCGGCGGCAAGGGGACATTTCGGCAAGGCGGCAGCCCGCCTCAGCCAGGCCGAGGCGGCGCGGATTGCGGCCGTGCTGCCCAACCCCAACCGCTGGAATGCGGCACGGCCGACGGCGTATGTCGAGCGCCGCACGTCGGTGATTCTCGGCCGGATGGGCCGTTTGAGCCGTGATCAGACCGCCTGCTTCGCCTCCTGAGCCTTGCGCCGCAGGATGCCTTCCGCTGTTAATATATCTTCCTTTCCGCCAAGCGATCCCGACAAGCGATTCTGAAAATGTCCGATAATCTCGTCACGCTCATCCGTTCCCGCATCGCCGACCCGTCCAAGACCTTCATCGAGACCGGTGACCGCCGCATCTTCACCTATGGCGACACCTTCGCCATGGCCGGCCGTTTTGCCAACATGCTCGTCGGCCTCGGCGTGCAGCCGGGCGACCGGGTTGCCGTGCAGGTCGACAAGTCTCCGGAAGCATTGATCCTTTATCTCGGCGTCGTCGCCGCCGGCGCCATCTACCTGCCGCTCAATTCGGGTTACACGCTGGCCGAGCTGGAATATTTCATCGGCGACGCCGAGCCGCGGGTTTTCGTCTGCCGGCCCTCGACGGAAAAGGACATCGCGCCGCTCGCCGCCAGACTGGACGTTGCCCACTGCCTCACGCTGGGCGGGAACGGTGATGGCAGCCTGGTGGAGAAGGCGAAGGCGGCATCGCCGGACTTCACCGAAGTTCCGCGCAAGGCCGACGACCTCGCTGCCATTCTGTACACCTCCGGCACCACGGGCCGCTCGAAGGGTGCGATGCTGAGCCATCGCAATCTCGCTTCCAATGCGCTGACGCTGGTCGATTACTGGCGTTTCACGGCAGATGATGTGCTCCTGCATGCCCTGCCGATTTTCCATACCCATGGCCTGTTCGTCGCCAGCAACGTGATCCTGCTCGCCGGCGCGTCGATGATCTTCCTGGCAAAATTCGACGCCGACGAGGTGATCCGTCATCTGCCGCGCGCGACTTCCATGATGGGCGTGCCGACCTTCTATACGCGGCTGCTGCAGGCGCCCCAACTCACGAAGGATCTGGTGAAGCATGTCCGGCTGTTCGTCTCCGGTTCGGCGCCGCTGCTGGCAGACACCCACAAGGAATGGGAGGCTCGCACCGGCCACCGCATTCTCGAACGCTACGGCATGACCGAGACCAACATGAATACCTCCAACCCCTATGACGGGGATCGCGTGGCGGGAACCGTCGGTTTCCCGCTGCCGGGGGTCAGCCTGCGCGTTGTCGATCCGGAGAGCGGCAAGCCGCTGGCGCAGGGCGAGATCGGCATGATCGAAGTCAAGGGTCCGAATGTCTTCCAGGGTTACTGGCGCATGCCGGAAAAGACGGCAGCCGAATTCCGTCCGGACGGTTTCTTCATCACGGGCGACCTCGGCAAGATCGATGAGCGGGGCTATGTGCACATCGTCGGCCGCGGCAAGGATCTGATCATCTCGGGCGGTTACAATGTCTACCCCAAGGAAGTGGAAACCGAGATCGATGCCATGCCGGGCGTCGTCGAGTCGGCCGTAATCGGCGTGCCGCACCCCGATTTCGGCGAGGGCGTCACTGCCGTGGTGGTCATGGCGAAGGACGCCAGGGGCGACGAGGCCGCGATGCTGAAGGCACTGGAGGGCCGGCTGGCGAAATTCAAGCTGCCGAAGCGCATCTTCTTCGCCGACGACCTGCCGCGCAACACGATGGGCAAGGTGCAGAAGAACCTGCTGCGGGATCAGTATAAGGATCTGTACCGGAAGGGCTGACGGTTACGGCCTGTTCTCGAGTTCCCGTCGCCAGTAGATGGCGTCGTCGCCGATGCACCAGGGTTTTGCGGGCACATACATCCGGTAGCCGCAGTGGATCAGGCTGTTGGACGAGGCCGGGTTGTAGGGAACCGTGTCGGTCATCAGCCAGCGCCAGCCGAGGCTGCGGGCTTTGCGTTCGCGCACGCGGATCAGGCGCCGCTGCAGCCCATGCCCGCGATGCGTGGGCAGCACGCCGGCGCGGCAGAGATAGCCGGCCTGGGCGAAGCGTACGGATGACCACAGACCGGCGAAGGCAATCGGCCGGCCCTCGGGATCGCCGTTCCAGGCGAGCCACCAGTAGCCGCGATCGGTAGCCACTGGAATCTCGCCCGGAAAGACGGCGATATGCAGCCGCTCGATGGCTTCGGCCACGTCCGGATCGCTGCCATCGACCTCCCGGATGCAGTAATCCAAGGGCTACCTCCCGCGGTTACGAGCGAATTGAGCCAGGCATTCGGAATGAAATGGAACGTTCGCCCGCACCGGCGTGGCGGGCAGAGGAAAAACAACCGGCCAGACGGCGGGTTCCCCGGTCTAAAGTAATTCTAAATCAATGGGTTGCTGGATCTCCGGGCGTCAGGCCAGATCCAGCACCACATTGCCGATCGCTCTGCCGCTTTCCACCGCCTCATGGGCCTCGGCGATCTGCTCCAGCGGGAAGCGTCCGGCGATACGGGTCTGCAATCGGCCGGCTTCCAGCAGGCCATTGATGTAGGCAGCGCCTTGGCGCCGCTGCTCGGGTGACAGTTCGTAGACGATGAAGCAGGCAATCGTGAGATTCTTCACGATCATCGGCATGAAGGGCAGCGTGAAGGTCGGCTGATTGGAGCCGTACACGGCCGCCAGTCCGCCGGGTTTCAGCACGTCCGGAATGAAGCGGGCGTTGCCGGCGATATCCAGTTCGATGACGCGGTCGACACCCTGCCCGTCGGTAAGATCGCGGATCCGTGCGGCGACATCCTCGCTGCGATAGTTGATGCAGGCATCAGCGCCGGCGGCCCTGGCGATCTCGGCTTTCTCGGGCGAGGAGATGGTCGTGAAGATCGATTTCGCTCCCGAAAGGCGTGCCATCTGGATGGCGTGATGGCTCACGGCGCCGGCGCCTCCGGAAACCAGAACCGTCTGGCCCGCCACGCCGCCCATCATCGAAACGGCACGCCAGGCGGTGAGGGCGGGAATGCCGAGGCAGGCGCCGGTGGCAAAATCGGAGGCCTCCGGAAGGGGGATGGCGAATCCGGCAGGCAGGCAGATGAATTCTGCGGCCGTGCCCTCGGCCCGCTTCCATTGACCGTTGAAGACCCAGACCCGGCTGCCGATCCGGCTGCGCTCGACGCCGTCGCCGACCGCATCGATCACCCCGGCGCCGTCGGAATGGGGAATGACCCGGGGGTAGACGCTGTTGCGGCCCGGCGCGGCGCGGGCCTTCACGTCCGATGGATTGACCCCTGAGGCGTGGATGCGGACGCGGACCTCGCCGGGTGCGGGCTGCGGGTCGGGCAGGGTGCCGGTCTGCAGGACCTCCCGGGCGGGCCCCATTTTGGTGTACCAGGCTGCGCGCATCGTTCTTCCCTCTTGTTCCGGGGACAGACTAGCGAGACGCTGTCAGCGCAACAACGGGAACAACAGGGATTTGGCGCCGTTTGCTTTCGCGTCAGCTGCAGATGCGGAGACCGTCAATGACCGATCTCACGGATGATCCGGATACGCCCACGCCACTGCAGATCGATGTGGAAAAGGTCTGCGCGATCATTGCCAAGGCCCGGCATTACGATGCCGATGCGCCGCCAATGGAGTTGTCAGACGAGGCCGAGGAAGCCTTCGACGCGGCAGGGCTTTCCCTCCGTGACGAGATTGCCGAGCTCATCGGAGAGCTGAGTGATGAAGAGAGTGTGGAGCTGGTTGCCATGCTCTGGCTTGGACGGGGCGATTACACTGCCGAGGAATGGGAGGAGGCCAAGGCGGTGGCGCAGGAGCGCCACACGGACCATACGGCTGACTACCTGCTGGGAACGACGCGCCTGGCGGAGTATCTGGAACAGGGCCTGGAACTGCTGGGCCACTCCTGCGGCGACATGATTGCCGGGGAACCCTGAAGATCCACGGGCGGCATTCGTTGCCGCCACGTGCAGTGCCCATGTCCTTTTCGCTCTCGCTGACCGTCCGTAGACGGCGCGCTTTGCGGTCCTGTGACCAAAGTGTGGCGGCGAGCTGACAAAGCGCGCGGCAACGCGTCACCGACCTATAATGCGGCGGTTTTGCAAGGGAGATGGCTGATGGCCTACGAACCGCTGGTGAGCATCGTTTCGCCGGTCCTGAATCACGCTGACTACGTAGGCGAAAGCATCGAGAGCGTTCAGAAGCAGGAATACCAGAATTACGAACACATCATCGTCGACAATCACAGCATAGAGCGCACCGGCATCATCGCCGACCATTATGCGCGCCGCGATCCTCGGATCCGTGTCGTCCACAACAGTCAGCGGTTGTCCATGGCGGATAACTGGAACAAGGCGATGAGCCTGATCTCGCCGGACAGTGTCTACTGCCAGATCCTGCATGGCGACGACATGCTTTACCCCGGCTGCCTGAGCAAGAAGGTCGCCTTTGCCGAAGCCAATCCCAATGTGGGAATCATCGGTTCTCTCCGGCGCCGCGGCGGGCATATCGAATGCAAGGGCGTTCCCAAGGATCAGACGGTTTTCCCCGGGCGTGACATCGGCCGGGGATATCTGCAGGAAACGCTCTTTGCGATCGCGCCGTCATCCGGGTTCCTGCGTTCGGAACTGGTGCGATCGCGGCAGCCATTCTATCCGCCTGAGTTCCTGCACACCGATATTGCGGCCTATCTGGACATTCTGGAAGGCACGGATTTCGGCTTCATCCATGAGATTCTGAACTTTTCCCGGGTTCACCATAGCTCGATCAGTTCGACGGTCGCGAACCGGCGGCGGACATTCGTGCGCGAGCGGCTCGCTTTCCTCAATCTTTACGGACCGCGATACTTCACGCCGGCCGAACTGGCGCCCCTCAAACAGCGGCAGGTGATGCGCTGCTTCAAGGAAATCCTGCGCAACCTGGCGCGCGGCGATGGGGCCATTGCCCGCTATCACGTCGAGGGACTGGAGATGCAGGGGCAGCTGTCGGGCGCCTACGGTGCCTTCCTGCGCTTCCTGTCCTCACTCATTCCGGCTGCGCCTGCCTGAGCGGGCGCAGTCCGGATCTCCGGATCAGGCCCAGCGGCGTGCGCCAAGATGGCCGCCGAGAGCTGCGGCCAGCAGGCCCAGCGCGACGGTGAAAAAGGCCCAGTAGGCTGCACCCGCGACGCTGCGCGCCGCCACCTCGGCGGCGTCCTTGGCGGTCTGCTCCATCTGCTGGGTTTCCTGCTGAATGCGCTGCTCGGCCGCATCGATGCGGCCCATGGCTTCCTCCGGCGATGTACCGTTGATGCGCGCCAGCAGTTCGGCGGCCCGCTCCCTGTCGCCGGGCGCCCACTGACCGTCGCTCACGCGCTTGGTCGCCAGACGGCCGAGTTCCTGGCCAGCCTGCTCCGGCGACATCTGCGCCGGCGGCATGGCCGAGAGATCCTCGGTCAGTTGCCGTGCCAGATCGCCCGCCCGATCCTGGCCGCCGCTCTGGCCCTGTTGCGCCAGCAGGCCGCCAAGACCGGCGCCGCCCGCGCCGAGCATGCTGCCGATCCCCGACGATGCCACGCTCGCCACGCCCTGAACGGCGGAGCCGGTGGCCCGCATCAATGCCGTGGTCCCGACCAGACCGACGATCATGATCGTGACCGCCCAGACCACCACGCCGCGCGTGGCACCATCGCGCCGGGCGAGGCAGGGTACGGCATAACCGGCGACATAGCCGCCCGCGACGAACCCGATGACCGTCGAGACGGTCAGCCAGATGCTGCTGGCGATGCTCAGAGTCGTGGCGGACGGGGTGCTTTCGGCGTCGACGCTGGTCGGGGTCAAGCCGAGCGCCGCACCAAGCAGGTGAATGACCGAGGAAACCGCGAGCGCGACTGCAACGCCCGCCAGCGCGGCCCGCCAGGAGAAACCGCTTTCGACGACGACAGTATCGGTGATGCCGTGATCGGCGGCGCTGCCGTAGGCGCCGCTTCGTGCCTGAGTGACTGCCATGGTATGCCTCCGGGGCTGCTGAACTGGTGCCTAAAGGCCCGGCGCCCGGAGTTGTTCCAGGGAGATGAGCGGCTAAGCTACTGTTTGCCGTACCAGAATACCGTCACCACTCCGCTTCGGATTCCCCAACGCGCGGCCGGTTGCGCGTACGCCGCGGCCCCTCGGTGGTCCGCAGCCGGCGTTCCCTCAGCCAATTATGTCGTTTCGCACCGGCATTGCCCGACAGAGCGACGGCATAGCTGTCCTCCGACCGGGCCAGCAGCAGGGTGACGGCTGGCGGAGTGGCCAGCGCCAGTTTACCGCAGGCGGCGAGAAACCGCCGGCGCGCCTCTCTCTCCGAAATCGCGGGATCGCAGGTATCGGATCGCGTCTCCATCGCAACCTCCTTGCAGAAAAGCTGCACCAAAGCCGGGAAATCATACGTCTTCCGGAGCGGAGGGGACGTGATCAACGGGTGGTTCGCCAGCCCCGGAAAAGGGCTGGAAAAAGACAGGCTGGCGCGCGATTGTGGATGCGGTTGCGACAACCGCCCATGCGGGTTGCGCCTGTGTGAGGGCCATCATGGCGACCACCATCGGGGTGAAAATCGATGATGCTCTGCGCGCCCGGCTGAAGGCAGCCGCCGACCGGATGGGCCGTTCATCGCATTGGCTCATTAAACAGGGAATCCACCTTGCCCTGGAGAGAGCGGAGCGCGGCGACGACCTTACGGCTGCCGGAGGCGGGCGGTTGACCGCCTTCCATGATTTCGCCCAGGGCGTCCTGCCGCAGAATGTCCTGCGCGCGAGAGTCACCGCGGCCTATCGCCGGCCGGAACCGGAATGCCTGCCGCTGCTGCTGACCCAGGCAAGCCTGCCGCAGGCGGCGAGCGACAGGGCGGCCGCCTTGGCCCGGCGGCTGGTCGAGACCCTGCGCGACAAGGCAGCGAAGGGCGGCGGGGTCGAGGCGCTCATTCACGAATATTCGCTCTCCAGCCAGGAAGGTGTAGCGCTGATGTGCCTGGCGGAGGCCCTGTTGCGCATTCCCGACCGGCCGACCCGGGATGCGCTGATCCGCGACAAGATCGGCGCAGGCGACTGGGAGGCGCATGTCGGCCATAGCCCGTCGCTGTTCGTCAATGCCGCGACCTGGGGTTTGCTGATCACCGGCAAACTGGCCTCGACCAGCAGCGCGGCCGGCCTGTCGAGCGCGCTGACCAGGCTGATCGCCAAAGGCGGCGAACCGCTGATCCGCCGCGGCGTCGATATCGCGATGCGGATGATGGGGGAGCAGTTCGTCACCGGCCAGACCATTTCGGAAGCGCTCGCCAACAGCCGCCGCTGGGAGGCCCGCGGATTTCGCTACTCCTATGACATGCTGGGCGAGGCCGCGATGACGGCGGCCGATGCCGCGCGATACTATGCCGATTACGAACGGGCCATTCACGCCATCGGCAAGGCGGCCGGCGGCCGCGGCATTTATGACGGCCCCGGCATCTCGGTGAAGCTGTCGGCGCTGCATCCGCGCTACAGCCGCTCCCAGTATGACCGCGTGATGGGCGAATTGCTGCCGCGGCTCAAGGCGCTGGCCGTGCTTGCGCGCCGTTACGACATCGGTCTCAACATCGATGCCGAAGAGGCCGACCGTCTTGAACTGTCGCTCGATCTGCTGGAGGCGCTCTGCTTCGATGCCGAACTGGCAGGCTGGAACGGCATCGGTTTCGTCGTGCAGGCCTACCAGAAGCGTGCGCCTTTCGTGATCGAATATCTGATCGATCTGGCTCGCCGCAGCGGCCACCGTCTGATGATCCGGCTGGTGAAAGGGGCCTACTGGGACAGCGAGATCAAGCGTGCCCAGGTGGACGGCCTTGAAGGCTTTCCAGTCTTCACGCGCAAGGTCCATACGGATGTGTCGTATCTGGCCTGTGCCCGGCTGCTGCTGGAGGCACCCGATGCCGTCTTCCCGCAGTTTGCGACCCACAATGCGCAGACGCTTGCCACGATCTACACGATGGCCGGCGAAGACTTTCACTCCGGACAGTATGAATTCCAGTGCCTTCATGGCATGGGCGAGCCGCTTTATGAGGAGGTTGTCGGCCCGGACAGGCTGAACCGGCCATGCCGCATCTACGCGCCGGTCGGGACCCATGAAACGCTGCTCGCCTATCTGGTTCGCCGGCTGCTGGAGAACGGCGCCAACACCTCTTTCGTTCACCAGATTGCCGATCCGTCCATTCCGCTCGACCAGCTTGTCGCCGATCCGGTTGCCCGTGCCCGGGAGGTCCATCCGCTGGGGGCGCCGCATCCCAAGATTGCCCTTCCCCGTGATCTGTTCGGCAGCCAGCGCGCCAACTCGGCCGGCCTTGATCTCAGCAACGAGCAGCGGCTCGCCTCGCTGTCGGCCGCGTTGCTGGCCAGCCTGGAGCGAACCTGGCGCGCGGCGCCGGTGCTCCGGGCGGGTGGTATCACCGGAGAAGCACGCGCCGTACGCAACCCTGCCGACCATCGCGACGTGGTGGGTGAAGTGACGGAGGCCACGCCGGAGCTCGTCGATGCGGCCTGCGCGGATGCGGCGCAGGCGGCGGTCATCTGGCAGGCGACGCCGCCAGCCGACCGTGCTGCCTGCCTGGAGCGCGCAGCGGATATCCTGGAGAGCCGGATGGCGTTGCTGCTGGGCCTGATCGTTCGGGAAGCTGGCAAATCGCTGCCCAATGCCGTCAGTGAAGTGCGCGAGGCGGTGGACTTTCTGCGCTACTACGCCGCCCAGGGCAGGCAGGCCCTTTCAAACGACACTCATCGTCCCCTGGGCGTCGTGGCCTGCATCAGCCCGTGGAATTTCCCGCTGGCGATTTTCACCGGGCAGCTGGCGGCGGCATTGATGGCAGGCAACGCGGTGCTGGCGAAGCCGGCAGAAGAGACGCCTCTGATCGCTGCACAGGCGGTCAGCATTCTCCTCGAGGCGGGTGTTCCGGCGGGGGTTCTGCAGCTGCTGCCGGGTGCCGGCGAGATTGGCGCGCATCTGGTGGGCAACCCCGGTATCGACGGTGTGATGTTCACCGGTTCGACCGGGGTCGCACGCTCGATCCGGCAGCAACTGGCCCGTCGGCTGAGCCGCAACGGAAAGCCGGTTCCGCTGATCGCGGAGACCGGCGGCCAGAATGCCCTGATCGTCGACTCCTCGGCCCTGCCCGAGCAGGTCGTCGGCGATGTTCTGGTCTCCGCTTTCGATTCCGCTGGCCAGCGGTGTTCGGCGCTTCGCGTTCTCTGCCTGCAGGAGGAGATTGCCGAGCGCGTTCTGGGCATGCTGAAGGGGGCGATGGCCGAATTAACCCTGGGCAATCCGGGGCGGCTGGCCACCGACATTGGCCCCGTCATCACTGCCGAAGCCCAGCAGCGTATCAACGCCCATATCGAACGTATGAGGGCGGCGGGGCGGGCCGTGACGCAACTGCCCCTGCCGCCGGAAAGCGGGCATGGAACTTTCGTTGCGCCGACACTCATCGAAATCGAGGATATCGGCGAGCTGACCCGGGAGGTCTTCGGTCCCGTTCTGCACGTGCTGCGCTATCGCCGCGATGCTCTGGATGCGCTGATCGAAGGCATCAACGCAACAGGCTACGGACTCACCTTCGGCATTCACAGCCGCATCGACGAAACCATTGCACGGGTGATCGCGCGGATCGCCGCCGGCAATGTCTATGTCAACCGGAACCTGATCGGGGCGGTGGTCGGCGTGCAGCCATTCGGTGGCCGCGGCCTCTCGGGAACCGGCCCCAAGGCCGGCGGCCCGCTATATCTCTTCCGGTTACTGGCCGCGCAACCTGCGGACGCTGTCGTGAAGGGAGATCCCGAACAGGACCAGACAGCGGAGCGGTTCTGTGCCTGGCTGGCCGAAACCGGACGGGAGAGGGAGGCTGCACGCTGCCGCGCCTATCTGAAGCGCTCGTCGCTCGGAGTCGTGCTGGAGTTGCCGGGCCCGGTGGGCGAGCGGAATGTCTATATGCTGCAGCCGCGCGGCACCCTTCTCGGCCTGCCGCAGAGCGAAACCGGGCTGCTGCTGCAGGTCGGCGCCGCCCTGAGCACGGGTAACCGGATCACGTTCGTGCTTCCGGAGCATCTACAGCCGCTGTTTGCAAGCCTGCCGGGCGAGATCGCCGGGCGGATCGACAGGGTCTCATGCTCCGAGGCAGCGAACGGGATTACGGCGATCCTGTTCGAAGGCGACAGCGACGCCCTGCGCGACCTCAACATGGCTGTCGCCGAATGGCCGGGGCCGCTTGTGCCGGTGTTCGGCGTCTCCCGCGAGGAGCTTGGCCGGGGCGCGGACGACTATCCTCTGGACTGGCTGCTCGAGGAGGAGACGGTCAGCACCAACACGGCCGCTGCGGGTGGCAATGCCAGCCTGATGACCATCGGCTGATCACCGCCGAATCTGGAACCACCGGGGCAATCAGGGGTTGCCGGAACATGAGAACCGGAGGGATATCTTCATGCTGCGCCTGATGCTCGCGCTTGTGGCTTTTGCGGTCGTATCGCCGACGCTTACCGCCTGTACAGGCCAGCACCCGCCGAGAGTGCCGATTCCCACCGAGCCGGGCAAAACCAAGACCTGCCCGGGCGGCGGCACCAACTGCTGAGCTGACGCGTGTGAAGATGGCGGAGAGGGTGGGATTCGAACCCACGGTACGCTTGCGCGCACAACGGTTTTCGAGACCGCCCCGATCGACCACTCTGGCACCTCTCCGCAGGGGACCGGCGGCGGTCAGGGCCGGCGCCGGGGGTCGAAAGCGGCGCGGACCATAACTGAACCAGCCAAGACCCGCAAGGCTTGTGCGGGCACGGGGGATCTTCCCGAACCTCTTCGTTTTCAACCGGTTACCCGTGGCCTTTGGGAGGCCCCGGGAGAAGAGGGGTTGTCACGTCCGCGGGCTTGTCCGACACTCTTACAGCCGGCCTAAGGCCCGCGAGCGCACAGTGCACGATTGCCACGCCTGCGAGAGCGACAGGAGAAGACCGACAAATCGACTTCCGGATCTGGTGCCAGATAACTCTGCGGAGGAAATCATGACGGTTGCCGCCATCCTGAAAGACAAGAAACCGGGCGTCATCGCCGCCAAGCCGGGCGACAGTGTCGAACAGGTTTGTCAGCTGCTGGCCGACAAGGGTATCGGTGCGGTTCTGGTGCTCAGGCCCGACGGCGGGATCGCCGGGATTCTTTCGGAACGCGATATCGTGCGTGGCCTCTCGATGATCGGAAACGACCTGCTGCAGCAGAGCGTCGACAGCATCATGACCAAGAACGTCATGGTCTGTTCCAGCCACGACACCATTGAGGACATCATGCACCTGATGACCCGGCGGCGCATTCGCCACCTGCCGGTGGTCGACGACGGCGAACTGGTTGGCATTGTTTCCATCGGCGACGTGGTCAAGCGCCGCATCGCGCAGACGGAAATGGAGGCCGAGGCGCTTAAGCAGTATATCGCCACCGGCTGAGGCATGGCCTATAAATGGGGCATGAACCAGCAGCGCTCCGAAATGCTCGTCCGCCCCAATCCGCTTGATCCTGCTCTGACCGAGACAGTGGAGGGCATGGACCATGAAGGCAAAGCCATTTCGACCAAGGTGCCGGTCGAACGTCCGCTGACGCTGTTTCTGAACGGACAGGAGATCGTCACCATGATGACGATCTGCGACTACCCTGAATATCTTGCGCTGGGATACCTGATCAATCAGCGCATGCTTTTGCCGGATGACGAGGTGACCGGCATCGATTTCGACCCCGAGATCGAGACGATTGTCGTGCGAACGGCGCGCCAGACCGATTACGAGGCGCGGCTGAGGAAGAAGATCCAGACCTCGGGCTGCGCCCAGGGCACGGTATTCGGCAACATGATGGACGCCATCGAAAGCGTTCAGCTTGACCGCGACGCCGTGTTGAACACGTCGTGGATCTACGCGCTGTCGCGCAAAATCAACCTGCAGCCGTCGCTCTATCTCGAGGCCGGCGCGATCCATGGCTGTGTGCTCTGCGAAGAGGACCGGCCGCTGGTCTACATGGAGGATGTCGGACGCCACAACGCGATCGACAAGATCGCCGGCTACATGCGCGTCCAGGGCATCACCCCCGAAGGCAAGAGCATGTACACCACCGGGCGGCTGACCTCGGAAATGGTGATCAAGACGGCGCAGATGGGGATCCCCATCCTGATCAGCCGCTCGGGCTTCACGGCCTGGGGCGTGCAGCTGGCGCGGCAGCTGGGCATGACGCTGATCGGTCGCGCCAAGGGCAAACGTTTCGTCGCGCTGTCCGGGGCCGAGCGTCTGCGTTTCGACGCCGATCCGCGCGAGGTCGCGGAGGAACCGGCGAAGCTGCAGCGCAAGGGCAGCCGCGACGACGAGGCGGCGTAATGCGGACGATTCTGGGAGTAATTCTGGCCGGCGGTCTCGCCCGCCGGATGGGCGGTGGCGACAAGGGCCTCAAGACCCTGGCCGGCCGGCCGATCCTGGCGCGCATCGTCGACCGGCTGCGGCCGCAGGTGGATGGCGTGATCATCAATGCCAATGGCGATCCCGCCCGGTTTGACGATTTCGGCCTGCCCGTGGCGGGCGACGCGGTGGAAGGCTTCGCCGGGCCGCTGGCCGGCGTGCTGGCCGGCCTTGCCTGGGCGCGCGAGAATCGGCCTGACATCACCGACATTGTAACGGTCCCGAGCGACGGGCCGTTCCTGCCACGGGACGTCGTGGCGCGGCTGGTGGCGGCTCGCGATCAGACCGGAGCCGATCTTGCCTGTGCCGCATCCGGGGGACAGCCGCATCCGGTCGTGGGTCTGTGGCCGCTGCGCCTCTACGAGGACCTGCATCACGCCGTTGTCGGGGAAGGAATCCGCAAGGTCGATATCTGGACGGGACGACACAAGCTCGCAGTGGCGCATTTCCCCACTGACCCGGTTGACCCCTTCTTCAATGCCAATGCGCCGGACGATCTCGCCGAGGCCGAGCGCCTGCTCGCCCGGCTCGGAGATGCGGCATGAGGAGCGAGAACTGGCCCAGCTTTCCGCCCGGCTACGAGGCGCGGCTCTGTGCCTCGGACGCCTTTGATACGGCCTGCAGGGCCGCCGAAGATGGTGCGGATGACGGCCTTCTGCTGTGGGTCGACCGGCCCGACCGGTGCGAGGCCGCTGTCGTCCTGCATCCGCTCGATCCCATCGATGCCGCGCTGACGCTGTCCTATGTCGGGCTGCTCGGCCTGCATGACGCGCTTGCCGCGGTGGCACCGCCTGAAACGCCGGCCAGCATGGCCTGGCCCGATCGCCTGATGGTCAACGACGCCTGCGTCGGAGGCATCCGCATCGCTCACGGGCCTCTGGTCGAGAAGGAGGGCATGAGCGATGTGCCGGCCTGGCTGGTGATCGGCATCGCCGTGCAGATGAGTGGCGATCCCGAGGATGATGCGCCGGGTGCCGAGCTCGAATATACCAATCTGCTGGAGGAAGGCTGCGGCGAGGTCACCGTGCCGATGCTGGTGGAATCCTTCAGCCGCCACCTGCTGCAATGGCTCGACCGCTGGCAGGAAGAGGGATTTCATCCGGTGCGCCGCGCCTTTCTGCATGATCGCCATAACAGGGATCTCAACGTGGAGCCGAATGGCGATGTCTGGTTCCAGGACGGGCCTGCCAAAAGCTGGCGCTCGCTCCGCGAGGCCCTGCGCCGGCCCAGCTGGGTCCTGCCCGAATATACGGGGCCGGTCTCGTGAAGCTTTTGCGCACCATCCGCTTCGACGACTCCGACACGCGGGTCTTTCCCCACGCCGCGGAGCCGGGGGAGTGGGCGGTGCCGGGAACCTTCGTGTTTGCCGACAGCGACCCGGCACAGCTCGACCGCCGCGTGCGCCAGGCCTTTGCCAACGGCTTTCTCGGCCTGTCGACATTCGGCTGGTCGACGCTGGTGGCCGTCGCCGCCGTGTCGGATGCGGACTACGAACAGGCGGTGGACGCTTTGGCAGACCACTTGCAGGAGGCCTATGGCGCACCCGACAGGCAGGCGGCGCGCACGGCCGCGCGTGAGGAGATCGATTACGCGGTTTCGCTTTGCGAGCAGCCGGTCAATACGCTGCTGAGCCTGAGTCGCTTCGTCGAAGGGGATGCGATCCGCGAACAGTTCCGCGTGGTCCAGCCGCCCGGCGACAAGCTCCACGCCAAGATCTGGGAGATTGTGCCTGATGACGACGGCAGCGCCTGAGGCTCCGGCGGATTTCTGGATCACCAGCGGCTATATGCTGCTGGACCGCGACGAAGCCGGCCGGCTTGTCGCCGGGCCCGATTTCATCCGGGCCTATCTGAGTCGCCCTGAGATGCTGCCGCCCGACGAGGCCTGTGCCGCGGAACGCGCGCTGCATGCGGATCTGCTGGCCGAGCCGTTCCGTAAGGTCGGCGATGGCGATCTGAAGCGGCTGAAGGATCCCGACGCCCGCGAGAATTACGGCGTGTTCCTCCGCTTCCGGGATTATCTGGCCAGGGCAGATAGCATCGAGGCGGCCTATCTGGGTCTTTTCCGGCCGGACGCTCCGGGCGTCCCGACCATGTTTGTCGATCATCTGGCCGCGGCGATCCTGCGCGATCTGCTGCATGGCGGCAGCGATCCCTTCCGGGCTCGGGCGGCCGAGCTGTTCTTCCGTGTGCAGAAGGCGACCATCCGCGACGGTTCGATCCTTCTCGCGGATGAGGAAACCGTCGAGATGCTGGCAGCCGGACAGGGATTCGGCTCGCTCGGCGCCCTGGTCACGCAGGCCGGCACGGCACTGCGCAGCGTCGACATGGATATTCTCAATCGCGACAATGCCGCCGGATACTGGGAGCGCAGCGACCGGCATGACTTCGTGCTGGATTTCAGTTTCACCCGGCCGGGCCAGGACGCCTTCGCCCGTGTGATGGAGCTCTGGATCGAGCGGCTGACCGGTGCGGCGGTGCAGATCCATCCGGTACAGATGATCCGCGACGAACGCTGGGTCTGGCATATCGGACTGGATGCGACGGCCACCGGCATCATGAACGACCTGTATGAAGGGCGCAGCGTCGATGACGACCGTCTCGGGCAGATCCTGGCCCTGTTCCGGCTGGAGTTCCGCGATCCCTCGCTGATGCTGCAGCGGGTGGAGGGGCGCTCCGTCTATCTCGGACTGGCCATGGACAAGGATGGCCAGGTGCGGATGAAGCCGCAGAATCTTGTGGTAAACTTGCCGCTGCGGGTGGCGGATTGAACGCGGAGCAGCAGTGATGTCCGGCAATCAGGCAGTCGGGACCGAACACTGGCAGGTGGGCGTGGTGGTGGAGCGCCGCCGGCTCAACAATCCCTGGATCGACCATTCCTGGCATGCGGTGCAGGTGCTGCCCGGTGTGCCCGCCGCACCGCCATGGACCAAGCTGGCGGAAGGCGACGGCTGGGAGCGGTATTACGCGGGCCCGGGCGACCTGCAGCTCTTCCGTCGCGAGACGATCAGCTACAAATACAATCTGGAAAGCAGTCAGCCCTCGGTCTTCATTGTCCTGCGCCGCTGCAGTGACGAGCGCGGCATCATGCTGCATCTGGCGACGGTCTGCGCCGGCGAGGCCCATGCCTATGCCGAGTCGATGGAGGATGTCGTCGAGGCGGTGCCGATGCCGGAGGAAATCCGCGCCTGGGTGGCCGACTATGTGGCGCGGCACCATGTGGATGAGAAATTCTACAAGCGCAAGCGCAACAGGGCCGATACCGAGGCGCTGGCCCGGCGCAGCTTCCTTTATGAATCCGACCCTCTCCGGCAGATGCCGGAAGACGAGTAGCCATGGCCGAGGGAGAGGACAGGGGCTTCCTGTCGCGCTGGTCGCAGCGCAAGGCGGAGGCGCGCCAGCAGGAAGTCGCGCCTGCCGCATCTGCGGAGCCTGAACCGGACGCGGAAAAGGCCGAAGCGGTCGATCTCGACAGCCTGCCGCCGATCGAGGAACTCACCGAGGCCAGCGACTTCACACCCTATCTGCGCAAGGGCGTGCCGGAAGCGATACGCAGGGCCGCCCTGCGCAAGCTGTGGGTGACCGAGCCGAGCGTCGTGAATTACGTGCCGCTGGTCGAGTATGCCTGGCACAACAATGAGCCCGGCTTCGGCCCCCTGCTGCCGACCGACGATGTCGAGAAGCTGCTGAAGCAGATCGTGGAGGGGAATCCGTTTTCGCTGCCACCGGAGACGGAGCCGCAGCAATCCCGCGACCCACCGCCCGCAGCTCTGACTCAGCCTGAGGAGCAGCCCATTATGCCGGATACACCTGTAACGGAGGACGTCGCCACCGTTCAGCCAGTCCGACCACGCCGGCACGGCGGCGCGCTGCCGAGCTGAGTGCCCGGTTTCGATTCGTCCGCTACGGGCCGGGCAATCAGCCCCGGCGGTTCTGCAGCAGCCGGAACGTGGCGAATAACGGCAATCCGCTCAGCACGGCGGCGAAATGTACCGCCACAAGCCAGTCGATCCTGAACCAGGCGACGAGGCCATCGGCAATGATGAAGAACTGGAGGACCGCCAGAACAAGGAAGAAGACCGTGCCGGGAAACGCCATGGCTTTTCTCCAATTTTTTTGTCGTGTCTGTGCGTTAACCGCGCAACATGACAACCGTAGCCGTCCGGCCTGAGTCCGCTGAGCGACAAGGTTGTGACGGATGTGACAAAAACAGGATGTTTAGCGAAGCATTTACCGGTTTTGCTTCCGCGCGAGTGGTTTAGCCGCTGCAAGGTCACAGCCTGAAACCCCGCAAAGCTGAATCGCGAGCAGTCTGTGGTATTATTGTCGCCGCTGATTATAACCAAAAGCTGCGTTGCAGCCGTGCTTCAGCGCTTCCGGTAGCGATTCTCGATTGCCGTGAACAGGGCGCGCAGGCCGGTCGCCTCGCCGCCGACGGGCCGACCGCTGCGTGCACGACCATTCCAGGCGAAGAGATCGAGATGCGCATAGCATTTCGTCTTGTCGACGAATTCCTTCAGGAAGAGCGCGGCGGTAATCGAGCCGGCAAAGGGCGTATCGGCAGAGTTGGTGATATCGGCCACCTTGCCCTCGATGTAATCGCGATACGGCTTGTGAAGCGGCATGCGCCAGAGCGGGTCGCCTGCGGCGATGCCGGCGGAAAGCAGCGCTTCCGCCATCGCATCGTCGGTGCTGTACATCGCCGGCAGATCCGGGCCCACCGCGACACGCGCCGCCCCCGTCAGGGTGGCGCAGTCGATCAGCCAGTCCGGCTTTTCCGCGTCCGCTTCCGCCAGCAGGTCGCCGAGCACGAGACGGCCCTCGGCATCGGTATTCCCGACCTCGACGGTTATGCCCTTGCGCGTCTGCAGCACGTCGCCCGGGCGCATGGCGTTGCCCGATATGCTGTTTTCCACCGCGCCGATCAGCACGCGGAGGCGCACCGGAAGCTGGAGCGCCATGATCGTTGCTGCCAGCCCCAGCACGATGGCTGCGCCACCCATGTCCTTCTTCATTAGCAGCATGCCGGACGAAGGCTTGATGTCGAGCCCGCCGGTATCGAAGCAGACGCCCTTGCCTACCAGCGTGAGTTTCGGGTGTTTGGGATTGCCCCAGACGATGTCGATCAACCGGGGCAGGCGCTGCGAGGCCCGGCCGACCGCGTGGATCATCGGGTAATTCTGTTCCAGCAGGTCGTCGCCGATGATGCAGTTGAACTGAGCGTTGCCCAGCATGGCGACGCCGCGCGCGGCCTCGGCCAGTTCCGCCGGCCCCATGTCGCTGGAAGGCGTGTTGATCAGATCGCGGGCCAGCACGATTCCGTCATACAGCGCACTCACCCGGCGCCTGTCCGCTTTGGCCGGCCAGACGAGGCGTGCGCCCGGCTTCGTGTCCTGGCTCTTGCGATACCGGTCGAAACGATAGCTGGAAAGCGCCCAGCCCAGGGCGGCGGCGTCTCCGGCCCGGGTGTCGGCGAGCCTGTACTCACCCGCAGGCAGCACTGCGGCGATCGCGGCGTATGACCAGAGGTCGGGCGTGTCGGCGATGCCGGCGAGAACGCGTGCCGGTTTTCCGCTGCGGCTGTCGGGCAGAACCAGGACCTGACCAGCCTTCCCCTTGAAATTCTGGGCGGCAGCCCAGCCGGCCACATTGGGCTTCTCCCGCGCCGCGCGCGCGGCCCATTGCTTTGCCGTATAGGTTTCGACCGGAACGGGACTGGCGGATTTTGCGATCAGGTTGGGGGTCACGGTATTTCCCTGGCTTTGAACCCGGACAATTGTGCCGGGCTTCTGCTCTGGGCGGCCGGCAGCTCCTTCTTTATAAGAGGTCCCGGCTTGCCGCGAAACCGGGGAGGGTATCCGTGACCGCGTGGACACTCGTGATCGGGAACAAAAATTATTCGAGCTGGAGTCTGCGGCCCTGGCTGGCACTGAAGGCGGCAGGGCAGGATTTTGAGGAAATCCTGATCCCGCTCCGGCAGCCAGCGACGAAGGCCAGTATTCTTGCGCATTCTCCCGCCGGCAAGGTGCCGGTCCTCAAGCATGGCGATCTGCTGGTCTGGGAGAGTCTGTCCATCTGTGAATATGTCGCCGAGACTTTCCCGGCTGCCGGGTTGCTGCCTGGGGATGCCCGTGCGCGGGCTGTTGCACGCAGCGTGATGAGCGAGATGCATGCCGGCTTCGGTGCCCTCCGCCGCGATCTTCCCATGGACATTCATTCCAAGGGCAGCGTGCCGCGACAGCTGACCGAGGAGAGCCGCGCTGATGTCGCCCGCGTGCAGCAGATCTGGCAGGACTGCCGGGGGCGCTTCGGCCAGGGCGGGGATTTTCTGTTCGGCGGTTTCGGGATAGCCGATTGCATGTATGCGCCGGTCGCCACGCGCTTCCGCACCTATGGCGTCGCTCTGGACCCGGTTTCGGCCGCCTATGTCGAGGCAATCTACGCCCATCCCGCGATGCAGGAATGGATTGCGGCGGCGGCCGGTGAGGATCCGCTGCCGGAGGCCTGACCCTCAGGAAATCAGCTTCAGTTCCCGGTAGTAGCGTTCGGCCCCGGCATGCAAGGGCGGCGTCGCGACGCCCAGCACCGCCGTTCCGAGCCGGATCTTCTGCGCCATGGCCGGACCGGCATCGAGGATCTTCCGGTTCTGCGGGTGCCAGAGCGCGCGCAGCAATTCATAAACGAGGTCGGCATCCAGCGCCTCGGCCACCACCCACTGCATGCCGATGCTGAGCGTTTCGATTTCGCCCACGCCTTCATAGGTCCCGGCGGGTATGATGTCGCGGCCGAAAAACCGGTGCCGCCGCAGGACATTGTCGATCAGCCGGCCCGAGAGAGGGATGACGTCGGCGATCCGGCGGTCGGTGAGGTCGCCGACGGTCGGCGCGGGTTGGCCGGAAATAAGGAAGAAGGCGTCCAGGCCGTCCCGGGACATCAGGTCGGCCGCCTCGCCCGGATCAAGTTCGGAGATCTTGAGCTGCTGAAAGCGCAGCCCGTAGGCCGCGAGTATCAGCTCGGCGTTGAAGCGCGTGCCCGAGCCGGTGCGATCGATCGACACGCGCTTGCCAGCGAGATCGCGCGGGTCGGCGATGCCGCTGCCCCGGCGGACGACCAGGTGGATGGTTTCGGGATAGAGATTGGCGAGCACCCGCAGATTCGGTTGCGGCGCCCGCCGGAAGTACAGCCCTTCGCCGTTATAGGCGGAAGCTGCAAGGTCGGCCTGGGCAAAGCCGGATTCGATGCTTTCATTCGCAATGGCGGCGAGATTGGCCACCGAGCCGGCGCTGGTCAGCGCCACGGCGATCAGACCGGGGACGCCACAGGAGCCGCCCCGCTCACAGGGCCGGCTGCCCGGCGGGTTCGAGATGGTGGTGGCAATCGTCGTGCCGACCGGGAAAGCGGTGGTATGGGCCGAGCCGGTGAGAATGCGGAAGAAGCTGCCGCCCTCGCTCCGCGTCGCCGCCTGGGTATGGCCGCGTCGGGGGTACGCCGTGAGCGCTAGCCCGGCGGCAAGGGATGTCGAAAGGAAATCCCGGCGGCGCATAAGGCCTATATACGCCCGCGTCCGGTAGCTGACTAGCGCGGATCGAATTTCAGCTTGGCAATCGGGACTGCAGCGGTCAGGCAGAGGGCGAGGCCACAGGCCAAGGTCAGCCCGGATTCATCAGCAGGACCATGAACAGCGAGATGTCGCGGACGACCGGGTGCGCCAGGCTGTGATGACCTGCGGACGATAGGCCATTATGGTCAGCAACCCGGCCAGCAGGCCGAATGCTTCGGTGGTCGTCGCTGAAGGTATGGGGGCGGATCCGGCCCGGGCCTCAGGCCCGTGCTATGAAGGCTTTCTGCAAACGTGCGATCGTGGTGCGGAGAGCGGACTCCTCATAAGGCTGCGGCGGCAACTTGCCCCAGACCGGACCCGGCCACGCGGCATCGTCCCGGAAGCGTGCGATGACGTGCACGTGGAGCTGCGGCACCATGTTACCCAGTGCTCCGACATTCAGCTTGTGCGGCTGGAACACGGTGCCGAGGATGGTCTGGACCTGCGCGATCTCGTTGATGAGCAGCTTGCGCTGCTTTTCGTTCAGTTCGACGATCTCGGTAACGTTTTCGACCGTCGGTATGAGGATCAGCCAAGGATACCGGGAGTCGTTCATCAGCTGCACGAGGCAAAGCTTCAGACGACAGACCGGAAGCGTGTCGCGGCGCAGCTGATCGTGCAGGGTGAACATGAGGGCTCGCTTTCGCGGCAATGATGGAGTATCGGTCGCGCTGATAAACCATCCGCCGAGGCTTTGTCCATGCCTGCCGTCAGCCTTCCCGTACTGCGCGTGAAACCCCGCGAAGAGCATCGTGTTAAGGGTGGACATCCGTGGATTTATTCCAACGAAGTGGAATTGGATGCCAAGGCAAAAGCGTTGCCGCCTGGAAGTATCGTCCGGATTCTGGACAGTCACGGACAGGACATCGGCACCGCTTCCTTCAATCCGCATTCGCTGATTGCCGCGCGCCTCTGGACAACGGACAAAGCGGCGGCAATCGATGCCGAATTCTTTGCGCGGCGACTTCGTGCCGCGCTGCGGTTGCGCGAACGGTTTTATCAACGACCCTACTACAGGCTGATCCATGCCGAAGCAGATGGCCTGCCGGGATTCATCGTCGACCGTTATGGCGATGCACTCGCCGTGCAGGCCAACACGGCCGGTGCGGAACAGCTGACGCCGGCATTGCTGGAAGCATTACAGACGGTTCTGAACCCGCGCGCCATCGTTCTGCGCAACGACAGCAAGGTGCGCCGGCTGGAGGGACTGGCCGAAGAAATCCGGCTTGCCGCCGGCAGCCTGGATCCGCAGCCCTTCGTGGAGGAGGGCGGCGTGCGCTTCACGCTCGATCTGATGGAAGGGCAGAAAACCGGCTGGTATTTCGATCTCGCCGAGGCCCGCCTCAGGATCGCGCAGCTCAGCAGCGGACAGGAGGTGCTCGACTGTTATTGCCATATCGGCGCGTTTGCGCTGACTGCGGCAAAAGCAGGGGCCAGGTCGGTTCGCGGCATAGATCGGTCGGAACTGGGGGTCGCGCTGGCCAGTAAGGCGGCAGGGGACAATGGGCTCGCCGGGCTTGCGACGTTCGAGAAGGGCGATGCCTTCGAGTCGCTGGAAAACCTGAACCAGCAGAAGGCACGCTTCGGCCTGGTCATCACCGATCCGCCGAACTTCGTCAAAAGCCGCAAGGATCTCGGGCCCGGTAGCCGCGCCTATCGCAAGCTGGCGAAACTGGCGGCGCCGCTGGTTGCCCCGGGCGGCTTCTGGTTCGTCGCCAGCTGTGCGCATCTTCTGCCTGCGGAGCTGTTTGCAAAGGAAGTCGCGATCGGGCTGAACAATGCCGGACGCAGAGGACGGATCGTGCTCTCAGGCGGAGCCGGGCCCGATCATCCGGTGCATCCGTACTTGCCGGAAAGCGCCTATCTCAAATGGCAGGTTCTGCAGCTCGATTGAGACGCTGGAACCACGGCCCCAGCCGTTTTACCGCTTCCTCCACCACCGCTTCGTCCATGCAGAAGGAGAGGCGGATGAAGTGCTGCCCCTGGGCGGTGTCGAAATCTACCCCGGGCGCCACCACAACGCCGGTTTCATCCAGCATGCGGCGGCAGAAGGCGACGGAGTCATCGGTGAAGTCCCCGACATCCGCATAGAGGTAGAAAGCGCCGTCAGGCGGGGCGAAGCGCCGGATGCCGAAACCGGGCAGCGCCGACAGCAGCCGGTCGCGGTTGCGTCGATAGGAACCCACGCGGGCCTGCATCTCGTCATCGGCGTCGAGTGCTGCCAGGGCAGCGATCTGCGACAGTGTGGGCGCTGAAATCTGCAGGGATCCGCTCAATGCTTCGATGGGGCGCACCAGCCGTTCGGGCAGCACCAGCCAGCCGATGCGCCATCCGGTCATGCCCCAGTATTTCGAAAAGCCGTTCACAACGATGACATCCGGGCCGGCGGCGAGAACGGTGTCTGCCGGTCTGTCGAAGGTCACGCCGTGGTAGAGTTCATCGACGATCAGCCATAGGCCGCGCCGCCGGCAGGCATCGTAGATGGCCTTGAGTTCGGCGCCATCCAGCATCGTGCCGGTCGGATTGGCCGGACTGGCAACGACCACACCCTTCACATGGGGTGGCAGGGCGTCGATCATTGCCGGCGTGACGCGATAGCGGGTGCCCGCATCGGTGCCGACGCGGTAGGGGATAAGATCGAGCGACTGCAATGCGCCGCGATAGGCGGGGTAGGAGGGCTCCACGACCGCGACCGTGTCGCCGGCCGAGAAGGCGGCGAGGAACGCCAGCATGAAGCCCGATGACGTGCCGATCGTGACGGCGATCCGCGCCGGCGCGATGTCGAGGCCGTGCCGGCGCCGGTAAAGCCGTGCAATGCCTTCGCGCAGCGCTGAAATCCCCAGCGCTTCCGTGTAGCCGAGAGCGCGGCCGCTGGCGAGCGCGGCCTGAGCCGCCTCCGTGGCTTTGCGCGGCGGCGGCAGGGTGGGCTCCCCGACCAGCAGGTTGACGACTTCGCCGCCCGCCTTCACGCGAGCATTCACCGCCTTGTAGATCTCCCACATACGGTAGATTTCGATGTCGCTGCGCGGCGACGACCGGGGCAGACCGTGCATTCTGCTTACTCTCCGTAGCAGACGGCTTCGAGGCGATAGCCGTCCGGATCGATAACGAAGCCGCCATAATAGTTCGGTGCGTATTGCGGGCGCAGCCCCGGCGCGCCGTTATCGGAAGCGCCTTCCGCCAGGGCAATGGCATGAAAGGCATTCACCGCATCGCGGGTTTCCGCCCTGAAGCAGATATGCAGACCGCTGCGCGGATCGGCCGGCACCGGCGTTTCGGTCTCGGACAGCCAGAATTGCGGCGCCCTGACCCCGTAACCCAGCGTGTCGTGCTTGTCGTACAGCCGCGTGAAGCCGAGGGGGCGGAGCACCCGATCGTAGAAGCGGCCGGCGGCCTGCAGGTTTCTAACCCCAATGGAGACATGGTCGAACATATATAACCTCCTTAGTGGTTAGAAGGAGAATATCGGCCGAATGCGCCGTTGGCCAGCGCGACGCCGAGGCTGACGGTCACGATGCCTGCCCAGGTGGCGGCTTCCGGCCATTCACCTAGCAGCGGCACGGCGAGCAGGGCGGTAACCGCCGGCGTCAGCGCGGCGAAGGCGGCTGCGGGGGCGGCGCCCAGCCGCCGCACGGCGAAACCGTAGGCGGCCATGCTGAGCAGGCCGGACGCGACGGACTGCACCACCTGTACGGCTACCTCGAAGAACGGCGCCTGCAGGAGGCGGCTGTCGAGCCACAGCAGGTAGGCCGGGGCGTAGAGCAGGAAGGAGGCCACATAGATCAGGGCAGCCGCCTGCCAGGCGCCGACGCCGCTCCTCTTCAGGGCAATGGTGTAACTCGCCCAGAGAGCACCGCAGGCGACGAACATCAGGTCGCCGCGCCAGGCGTCGCCTGTACCTTCAATCACCTGCCAGCCGCCGACGGCCACCGCGCCGACCAGCATGAGAAGGGTGCCGATCCGGCGCTGTGTGGTGAAGCGCTCGCCGAGCAGCAGTACGGCGAAGAACGCCGCAAAGAGCGGCATGCTGCCCGGCATCAGCGCGCCGGCATGGGCTGCCGGGGCGAAGATCATGCCGGTGCTGCTGATCAGCATGAAGGGCAGGCCGGCGCCGGCGATCATGGTGGCGAGCCAGATCGACCGCGGCCGGTCCGGGGCTCCCCTCGATTGTCTCAGGAACCGGAGCAGGACCGGGACCAGCAGCATGGCGGGCAGGGCGAGCCGGAGAAACACGACATCCCACAGCGACAGCGATCCGGTGACGCCGAAACGGGTGGCGACCAGACCGGCGGCCCAGAGGAAGACCGCGAACAGCGCCGCCAGCGCACCGATCAGACGGCGCGACTCGGCGGCAGGAAGGCCGGCGGGCGCTTCGACAGCAAGGCAGCCCGCAAGAGAGGCGGCTTGGCGGGGCATGACGGGCTCCAACAGTCAGTGGCAAGCCCGAGAATGGCCTGAATCCTGCCGGCATGTCCTTGCGATTTATGCCTGTTATGCAATCATCTTGGCAATAAATCGCCTTAACAAGCCATGATGAAGGCAGAGAATGCCAAGTTCTGACCTCGATGCCCTGGATCGCAATATCCTCAGCGCCCTGCAGGAAGACGCACGGCTGAGCAATGTCGACCTTGCGGAGAAGGTGGGGCTGTCGCCGTCACCCTGTCTGCGCCGGGTCAGGCGGCTGGAGGAAGACGGTTACATCCGCGGCTACCGTGCCCTGCTGGACCGGAGGAAGCTGGGGCTGGGGCTGACCGTCTATGTCGACATCAAGGTGGAGAAGCACTCGGTGGAAAACGCTGCAGGGCTGCAGCGCATGCTGGAAGCCATCCCCGAAGTCGTCTCGGCGCACATGGTTTCGGGCGATGCGGACTTTCTTGCCGAGGTTGTCGTACCCGATCTAGCGGCTTACGAGGAGCTCCTCACCCAGCGCTTGTTGCAGTTGCCGATGGTGAAGGACATCCGTTCCAACTTCGTGATTCGCCCGATCAAGACCGACGGACCGGTATCGCTGTCGCATCTGTCGCCGGACGAGGCGTCCCGCCGGACCTAAGCTGCCATCCCCTCGACTCTTTTTTGCGCGCACCATATAGTCCGCTGGCTGCCGTAAAGCCGCCATATTAGCTGCATAGACCCGGAACCTGCGCGGGCGGGTTATAGGGCCAGACGATGGCTGCCGCCGGCGCATCCTTCCACCGTTTTCTGTCAAGGTAGCCATGCGCTATTCGGGACTGATCGTCCTCGTTCTCGTCGCCATCCTGAATGTGGCAGGCTGGGCCTATATCAACCGGCCGATCGAGCCGCGGCCCTGGGGCGAGTTCATCCACGGCGTTGACTATTCGCCTTTCCGCGGTGATCAGGGTCCCAATTCCGGCAAGTTCCCCAGTGAGGCCGAGATCGAGCAGGACATGCAGGTGCTGTCCGGCCAGGTCCGGCAGATCCGCACCTACTCCACACTCGATGGCCAGGGCGAGATCGCGAAGATCGCCGGTCGCTATGGTCTCGAAGTGATGCAGGGTACCTGGCTCGACGCTCGTGTCGACCGCAACGAGGAAGAGATACGCGAACTCGTCCGCATCGCCACGACGCATGACAACGTGCGGCGCGTGCTGGTCGGCAACGAAACGCTGCTGCGCGCCGATATTCCGATCGAGGACCTGATCCAGTATATCCGCCGCGTCCGTACCGAACTGACCGGCCGGCATGTCGAAGTGTCGACCGCCGAAACCTGGGACATCTGGCTGCGCTATCCGCAGCTTGGCCGCGAGGTTGATTTCATTGCGATTCACCTCCTGCCCTACTGGGAAGGACAAGCCCCCGACAAGGCGGTGGAATACGCTCTGGCCCGCTATCAGCAGGTCAAGGATGCCTATCCGACCAAGAAGGTCGTGATCACCGAGATCGGCTGGCCGTCAGAGGGCCGCATCCGGCGTGACGCCGTGCCGAGCCCGACCACCCAGGCAGCCTTCCTGCGGGCCTTCCTCAACATCGCCAACCAGCGCGGCCTCGATTATTTCATCCAGGAAGCCTTCGACCAGCCCTGGAAGCGGAATATCGAAGGCTCCGTGGGCGCGTACTGGGGCGTGTGGAACGCTGACCGGACGCCGAAATTCCCCATGGTGGGGCCGGTCAGCGATCGGCCGCACTGGCCGCAGCTTTCGGCTGCCTCGATCCTGCTGGCGCTGCCGCTGATGGTCTGGTTCCTGGCGCGCTGGGCTGATCTGCGTTTCTCGGGCCGGGTATTCTTCGTCGCGCTGATCCAGCTCGTCACCAGCGCCATCGTGATGGTGATCGATTCCGGCCTCCGGACCTATATGAGCCCGGGCATTGCCCTGATGTGGGCGATGCTGCTGCCGCTGCTGTTCATGCTGTTTCTGGTGGTCCTCGCCGAGGGGCTGGAGCTTTCCGAGGTGATCTGGGCCAGTCGCCGCAAGCGACATTTCCTGCCCTTCAAGACCGATATCGAGCGCAGCTGGCCGAAAGTGTCGATCCACGTGCCGGCATACAACGAGCCGCCCGAGATGCTGAAGAAGACTCTGGATTCGCTGGCGCGGCTCGACTACCCAAACTTCGAGGTCCTGGTCATCGACAACAACACCAAGGACGAGAAGGTCTGGCGGCCGGTCGAGGAGTATTGCCGCGAGCTCGGCGAGCGCTTCCGCTTTTTCCACGTCTCGCCCCTGAAGGGCTTCAAGGCCGGCGCGCTGAATTTTGCCCTGCAGCACACTGCGCCGGACGCGGAGATCATCGGCGTCATCGATGCCGACTACCTGATCGAGCCCGACTGGCTGAAATCGCTGGTGCCGTATTTCGACCGGGCGGATATCGGCTTCGTCCAGGCGCCCCAGGATCACTACGACTGGAAGAACGACACCTTCAAGGAATTCATCAACTGGGAATATGCCGGCTTCTTCCAGATCGGCATGGTCCAGCGCAACGAGCGCGACGCGATCATCCAGCACGGCACCATGACGCTCGTGCGCCGCGCTGCGATCGAACATGTCGGCAAATGGGCGGAATGGTGCATCTGCGAGGATGCCGAGATGGGACTGCGGCTGCTCGCCGGCGGCTGGCATTCGGTCTACACCGACAAGCGCTACGGCTATGGCCTGACTCCGGACAGCTTCTCCGGCTACAAGAGCCAGCGCTTCCGCTGGGCCTATGGCGCGGTGCAGATCATCAAGCGGCACTGGCGCGACATGCTGCCGGGTGCTGACCGCAAGCTCGACCCGATGCAGCGCTATCACTTCGTGACCGGCTGGATGCCATGGTTCGCGGATGCCCTCGGCCTCGTCTTCGCGATTGCCTCGCTGGCCTGGACGGTCGGCGTGATGGTGCTGCCGAAATATTTCGAACTGCCGCTGGCACTGTTCCTGCTGCCGGTGGTGGCCGTGTTCGGCGCCAAGCTGGCGCAGTTCCTGTGGCTGTACAAAATCCGTGTGCCCTGCACGCTGAGGCAGCGGCTGGGGGCCGGCCTGGCCGGCCTCGCGCTGACCTATACGATCGCCAAGGCGATGCTGTTCGGACTGTTCACGTCCAAACTGCCCTTTATCCGCACGCCCAAGCATGAGGACCAGCAGGCCGTCGTGCAGGCCCTGATCATGGCGCAGGAGGAAACCCTGCTGGCTTTCCTGCTGGTGCTTGCAGGCATCGCGATGTGGAATTTCCAGGGCGGCGAAGATCCAGAGGCCCGTCTCTGGGCGGTCCTGATGTGGGCGCAATCCGTCCCTTACTGGGCGTCCTTCGCGCTTTCGCTGATCAGCACTGCCCCCAAGCCGCCCAGCAAGAAGACGGCAGCCACCGCGCAGTCTCTGCCGTCGGCCACGCCGGCGGATCAGGGCAGCCCCGCGCAGTAACCGGTTGACGATACACAATCATGCATGCACCGACCCAGAAGCCGGTCCGCCGACTGCTGTTGCTGTCGGTTTTCATCATTGCCGCCGCGGTGCTCAATGTTCTTGCCTGGTGGCTGCCGAGCCGTCCGGTCCAGGTATTCGACGGCGCTGCGGCAGGACGTTCGGAACCGCTGCAGAGCGTGTCCTTCGCCCCGTTCCGGCGCGGGCAGGGGCCGCTGGTCAAGATCTTTCCCACGCCCGAACAGGTCGAAGAGGATCTCGCCAGCCTGCAGGGCATCGCGCGGGCTGTGCGGACCTATACCAGCCTCGAAGGCCTCGACATCGTTCCGGCCGTCGCGGGGAAATACGGGCTGGAGGTATTGCACAGCGCCTGGCTCGGCCGTGAGCTCGACGTCAATGAAAAGGAGATCGAGGCGCTCATCGAGCAGGCGAACCGCCATCCCGATACGATCAAGCGGGTCATCGTTGGAAACGAGGTGCTTCTGCGGAAGGATCTGACTGCCGACCAGCTGATCGGCTACATCCGCCGTGTGAAGGCAGCAGTGAAGCAGCCGGTATCCTATGCCGATGTCTGGGAATTCTGGCTGCAGAATCCGCGACTGCTCGCCGAGGTCGATTTCGTCACCGTGCATTTCCTGCCCTACTGGGAGGATCTGCCGGTCGGTGTCGACCATGCGATGGATCACATTCTCTGGGTTTACGACGAAGTGCGCCGGCAGCTGCCGGGGAAACCCGTCCTGATCGGCGAAGTCGGCTGGCCGAGCGAAGGCCGATCACGCCGCGACGCCGTGCCGTCACGCATCGAAGCCGCCAAATTCATCGCGGCGTTCCAGAAACTCGCGCACGACAAGGGGCTGGATTACAATCTGGTCGAGGCTTTCGACCAGCCTTGGAAGGTGGCGCTGGAAGGTACCGTCGGCGGCGCATGGGGTGTGCTGGACGAATTCCGCGATCCGAAATTTCCCGCCAGCGGCAGGGTCTCCAATCTCCCCTACTGGCCGCTTTTCGCCGGCATGGGCCTGCTGATCGCGTTGATCCTGATGGTGCTGCATGCGCAGCAGCTGTCCGCGCTGGCGCCGCTGCCGATGCTCGCCTCGGTGCTGTTCGCACAGATGATCGGCGGCGTTCTGGGTGCCACCATCGAGCATGGCCTGGAGCATAATTATTCACTGCTGCGCTTCGTTGAATTCATCTTCATGACGGCCCTGCAGACCGCGTTCGCCCTGTTGCTATTCCAGGAGTTGCTGTCGCGGGCCAGCGGACGGGAACCGCCGACAGTGCCGCTGCGCCCTCTGGCGTTCAGCCTGGGAGAACTGCGTCGGCACGGCGCGGCTTGTCTGCCGTTCAGGTCGCGTCCGTTGTCGAAGCAGGGCGCGGATCATGACGCCTTGCGGCGGCTGCGGCTCGGGGAATGGCTGTTTGCCGGATTTGCCCTCCTGGCCCTGTATCAGTGCATCATGCTTGCGGTGGCCGGCCGCTACAGGGACTTTCCCATTGATTACTTCCTGCTGCCGATCCTGGGGCTGCTGGTTCTGCAGCTGATCAAGGTCGCTCTCGGAGTGGGGACAGGCACAATCTTTCCGGCGCTCGGCACTGTCTTTGCTGCAGTGCGGGGGCGTGCTCCGGGACGCCTCACCGGGGAAACGGTGCTCGGATTTCTGCTTCTGGCCGTCCCAGTCGTCGTCCTGGTTGTCGAGAAAATCAGCAATCGTGAGGCGATTTACTGGTGTCTGACGGCGGCCACTTATGCCCTGCCGCTGCTGGGAAATTTGATGATCGCGGCGCGCGACAAAGGAATTGCCCTATCCGCGCCCAGCCGGTAAAACGGGCCCCGAACCAATAACCTAACGGCAGTCTGGGAGGGCTCCTATGAACTTCAGTGGTAAAGCGGTCGCCGCGGCGGCGATTTTGTCGGCATCGGTCGCGCTTGGCGCCGGCTCCGCCAAGGCCCAGGATTTCATCAACATCCTGACCGGCGGCACGTCCGGCGCCTACTACCCGATCGGGGTGGCGCTCTCGAACGTGTACAGCAAGGCGATTCCCAATGCGAAGGTGCAGGTTCAGCCGACCAAGGCGAGCGTCGAGAACCTGAACCTTCTGCACGGCAACAAGGGTGAGATTGCCTTCACCCTGGGCGACTCCCTGAGCGACGCCTGGAACGGCAAGGCCGATGCCGGTTTTGCCACGAAGCTCAGCACGCTGCGCACGATTGCGGCGATCTATCCCAACTACATCCAGATTGTTGCCAGCGCCGATTCCGGCATCAAGACGCTGGCTGATCTGAAGGGCAAGCGCATCTCGGTCGGTGCTCCGAAATCCGGCACGGAGCTGAACGCCCGCGCGGTTCTGGGGGCCGCCGGCCTTAGCTACAAGGATTTCTCCAAGGTCGAGTATCTCGGCTTCGGTGAGTCTGTGGATCTGATGAAGAACCGCCAGATCGATGTGACGCTGCAGTCCGCTGCTCTGGGCGTTGCCTCGATCCGCGACCTGGCGGCCTCGGTTCCCATCACGATGGTGGCCGTCCCGGCCGATCTGGTGCCGAAGATCGGCGACCCGGCCTATGTCGCGGTCACCATTCCGGCCAACACCTACACCGGACAGACCGCGGCCGTTCCTGCCGTGGCGGTGAACAACTTCCTGGTCACCAGCAGCAAGGTCAGTGACGATCTTGCCTACAAGATGACCAAGGCCTTGTTCGACGATATCGGCACCCTGCATGCCGCCCATGCCGCCGCCAAGGCAATTACCCTGGAGAATGGCCCGAAGAATTCTCCGGTTCCGCTGCATCCCGGCGCCGAGAAGTTCTACAAGGAAAAAGGCCTGATCAAGTAAGCGATCGGCAAGTGAGACGTGCGCCGGCGCCGTGAAAGCGGTCGCCGGCGTTTTCATTAGCAGGGGTGAAAGATGGCTGCGAGCAATGTCAACGAGGGCGCTGCACAGACCTTTGTGGACCGTGAAAATCCCGGCCATGGTTCGGCTCAGCTGACGGGCTGGCAGGGGCGGGCCGTTTTCTACATAGCCATTGCCTTTACCTTCTTCCAGATCGTCACTGCTGCGTTCAGTCCATTGCCGTCGCAGGTCCTGCGCAGCGTCCATGTGGGGTTTCTGCTGCTGCTCACCTTCGTGCTGTTCCGCTTCAGCAAGGGGCGGGCGAGCGACAGGGCGCCCTGGTACGACTGGCTGCTCGGGCTCACCGGCTTTCTACTGGCATTTTACCACTGGGTATTCGAGGCGGACCTGATCCAGCGCGCCGGCGATCCCATTCTGGCGGACATCGTTGTCGGTGCGATTGTTGTGCTGCTGGTCATCGAAGGCGCGCGCCGCATCATGGGCTGGGAACTGCCACTGATATGCGCTGCCTTCATCCCCTATGCGATCTGGGGGCGTGAGCTGCCGAGCTTCATGATGCATCGGGGGTTCGATCTCGAGCAGGTGATCGACGTGCTTTACCTCGGTACCGAGGGCATCTACGGTACGCCGACTTTCGTGTCCGC
This sequence comes from Ferrovibrio sp., assembly GCF_035304305.1. Classification (GTDB taxonomy): domain Bacteria; phylum Pseudomonadota; class Alphaproteobacteria; order Ferrovibrionales; family Ferrovibrionaceae; genus Ferrovibrio. The sequence goes on from NZ_DATGQG010000129.1 coordinate 32,903, forward strand.
AACCTTCATCTTCCTGTTCATACTGTTTGGCGCGCTGCTGGAACGCGCGGGCATGATTCAGCTGTTCAACGATATTGCCCTCGGAACGGTAGGGCATCAGAAGGGTGGCCCGGCCAAGGTATCGGTCATCTCGTCCGGGCTAATGGGGACGATCAACGGCTCCGGCGTGGCGAATGTTCTGACCACGGGGCAGTTCACGATCAAGCTCATGATGCGGTTCGGATATCGTCCGCAATTTGCCGGAGCGGTCGAAGCCTGTGCTTCCATGGGCGGGCAGATCATGCCGCCGGTGATGGGAGCGGTAGCGTTTATCATGGCGGAAACCATCGGAGTTCCGTATTCGGAAATCGCTCTTGCCGCGGTCATTCCGGCATTGCTGTATTTCGGTTCCGCATTCTGGATGGTGCACCTTGAGGCCGGTCGCCGCAATCTGGTCGGCATGCCGAAATCGGAATGCCCCAGCGCGTGGGCGGCCATTCGACGCCAGTGGTACCTGCTGCTTCCGCTGTTCGTGCTGGTCTTTCTGCTGTTTTCCGGCTTCACGCCGCTTTTCTCCGGAACGATCGGCATGGCGTTGACGGCCGTGCTGATTCTGGGCCAGCAAGCTACGGCTGGCACCCGCATTGTCCTGCTGCGTGTGGCCTTCTGGGTTGCATTGGGACTCGCAGCCTACCTGCTTTACAGCGTGGTGGGCCTGCGCATCGAATCCGCCGTCGTGGTGCTGGTCGGGCTGCTTGTCGCCGGCACATGGTTCGTCAAGGGCGGACTCGAGACCCAGAAGCTGCTCATGCACAGTTTCGCCGACGCCGCCAAGGGGGCGTTGGGTGTCGGCATGGCCTGTGCTCTGGTCGGCATCCTGATCGGCATCATGCAGATGACCGGTCTCGCCAATGACATCGCACGCGGTATTCTGGCCGTGGCGGGAGACAACCTGCTGCTCGCGCTGGTGATGACGATGGTCGTCTGCCTGATTCTGGGAACAGGCCTGCCGACGATCCCGAATTACATCATTACCAGTGCCATGGCGGCACCCGTCCTGCTCGAGATGGGTGTGCCCCTGATCGTCAGCCACATGTTCGTTTTCTACTTCGGCATTATGGCGGACCTGACACCGCCGGTGGCGCTGGCGGCACTGGCCGCTTCTTCCATCGCGAGGGAATCGCATATGAAAATTGCGGTCACCGCGACGAAGATCGGCATTGCCGGTTACGTCGTGCCGTTCATGGCTGTCTATACTCCCGCATTGATGCTGCAGGGCGGCACTTGGTTCGACACCGGCTATGTGCTGCTCAAAGCTGTCGTTTCCGTCGCTTTGTGGGGTGGGGCCGCCAGTGCCTGGCTGATCGGCCCGATGAGCTGGCTGGAGCGAATCTGGGCTACAGCTGCGGCCTTCCTGCTGGTCCTGGCCATGCCGATCACCGATGAGGTCGGCTTCGCCCTGGCGGCATCGGTTGTTGCATTTCACTGGTGGAAATCGCGCCGGTCAGCTGTGCGCCCGGCCGAAAGCTGATGCCCGCTCTCTGCCTGACGGTGGGAGCCGCGATCGTTGCACTGGGGGTCCAGTCGGCCGAGCTGCGCTGGACCCATTCGGTGCAGAAGACCGAATGGCGGGAAACCTGGCGTGCAGTGGTGGATGGCATCCGGCTGGAACAGGCAGCCGTACAGTCGAGCGGCGCCGGCATGGAACCCGGACCGGATGCGGTTTTGCGCGAAGGCTTCTGGGTCTGGCGGCCGAAG
>NZ_DATGQG010000130.1:0-5657 GCF_035304305.1 Ferrovibrio sp.
CTGCAGCCGGTGGCGCAGGCCCAGTTCTACGGCATCGTGCCGAAGGCAATGGAAAGCCGCCTGCCGGCATCGCTCAGGCTGGACTGGTTCCGCAGGCATCCCTTCATCGGCCTGCGCAGCGATGATCCGCTGGGCGCAGCGTTCGGCGCTGCCGTCAAACTTTCCGGCGTCGACCTCAACCCGATCGTTGAAGTCAAGACAAACCAGATCGCGCTGGCGCTGGTTTCACGCGGAGCCGGCGCGGCGATTGTCGATCAGTATACGGCTGCCGCCCATGATCCGAAGCTGGTCGCGGTCCGGCCGCTCAGCCCGCGCATCGATTTTGCAGTGCACGCGCTGCGGGCGAAGCACCAGCCGGCTTCCGTTCTGGCGCGGAAGTTCATCGCGATGCTGATGCAGACCGAAAAGTCCATCTCGGCGACACTGCCGCCCACAGTGAAAACCTGATAAAATCCTTGACGGAAGCGGCCCGGTGGTTCTCCATACCGCGAGGTTATGGAATCGGCATCGATACGCATGGTGGGGCAGTTGGGCTTTCCGCTATCACAGGGGCGCGACGCCTTTTCCTAACCAGAGGGGCGGCCATAATCGAACCGGGCACGTCCCGGTACCGCACCGGACGAAACCCCGGCGGATGACCGCAGCACACACTTGGAGGGACTACATGATTCAGTTCAACGCAAAGCACCTGTTCGGGGGCATCCTGGGCGCCGCCCTGTTGGCCGCCCTGCCCGGCACCGGCATGGCGCAGCAGAAATTCGTCACCATCGGTACCGGTGGTGTGACCGGCGTGTACTATGCGGCGGGCGGCGCGATCTGCCGTCTGCTGAACAAGGACCGCAAGTCCCACGGCATCCGCTGCTCGGTCGAGTCGACCGGCGGCTCGGCCTATAACGTCAACACCATCCGCGCCGGCGAACTCGACTTCGGCATGGCCCAGTCGGACGTCCATTACAACGGCCTCAAGGGTGCCGGTGCGTTCAAGGATGCCGGCCCGTTCGCCGACCTGCGCTCGGTCTTCTCGGTCCATCCGGAGCCGTTCACCGTCCTGGCCCGCAAGGAAGCCAACGTCACGAAGTTCGAGGACCTGAAGGGCAAGCGCTTCAACGTCGGCAATCCCGGTTCGGGCACCCGCGCTTCGCTGGAAGAGCTGCTCGGCGCCCTGGGCTGGAAGCTCAGCGACTTCGCGCTGGCTTCCGAGCTGAAGGCCGACGAACACGGCCCGGCTCTGTGCGATAACAAGATCGACGGCTTCTTCTACGGCGTCGGCCATCCGTCGGCCAACATCCAGGATCCGACCACCACCTGCGGCGCCAAGCTGGTTCCCATCGAGGGCCCGGCCGTCGACAAGCTGGTGGCGGCGAATCCGTATTTCGCCAAGGCGACCATCCCGGGTGGCCTGTATAACAACAACCCGCAGCCGACCAACACCTACGGTGTGCTCGCCACGCTGGTGAGCTCGACCAAGGTTGACAGTGAGACCGTCTACCAGCTGGTCAAGGCGACGTTCGAGAACTTCGACGAGTTCAAGAAGCTGCATCCGGCCTTCGCCAACCTTGATCCGAAGAAGATGATCAAGGACGGTCTCTCGGCGCCGCTGCATGATGGTGCCGTGAAGTACTACAAGGAAAAGGGTTGGATGTAACTCTTAGGTACGGGGGAAGCCGGCCCGCAGATTGCGGGCCGGCTTTTTTATGTCTGCAGACCGGTCAAGAAAGCAGGGGACGGTCATGAGCATTGAGGCAAAATCCGCCAACCAGACCAGCAGGGAAGCTCTCGACGAACTGGTCGCAGAAGCCGATACCGGCAACCGGAATCCCACGGGGCCAGTCGCCCGACTGCTGCTCGTCACCGCAGTGGCCTGGTCGCTGTTCCAGCTCTGGTATGCCTCACCTTTGCCCTTCCTGTTCGGCATCTTCATCCTGAACGACACGGAAGCGCGCGCGATCCATCTCGGCTTCGCGGTATTCCTCGCCTTCACCTGCTATCCGGCCTTCCGCCGCTCGCCGCGCCGCTATGTGCCGGTCGCCGACTGGATATTCGCCCTGCTGGGCGCTTTTGCCGCCAGTTACCTCTTCACGCATTACGGCGCGCTGGCGCTGCGCCCCGGCACTCCGATCACCCAGGACCTGGTGGTCGCCGTGGTCGGACTCATCCTGCTGCTGGAAGCGGCACGACGCTGTCTCGGACCGCCGATGGTCATCGTTGCGCTGGCCTTCATCGTCTTCACCTTCGCCGGCCCCTACATGCCTGACGCGATTCAGCACAAGGGATCGTCGATCAGCAAGTTCCTGCAGCACCAGTGGCTCTTCACCGAGGGCGTTTTCGGCGTGGCCCTCGGTGTTTCCACCAGTTTCGTCTTCCTTTTCGTGCTGTTCGGTTCCCTGCTCGATAAGGCGGGAGCCGGCAACTACATCATGCAGATGTCGTTCGCGCTGCTGGGCCATCTGCGCGGCGGTCCCGCCAAGGTGGCGGTGGTTTCCTCGGGCCTGACCGGACTGATCTCCGGTTCTTCGGTGTCCAATGTCGTCTCGACCGGCATTTTCACCATTCCGATGATGAAGCGCGTCGGCATCAGCGGCGTGAAGGCCGGCGCGGTGGAAGCCGCCTCGTCGATCAACGGTCAGATCATGCCGCCCGTCATGGGCGCGGCCGCCTTCCTGATGGTCGAGTATGTCGGCATTCCCTACACGCAGATCGTCAAGCATGCCCTGCTGCCGGCGCTGATTTCCTATATCGCGCTGTTCTACATGGTCCATCTCGAGGCCATGAAGATCGGCGCCGAACCGCTCAAGCGCAGCGTGATCCGTCCGGTCAGGGAGCGACTGCTACGGCAGGCACTGGGCTGGAGCGGCACGATTGCCGTCATCTGCGCCCTCTATTACGCCATTCTCGGCGTCAAGGCCGTGCTGGGCGAGGCCGCGCCGTGGGTGCTTGCCGTGCTCGGCATCGGCGGATATGTCGGCCTGATCGCCTATGCCGCGCGCTTCCCCGAACTGAAGCTGGATGATCCGGACGAACCAATCATCCACCTGCCGGAAGCGTGGGATGTCGCCCGCACCGGCTTCCATTTCCTGCTGCCGATCCTGGTGCTGCTGTGGTGCCTCATGGTCGAGCAGATGTCGCCCGGCCTCTCGGCCTTCTGGGGGACTGCCACCATCATCGGCCTGCTGGTGACGCAGCGGCCGCTGTTTGCCCTGTTCCGCAATCCCGCGGCGATCGGCAGTTCGGTGATCATGGGTTTTGGTGACCTCATAGACGGCCTGAACACCGGCGCCCGCAACATGATCAGCATCGGCGTCGCCACGGCGACGGCCGGCATCATCGTCGGAACGGTGACCCTCACCGGCATGGGCCTGATGATGACCGATCTCGTCGAGTTCGTCTCGGGCGGCAATGTCATCGCCATGCTGTTCCTGACGGCCTTCATCTGCCTGATGCTTGGCATGGGCATCCCGACAACGGCGAACTACATCCTGGTGGCCACCCTGATGGCGCCGGTGATCGTCGAGCTTGGCGCCCAGGGTGGCGTCGCCATTCCGCTGATCGCCGTGCATCTGTTCGTCTTCTATTTCGGCATCATGGCGGATGTGACGCCGCCGGTCGGCCTCGCCTCGTTCGCCGCCGCGGCAATCTCGGGAGAGAATCCGATCAAGACCGGCCTGCAGGGCGCCCTCTACAGCCTGCGCACCGCCGTTCTGCCGTTCCTCTTCGTGTTCAATCCGCAGATCCTCCTGATCGGCCTGGAAGGCTGGGCCGATACGATACTCGTGATCGCGGCGTGCGTGATCGCCATGCTGGCCTTCTCGGCGGCGACCATGGGCTGGTTCCTCGCCCGCAATCGCATCTGGGAATCGGCCTTGCTGCTGCTGGCCTGTTTCACCCTGTTCCGGCCCGGCTTCTGGCTGGATCTCGTTTATGACCCGTACGAGCATCTGCCGGCGGCCAAACTCTATGAAGTGGCCGAAAGGCTGCCCCGCAACTCGCGGGTCACCTTCACCATCGAAGGCATCAGCCTGGAAGGCCGCGATGTCAGCAAGACCGTGTCGCTGCCGGTCGGCGACCCGGCACCCGGCCCGGCGCGGCTGGCGGCGTCCGGCGTGCGGTTCATGGCGCTGGGTGACAGCCTGCAGGTCGGCCCGGTCGAGTTCGGCTCCTATGCGCGCCGCGTCGGCCTGGAGACCGGCTTCGACGTCACCGGCGTTCTGGTGCCCGCCGACCGGCCGTCCAAATACTGGATGTTCGTCCCGGCCCTGCTGGTGATCGCGCTGGTGGCATTGCTGCAGACGCGCCGCCGCAAGACCGCGGCAATTCCCGCAACGGCATGAGGAAGGCCGTCGTCCTCTGTTCCGGCGGCATCGACTCCGCCACGCTGGCCTACAGGGTGGCGGAAGCCGGCGCGCTGGAGCGGCTGATTTCCTTCGATTACGGCCAGCGCCACCGGCGCGAGATCGAACGGGCGGCCGCCATCGCCGCCCGGCTCGGTGCGCGTCATGACGTAGTCGACATCGCCGGGCTGGGCCGTTTTCTCACCTCCTCCTCGCTGATCAGCGGCGGCGGGGCGGTGCCGGACGGGCATTATGCTGAGAGCAACATGAAGTCGACCGTGGTGCCGAACCGCAATGCGATCATGCTGAGCATCGCGTTCGGCATCGCCGCCGGCGCCAGGGCTGACGCCGTCGGCATCGCGGTGCATAGCGGCGATCACTTCATCTATCCCGATTGCCGTCCGGCCTTCGTCGACGCCTTCCGCGCCATGCAGGATTGCGCCTTGGAGGGCATGTGGCAGGTCGAGCTTTACGCACCTTTCGTCAACACCGACAAGGCCGGCATTGTGGCCGAGGGCGCGCGGCTTGGCGTGCCCTATGAACTGACCTGGAGCTGCTACAAGGGCGGCGAGCGGCATTGCGGCCGCTGCGGCACCTGCGTTGAGCGCGCCGAGGCGTTTCATCTCGCCGGAGTGGCGGATCCCACCGACTACGAGGATCCCGATTACTGGAAAGACGCGGTGGCGAAGATGCGGGCTTCAATCACCTGATCAGGCCGCCTGGATGCCCAGCCGCTCATCGCGGTCGCGCAGCAGGCGGATCGCGGGAATGCTGAGCAGCACCATCCAGGCCTTGCCGATCACCTGCCCGGCCAGATAGTCGAGGCTGCCGAAGGCCAGATACAGGAACACCACCGAATCCACCGCCAGTCCGACCAGGCTGGAGATGATCACCGCGCGGATCAGGCCGCGGCGCTGCAGCGGCGTGTAGACGGCAAAATCGGCGAGTTCCGACAGCAGGAAGGCGGCAACCGACGCCGCGACCAGCGCCGGCGGCGCGACGAAGCCCGACAGGGCCGCGCCGGCCAGGATCGCGCCCAGCACCCAGAGTTTGCCCAGCCGGCGCTGCACCAGGTCGCGCAGAACCAGCGCCAGGCCGATTACCAGCACGCCGCTGGGCGCAGTGATGCCGAATGGCGCAACCGGAATGACGCAGGGCCCCTGCGGCACGCAGACAGTGCCGACATTCCCGATCAGCCAGTTGGCTGCGGGCACACAGGCGATGAAAGCGGCCAGGAAGGCAAAGCCCTCGAAGCGGGTGCGGTCCATAAAAACTCCGGTGATTGCGCGGGGATATACGGCGGCGGGGCCGGGAAGGCAACCCGCGGCC
>NZ_DATGQG010000131.1:0-10237 GCF_035304305.1 Ferrovibrio sp.
ATTGGGAAAAATGTCAATTCCCCCTTAATGTTCCCATCAGGAAGCAGCCGTGATGTCTGATCCCGAAACCGACATGCCGCCCCTCACGCGACGCCCGGAGCGTCTGACGTCGGTCCGTCCCCGACACTGGCGGCTGAACCAGTCGCATCGATCCCTTCCGGACGACAACGAACTCTTTTCCTTTTCCGGCTCGGTCGGGCCGAACGGCGAGAACCGACGGGAGGATGTGATCAAGGCGCAGATCCTGCTGGGCAACAGCGGCCATTACCGTATCGCTGGAAAAGGCGCACCCACCGGGTGGCCCGGCAACGAACTCTTCCGCAGCATTCGCGCCTTCCAGAAGGAAAAGGGCCTACAGGTCGACGGCCTGTTACTGCCACCAGCTCCGCAGGGCGTAGATCGAAATGGCATCGGCGAGACGCTTGTCACCTTACGCGCCGATCTCGGGGACAAGCTCGCCGGCTACACTGCGCCAACGCCGGAGGAAGTCGATGCCTACTACGAGAGCGAGGCTCGCTTCAGCGGGGTGCCGGATGATGGCGACAAACCGATGCCGCCGCCCTGGCACATTCTCCTCTATGACGGAAACGCCAAAACCACACAGCCGGTCGGCGTAAAATTAACGAGTTCAGTCAAGCCGCGGGATATCCGCAGCGACGCCGGCCCCCCGACGCCACAATGGCGAGACGGACAACATCTCGCCATGGCGAGCGCTCCGCCGGTCTTGCCCATCCAGATAGCACCTCGTCCGGCACCGCCTGCAGCGCCAACCGGTCCGTCGAAGCCACAAAACCCTTACCCGCATGAGCATCCGGACATCAAAGCTGCCGGCTTGCAGCTCGAGAAGCTCGTTGATACGGGGTTCGGCAACGCTGCCGCAAACATCAAACGCTGGTATGAAAACGGGCAGGCGTTTGTCGATGGCCTGAAACGCGCCGATCGCCCCATGGACGAAGCTGAACTTGCGGCCTTCACGCCTCTTCCTGGTGCTGAACCGACACCACCCTCGCGGCCGATTAGCGAATCCGATCTGGCCGTGGCCACGACGCCACCGCTTGTGCCGCCGAAAGCCGATACCAAGCTGCAGGGAAGGCCTGCAGAGGAGCAAGAACCGGCAATTGAGCAATTGATTCCGCCTGAAACGAAACAGTGGATCACGACACTGCCGCCAGTGCAGCAGCCTTTTGCTCGGGATTTTGGCGCGATAATCGTCGAAAGCCATAAATTCGGCCCACGCGGCAGTCCCAGAACAGAAGAAGCCACCTTCATCGCTACGCGTGTCTGTACCGAAAGACTGGAGCTGCGCTCCCACCTAGCTGGAAAATTGTGGCATTTTGCCGGGTCCTATGATCTGAAAACCGGAGAGTACAAGAAGGAAGAAACCGTAAAGCGACCAGGAGCGTCCGACCTATCTGGTAGCGTTAAGGTGGATACCAGCTTTGGCGACAATATTGACGGTTCTCCATATCGGGCTCGTCTTCAGACAGTCGATGTGAAGAAAACCGGGAAAGAGCATGCCGATGCGAGCCTCACGAAAAGAGAAGCAGATAACTACGTTCGCCTTCAGGAAAATATGAAGGAAGGGGTTGCCGAATGGGCGCGCAAGATGAAGCCATGGGAAACGCCAGAGGAATACTCAGAATACGTGGCAGTTCGATGTGACAGAATGTGGGATAAGCTTGAACAGCGGTTGAAATCCGAGGGCATTCTTAAGGAATAGTGAGCAATGATGATCGCCGCACCAATCCCCGTTTACGACTCCTGTCGTCCTGCCTTCCGGACGCGGGATATCTGTTTTTCTCCCGCTGACTGGCGACGGGTGGATGAGGCGGTCGCCTCCCATTATCCCCGGTCGACTGTTATTCGGGGCGCCACCGGACCGGAGAGGATTGCAAAAACAATCCCCTCTATCTCCAAGGTGAACAGACTTTCCGATCTCATGGAGGAAACCGGCCAGCTGCCATTCGAGAGCGAAATCGGCTTCGATCCTGCCTGGGAACCTGATTTCCGGTTACTGGAGAATGATGCAGGCTGGATGCGAAATCCGCTCCCGCTGCCCATTGTAAGGATTCTGCAGTACCAGGCCGTGTGGGATCCGCAGGGAACCGCGCCGGAGCACCTGTGCGCGGGCCGGATCGAGATTTCGTGTCAGCCGGGCAACGACAACCACCTGACCTTCGCCCGGCAGTTCTTCGATCTGATCGGGAAAATGAGCACGAACAGGAATCAGGTTCGCCTCTCGGTTCCTGGCTACAATGTCGATGCCGTTCAGGAGAAAGGCTCCCGGATATGGCTAGGCTTCGACGCGATCCGCTGGGCGCGCGAGGATAAACAGCGGCTGCTCTACTACAAACCGGGCTGGGGTCTGCGCCCGAACGATGAAGGTATCGTCAAGGCATGGGAGGGCGAACCCTGCGCTACACCCCTCTCGGGCCGAACAGGATGAGCGCCGCGCCGCCGAGGCAGATGGCGGCCCCGATGAGGTCCCAGCGGTCGGGCTGCTGGCTTTCGGCGAGCCAGAGCCAGACCAGCGAGGCGGTGATATAGACGCCGCCATAGGCGGCATAGGCGCGGCCGGCGAATTCCGCCTCGATCAGGGTCAGCAGCCAGGCGAAGGCGATCAGGCTCGCCACACCCGGCAGCAGCCAGAGCGCCGATTTGCCCATGCGCAGCCAGGCCCAGAAGGCGAAGCAGCCGGCGATCTCGGCGATGGCAGCGGCGATATAGACGGCGATGGATGTCATCTGCGGGTTCCCGGCATGGATCGAGCGCCCCTATTCCGCCGCCGCACGCAACTGGCGGCGGAAGCTGCCCGGGCCGATGCCGAACTGCGCCTTGAAGCGGCGCGTGAACGACGGCAGCGAGGCATAGCCGCAGCGCTCGGCAACATCGTCGATGCTCAGCCCCGTATCGGCCAGCAGGCTGCGTGCCTTCATCAGACGCCAGCGGGTGAGATACTCGATCGGCGGCAGGCCGAGGGAGGCCGCGAAACGGTCGGCGAAGCGGGCGCGCGACATGCCGGCCTCGCGGGCCAGCGCGCTCACGGTCCAGTCCCTTTCCGGGGCGGCATGCATCGCCTGCAGGGCCGCCTGCAGCGCACGGTCGTTCAGCGCCGCGATGAAGCCGTCGGCATCCCCGTTCGCGCCGAGCCGGCGCGCCGCCTGGATCACGACGATCTCGATCAGCCGGGTGAGCACGGCGCGGCTGCCCTGCCCGTCCAGCGCCGCTTCCAGCGACAGCAGGCGCAGGGCCGCGGCGATCCAGGGCTCGGCGCCGAGATCGCCCTGGCGCAGATGGATGATGCCGGGCAGTACCGCCGTGACGGGATGGTCGAGGCTTTCGTCGAAGCGGCAGAAGCCGCAGAGCAGCCGTGCCTTTGCCAGGCCGCTGCCGCCGCGCAGCACGCCGTCCTGCAGCGCGCCGGCCCTGATCGCGTCATCGAGCGCCACGACCTGCGCGCCGTCATCGGCGCCGACGATCTGCGCGGCGCCGTTGGGCACCAGCGCGATGTCGCCCTCGGACAGCAGCACGGGCGGCGCACCGCCCTCCAGGCCGATGCGGCACTGGCCCTGCAGGACGAGATGGAAGCGGATGCGGCGCCGCTCCTGCGGCACGCGGACGGCGATGCCGTCGCCCAGCTCGGCGCGAAAATAGAGCTCGCCGCGCAGGCGCAGCGCGGAAAAGACCTCCGAAACCAGATCCGGCTTGGCCAATGGGCTGCCCCTCCGGGACGATCTGATAAAAATCGCAGACGGAAGGACAGTGATTGCCGAAGCGGCGCCTGTCAATCTCCCGCCGCCGCAACCGGAGGGGAGACGGACAATGACCTGGGACATGGCGCTGGCACTGATGGGCTTTGCCTTCGTGATGTCGATCTCGCCGGGCCCGGGCAATTTCCTGCTGCTGGCCTCGGGCGCCAATTTCGGCTTCGCGCGCTCGCTGCCGCTCATGCTCGGGATCAGCGGCGGCTTCCTCGCCATGGTCTTCGCCATCGGCCTCGGGCTGGGCCAGGTCTTCGACCGCTATCCGCAGATTTACGATGTGCTGCGCATCGTCGGCGCGGCCTATGTGGCCTGGATGGCCTGGGGCCTGATGCAGGCCCGCGGCCTGGGCACTGCTGCCGGCCGCGAGATCGCACAGCCGATCGGCTTCATCCAGGCGGCTTTGCTGCAGCTGGTCAATCCGAAGGCCTGGGCGGTGGCGCTGATCGTCACCGTCACCTACACCGTGCCGCAGGATTTCCTCACCTCGCTGCTACTGCTGATCGCGCTGTTCGCCGTCGTGAACCTGCCGGCGCTCAGCGTCTGGGTGCTGTCGGGCGCGGCGCTACGCGACGTGCTGGCCAAAGGCAACCGCATCGCGGTGTTCAACATCGCCATGGCGGTGCTTCTGGTGGCGTCGATGGTGCCGGTGCTGCTGAGGTAGTCAGTGAAACAAACAACTGTCATGGCCGGGCTCGTCCGGCCATGACAATCAAGGCAGGTGACGGGGATTACGCCTTCTGCGCCAGGATGAACAGGCGGCGGAAGGGAAACAGCGTGCGACCATCGGCTTCCGGTCTGTAGTGCTGCGCCACGCGATGGCGGTAGTCGGACTCGAAAGCGCCGCGCTCGGGTTCCTCCAGCCGGTCGAGGAACTGCTTCAGCCAGGTGCCCTTGGTGTATTCCGCCACCGGATTGTCGCCCGACAGCACCTGCAGGTATTCGCTCTCCCAGATCTCCAGCGCCGCCGCGCGGCCCTGCAGCAGGCGCCAGTAATGGCCGGGCTCGGCGACCGGCCGGCGGCGCAGATGCGGCTCCAGCTTCGCCCGCCACGGCCCCTGCTCGATGGTCTCCACAATCGACGTATGCGAGGGCGCGCCGAAATTGCGCGGCATCTGGATCGCCAGCCAGCCGCCCGGCTTCACGCAGTCGAGCAGGCCGGGAATGAGCCGGTCATGGTCGTCGAGCCAGTGCAGAGCCGCATTCGAATAGAGCAGGTCCACCGGCTGCGGCGGCCGCCAGGTCGCGATATCGGCCTCAATGAAAGTGACGTCCGGATATTCGGCGCGTGCCTTCGCCAGCATGGCGGCGGAGGAATCGACACCCGTCAGCCGCACCTGCGGCCAGCGCCGGCGGATCAGCGGGCTCAGGTTGCCGGCGCCGCAGCCCAGGTCGATGGCGGATTCCGGACTCGCCAGCGGAACGCGCATCAGCAGGTCGACGGCCGGCCGCAGCCGCTCGCCGGCAAATTTCAGGTATTGCGTCGGGTCCCAGCTCATGCTGGAAACGGTAGCCGGAGAAACGCAACCGACAAAGGCCAGTTTGATGAATTCTTCTCAAGCCCTCTCAGCATCCGCTCAAGACTTCTCGAAGCCGATGGAACTCACCGGCATGCGCGTGCTGCCGGAGCATATCGACGCCAACGGGCATATGAATGTCGGCTTCTACAACGTGATCTTCGACCAGGCGCTGGACCGCTTCTTCAAACCCTTCGACCTGGACTGGTCCTATGTGAAGCGCACCAATCTCTCGACCTTCGTGCTGGAGACCCATGTCTGCTATCTGCAGGAGGTGGTCGAGGGCGACGAGCTGCGCTTCACCTTCCAGCTGCTCGGCCATGACGCCAAGCGGCTGCATTACTTCATGGAGATGCACCACGCGCAAAAGAACTATCTGGCGGCGACCTCGGAGCAGATCCTGGTGCATGTGGATCTCGCCACCCGCCGCTCCTCGCCCTTCCTGCCCGAGCACCAGCAATTCTTCGCCGAGATGTTTGCCGGGCATTCGAAACTGCCCGTGCCGAAGCAGGCCGGACGCAGCATCGGCATGGGGAAGAAGGGCTAGTCACAGTCTGTCATGGCCGGGCCCGTCCCGGCCATGGCAATTCAAACGGACAGGGCCCGCCTATCCCTTGATCTCGACTTCCACGAAGGCCATCGGGGCGTTGCCGGCGTTGATCACGTTGTGCGCGATGCCTTTCGGGCGCGAATAGCTGCCACCGGCCGGCATCTCGACGATGGTTTCGGCGCCGGCGGAATCGACCAGCTTCAGCTTCGATTCCGTGAGGAAGGTGACGACATAGGGATATTCGTGGACATGGAAGCCGGTCTCGGCGCCGGGCGCGAAATCCCAGCGCGTGACGCGCACGCGCTCGTCGTCCACCTGCTGGGTCGGTCTGGCCTGCTCGGTCATGGCTCGCCTTTCTGCTTCTTTTCCAGATATTTCTGCTGCGCCAGCTTCGCCCGGCGCGGCCGGTCCTGCGCGATCGCCTTCAGCATGCCGCGAAAGGTCTTCACCTCCTGGCTGGCCAGCGGCACCCGCTGCAGCACGCTGCGCAGGTTGCGCAGGATGGCGGCCCGCTTGGGTTCGACATTGTGGAAGAAGCCAGATTCGTCCAGCTCGGCGGCGAGATGGTCGAACAGGCCCTGCAGCTCGTCCTGGGTGGCGAAGCCGCCGCGCACGGTTTCCATGCGGCTGGGCGGCGTGTCGTCGCCGGCGGTGAACCATTCATAGCCGAGCAGCAGCACCGCCTGCGCCAGATTCAGCGAGGAGAAGCCGGGATTGAGCGGCACGGAAATGGCGGCATGGGCCAGCGCGACATCCTCGTTGTCCAGCCCCGTGCGCTCGCGACCAAACAGGATTCCGACGCGGTGGCCTTCGGCCTCCTCCGCGCGCATGCGCCGCGCCGCCTCGCGCGGGGTGACGACTTCCTTCATCATGTCGCGGTGGCGCGCCGTGGTGGCGTAGACGCGATGCAGGTCGGCCACGGCCTCGGCCGTGCTGGTGAAGACGCTGGCCGCATCGAGCACGGGATCGGCCTTGGAGGCCAGCACATAGGCGGCGGGGTTGGGCCAGCCGTCGCGCGGATTGACCAGCCGCAGCTCGGTGATGCCGCAGTTCAGCATGGCGCGCGCCGCGGCGCCGATATTCTCGCCCAGCTGCGGCTCGACCAGAATTATGACCGGGCCGCGGCGAATGTTGCCGGGCGGAATCCTGCCCGCAAACTGCGGCCGCGCGGTGGCCGTCATCTCAGGCGCGGGAGGCCGGCGCGCCGTCGCGCAGCAGCTTCCACTCGATGGAATCCTTCAGCGCCACGAAGGCGGCATCGATGATGTTGGGCGAGACGCCGACGGTGAACCAGCGGTTCCCCTGTCCGTCGGCGGATTCGATCATCACGCGGGTGGTCGCCTCGGTGCCGCCGTTGAGGATGCGCACCTTGAAATCCACCAGGCGCAGGTCGTCGATATAGGACTGGTAGCGGCCGAGATCCTTGCGCATCGCCTGGTCGAGCGCGTTGACCGGGCCGTTGCCCTCGGCCACCGAGAACAGCATCTGGCCGTCGACGGTCAGCTTTACCGTCGCCTCGGCCACCGTGATCAGTTCGCCGCGCGCGTTGAAGCGGCGCTCGACCATGACGCGGAAGCTGCGCACGCCGAAGAAGTCCGGCATCTGGCCCAGCGTGCGGCGGGCGAGAATCTCGAAGCTGGCCTCGGCGCCGTCATAGGAATAGCCCTCGGCCTCGCGCTGCTTCACGTCCTCCAGCAGCAGGTTCAGCCGGCTGTCGCTCGGATCGAACGGAATGCCAGCCTCGTTCAGCCGCGCAAGAAGGTTGGAGCGGCCGGCCTGGTCCGAGATCAGGATCTGGCGCTGGTTGCCGACCGTTTCCGGCGGCACATGCTCGTAGGTGCGGGGATCCTTCATCACCGCCGAGACATGCAGCCCGCCCTTGTGCGCGAAGGCCGAGGCGCCGACATAGGCGGCATGGCGGTTCGGCGCGCGGTTGAGCAGCTCGTCGAGCATGCGCGAGGTGGCTGTGAGATGCGTCAGGTCCTGCTCGCTCAGGCCGACATCGACATGGTCGCGGAACCACGGCTTGAGCATCAGCGAGGGAATCAGCGCGATGAGATTGGCATTGCCGCAGCGCTCGCCCAAGCCGTTCAGCGTTCCCTGCACCTGGCGCACGCCGGCTTTCACCGCGGCGAGGCTGTTGGCTACGGCATTCTCGGTGTCGTTATGGGTATGCACGCCGAGGCGGTCGCCGCCGCCGAGCTTTGCCGCGACCTCGCCGACAATGCGCTCGACCTCATGCGGCATGGAGCCGCCATTGGTGTCGCAGAGCACGGCCCAGCGCGCGCCGGCATCCAGCGCCGCCTTCACGCACTGGAAGGCGAAATCGGGATTGGCCTTGTAGCCGTCGAAGAAATGCTCGGCATCGAACATCGCCTCGCCGAATTTCGCCTTGGCCGCAGCGATGCTGTCGGCAATCAGCTCGATATTCTCTCCCCTGGAAATGCCGAGTGCGACATCGACCTGGAAATCCCAGCTCTTGCCCACCAGGCAGGCGGCATCGGCCTTCGCATCGAAGATCGCCGCCAGCCCCGGGTCGTTGGCGGCCGAGCGGCCCGGCCGCCTGGTCATGCCGAAGGCGACGAATTTGGCGCGCTTCAGGTTCGGCCTGGCGGAGAAGAATTCCGTATCGGTCGGGTTGGCGCCGGGCCAGCCGCCCTCGACATAGGCCACGCCGAGCCGGTCCAGGGCCGCGGCAATGCTGCGCTTGTCCTCGACGGAGAAATCGACGCCCTGGGTCTGCGCGCCGTCGCGCAGGGTGGTGTCGAAAAGATAGACGCGCTCTCTGGTCATGATCTGCTCAAACTCCACGCAGGCGCTTCAGCGCCCGCTCGCGGCCGATCAGCGGCAGCAGGGGCGCCATTTCGGGCCCCTTGTCGCGTCCGGTCAAGGCCAAACGCAGGGGATGGAACAGCGCCCTGCCCTTCACGCCGGCTTTCGCCGCCACGGCCTGGCTCCAGCCCTTCCAGGTGGTGGCATCCCAGGGTTCCGGCGGCAGGGTCTCGATGGCGGCCTGCACCACCTTTTCATCCTCGATCACCGGAGTGATGTCGCCCTGCACCACCGTCCACCAGTCGGCGGCATCGCCGACCGTGGCGAGATTGCCGCGCACCGCCAGCCAGAAATCCTCGCCGGCGCCGGCCGGCAGGCGGTCACGCACGGTGGCAAAGGGCAGTTCGTGCAGGATCCGGGCATTCAGCGTTTCCAGCTCGTGCGGATCAAGCCGCGCCGGCGCGCGGGAAAACCGCGTGAGATCGAAGCCGGCGACGAGCTCCTGCAGGCTCTGCTTGGGCTCGACCGGATCGGCCGAACCGAGCCGGGCCAGCAGCGAGTTGAGCGCCATCGGCTCGATGCCCTGCGCGCGCAGATCGGCCAGCGAGAGCGAACCGAGCCGCTTGGACAATCCGCCGCCCTCGGCGTCCAGCAGCAGCGAGAAATGACCGAAGGTGGGCACGGCATAACCCAGTGCCTCGAAAAGCTGGATCTGCGCCGCGGTATTGGTGACGTGATCCTCGCCGCGGATGACATGGGTGATGCCGAGATCGCCGTCATCGACCACGGAGGACAGCGTATAGAGCGGATAGCCGTCGGACCGCAGCAGAACCGGGTCGCTCAGGGACGCCATGTCGATCTCGACATGACCGTGGATCAGGTCGTCCCAGGCGGTGCGGTTATGCTCCAGTTTGAAGCGCCAGACCGGCCGGCGGCCCTCGGCTTCCAGCTTCGCGCGGTCGGCATCGGTGAGTTTCAGCGCGGCGCGGTCATAGACGGGCGGCCTGCGCTGGCTGAGCTGGATCTTGCGGCGCAGCTCCAGCTCTTCCGGCGTTTCGTAGGCGGGATAGAGCCGGCCGCTCTTTCTGAGCTTCTCGGCCGCCTCGGCGTAGAGCGCGAAACGGTCGGACTGTTTCGCGAAACGGTCCCAGTCGAGGCCGAGCCAGCGCAGATCGTCCTCGATGCCTCTGGCGAATTCCTCTGTCGAACGGCCGGTATCGGTATCGTCCAGCCGCAGCAGGAAGCTGCCGCCGGCCTTGCGCGCAAACAGCCAGTTCAGCAGCGCACCGCGCGCATTGCCGACATGCAGCCGGCCCGTGGGGCTCGGCGCGAAACGGACGGCAACCGCGCTCATGCCCTGTAATCCCGGAAGGCGTTGGTGATGGGATAGCGGCGGTCGCGGCCGAAACCGCGTGGCGTGATCTTCACGCCCGGCGGCGCCTGGCGGCGCTTGTATTCCGCCAGCTTCAGCATGCGGTAGACCCGGCGCACGGTGACCTCGTCGTAGCCCTTGGCGGCAACCTGCTTGACGCCGAGCTGCTCCTCGATCAGGCCCTTGAGGATGCCGTCGAGGGTTTCGTACGGCGGCAGCGTGTCCTCGTCCTTCTGATTGGGCTTGAGTTCGGCCGAGGGCGGCT
>NZ_DATGQG010000132.1:0-32827 GCF_035304305.1 Ferrovibrio sp.
TCCGCGCGGCGCCGCCTGGGCCATGGCCCGGGCCGCCGCCTCCACCTGGGCCTGGTCGGCGCCGCTGACCACGATGGCGGCAAGCCGGCCGAAGGGCGGCATGCCGGCCCGCTGGCGCTCGGCCATTTCGGCGGCGATGAAGCCGGCCGAGTCATGCCGCGCCAGTGCCGCGATCACCGGATGCTCGGGGTTGAAGCTCTGCAGCAGCACGCGGCCCGGGCGCTCCGCGCGGCCGGCACGGCCCGCCACCTGCGTGAGCAGCTGATGCGTGCGCTCGGCCGCCCGCGGATCGCCGCCGGCAAGGCCCAGGTCGGCATCGATCACGCCCACCAGCGTCAGCAGCGGGAAGTGATGGCCCTTCGCCACGATCTGCGTGCCGACCAGAATGTCGATCTCGCGCCGTTCCATCCGCGCGATCATCTCGGAAATCTGCTGCGGCGTGTTCGCCGTGTCGGAGGCCATCACCGCAAGACGCGCATCGGGAAACAGCGAAGCGGCCTCTTCCGCCAGCCGCTCGACGCCCGGTCCGCAGGCCTTGAAGCGGTCCTCCGCGCCGCAGGACGGGCAGACCTGCGGCAGCCGCTGCTGATGGCCGCAATGATGGCATTCCAGCCGGCCATGGCGCCTGTGTTCCACCAGCCAGGCCGAGCAGTTCGGGCAGTTGAGGCGATGGCCGCAGGCGCCGCAGAGCGTCAGCGGCGCATAGCCGCGGCGATTGAGGAACAGCATCGCCTGCTCGCCCGCTGTCACGGTTTCCTCCAGCGCCGCAACCAGCGTGCTGCTCAGGAATCGCTGCGCCGGCAGACGCTCCTTGCGCATGTCGACGATGTCGATCTGCGGCAGGGCCGCTGCGCCATGGCGTTCGGGCAGCACGGCATGGGCATAGCGCCGTCTCGCCACGTTATGCAGGCTCTCCAGCGATGGAGTCGCCGAGGCCAGCACGCAGGCGATGCCCTCCATCTTGGCCCGCACCACCGCCATGTCGCGGGCATTGTAGATGACGCCTTCCTCCTGCTTGTAGGAGGCGTCGTGCTCTTCATCGACGACGATCAGGCCGAGATCGCTGTAGGGCAGGAACAGGGCCGAGCGCGCGCCGATGACCACATGCGCCTCGCCGCGGCTGATCGCGCGCAGCGTGGCGGCGCGGCGCGCCTCGCTGATCTCCGAATGCCAGGCCCAGGCCGGCGCGTGGAAACGCTGCTCGAAGCGATCCAGCGACTGCTGCGTCAGCGCGATTTCCGGCAGCAGCACCAGCGCCTGCCGCCCGGCTGCCAGGCAGGCGGCGATGGCCTCGTAATAGACTTCCGTCTTGCCCGCGCCGGTGACGCCTTCCAGCAGCGTAACCGAGAAATCGCGCGCCTCCACCGCGGCCCGCAGGCTGGCGGCGGCTTCCGCCTGCGCCGTGCTGAGCGGACGCCCCTCCGCCCGCCAGTCGGGTTGTGCCGACGGCCGGAAGGCC
This sequence comes from Ferrovibrio sp., assembly GCF_035304305.1. Lineage (GTDB taxonomy): Bacteria > Pseudomonadota > Alphaproteobacteria > Ferrovibrionales > Ferrovibrionaceae > Ferrovibrio. The sequence goes on from NZ_DATGQG010000132.1 coordinate 1,460, forward strand.
GGCACGCTTTCCGCCCGCAGCGCGCCCAGTTCGAGCAGCTTGCGCACCACGGCAGGCGACACCGCGGCCGCCTCGGCCAGTTCGCCGGCGCCCAGGCCCGGCTGTTCGGCGGCGATCTGCAGCACGCGGTCGCGCTGCGCGCTCGGCCGCATCTCCACGGGGGCGCCGACGAACAGCACCTGCCGCTGGGGCGGCGCCCCGATCAGCGCACGCGGCTCGGGCAGGCACATTTTCAGCACGGCGCCGGTGGGATTCAGCGTGTAGCCCGCCACCCAGTCCACCAGCCGGCGCAGGGCCGGGGCAACGGGCGGCGCGTCGCAGCGCCGGATCACAGCTTTGATCTTGGCGGCGGGCAGCGGCTCCGGCGTACCATCCCAGACCACGCCCAGCGAGACCCGGTTGCCGATCGGCACCTCGACGATGTCGCCCGGCTGCAGCGGTGCCGCAGCCCCGGCCCTGTAGGTGAAGGGCTCGGCCAGCGGCAGCGGCAGCAGGACGCGGATCAGAGGATCGGGGTTCGTCAACAGGGATGTTCCGTCGGAGCCCGGTCCGCCTGGGGTGGCAGCCCCCTGGCGGGTCGGGTATTGTTAACCACGCTGCTTATAGCATCGCTTGCGATTCGGCAGCCATGACCGGCTCAGGAGCTTAGAAGGATGAAATTTTTCGTCGATACCGCGGATGTCGCAGAGATCGCCGAACTGAACGACACCGGCCTGCTGGACGGGGTCACCACCAATCCGTCGCTGGTGGCCAAGACCGGCAAGGATTTCGTCGCCACGATCAAGGAGATCTGCAAGATCGTGAAGGGGCCGGTTTCCGCCGAGGTCACCGCCACCGATCATGCCACCATGCTGGCCGAGGGCCGCAAGCTGGCCGAGATCGCCACCAATGTCGCCGTGAAGGTCCCGCTGACCATGGACGGCCTGAAGACCTGCAAGCAGCTCAGCGACGACGGCATCATGGTCAACGTCACGCTCTGCTTCTCGCCGGCGCAGGCGATCCTGGCCGCCAAGGCCGGAGCCGCCTTCATCTCGCCCTTCGTCGGCCGGCTCGACGATATCGGCCATGACGGCATGGGCCTGATCGCCGACATCGTGCAGATCTACAACAACTACTCGGATTTCGGCACCGAGGTGCTGGTCGCCTCGATCCGCCATCCGATGCATGTCGTCGAAGCGGCCAAGCTGGGCGCCGATGTCTGCACCGTACCGCCGGCCGTGCTGCGCTCGCTGATCAGGCATCCGCTGACCGACAAGGGTCTGGATGCCTTCCTCGCCGACTGGAAAAAGACCGGGCAGTCCATCCTGGGGAACGGGTGATGTCAGACCGCAATGCCACCGCAACCGCGCTTTCCTCGAGCCTCTCCGAGGCCGATGTGGTGGCGTGGCTGAAGGAACATCCCGACCTGCTCAGCCGGCATCCCGATCTCTGCGAAAGCCTGCTGCCGCCCAGCCGGATGCAGGCCGGCGACAACGTCGTCGACCTGCAGCGCTTCATGGTGCAGCGGCTGCAGGGCGAACTCACCCGCGTCACCCATGTCGGCAGCGAGATCCTCGACGCCAGCCGGCAGAATCTCTCGGCCACCCAGCGCGCGCATGACGCCGTGCTGGCGCTGCTGGAAGCCGACAGCTTCGAGCACATGATCCATATCGCGACGCAGGACTGGACCGACCGGCTGGAAGTCGATGCGATCAGCCTCTGCGTCGAAGGCGATCCGCAGCGCATGGCCGATATCGTCACCAGCGGCGTCTATGTCCTGCCGCAGGGCGCGATCGACACCCTGATGGGCGGCCTGCCCGCCCTGCTGCGCGACCGCTGCGACGCCGCAGAGTGGCTCTATGGTCCCGCCGCCAACCTGATCCAGTCGGACGCGCTGGCCAGACTCGATTTCGGCCCGACGGCGCCGCGCGCCATGCTGGCGCTCGGTTCGCGCGAGGCTGACAAGTTCCAGCCCAACCAGGGCACCGAGCTGCTGCAATTCGTCGCCGGCGTGCTCGGCCGCTGCGTGCGCTCATGGCTCGATCTGCCGCAGCCGTAACTGAGCCCGACGACGAGCGGCAGCCCTATTTCCTCGCCGCCGAGGATGTCAAAGCCGCCGCCGAAGCCTGGCATCGCTGGCTGGCGAAGGAAAAGCGTTTCGCGAAACACACCCTGCGCGCCTATGGCCAGGATCTCGGCGGCTTCCTCGCCTTCCTGAGCAGCCATCTCGGCCAGCCCGCGAGCCTGGAAGATCTGCGCAGCCTGCGGCAATCGGATTTCCGTGCCTGGCTGGCGCAGCGCCGCAACGAGGGTCTGGCTTCCACCTCGCTGGCGCGGAGCCTGAGCGCGATCCGCAGCTTCTTCCGCCGCCTGCAGCGCGACGGCCTGGTCGACAATGCGGCAGCGCGGCTGATCGCCACGCCGAAGCGGCCGCACAGCGTGCCGAAACCGCTGAGCGTCGCGGCGGCGAAACAGATGATCGACGCGGTCGACGGGGCCGAAACCGCGCCCTGGCTGCAGGCGCGCGACGCCGCGATCCTGACCCTGCTCTGGGGTGCCGGGCTGCGCCTGGGCGAAGCGCTGGGGCTGAACGGCGAGGACATACCCAGGGGCGACAGCCTGCGGGTTACCGGCAAGGGCAGCAAGGAGCGCATCGTGCCGATCCTGCCCGTCGTGCGCGAGGCCATCGCGGCCTATGTGAAACTCTGCCCGTATCCCATCGCGGCCGGCACGCCGCTGTTCTATGGCGCGCGCGGCAAGCGCCTCGATCCGGCCATCGTACAGAAGGCGATGCGCAACGCCCGCCGCGCCCTGAACCTGCCGGAAACCGCGACGCCGCATGCGCTGCGGCACAGCTTCGCGACGCATCTCCTCGCAGGCGGTGGCGATCTGCGCACCATCCAGGAACTGCTCGGCCATGCCTCGCTGGCGACCACCCAGCGCTATACCGAGGTCGATGCCGAGGCGCTGCTCAGGGTCTACGCAACCGCGCATCCGCGCGCCCGGGCGTAAAGGCGCCATCTGTGACGGCCGCCACAGGCCGTCGCCCCGGCACCGCCACATTCGCCGGGAATAGTCCGGGTCGCCGTATATAATGGACGACCATGCGCCGCCTGATTTACCGCTATCTCCTCCCGGCCATCGCGGCCCTGATTGCCCTGCCCCTGATGGTATCGGGGGCCAGCGTGGCGACGGCGGAGCGCAAGCACTGGTCGAATGCACGCTGGGACAGCATCGGCCTGGCGCCGGATCCCGTCGCCACCCAGGATGCCGTCATCCAGGTCTATGCCGCCCGGGTCTGGGGCTGGCGCGGAGCACTGGCGGTCCACAGCTGGATCGTCGTCAAACCGGCCGGCGCACCCGGCTATACCCGCTACGAGGTGGTCGGCTGGGGCGGCTCGCCGGTGCGGGTCAGCCAGCGCGTGCCGGACGGCTACTGGGCCGGCAATGCGCCGGAACTGCTGCTCGACGTGCGCGGGCCGGACGCCGCAGCCGCCATTCCGCTGGTGATCGCGGCAGCCGAACGCTATCCCGGCCGCGACGCCTACGTGATGTGGCCGGGGCCGAATTCCAACAGCTTCGTCGCCTGGATCGCCCGCGAGGTACCCGAACTCGGCCTGCATCTACCGCCGACCGCCATCGGCAAGGACTGGATCGGCCATGACCGGCTGTTCGCCCGGGCGCCGAGTGGAACCGGCTTCCAGTTCTCGCTGTTCGGCCTGGCCGGCGTGACGGCGGCCGCCACCGAGGGGCTCGAGCTCAACCTGCTCGGCCTGACCATCGGTCTGGATTTTCTGCGGCCCGCCCTGAAATTGCCGGGTATCGGCCGCCTCGGGATGCCGGCCGTCGAGCCCGTCCGGGTACCCGATGCGCCGGCGCCGGCGGTGACCACCGAAGCCTCGCAGGCGAAGAGCTGACGTCATCCGGGGCGCATTTCGCCGCCCGCTCTGATACACTCCCGCCGCACGATCGTGCGGGGACGGGAATCGCATCATGCCTGCGCAGAAGCCGACATATCAGCCGGACACGGAGCAGCCTTTACTCCGGCAGACCGGCATCGGCCTGCGCCCGCCCCATCACGAAGCCCTGCTGGAGATCCGCCCGGCGGAGATCGGCTGGCTGGAGATCCATGCCGAGACCTATATGGGCGGCGGCGCGGCGCGGCATGCCCTCGAGCAGCTGCGGGCGATCTGGCCCGTTTCCGTCCATGGCACCGGCCTCGGGCTGGGCAGCGCCGAGCTGCCCGATGCCGTGCACCTGGAACGCCTGGCAACCCTGGTCGAGCGCACCGAACCGGTCCTGGTGTCGGAGCATCTCGCCTGGTCGAGTCTCAGCGGCTTCTATTTCAACGACCTGCTGCCGCTGCCCTACACGACGGAGAGCCTCGATATCGTCTGCCGCAATGTCGATGTGGTACAGACACGGCTGAAACGCCCGATCCTGATCGAGACGCCGTCGACCTATCTGCGTTTCCGCGACAGCCAGATCGCGGAGGCCGATTTCCTCGGCCGCCTCGCCGCGCGCACCGGCTGCGGCATCCTCTGCGACGTCAACAACATCTACGTCTCCAGCGTCAACCATGTCGGGCTGGAGGCCGCGCCTGCGGTGGCCGAGGCCTATCTCGACAGCCTGCCGCCCACGGCGGTGCATGAAATCCATATCGGCGGCCATTCGGAGGTTCCCGCCGACGGACGGTCGATGCTGGTCGATGACCATGGCGCGCTGGTGGCAGAGCCGGTGTGGCGCCTCTATGCCAGCGCCGTGCAGCGCTTCCCCCATGCCGCAACCCTGCTGGAATGGGACAGCAACCTGCCGCCGCTGCAGCATCTCGTCGCCGAGGCCGAGCATGCGACCCGGCGCCGCGCCGACGCGCTGGCCGCCAGCGACCAAAGCCGGAATGATCCCGAACGGAGCAGCGATGAGCGCGCTGCTTGAGCACCAGCAGGCTTTCGCCGCCGCGCTTGCCGGCGAGATCTCGACCCTGGCCGGCATGGTCATCGGCGACACGATCCCGGCCGAGCGGCGCATCCAGCTGCATCTCGATCAGGCCCAGACCGGCCTGCTGGAGACGCTCGCCACCACCTTTCCGGTGACGCGCGCGCTGGTCGGCGAAGCCTTCTTTGCCCAGATGGCGCGCGACTTCATCGCCGCCGAGCCGCCCCGCTCGCCGGTGCTGGCGGAATATGGCGGCAGCTTCCCGACCCATCTCGCCGCGCAGCCCGACCTCGGTGGCCACCATTATCTGCCCGACATCGCCGCTTTCGAATGGGCGCTGCATTTCGCCGGCTGGGCGGAAGACGCCGAACTGCTGCAGCCGGCCGACCTGCCCGATCCGGAAGAAACCGCGCGACTCGTGCTGCCGCTGCATCCCTCCGTGCAGCGGCTCTCGACGCCCTTTCCCGTCGACGAGATCTGGCAGGTGCATCAGCCCGACGCGCCGGCGATCCAGCGCATCGAGATGAGCGGCGGCACGGAACGCCTGCTGGTCTGGCGCCGCGGCCTCGAGCCCTGCTGGCGCAGGCTGGATGCCGGCGAGGACCGCCTGCTGGCCGAGATCGGCAGCGGCGTCGCGCTGGGCGCTGCCGCCATGGCGGCCGGCGGCGAAGCCGGCTTCGATTTCGCCGCCAGCTTCAGCTGGATGCTGGACGGCGGCGTCTTTGCACGACCCTAACGGTCAGTCCAGCCAGGCATAGGCCGCCGCCAGCATTGCCTCGACGCCGGTCTTCAGCGTCGGATTCAGCACCGGCGCGAAGAAGGGCGAGTGATTGACCGGGATCGGCTCGCCGCCGGCCTGGGCAGCGGCGAATTTCTGCGGATCGGTACCGCCGACCCACCAGAAGACCGAGGGCACGTTCCACGCCTTGCCGAAGAGGCCGAAATCCTCGCTGCCCGACAGCGGCTCCATCAGCGTCAGCCGCACGGCGCCGAACTGCCGACCCAGCGCCTCCATGGTGCGCGCCATGGCCGCCTCGTCATTCACGGTCAGCGGGAATTTGCTGATCTCGCGGATTTCCGGCAGCTTCGGCGCGCCCGACGCGGTCGCTTCCGCCTCGATGATGCGTTTCACCGAGGCGAGCACACGGTTGCGCACCTCCTCCTTGAAGGTGCGGATGTTGAGCCGCAGCAGGGCCTCGTCGGGGATGACGTTCTCGTTGAGCCCGGACTGGATGGTGCCGACGGTGACCACCGCCTGGTCTGCCATCGCGACCTCGCGCGACACCACGGTCTGCAGCCGCATCACGGTGGCCGAGGCCATCACGACGGGATCGATGCTGTTCTGCGGCATCGAGCCATGGGCGCCCTGGCCGAAGATGCGCACTTCCCAGCTGTCGGCCGCCGACATCGCGGTGCCGGGCTTGTAGCCGATCTGGCCGGCCGGCAGCGGAATGAGATGCTGGCCGAGACAGACGGTCGGCTTCGGAAAACGCTTCACCATGCCGTCAGCCAGCATGGCCGCGGCACCGGCGCCGATCTCCTCGGCCGGCTGGAACACCGCCATCACCGTGCCGCGCCAGTGGTCGCGCGACTCTGCCAGCAGGCGGCAGGCCGCCATCTGCCAGGTGACATGCATGTCATGGGCGCAGGCATGCATGATCGAGACCGACTGGCCGAAACGGTCGGTGCCGGTCGCGCTGCTGGCATACGGCAGGCCGGTCTTCTCCTTCACCGGCAGGGCATCCATGTCGGCACGCAGCAGAACGACGGGACCGTCGCCGTTCTTCAGCAGCCCGACCACGCCGGTCTTGCCGATGCCCTCATGCACCTCGAAGCCGCAATCCTTCAGCCAGGCCGCGGCGATGCCCGCGGTGCGCACCTCCTGCATCGAGAGTTCGGGATGCGAATGCAGGTCGATGTAAATCTCCTCCAGCCGCGGCAGCATGGCGTCGATCTTCGAGAAAGCCGCGGCGCGGCCCGCATCGCCGGTCTTCACCTGGACATTCATGGCAGTTTCCTTCCCGTTATCTGAATTCCTGCAGGGGCGGCAGTCCGGCCCGCGCCCGGGGCAGGCCGGCCCGCGCCAGCCGCGATTCGCTGCAGGCATCGTCGATCTCGTCCAGCAGCGCGAGAATCTCCTGCCCGAGCCGCAGCACATCCTGCGGCGGCAGCGCATCGGGATGTTCGACGAGCGTGAGAAGCTGCAGCACCTGCCGCTGCTTGTCCGCCTGCTCCGGCGTCAGCGCGGCATTGGGAGATTCAAGATCACACCAGCGGCACATCGCAGGATTTGACAGGATCGTCCGGCCGCGGTCAATCCGCCTTCGCTTCCCCGCCGCGGCCAGCCCAGATCAGCGCCAGCGGACCGAGCAGGACGCCAAGTCCCATCACCGACAGGCCGATGCCCCAGCCCAGCACGCTTTCCTCGCCGAGGCCGCGCTGCGAGGCATCCAGCGCCAGACCGACAAAAATCGGGCCGAGCACCGAGGTGCCGAAGCCCAGCGCCGAATGCAGGGCCATGGTGGCGCCGCGATGCTCGGGCTCGGCCGCCGCCATCATGCCCGAGGTCAGCGCGCCGGAATCGCCGCAGACGAAGACGAAATACACGGCGCAATAGAGCAGCACCGCCCAGACCGGCATCACGGCGGTGAAGCCGATGGCGAGACCGAACAGGCCCGACAGGGTCATGATCAGCATCAGCGCGCGCCGGCGGCCGATCTTCAGCGCCAGCTCGTTGCCCATCAGGCTGGCCGGAAGACCGATCAGGGTGATGACGGCGGCGAGCACGGTCGGGCTCGGCAGCTGTGCCGCCACGGCCGCATCGCGGGCCAGCACGAAGACGAGGAAGGCGGTCAGCCAGGAGCGCATGGCGGTGAGCTCGAAGCCATGGGCCGCGTAGCCGATGATGTAGCCCATGGCCGAGCGGTTGCGCAGGACCGGCTTCAATGCGAACAGGCCCTTCTTCGCCTGTGCGGGCGGCTGCTGCGGCGCCAGCATGAACCAGGCCAGCACGGCGGACAGCAGGCTGAAGATGCCGAGCATGCCGAAGCTGACCCGCCAGCCGTAGTATTCCGAGATCAGGCCGGTGACCGAGAAGCTCAGCGCGATCGCGATGGAATAGCTCGCCGTGTAGAAGGTGACGGCGCGGCTCTGCTCGCCGCCCCTGAGCCGGTCGGTCAGCGCGCGCAGGCCCGGCATGTAGACCGCCGCCTGTCCCGCGCCGGCAACGGCGCGCAGCACGAAGCCGGACCAGAAGCCGTCGGCAAAGATGGCGAAGGCCAGGGTCAGCAGGCCGGTGACGGCGCAGCCGATCACGAAGATGATCCGCGCGTCGTAGCGATCGGTGATGGTGACCGCCGGCGCCACCAGCAGCATGTAGCCGAAGTAGTAGACGCCGGCCAGCCAGCCGGCCTCGGTGTTGGTCAGATTCCAGTCGGCAATGAAATCGGGCAGCAGCGCGGGCACGCTGGCGATGGGCAGGATGGCCAGCACTTCCAGTGCGGAGAGCAGGAAGATCAGTTGACGCGATGACATGGGTGGGGAGGAACGGTCTGGGCGGGAGGAAAAGGCGTGCTATGGTTCTGCCCAAGTATCGTCCGATCCCGGTCAATCCGCCAGAGCCCTGTCACCGAGATACGGGGCCCGGCCGTCATCAGGGAAACGCCATGTCGCCGCTGCTCGCCACCCGCCGCTCCGTCCTGTTCGGCTCCGCCGCCCTCGGCGCCACCGCCCTGCTGGGCTGCACGCCGCGCTACGAGAATCCGACCCCGGTCGTCTTCGTGCATGGCAACGGCGACACCGCCGCCCTGTGGCACACCAGCTTCTGGCGCTGGGAGAGCAACGGCTTCCCGCGCGACCGTCTCTTCGCCATCGACTTCCCCTACCCGCTGGCGCGCAGCAACGACGCGGTCTACCAGCGTCTGCGCTCTTCCAGCACGGACCAGCGCGAGCAGCTCGCCGCCTTCGTCGCCGAGGTGAAATGGCGCACGAATGCGCCGAAAGTGGCCCTGGTCGGCTCGTCCCGGGGCGGCAACGCGATCCGCAACTACGTCAAGAATGGCGGCGGCGCGGCCCATGTCAGCCACGCCGTGCTCTGCGGCACGCCGAACCATGGCGTCGTCGTCTCGCAGTCCGCGCTGGCCGGCAGCGAGTTCAACGGCGCCGCGCCCTTCCTGCAGCAGCTCAATGCCGGGCCGAACGAGGTGGTGCCGGGCGTCGCCTGGATGACCACGCGCTCCGACAATGCCGACAAATTCGCCCAGCCGGACGGCCGCTATCTCGGCATGCCCGGACAGCCGACCGGCGTCACCTTCGAGGGCCCGGCGCTGAACGGCGCGAAAAATGTCGTGCTGCCCGACCTGGACCATCGCGAGGTGGCCTTCCACCCGCAGGCCTTCGCCGCGATCTTCGAGTTCCTCATGAATGCCGCGCCCGCGACGACGGGCATCGCCGCGGAGGCCCGCCCGGTGCTGAACGGCAAGGTGAACGGCATGCCGGGCGGCGTGCAGACCAACCTGCCGGTCGCCGGCGCCGTGGTCGAAATCCACGAGACCGAGCCGCAGACGGGCCGGCGCCGCCGCCTGGTGCACCGGCAGGAAACCGGCAGGGACGGCTACTGGGGCCCCTTCACCGCCTCGTCCTCAGCGACCTACGAATTCGTCATCTCGACGCCGGACAGCCCGGTGACCCATATCTACCGCTCGCCCTTCCCGCGCTCGTCGTCGATCATCCACCTGCGTCCGGGCACGCTGAGCGACAAGGACAAGCTGGCCGGCAGCGTTGTGACGCTCAGCCGCCCGCGCGGCTATTTCGGTCCCGACGACATCGTCACCTTCGACGGCCAGCGCGCCCCCGGCATTCCCGACGGCGTACCGACGGTTTCCACCTCCACCCTGCTGCTGCCACCCGGCGCGCCGCAGCAGAGCATCACCTGCCGCTTCAACGAAGAAACCATCGTGGTGCAATCCTGGCCGGTGGCTGACAACCGCGTGGTGATCGCCGAGCTGCATTACTAGCGGCGGATCAGCACCAGACCGCCGGCCACGATCAGCGCCGTGCCGATCCAGGCCGCAAGGCTCGGCACGTCGCCGAACATGACCCAGCCGATCAGCGCGGCGAAAGCCACCGAGGAATAGCCGAAGGGCGCCAGCCAGGCGGCATCGGCGATGCTGTAGGCGCGCAGATTGCAGAGCTGGCCGGCGATCGCCATCGGTCCCAGCAGGGTCAGGAGGGCCAGCTGCTGCCACGGCGCCGCGGTCCAGAGCAGCAGCATCGGCAGGACCAGCAGCAGCGCGGCGAAGCCGTTGACATGCAGCAGCATGGACAGCGCGGTTTCGTGCCGGGTGAGAAACTTGATCAGGATGATCTCGCAGGCGATCAGGAAGGCGCCGAGGATGGCGAGCAGCGGCGCGAGGCCGGCATCGAAAATCGCCGCCATGCCGCCACCGGAAGGCGCATTGCCGCGCACGATCACCAGCGCGCCGGCAAGACAGAGCAGGGCCGCGACGATCTGCCCGCGCGTGACCCGTTCGCGCAGCAGCAGGACGGCCAGCAGCATGGTGAACATGCCCTGCAGCAGGGCGAGCGCGGCGGCATCGGCCAGCGGCATCAGCGTCGCCGCCGCAATGTTGCAGCTGCCGCCCGCGACGCCGCAGAAGGCGCGCAGGAAATGCAGCCCCCGCCGCTGGCTGGCGCGGATGGCGGGCCAGCTGCGCCGCTGCAGCGCCACCAGTCCGCTTACGGTCGCAAAGCCGCTGAGATAGCGGATGAAGATGATCTGGATCGCCGGGATCGCGCCGCCGGTCAGCTTGCCCGAGGCAAACAGCAGCGAGAAGGCCAGCGCGCCCGCAAGTACCCAGAGCGCGGCGACGAGCTTGGATCGGGTGCTGGCGGTCACGTTGCTAACCAGGAAGACAGGGACGAAAAAAGGGCGGCCGTAGAGCCGCCCTTCCGTCACCACGGGAACACCCGTTCAGATGTTGATCGTGCGGCCGTCCACGGCCAGCGCCGCTTCCTTCACCGCCTCGGTCAGCGCCGGATGGGCGTGGCAGGTGCGGTAGATGTCCTCGGCGGATGCGCCGAACTCGATGGCCATGACGAGTTCCTGGATCAGATGGCCGGCATCGGGCCCGATGATATGGGCGCCCACCACCTTCTTGGTCTTCTCGTCTTCCAGGATCTTCACGAAACCGTCGGTCATGGTCATGGCGCGGGCGCGGGCATTGGCGGTGAAGGGGAACTTGCCTGCCTTGTAGGCCACGCCGGCGGCCTTGAGCTCTTCCTCGGTCTTGCCCACGGCCGCCACTTCCGGCCAGGTGTAGACCACCGAGGGAATGGCGTCGTAGTTGATATGCGGCTTCTGGCCGGCCAGCATCTCGGCCAGCACGACGCCCTCTTCCTCGGCCTTGTGCGCCAGCATTGGACCGGCGATGCAGTCGCCGATCGCATAGACGCCGGGCGCGGTGGTCTGGAAATGGCCGTCGGTCTTCACCCGGCCGCGCTCATCCAGCTGAACGCCCGCCGCTTCCAGCCCGACGCCCGCCGTATAGGGCCGGCGACCGATCGAGACCAGCACCACATCGGCCTTCATCTCCTCCGCGGCACCACCCGCCGCCGGCTCCAGGGTCAGCGTCACGCCGCCCTTGCCGGCCTTCGCGGCCGTCACCTTGGTGGAGAGTTTGAACTTCATCCCCTGCTTGGTGAGGATGCGCTGCATCTGCTTCGACACCTCGCCGTCATTGGTCGGCAGGATGCGGTCGAGGAATTCCACCACGGTGACATCCGCGCCCAGACGGCTCCAGACCGAGCCGAGCTCGAGGCCGATCACGCCGCCGCCGATCACCACCATGGTCTTCGGCACGCCGCCGAGGGTCAGCGCGCCGGTGGACGATACCACCTGCTTCTCGTCGATCTCGATGCCCTTGAGCGGCGTCACCTCGGAACCCGTGGCGATCACGATGTGCTTCGCCGAATAGGTGCCCTTGGACTCGCCGCTGACCTCCACCTTGCCGCCGCCGAGCAGCTTGCCGGTGCCCTTCAGCCAGGTGATCTTGTTCTTCTTGAACAGGAACTCGATGCCCTTGGTGGAGGCATCCACCACGCTCTGCTTCTGCTTCATCATCGCCGGCAGATCGAGGTCCAGCTTGCCGACCTTGATGCCGTGGGTCGCGAAGCCGTGGCCGGCCGCATGGAAATGCTCGGAAGACTGCAGCAGGGCCTTGGACGGGATGCAGCCGACATTCAGGCAGGTGCCGCCGAGCGTGGCGCGGCTTTCCACCACCGCGGTCTTCATGCCGAGCTGGGCGCAGCGGATCGCCATGGTATAGCCGCCCGGGCCGGCGCCGATGATGATGATGTCGAAAGCCTGATCGCTCATGGGCTTACTCCAAAGTCTCTGATTGTCTGGAACTGACGCGGTGACGGCATAAAACAAGGGCGGGCCCGAAGGCCCGCCGCGATGCTTACACCTCGAACAGCAGGCGCTGCGGGTCTTCGATGTTTTCCTTGATCCGCACCAGGAAGCTGACCGCCTCGCGGCCGTCGATGATGCGGTGGTCGTAGGTCAGCGCCAGATACATCATCGGCCGGATCACCACCTGGCCGTTGATGGCCATCGGGCGCTCCTGGATCTTGTGCATGCCGAGGATGGCCGACTGCGGCGGGTTGATGATCGGCGTCGACATCAGCGAGCCGAACACGCCGCCGTTGGAGATGCTGAAGGTGCCGCCCTGCAGCTCGTCGATGCCGAGCTTGCCGTCACGGGCGCGCTTGCCGAAATCGGCAATCGTCTTCTCGATGGCGGCGAACGACAGCTGGTCGGCGTCGCGGATCACCGGCACGACCAGGCCGGTCGGCGTCGAGACGGCGCAGCCGATGTTGTAGTAGTTCTTGAATACGATCTCGTCGCCCTCGATCTCGGCATTCACCGCGGGGAATTCCCTCAGCGCCTGCACGGCCGCCTTCACGAAGAAGGACATGAAGCCGAGCCGCACGCCGTGCTTCTTCTCGAAGCCCTCGACATACTGCTTGCGGGCCGCCATCAGCGCTGTCATGTCGACCTCGTTGAAGGTGGTGAGCAGAGCCGCGGTGTCCTGCGCCTCCTTGAGGCGGCGGGCGATCACCTGGCGCAGCTTGGACATGCGCTGGCGCTCTTCGCGGTCGGCATTGGCGCGCGGGCCGGCCGGCACGGCAGGCTTCGCGGCCGGCTTGCCGCCGCCGGCGAGCAGATCCATGACATCGCCCTTGGTGACGCGGCCGCCCTTGCCCGAGCCCGAGACGCCCGAGACATCCACGCCCTTCTCGGCTGCCAGCTTGGCGGCGGCCGGCAGGGCCTGACCGGCGGCAGAACCGGCCTGGGTGGCGGCCGGCTGGCCGGCAGCGGCGGGCGCCGGCGCGGCGGTGTCGGGGGCCTTGGCGGCAGCAGCCGGCTTCGCGGCGGGCTTGGCGGCGCCGGCGCCGGGGGTCAGCGTCGCCAGCAGGTCGCCGACCTGCACGGTGGCGCCCTCGGCGGCCAGCACCTCGCCGAGCGTGCCGGCTTCGGGTGCGTTGACCTCGACGGTGACCTTGTCGGTCTCGAGCTCAACCAGCAGCTGGTCGCGGGCGACCGTATCGCCGGCCTTGACCGACCACTTGCCGACGGTCGCCTCCGAAATCGATTCCGCCAGCTGCGGGACGCGGATTTCAACTGCCATGATCGTACTTCCCTTCGTTTACGCCCCTCGGCCTCAGCCGATCCGCCTTCCCCGGCGGGTATTTCAGAAAAAGCCTATGCCGTCAGCGCGTCGTCAACCAGCTTGGCCTGCTGCTGGTTGTGCTTGCTCATCAGGCCGGTGGCCGGCGACGCGGCTTCGAGGCGACCGGCATACAGCGGCCGCTTCATCTTCATGTTGAGCTCGGTCAGCACGGTCTCGATATGCGGCTCGATGTAGCTCCAGGCGCCCATGTTCTTCGGCTCTTCCTGGCACCACACGACGGTCTTCGCATTCTTGTAGCGGCCCAGCTCCTTCACCAGCGCCTTGTGCGGGAAGGGATAGAGCTGCTCCACGCGCAGGATCACCGTATCCTTCATCTCGCGGCGGGCACGCTCCTCGAACAGGTCGTAATAGACCTTGCCGGTGCAGAGGATGATGCGCTTGATCTTGGCATCGTCATGCGGCGCGTCGTCCCACAGCACGCGGTGGAAGCTCGATCCCGGCCCCATCTCGCTGAGCTTGGAGACCGCCAGCTTGTGCCGCAGCAGCGACTTCGGCGTCATCAGGATCAGCGGCTTGCGGAACTTGCGGTGGATCTGCCGGCGCAGGATGTGGAAATAGTTGGCCGGCGTGGTGCAGTTCGCCACCTGCATGTTGTCTTCGGCGCAGAGCTGCAGGAAGCGTTCGAGGCGCGCCGAGCTGTGCTCCGGCCCCTGCCCCTCGTAGCCGTGCGGCAGCAGCACCGCGAGGCCCGACATGCGCATCCACTTGGCTTCGCCCGACGAGATGAACTGGTCGAACACTACCTGGGCGCCGTTGGCGAAGTCGCCGAACTGGGCTTCCCACATCACCAGCGCATTCGGCTCGGCCAGGCTGTAGCCGTATTCGTAGCCGAGCACGGCGGCTTCCGACAGCAGGCTGTCAATCACCTCGTAATTGGCCGCACCCTCGGCAATGTGGTTGAGCGGCACGTAGCGCTCTTCGGTCTGCTGGTCGTGCCAGACGCTGTGCCGCTGGCTGAAGGTGCCGCGGCCGCAATCCTGGCCCGAGAGACGGACGCCGAAGCCTTCCAGCTGCAGCGAACCGAAGGCCAGCGCCTCGGCGGTCGCCCAGTCGATGCCCTCGCCGGCCTCGATGGCGTTGCGGCGGTTCTGCACGTTGCGCGCCAGCGTCTTGTGGATGTTGAAGCCTTCCGGGACCGTCGTGATGGCGCGACCGATCCGCTTCAGCGTGTCGATCTCAACCGCCGTGGTGCCACGGCGCTCGTCGCCGGAAGCCTGCTCCAGGCCGCTCCACTTGCCCTCCAGCCAGTCGGCCTTGTTGGGCTTGAACGACTTCGACGCCTCCAGTTCCTCTTCCAGCCTGTCCTGGAAGGTGGTGACCATGGCCTCGGCATCGGCCTCGGTGATGGTGCCTTCGTCGATCAGCCGCTTGGCATAGATCTGACGCGTGGTCGGATGCGTCGCGATCGTGCGGTACATGATCGGCTGGGTGAAGGAGGGATCGTCCGTCTCGTTATGGCCGTGGCGGCGATAGCAGAACAGGTCGATGACCACGTCCTTCTTGAACTTCTGGCGGAACTCGACCGCAATCTTCGCCACGTGGGTGACGGCTTCCGGATCGTCGCCGTTGACGTGGAAGATCGGCGCCTGCACCACCTTCGCGCCGTCGGACGGATAGGGCGAGGAGCGCGAATAGGACGGATTGGTCGTGAAGCCGATCTGGTTGTTCACGATGATGTGGATGGTACCGCCGGTGCGGTAGCCGCGCAGCTCGCTGAGCGCGAAGCATTCCGCCACCACGCCCTGGCCGGCGAAGGCGGCGTCGCCGTGCAGCAGCACGGTCATCACCTGCTCGCGCTCGGTGTCGCCCATCTGGGTCTGCTTGGCGCGCGACTTGCCCAGCACCACCGGGTTGATGATCTCCAGATGCGACGGGTTGGCCGCCATCGAGAGGTGCACCTTGTTGCCGTCGAACTCGCGGTCCGACGACACGCCGAGATGGTACTTCACGTCGCCCGAACCCTGGAAATCGTCCGGGTGATAGGCCATGCCCTTGAATTCGGAGAAGATGGCGCGATAGGGCTTCGCCATCACGTTGGCCAGCATGTTGAGGCGGCCGCGATGCGGCATGCCCAGCTCGATGTCCTTCACGCCGAGCTGGCCGCCGCGCTTGATGATGGCTTCCATTGCCGGGATCAGCGCCTCGCCGCCTTCCAGGCCGAAGCGCTTGGTGCCGGTGAACTTCATGTGGCAGAAGCGCTCGAAGATCTCGCCTTCCACCAGCTTGTTCAGGATCGCCTTCTTGCCTTCCGGGGTGAAGTGGATCTCCTTGTCGCGCCCTTCGATGCGCTCCTGGATCCAAGCCTTCTGCTCCGGATGGTAGATGTGCATGAACTCGACGCCGATGGTCGAGCAGTAGGTACGGCGCAGGATGGCGAGGATCTCGCGCAGCGTCGCGGTCTCCAGCCCCAGCATGTTGTCGATGAAGATCGGCCGGTCCATGTCGGCTTCCGAGAAGCCGTAGGATTCCGGTTCCAGCTCGGGATGCTCGCCCGGCGCCTGGATGCCCAGCGGATCGAGATTCGCCTTGAGATGGCCGCGGATCCGGTAGTTGCGGATCAGCATCGCGGCGCGGATCGTGTCCAGCGCCGCGGCGCGCGCCTCGGCCGGCGAGGCGCCGCCCTTGGCCGCGCGGTCGGCCGCCTTGGCGGCCTTGCCCTGCGGGCCGAGGAGGCCTTCGTCCTCCATCGGCACCAGGGTGGTGGCCGGTGCCCAGGAGGGACGGGTCAGCGCATCGCGCGGCTGGCCGAAATCCTCGCCGAGGGCCTGGAAGAACTGGCGCCAGGACTCATCGACGCTGTTCGGGTTGGCAACGTACTTGGCATACAGCTCCTCGACGAAGGTGCTGTTGCCACCGTAGAGGAACTGCGTGCGTTCAAGCTGCGCCGTCATCGCTGTCATGGCGCCGCTTGTTAGTCGGCGCCGCCCTTTCTGCTCTGCTACTTCCCGTTCAACAGATCGACCAGCGTGGTGCCGAGCGCCGCCGGAGACTCGGAGACGCGGATACCCGCCGATCGCATGGCTTCCAGTTTGGTGTTGGCGTCGCCCTTGCCGCCCGAGATGATCGCGCCGGCATGACCCATGCGGCGGCCCGGAGGTGCGGTGCGCCCGGCGATGAAGCCGACGGTCGGCTTCTTCACCTTGCTCTTCTTGAGGAACTCGGCGGCGTCTTCCTCGGCCGAACCGCCGATCTCGCCGATCATGATGATGCACTCGGTTTCCGGATCGCCCAGGAAGAGGTCGAGCGCATCGATGAAGTTGGTGCCGTTGACCGGATCGCCGCCGATGCCGATGCAGGTGGTCTGGCCGAGGCCGGCCGCCGTGGTCTGCGCCACCGCCTCATAGGTCAGCGTGCCGGAGCGCGACACGATGCCGACCTTGCCGCGGCGATGGATGTGGCCCGGCATGATGCCGATCTTGCACTCGCCCGGCGTGATCACGCCGGGGCAGTTCGGGCCGATCAGGCGGGTCTTGGAGCCGCTCAGCGCGCGCTTGACCTTCACCATGTCCAGCACCGGGATGCCCTCGGTGATGCAGACCACCAGCGGGATCTCGGCATCGATGGCCTCGAGGATCGAGTCGGCCGCGAACGGCGGCGGCACGTAGATCACGCTGGCATTGGCGCCGGTCTTGGCGACGGCCTCGTCAACGGTATTGAAGACCGGCAGGCCGATATGCGTGGTGCCGCCCTTGCCCGGGGTGACGCCGCCGACCATCCTGGTGCCGTAGGCGATCGCCTGTTCGGTGTGGAAGGTGCCCTGGCTGCCGGTGATGCCCTGGCAGATGACCTTGGTGTCCTTGTTGACGAGAACAGCCATTTACTTGGCTCCCTTCACAGCCTTGACGACCTTCTCGGCGGCGTCGGCCAGATTGTCGGCAGAGATGATCGGCAGGCCGCTCTCGGCCATGATCTTCTTGCCCAGATCGACATTGGTGCCCTCGAGGCGGACGACCAGGGGCACGCTGAGCTTCACCTCGCGGGCCGCGGCCACCACGCCCTCGGCGATGATGTCGCAGCGCATGATGCCGCCGAAGATGTTGACCAGGATGCCCCTCACGTTGGGATCCTTGAGGATGATCTTGAAGGCCGCGGTGACGCGCTCCTTGGTGGCGCCGCCGCCGACATCGAGGAAGTTGGCCGGCTCGGAGCCGTACAGCTTGATGATGTCCATGGTCGCCATGGCGAGGCCGGCGCCGTTGACCATGCAGCCGATCTCGCCGTCCAGCTTGACGTAGTTCAGCGACCACTTGGCGGCTTCCAGCTCGGAGGCGTCCTCCTCGTCCGGATCGCGCATGTCCTCGACATCCTTGTGCCGGAACAGCGCGTTGTCGTCGAAGTTCATCTTGGCGTCGAGCGCGATCATGTCGCCGGCGCCGGTAACGACCAGCGGGTTGATCTCGACGATCGAGGCGTCAAGGCCGGTGAAGGCCTCGTACATCGCCAGCATGAACTTGGTCGCCGACTGGACCTGCTTGCCCTCCAGGCCGAGGCCGAAGGCGATCCGGCGGGCGTGATGCGGCTGCATGCCGGAGGCCGGGTCGATGGCAACCTTGAGGATCTTCTCGGGGTGCTTGGCGGCAACCTCCTCGATCTCCATGCCGCCCTCGGTGGAGGCCATCACGGTGATGCGCGAGGTGGCGCGGTCGACCAGGAAGCTCAGGTAGAGCTCGCGCTGGATGTCGCAGCCTTCCTCGACATAGAGGCGCTTGACCAGCTTGCCCTCGGGGCCGGTCTGGTGGGTCACCAGGGTCATGCCCAGCATCTTGCTGGCCTGGTCCTTCACGTCGTCCAGCGACTTGACGACCTTGACGCCGCCGCCCTTGCCGCGGCCGCCGGCATGAATCTGGGCCTTTACAACCCAGACGGGGCCGCCGAGCTGGCGGGCGACGGTCACGGCCTCGTCGGGCGAAAAGGCGACTCCGCCGCGGGGAACGGCAACGCCGTATTTCGCGAGCAGGCTTTTCGCCTGATATTCATGGATATTCATGCTGACCTTACGGGTTTCGGACCAGGGGCGAAGGCCCCGGTCATGCGGATTGCCGTTCGGGGCCGAGGTTATAGCAGCCTGCCGAAATGCCGCAACCTTTGCTCCCCGTCCCCGGGCGGGTTTTTCGACGAAAGTTCACGGACTTGCACCGGAGTCACACTTTGACGCGCGCGGCAGGGTGCGCCCCGGCCGGAGGCCCGGCTCCGGCTCAGCGTCGGCGCATCAGCTCCCGCATCTGGGCCGGCGTGTCGCCGTGGGAGAACAGCCGGAGCGGCAGCTCAGGGTTGAAGTCGAGCTGGCTGAGAGAAATCGAGGTGGTTTTGCCCTGGGCGTCGGTGACGGTCCAGCCGGCGAATTCCAGCGGCTTGTCGCCGAAGACCAGGGTCAGCTCGCCCTCCTTCGGGCGGGAGGGCTCGAACAGGGTGATGCGCAGGATGGCGGCGCCGCGCTCGACCCTGGAAATGCCGACCCCCTCGCCGAAATCCACCGTCTCGCGCAGCAGCAGGTCGAGCGGCGTGGCGCTCAGCGGGATGCGCTCGACGGATCGCAGCTCGCGGTCCTCCATGATGATGTAGGCACCGTCGGAAACGATCAGCAGCGGCACCGGCGGGTCGAACTCGAAGCGGAAGCGGCCCGGCCGCCGCAGCCAGATCTGGCCCTCGGCGGCATTGCCCTCCGGCCCGACCTGCAGGAAGCGCCCCTTCAGGGTCCGGATCTCGTTGAAATAGCCGGCCACCCGCTTGAGGTCCTCGCGGTCTTCCTGGGTCAGCCTCGCGGCCGTCTGCGCCGCTGCATAGGGCGTCGGCAGCGACAGGCTGAAGGCGGCGGCGAGCACCGCCATGGCCAGCACGAAGCGGCGGCGGTTCTGGGAGCGGTCGGGAAGGATCGATGCCATGGCCCGGGCGTACCCGTGCCCCATGGCGAAATCAAGGCCGGCAGCTTACCTTTCCGTGGCAATCCGGAGCGCCAGCGAGAGGACCCCGCATGATCGTCACCAGCACCTACAGCGTCGAAGGCCGGAAGATCACCGCCTATCTGGGCATCGTCAGCGGCGAGGCCGTGATGGGCACCAACATCTTCCGCGACTTCTTCGCCGGCATCACCGACATCCTCGGCGGCCGCTCGGGCGGCTACGAGAAGGAGCTGCGCCGGGCCAAGGCGCTGGCGCTGGAGAGCATGACCGACGAGGCGAAATCCCTTGGCGCCGATGCCGTCGTCGGCCTCGACCTGGATTACCAGTCGCTGGGCGGCAACGACCGCCAGATGCTCATGGTGGCGGCCAGCGGCACGGCGGTGAAGCTCGGCTGATCCGGGCCAGCCTCCTCCGTACAGAAGCCCGGCTGCGTTTCGGAACGACAGCCGGTCCAAAGGTCTGATGAGGCTTTGGCCATTTACACTTGAAATAGTCCGAACGTTCGATAAGCTCATTCTCTGCGCACCCGCGCCAAGGATCTTGCCATGACTCAGTCCACCCCGGCCCCCATTTCACCTATGAAAAGAACGAATATTCGTATTATTTCTAAGGTGCTGGCAAACCGCCTGCTGCTCGCTGCCGCCTTCCGGCTCGCGCCCGGCTGGGCGGCACGCCATGCCGCCTGCATGTTCCTCGTCCCGCTGCGCCGACCGGCCCCCGGTCGTTCCGGATATGTTTCACGTGAAACACCCCTGGCGGTCGAGGCGCCGTCCGGTCCTGTGGCCGCCTGGCTTTACGGCCGGCACGAGAATCCGGCCGGCGAGATCATCCTGCTGGTCCATGGCTGGGAGGATGATCATCTGAGCTGGGCGCCGCTGGCCGACCGGCTGGTACAGCGCGGCTATCGCGTGCTGACCCTGGACCTGCCCGGCCATGGCCGCTCGAAGGCGAGGCTCGCCAGCCTGCCGGTGCAGGCCGCAGCCGTGGCGGCGCTGGCCCGCGAGGCGGAGCTGCTGGGCCTGACGCCCTTCCGCGCGGTGATCGCGCATTCGCTGGGCGGAACTGCTGCCCTGCTTGCGGCCACAGAGATGGGCCTGCGGGCGGGACGCTTCGCGATCCTCGCCTCGCCGAACCATCCGAGGCTTTTCGCCGGCGCGCTGATGAAACTGTACGGGCTGAACCGCCAGCGCACGGCAAGGGCCTTCGCCGAGATCGAGCGCCTGGTCGGCCGCAGCATGGATTCGCTCTATCTGCCGCCCAAGCTGCGCCAGCTCGCGTCACCCGGCCTGATCCTGCACAGCCGCGACGACCGCACCGTGCCGCTGCGGCACAGCCAGGAGAATGCCGCCGCCTGGCCGCGGGCGGATTTCCGCGTCCTCGACGGCATCGGCCATCGCCGCCTGATGACCGATGCGGGCGTGCACGAGATGCTGCTGCATTTCGTCGAGACCGACGCGCCGGCGGATGCCTTCGGCCTCCGCACGGATGCGGCGGAGTGAGGTTTCACGTGAAACACCATGTCATGGCCAGGCAAGTCCGGCCATGACATCTGTATCCTTTACCCCTTCAGTGCCGCGGCATGATGGGCGATGTGCTCGCCGATGAAGCTGGCGATGAAATAGTAGCTGTGGTCGTAATGCGGCTGCATACGCAGGGTCAGCGGGATGCCGACCCTGGCGCAGGCGTCGACGATGAGTTCGGGCCGCAGCTGGGTCTCGAGGAATTCGTCGGCGCTGCCCTGGTCGATCAGGATCGGCCGGCTCCATCCGGTTTCGGCGGCCAGCGCCGTGGCATCGTAGCGGTTCCACGTGGAACGGTCCGGGCCGAGATAGCCGCTGAACGCCTTCTCGCCCCAGGGCACCTGGCTCGGCGCAACGATCGGCGCGAAGGCCGAGACCGAGCGGTAGCGCCCGGGATTGCGCAGGGCGCAGACCAGCGCGCCATGGCCGCCCATGGAATGGCCGAAAATGCCGCTGCGCCCCGCATCGACGGGGAAATGCTCCGCCACCAGCTTCGGCAGTTCCTCGGTGACGTAGGAATACATCCGGTAATGCTTCGACCACGGCGCCTCGATCGCATCGACATAGAAGCCGGCGCCGGAGCCGAAATCATACGCCTCGTGCTCGCCCGGCAGGTCGGTGCCGCGCGGGCTGGTATCCGGCGCCACCAGCACGACGCCGTGCTCGGCGGCATAGCGCTGCGCGCCGGCCTTGGCGGTCATGTTCTCCCAGGTGCAGGTGAGGCCGGAGAGATACCACAGTACCGGCAGCTTCGCCTTGCCTGACGCCTGCGGCGGCAGATAGACGGCGAACTCCATGCTGCAGTCGAGCACCGCCGAGCGGTGCCGCCAGACCTGTTGCTGCCCGCCGAAGCAGGCCCAGTCCCTGATGCGTTCCACGTGAAACCTCAGAAAGTGACCACGGAGCGGATCGACTTGCCCTCATGCATCAAATCAAAAGCATCGTTGATCTGTTCCAGCGGCATGACATGGGTGATCAGGTCGTCGATGTTGATCTTGCCGTCCATGTACCAGTCGACAATCTGCGGCACGTCGGAGCGCCCGCGCGCGCCGCCGAAGGCAGAGCCCTTCCAGACGCGGCCGGTGACCAGCTGGAAAGGCCGCGTCGAGATCTCGGCGCCGGACGGCGCCACGCCGATGATGATGCTCTCGCCCCAGCCCTTGTGGCAGCATTCCAGCGCCTGGCGCATCGTCTTCACGTTGCCGATGCATTCGAAGCTGTAATCGGCGCCGCCTTTGGTCAGGTTGACGAGATACGGCACCAGCTCGTCCTCCTTCATGTCCTTCGGATTGACGAAATGGGTCATGCCGAATTTCTCGGCCATCGCCCTGCGGGCCGGATTGATGTCGACGCCGACGATCATGTTGGCGCCGACCATGCGCGCGCCCTGGATGACGTTGAGGCCGATGCCACCCAGACCGAAGACCACGACATTGCTGCCCGGCGTGACCTTCGCCGTGTAGATCACCGCGCCGATGCCGGTGGTGACGCCGCAGCCGATGTAGCAGACCTTGTCGAAGGGTGCGTCCTCGCGGATCTTCGCCACCGCAATCTCCGGCAGCACGGTGTAGTTGGCGAAGGTGGACGTGCCCATGTAATGCCAGACGGTTTCGCCGCGGCAGGAAAAGCGGGAAGTGCCATCGGGCATCAGGCCCTGGCCCTGGGTGATGCGGATCGACTGGCAGAGATTGGTCTTGCGGCTGAGGCAGTATTCGCATTGCCGGCATTCCGGCGTGTAGAGCGGGATCACATGATCGCCCTTCTTCACGCTGGTCACCCCCGGACCGATATCGACCACCACGCCGGCCCCTTCATGGCCGAGAATGCAGGGAAACTTGCCTTCCGAGTCCATGCCCGAAAGCGTGTAGGCATCGGTGTGGCAGACGCCGGTTGCCCGGATCTCGACCAGCACCTCGCCGGCCTTCGGCCCCTCCAGCTTCACCGTCTCGATGGAAAGCGGCTTCTTCGCCTCGAAAGCAACGGCGGCACGCACATCCATGGGCTTCCTCCTCCCGAAAGATTTTCCAGAACGATAAAGCCCGTTTCCCGCGAAAGGAAAGGCTTGCGTCGGTGAAACCACGCAGCGCGCCATGCCCCGGGCGAAGACATGATGGCCGGAACAAGCCCGGCCATGACAGAGGAGGCACCGGTTCCGTCACGCGCAAGCCCGGGATGGCTTCCCGACTTGAGCCGGGCATGACGATCCGGGCCGTGACAATAAAAAAAGCCCGGCATCGCTGCCGGGCTTTTGCGTTTCACGTGGAACGGACGACCACGCCTATTCCGCCGCCTCGATGTTGCGGGCCAGAACCTCGCGCTTGCCGACATGGTTGGCGGCGCCGACCACGCCTTCCTTTTCCATGCGCTCCATGATGCGGGCGGCGCGGTTGTAGCCGATCTGCAGATGGCGCTGGATGAAGGAGGTCGAGGCCTTGCGCTCTCGGCAGACCAGCGCGACGGCCTGGTCGTAGAGGCTGTCTTCCTCGCCGCCCTCGCCGCCCATGCCCGGCATGCCGAACTTGGCGTCCGCATCCTCGGTGACCGCCTCGACATAGACCGGCTCGGCCTGCTCCTTCAGCACCTTCACCACACGCTCGACTTCCTCGTCCGACACGAAGGGGCCGTGGACGCGCTGGATGCGGCCGGCGCCGGGCATGAACAGCATGTCGCCCATGCCGAGCAGCTGTTCCGCGCCCTGCTCGCCCAGGATCGTGCGGCTGTCGATCTTCGACGTCACCTGGAAGGAGATGCGGGTCGGGAAGTTGGCCTTGATCGTGCCGGTAATGACGTCCACCGAGGGACGCTGGGTGGCCATGATCAGGTGGATGCCGGCGGCGCGCGCCATCTGCGCCAGCCGCTGGATCGCCGCCTCGATCTCCTTGCCCGCCACCAGCATCAGGTCGGCCAGCTCGTCGACGATGACGACGATGAAGGGCAGCGGATTGAGGTCGATCGGGCGCTCCTCGTAGACCGGCTTGCCCGCCTCGTCGAAACCGGTCTGCACGGTACGGCCGAGCGTCTCGCCCTTTGCCTTGGCCTGCGCCAGGCGCTCGTTGTAGGAGGCGATGTTGCGCACGCCGAGTTCCGACATCTTGCGATAGCGGTCCTCCATCTCGCGCACGGTCCATTTCAGCGCGACGACCGCCTTGCCCGGTTCGGTCACCACGGGCGCCAGCAGATGCGGGATGCCGTCATAGACGGAGAGTTCCAGCATCTTCGGATCGACCATGATGAAGCGGCACTGGTCCGGCGTGAGACGGTAGAGCAGCGACAGGATCATCGTGTTGATCGCCACCGACTTGCCCGAACCGGTGGTGCCGGCGACCAGCAGATGCGGCATCTTGGCGAGGTCGGCGATGATCGCCGAGCCGCCGATATCCTTGCCCAGCGCCAGCGCCAGCTTGTTCGACGGCGTCTCGAATTCCGCCGAGGACAGCAGCTCGCGCAGGTAAACCGTCTCGCGCCTGGCATTCGGCAGTTCGATGCCGATGGCATTGCGGCCCGGGATGACGGCGACGCGGGCCGACAGCGCGCTCATCGAGCGGGCGATGTCGTCGCTGAGGCCGATCACGCGGCTCGACTTGGTGCCCGGCGCGGGCTCGAGTTCGTAGAGCGTGACGACCGGGCCGGGGCGCACCTTGGTGATCTCGCCCTGGACGCCGAATTCGTTCAGCACGGATTCGAGCATCCGCGCATTCTGCTCCAGCGCATCCTCGTTGATCTTCTCGCGCGCGGAATCCGCCGGCGGCGGCTTCAGCAGCGAGAGTTCCGGCAGTTCGAATTCGCTGTCGCCGAGATTGAACGAGGTCTGCGCCTCGCGGGCGGCGCGGGTGCCGGTCTTCGGCTTCTCGATGCGGCGCGTGACGCGGCCCTCGTCGGCCTTTTTCGCGGCCGGCAGGCGCGGCAGATCGCGCTCGTCTTCGTCCTCTTCCTCGTCTTCGTCGTCATCGCCGAAGCCGGTCGGCTCGACGTAATCGTCATCCGGCTCGATGGCGCGGCGCTTCAGCACCGGTTCGCGGTCGCGCAGCACCGGCTTGTCGTCCTCGTCGTCATCGCGGGTGAACAGCGCCCTGATGCGCGCCCAGAGGCCGCCGACCACTTCCGGCGCCTCCTGGCCGGCGCGGGCCACGGCCTTGCTGCCGCGATAGAGGCCCTGCGCCGCGATGCCGGTGGTCGCCGCCGCCCCGAGACCGAGGCTGGCGCCCATGCTGCGCCATTCGCCCATGCTGAGGCCCGAGGCGAAATAGAAGGCCAGCACCGAAAAGCCGAAGCAGAGCGTCGCCGGCAGCACCGCGCTCTGCGGCATGCCGAAGGCCATGCCGGCCGGCACCAGCTGGTGATAGAGAATGAAGTCGCCCAGGATGCCGCCCAGCCCGGTGCGCAGGCTCCACACCGTCGGGACGGGCAGCGCGGCGGCAAAGCTGGAGAACAGCAGCAGAGTCAGCGGCACAAGCGCGACGTTCAGCCACCAGCGCGGCAGACCGCGATGGGAAACGATGCGGAAGCCCCACATGGCGAGCAGCAGGACCAGCAGCCAGGCCGAGAGACCGAGGGTCTGCAGCAGCACGTCGGAGATATACGCGCCCGGCAGGCCGAGCCAGTTCTGCGGCGGCAGCGGCGTGGCGTGATTGAAGTTCGGATCGGTCGGATTGAAGGTCGCCAGCGCGAGCGCCAGCAGGAAGCCCAGCCCCAGCAGCAGGATGCCCCCGCCCTCGGCCGCGCGCTGCCGCAGGAAGACGTCGAACCCGTCGGGAAAGAACCGCGTCTTCTTCCTTGCCCTGGACGCCATACCCCGCCTCGCCCTATTCGCCATCGGAACCGTTAACCATAATAACTGCAGACAGACTCCTACTGTGCCGGGTCGAATCCGCCCCAGCCTGTGAATCTAACGCCCGAGAACGTTACTGATTCGTTGAAGCGCCTCGCGGGTGGTCTCCAGATCGGCGACCAGGGCCACGCGAAGATACGGTTTTCCGGCCTTTTCGCCGCCGTTTTCCGGCCGGGTCAAATAGATGCCCGGCAGGGTGCGGATGCCCGCCTCCTCCCACAGCGTCTTCGCCACAGCCTCGGAATCCCCCACATCCAGCCAGAGGTAGAATCCGCCGGCCGGGCGGTAGAACCCGAACCGGTTGCCGATGATGCTCTGGGCGATGTCGAATTTCTGCCGGTACAGCGCCCGGTTGGCCTCGACATGGGCCTCGTCGCGCCACAGCGCGGTGGAGGCCTGCACCACCGGCATCATCAGCCCGGCGCAGCCGTAATTGCGCAGCTTGATGAAGGCTTGGGTGATTGCCGGATCGCCGGCGCAGAAGCCCGAGCGCAGGCCCGGCACGCTGGAACGCTTCGACAGCGAGTGGAAGACCACGACATTCTTCAGTGCGTCGGCGGTGATCCGCCCGCCCGAGAGCGCCATGCAGGCTTCCAGCCCGCCGGGCGGCGGCACCTGGTCGTAGATCTCGGCATAGCATTCGTCGAAGGCGACGGTGAAATCATGCTCGCGCGCCAGCTCGATCAGGCGCGTCAGGTAGTCGAGGCTCGCCACCGTACCCTGCGGATTGGCCGGCGAGCAGAGATAGACGAGCGCCGTGCGCTGCAGGATGTCGCGCGGCAGCGCGGCGAAATCGGGCAGGAAGCCGTTCTCGGCGGTGGCCGGCACGAAATACGGCTCGGCGCCGGCCGCGACCGCCGCGCCGACATAGGTCTGATAGAAGGGATTGGGCATCAGCACCAGCGGGCGCTCGCCCTTCGGCCCCTTCTTCTCCGGCACCACGACCTGCGCGATCATGAACAGGCCCTCGCGGGTGCCATTCAGCGGCACGACCTGACGCTCGGGATCGATCAGCGCTTCCGGCAGGCTGTAGCGGCGGTTCAGCCAGGCGGCGATGGCGGCGCGCAGCTCGGGGCTGCCATTGGCGGTGGGATAGCGGCTGAGCGAGGAGAGATCGGCGGTCAGCTCGGTGGTGACGAATTCCGGCATGGCATGCTGCGGCTCGCCGATCGACAGGTTCACCGGCTTGAGGTGCGGCGCCAGCGGTCTGGCATCCAGCAGCGCGCGCAGCTTGGTGAAGGGGTAGTCGGACAGCAGGTCGAGACGGGGGTTGAGCATGGCCGGTCAATGGAAAGGCCCGCGAATCGGGGCCGCAAGCAAGTTCCTGCAATCTAGAAGGGGTGAACCTGCCCGGCAAGCGCCCGCGGGACGGCATATGGACAGATTGCCAGCTGCGTCTCTACAGTGCCGGCCTCATCCTCGGGAGGATTCATGTATCGTCGTACGTTTTTCGCGATACTTGCGACTGCCGCGCTGTCGCTCACATGCTTTGCCGCTCATGCCCAGGACAAGATTGGCGTGCTGATGATCCGGCAGGCAGTGGCGGACTGACCACAAAAAAACCGGGCGGCGGACCATGAGCTTGTCCTCCCTTGCTGGCGGCCGGTAACGGCCACACCCGGGACTCCGGGACCGAAAGGACGAGGCGGGATTCACTAGCCTGTGCTAGACTGCGGCCATGAATGACGACCGCCTCGCCTCGCCCGCCTGCTCGCTTTCGGAAGCGCCGGATGCCTATCGCGGCTATCTGACGCCGGCGGAAATCGCCGCGGCGGCCGCGGCCATCGCCGCCGCACTCGAGCGGGACGGCCGCGAGGATCTGGCCAAGCAGCTTCGCGCCGCCTTTCCGTCCCTGCCGGAAGCGGAACCCGCGGGCGACATCGCCACGACGTTCAGCCAGCTGCTGCCGCGCATCGCCGATGACGGACTGCATGCGCGGCTGATCGTGATCCGCGACGCGCTCTAGCCCGCCGGATCGGGCTCGGCTTTCGGCGTATCCTGCCGGATGCGCAGCGGCGGCGCCTCGCCCTCCTTGTCGGCGCCGAACCAGACCGTCTGCTGGGGAAACGGCATCTGGATGCCGAGCTGGTCGAAGCGCGTCTTGATCCGCTTCAGGAACTCGCGCTTCACCCCCCACTGCATCGCCGGCAGGGTCTTGAAGCGCGCCTTGATCAGCACATGCGAGGGATCCAGCGCATCGACGCCGATCATCTCGAAGGGATCGAGGATGCGCGCACCCCATTCCGGCTCGGCGCGGAACTCCTCGCCCAATTCGCGCAGCGCCGCGATCACCTCGTCGATATTCTCGCGATAGGAAACGCGGATCTCGAACACCGCCTGGGCATAGCCGCGGGTCATGTTCTTGATCCGCGTCACCTCGCTGTAGGGAATCGTGTGCACGATGCCGTCGAAGTCGCGCAGCCGGATGGTGCGGATCGAGATATCCTCCACCACGCCGGCATTGCCGCCGAGATCGACGATGTCGCCGACCGCGACGGTATCTTCCGTGAGGATGAAGGTGCCGGTGATGATGTCCTTCACCAGGGTCTGGGCGCCGAAGCCGATGGCAAGGCCGACCACGCCGGCACCGGCCAGGAGCGGCGCGATGTTGAGGCCGAGCTCGGACAGCACGATCAGTCCGGCGATGACCCCGAGCACGATGGAGATCGTGCGGCGCAGCAGCGGCAGCAGGGTGCGGACCCGCGCCGAACGCGGCGTCGGCTTGCCGTCCGGCCCCGGCTGCGTGAGGTAGTATTCGATGGCGGTGGCGATCGCTTCCCACAGGGCGAGCGTGATCAGCAGCACCAGCAGGATGGTCACGGTACGCGCGACGATGCCGCGGCCGACCTCGCTGGCCAGCCAGCCGACCGTGTCGATGCCCCAGGCCTGCAGGATGGCGAAGAGGGCAACGATGTAGATCACCGTGCGGATCACGCCGAGCAGCAGCGGCAGATAGCGGTTGGCCCGCGCCTCCAGGCCGGGGAAACGCTGGCGCGTCTCCGGCCCGATCGCGAACAGGCGTCCGAAGCCCTGCTCGGCACCGAAACGCAGCACGCGCGCCGCGAACAGGATGACGATGGTGAGCAGCGTGCCGCGCAGGATGATCTCGAACCCGCCTTCGACGGCGAAGGCCCAGACCATGTAGGTCGCCGCGACATAGAGCAGCGCCAGCACGTGCCAGATGTCGCCGAGCCGGTGGCGCAGGATCCGCCATGTATGGCTGCGCTGCGGCGGCGTTTCCGTCCCGGGCGTTGCGGCGGCGGCTTCCGCCGGCGTGGCATCGCCCGCCGGAACATCGAGCGGCCGGTCGCCGCGGATGCGCGCCGCCACGGGCTGGCGGACCTGCAGGATCAGCACCGCCACCAGCGCGGTAAAGGCGAAGGCGATCAGGCGGGCAATGGTGTCGACGCCGTCGGGCGGGATGCGGACGACCTCGGCGATGCGCACCGCGGCGTAGCCGTAGATGCCGAGCGCGCTCAGCCGCCGCACCCAGAGCAGCGCGTAATGGGCGCTTTCCTCGTCCATCCGCAGCACGCGCAGCGGCTTGCCCTGGTTCAGCATCTTGTCGGCGGTGATGCCGATGGCGTAATGCGCGACAAAGGCGAGGACGACGATCTGCGCGAGCTGCCGCGTGCCGCCGCTGGATGCCAGCAGTTCCAGCATGCCGTAAGCGGTAATGGCGAAGACGGCGATCGGAACCAGCGCGACGATCGCGCGCAGGATGGTCAGCACCAGCTGCAGCCAGACCGACGGCATGACGCCGCGTGGCGTGCGCAGGGCCGCCAGCGGCCGCCGGATCGCCCAGCGGGCGAGCAGGAACAGGATGGTTGCCGACAGCAGCGTGACGCCGAGCTTGGTCAGCGCGTCGGTCCACAGCGCCCGGCGGCGCGGATCGTCGACCTGGCGCTGCGCCCATTCGGCGATGGCGGGAAGATCGGCGAACAGGGCGCCCATCGCGGCAAACGCGCTGCCGGCGCGGCGCATCTGCTCCAGCACCCCGCCGATGATGGCCTGGCTCGGATCCTCCGTGACCGTTGGCTCGGCCGGCCCGGCGTCCGCCGCATCGCGGGCCGCGGCCAGCGCGCGCAGGGTGTCGATCAGCTTCTGGCGCTCGCCCTCGTCCTGCAGCCGGTCGGCAATGGCGTTCAGCTCGGCGGCGGAAAGCGGCGCCGGCGCGGTTGCCGGCGACGAGGAGGAGTCGGCCGCAGGCTGCACCGCTGACAGCAGCGGACTCTGCGCCGTCGCAGGCAGCGCGGACAGGCAGGCGGCAAGCAGGAGGAGGAAGACGGCGAAATGCCGGGCGGCCCGGCGCGGCATCGAAGTCGTGCGGCTGTCGGTCATGACGACAAGTCTAGCCCGCAGGGCCGCGCTTGCCACCCCGGGGACGGCCATATTCCACGACATTCGCGCCGAAACATCGTGAAAATCCTGATTCGGAGCGTCGGGGACGGAAGTCCGGAGACCACTGCCTGCGCTACACGGAAGCAAGCGCCTGCCGCGCCAGATCCCGTTTCAGGCCTGCACTTCCCTCACCGCGAATGAAGGCGCCGTAATGGCCATTGCCTCTGGAGGGATGAGCCAGATGCACGAAGCGGACGCCGTCGGACAGGTACGACACAGGGTTGATTCTCGTCACCGGGCCCCGGCGCTGCGCGATAACACCCGCTAGGCTTTCGATATACGCATCGGTGTTGCCTAGCAGCAGCACCAGACGCGTTCGCGAGGGCAGCGCGACCAGATGCTCATCAACGCAGTTGTCGACGAAATGCCTGCCCGGACTTCCATACCGGAAGGCGGGCAGGACGTTGGGACTGTCGGCGGTATGGATACCCTTCTTCCGGTCCATTCCGGTAAGGGAACACCTTACCACGCTTGCGAAAGCGAAGTCGCGTTCCGACGGCTCGAACCGCCGCTCGAATTCCTGTGCGGTTTCATTCGGCAGAAGCCCTACCGCCTGAAGCACCTCCAGCACCCGGTGCCGCATGCCCTTGAAGGCGACGCGTTCAAAAGGTCCGGAGGAGAAGGCTGTGGACTGGGTGTTTCCCTTGCTGATCCCGAGCACGAGGGTATGGGGATCTGACGCGCCCCAGTGACCGGGATCCCGTATCAGCCGGAAAGGGCCACAATCCTGCATCGTGGCGGAAATGCCGGACCAGCAGCGGGAGCAGTTCATCCGCCCGTGGAAGACCAAGATTATTCTCCTGCCGTGTGAACCGACTTTGTCCCTCTCCCTGCGGCGCGCGCGAGGGGAGAATCGCCACGGACCCGCAGGTCAGCATGCAGGGGCTTGTGTATGGCCAAAATGCACGGAAAATGGTGCCCAGGGACGGAATTGAACCGCCGACACGAGGATTTTCAGTCCTCTGCTCTACCAACTGAGCTACCTGGGCCCACGCGTCTCAGGCCCTGACAGGCCGCAACGGCGCGGGGTTATAGACAAATTCCCCCACCCT
>NZ_DATGQG010000133.1:0-20621 GCF_035304305.1 Ferrovibrio sp.
GCCAGCGTGAAGAAGGGCGACCATGTCGGCCTGCTGCTCGGCAACTGCCCCGAATTTCTCTGGTCGGTTTTCGCCCTCGGCAAGCTGGGGGCCGTGGCCGTGCCCTTCAATACCGCCGCCAAGGGGGAGCTGCTCGGCTACCTGCTGGATCATTCCAGGGTCAGCGTTCTGATCGTCGAAGAGGAACTGCTGCCACGCGCCGCGGACCATCTGCGCAAAAGCGACGCTATTCACACCATCGTTGTGGTTCCCAGCGAGGCCGGCGGCAGCGACGATGCCGCCAGTCTTGCTGCTGTCCCGTTCGCGTTGCTGGAAGAGGAGCCCGATACGCCTCCGGACACCGAGGTGTCCTACAGGGATCCGATGTTCCTCATGTATACGTCGGGCACGACCGGCCCCTCCAAGGGGGTCGTCGCGCCGCATTCCCAGGGACTGAGCGTCGGCGACCAGCTGGTCAACGGCTACGGCTACACCTCGGAAGACATTCTCTACACCTGCCTGCCGCTGTTTCATGGCAATGCCCTCTGGTATTCGATGATGCCGACCCTGCTTTGCGGCGCGACGCTTGCCCTGTCGCGACGCTTTTCGGGATCGCGGTTCTGGCAGGAAGTAGTGGATTGCGGCGCCACGCAGGCCAATGCGCTTGGCGCCATGGCCAATATCGTCATCAAGGAGCTGGATCGTCTGGATCGCAGCCGGCTCAGGCTGCGGCAGTGCATGGTCGTCCCGGCCCTCGACGCGGAGGCAGGCAGGCCGTTCCGCGACATGGGCATCAAACTCACCAGCCTGTTCGCCCAGACCGAGACCTTTGCCGTCACGCTGCACGGACCGGACGAGCCGCTGGAAAAGGCCGGATCGGCGGGTCGCGCCCATCCCTATACCGAAGTGGCCATCCTGGACGATGAGGACCGGTTCCTGCCGCCGGGTGAGGTCGGCGAGATCGCCGTGCGGCCGCGCGCGCCGGGCATCATGATGCAGGGCTATTACGAGATGCCGCGCGAGACCCTGGCTGCCATGTCGTCGCTCTGGTTCCATACCGGCGACCGCGGCTATCTCGATGCTGACGGGTATCTCTATTTCGTCGACCGGAAGAAGGACGCCATCCGGCGTCGCGGCGAGAATATTTCGGCCTACGAACTGGAGATGATCATCTCGCGCCATCCCGCGCTCCGGGAAGCGGCTGCGGTGGCGGTGCCTTCAGAACTGGGCGAAGACGATGTGCTGGTCTGCTTCGTCGCCAATCCCGGTGTGACGGTCGACTATGCGGACATCATCGCCTTCTGTGACAGGAACATGCCGTATTTCATGGTGCCCCGGTACCTCCATGTCGTTGAGGAACTGCCCAAGACGGCGTCGGAGAAGATCGAGAAGTACAAGCTGCGCCAGTGGGCGTCCGAAAACATGGGCAGGCTGTGGGACCGCGAGAAGGCCGGCATCAAGGTGACGCGCTGACGCGCAGCCGAGGAGATATCCGATGAAGAACGAAGCACTGGAACTGACCTGGCCGGCGGAGGGCGTGGCCCAGATCACCCTGACCCGCGGCGCTGAGATGAACACCCTGACCCATGCCCTGCTGGACGGCATGGAGGGGGTTCTCGCCAGCCTGAAGGGCTCGGGCGTGCGCGCCCTGATCATTACCGGCAGCGGTCGCGCCTTCTGCTGCGGCGCGCATCTGGACTACTTCACCGAGGATCAGCTGGGACGCGATGCCGGTTTCAGGCTGCGTGATACCTACCTCGATCGCATCGCGCGGGTCTTCGACAGCCTGGAGGAACAGCCCTACCCGGTGATCGCCGCCATCAACGGCTTCGCGCTCGGCGGGGGCGGCGAGCTCGCGCTGTCCTGCGACTTCCGCCTGATGTCCAAAACCGCCCGCATCGGCCTGCCGGAGGTCAAGCTTGGTGCCATTGCCGGCGCCGGCGGTGTACAGAAGCTGATCCGTCATGTCGGGCGCAGCAAGGCCCTGGAATGGATTCTCCTGGCCACCCATGTTTCGGCGGAAGAAGCCGAGCGGCGCGGCCTCGTCTATGCCGTCACCGAACCGGATGCCCTGCTGCCGGAGGCCCTGGCGCTGGCCGAACGCCTCAAGGCGCTGAGTCCGCGCGCGATCGCCCAGAGCAAGGCTGCCGTCTACCTGTCGGAAGATGCCGATCTGCGCAGCGCCCGCCGCTTCGGTCTGGAGGCCCTGAGCCTGCTGATCGGCGGCACGGACTGGACCGAGGGCATCTCGGCCTTCCACGCCAAGCGGCCGCCGAAATTCGGTTAAGCGGCAGTCGCCCGGGTAATTCCCTCCATCCCCCGGAAGGGATTTCGTCGCCGCGTCGCGGTCAGGTTGACGAAAGCACGCGGACCTTGGATTCCGGCCCTACCAGATAGACTTTGCCCTCACCGATGGCGGCCAGCGTCCTCGAGATTCTGTCCTCGGGCATCATGCTGAAGGCGGTGGAGAGGGCGTCGGCCGCGGTGGCATTCGGCAGGATGACCGACACGCTGCTGTAGCGCCTCGGCGACCGGCCGGTTCCGGGATCCAGAATATGCGTGATCCGCCCCTGCGGATCGAAGCGGAAGCCGGAACCGCTCGAGGTGGCGATCGCAAGATCGGACAGGGGAACCATGTCGACGACGCCGGCGCCGTCCGGATAGGCGATGGCGGCCTGCCAGGGTCTGCCATCGGGATGCTGCCCGAGCGCACGGCTCTCGCCCAGATCCACCAGCGTGTGGGCAATGCCCTGCCGGCGGAGCCGCTCCACCGCTCTGTCGGTGATATAGCCCTGAGCGATACCGTTCAGGGTCAGTGCCATGCCCCCGCGCAGAGCGATCCGGTCCCGGCTGAGCAGCACGCGATCAAAGCCGATCATCCGGAGCGCGGCACCCAGGTCCGCCTCCGCCGGGCCGTCGGGATCGGCGCCGGGCCGGGAGAAATGCGCATGGTACAGCCGCCAGAGCGGCTGCACGCTGGGATCGAAGGCGCCGCCGGTCAGCGCGTGGAACCGCCGGCACTGCTCGAGCAGGTCGACCAGTTCGCCCGGTGGCGCTTCCAGAACGCCACGGCTGTTCAGGATCATGAGCGCCGAATCCTGCCGGTAAAGACTG
This sequence comes from Ferrovibrio sp., assembly GCF_035304305.1. Taxonomy (GTDB): domain Bacteria; phylum Pseudomonadota; class Alphaproteobacteria; order Ferrovibrionales; family Ferrovibrionaceae; genus Ferrovibrio. Next base: position 3,094 of record NZ_DATGQG010000133.1, read on the forward strand.
AAGATCGCTTCCAGTCGCTGCAGGTCCTGGACGACAAGCGCAACCGCCTCTTTCGCCGCGGGCTCGTCATGATGGTGGACCCGTATGGTCGCTTCCGCGCCGAGCGCGACGCCGCGCCAGGAAACCAGATGCACTTCGGCGCGCGCCCGCGCCGTGAATGGCAGCAGGCTCAAACCTGCCGCAGCGGCGGAGATGCCGATGAAGCGCCGCCGGCCGATGCCTGCCGGAGAAGGATTAGTGCGCATGGGCCGGCCGCGGGTCGTGATGGTTGGCGGAATGCTGCTCGACTGCTCCGGAACCCAGCACATAGTCGCGCGGCACGTCGGAAAAAGTGACGATCCGGCCGCCATATTCGGCAACGAATTTCTCCGCGGCCTGGCGGTCGCCGAACGGCACGGTTTCGTCCGCGCCCATCCCGCTGCTCCTGGAGCTTCCGATCACGAAAAACGCCTTCCTGGCCTCGATCCAGTTATCCGCGCCCGGATCCTCCCAGCTGGGCGCCCGGGCCATGTCGGAGACATAAATGGCGCGGATATCCTTGGGTTCCTCGGGCAGCATCGTGAAGGCGAACACATCCCGCGCGGAGGAGAACCACACCGGCTCGGGCCAGCCGGCGAGGATGATCTGCCCCTTCGGCCCGGCATGTTCGACCAGGTTCATGCCGCAGTAATTGCCGACCGCCTCGACGGTCAGCGTATGCGGCGGCGGAAGTGCGGCATCCTTCGGCTTGTCATCGCATGCCGCGAGGGCGGCGCCGGCGGCCAGCAGGGCAGCGATAGTGAAACGCTTCATAATTCCCTCCGCGAGAATATCGCCGTGGCGGCCGCCAGTGGCAGCAGCACCCACAAAGCGAGCGTGGCGACCAGCAACAGCGGCGGCAGGGTCAGCGACTCCGCGACACCGGCCATGCCGGCCAGGCTGCTGACGCCGGCCGATCCGGCGAGGTTGAACATCCGGTAGGCGTCGGCCGGATTGAGCAGCAGCAGCACGTTCAGCGCATCGGCCGAAAGCATGCGTCCCTGGTCGGCCACCAGGATGCCGAGAATCGCCATGTCATAGAGCAGCACCAGCAGCAGCCACACGCCGATGGCGATGCCGCCCGCCGTGCCGCGATCGCGCACCTTCGCGCTGATCAGGTAGCCGATCGCCACGAAGGCGGCACCCAGCAGCACCGACGACCCGATCAGCCTGCCGAAGGCGAACCAGCTTTCGGGATCGATCGTCGCTCCCGTGACGGCCAGCGCGGCGGCCGATGCGCCGTAACCGAGGATCGTGGCAAAAGCGAGGATGGCGAGATGGCCGACAAATTTCCCCAGCATAACCTGCCAGCGTGCAACGGGATAGCTGAGCAGCAGCAGCATGGTGCCGCGGTCGACCTCGCCAACGATGGCGTCATAGGAGATCAGCAGGGCGATCAGCGGCAGCAGGAAAATGGTCAGGCTGGAAAGGCTGACGATCACCACATCCAGCGCCCGGACGCCGACATTGCCGGTCGGGGCGCTGCCGAGAAAGCTGAGCGTCAGCGACAGCGCCAGCAGAAGCAGGGTCGTCGCCAGGACCCAGCGATTGCGCAATCCCTCCTGGATCTCCTTGCCGGCGATGATGACGATCTCTCTCATTGCACGGCCTCCTGGCTGCGCAGGAAATGCGCGTAAAGCTCGTCCAGGGTGGGCGGCATCACCTCGATATCCTCGATCGCCATGTCGGCCCGGGTGGCGCGTCGCAGCAGATCCATCTTGCGTTCCGGACCGGCTTCGATCTCCACCACGTGTCCGTTGATCGTCTGCCAGCGTTCCTGCGGGTCGAGCAGGGCCTGCACGGCCTCGCGGTTGCCGTCGGCCATCCGCAGGCGGATTCGCGTCGGCAGCCGCGCAATGCGGCGCAGGGCATCCAGCGAGCCGTTTGCGACCATGATACCCCTGTTCATGATGACCACGCGGTCGGTCCGTTCCTCCAGCTCGGTCAGGGCATGGGAGGACAGCACCACGGTCGCGCCGCGGTTGCGCAGCTGCTGCACGGTCTCGTAGAAGCTCTGCCGCAGCGCCGGATCAAGGCCGGTGGTGGGCTCGTCCAGCAGCAGCAGGGCGGGCTCGCCGATCAGCGCCTGGGCGAGGCCGAGGCGCTGGCGCATGCCCTTGGAATAGGTGCCGACGCGACGGTCGGCCGCTGCAGCCAGGCCGACCTGTTCCAGCAGTGGCATGGCCCGCTTTGGCGCCTCGCCCTTGAGCCGCGCGTAGAAGGACAGCAATTCCCTGCCGGTCAGGGCGGCATTGAAGGATACATTCTCGGGCAGATAGCCCAGCCGCCGGCGGGCGGCGGATTCGCCGGCAGCGGGATTCTCGTCCAGAACGGTGATCGTTCCGGCGCTGGGGTGAATGAGGCCCAGCATCAGCTTGATCAGCGTGGTTTTCCCCGCACCGTTATGGCCGACCAGGGCGACGGTTTCGCCCGGCGGCAGCGCAAACGTCACGTTCCTGACCGCCTCGACGCGGCCATAACGCTTGCTGACGTCCCGTATGTCGACTGTGTTCTTCACTTTGCCTCGCGATTGGCCAGCTGCGGCAGGGAGGGCGGCGCCATCAGCGGCCGGGAATCGACCACGCCCCCGGGCAGCAGCGCCGGAAACTGTGACTGCGCCCAGCGGATCACCTGCACGGCAGGGCTGTTGATCAGGAGCTTTGCCTGCGGTGCGGTCCACAGCACCTTGTCGACCAGATCGTTGGGGCGATAGGCGGTATCCGCGATGCCGTCGCCGTTCAGGTCGAAGGCCGGGTTATCGCTCCAGTAATTGCCGCGGCCATTCTCCGACCAGTCGAGATAGCGCGTCCCGACATATTTGACCTGCGTGCGGTTGCGGATGAAGGCATTGCCGCTGAGGGCATTGCGTTCGGAGCCGGCGGTGAAATGGATGCCGATCTCGCAGCCTTCGAAACGGTTGTCATAGAAGCGGTTCTGGTTGGCATTGTAGATGAACACGCATTTCGTCGGCCCGATCCGCGCGCCGGTTGCCATGCTGAGCGGTTCCTCGACTGCGGGGACGCCATGCTCGCTGCCGCCATCGCGCATGCCGGCGCGGATCCATCGGTCGGCCGGCTGCAGGCGGCCGCGGACGGTATTGCCGACGATCCGTGAGCCGTTGGCGTAGTTGAACAGGAAGCCGTGATCGCGGTCGCCGTCGGACAGGTTGCGGGCGACGAGCAGGCGGTGCGAATACATGATCGCAAACCCGACGCTGTTGCCGATGGAAACGTTATCGGTGATATCGCTGTCGTTGGTGTACATGTAGTGGACGGCGAAGCGCAGATCGCCGAAGCGGTTGCCGCTGAACACGTTGCGCTTGCTGGCGACGACGAAGATGCCGTCGCGGCCGTAGCGGAATTCGTTGTCGAGCACCCGGGCGCCGGGAGCGTTCCAGACCGATACGCCGTTTCCGGCCTCGTTCATCCGGCCCTCGCGGATGCCGTGGATGCGGTTGCCGCGCACCAGCGCATCCGCCGCACCATGGATATAGATGCCGTAGAGGTTGCCTTCGACCGTATTGTCTTCGGCAACCGCTTCCGTCGCTGTCTGGGCGAGGAAGATACCTGAATCCAGCTTGTCCTGCCGCTTTCCCGAGCCGCGCACGGTCAGTCCGCGGACCACTGATCCGGCGGCAGTGACGGTGACGACGCTGCCCCTGCCGTTGCCCTGCAGGATCGCGCCGGACTCGCCCTGGAGCGTAAGTCTGCGATCGATCGTGACCGGACCCTGATGGGTGCCGGCTTCCAGGATGATGACGTCACCCTCGGCCGCCCCATCGATCACGGGCTGCAGCGCTGCGCCGGGCGCGACGGCAATCTGCCGTGCCTGGGCAGGCAAAGCGAGACTGGCGGCGAGGATCGCCGCCAGTCCTGCAGTCACGGTAATGCGGAAACGCACCTTGTCCTCAGGCGTTCCGCGGCTCGACCAGCATGCGGCCCTGCATCTCCATATGCATCGCATGGCAGAACCAGGTGCAGTAGTACCAGTAGACCCCCGCCTGGTCGGCCGTGAAGGTGACCGAAGAGGTCTGCTGGGGACCGATCTCCATGTTGATGCCGTAGTTGTTGATGCAGAAACCGTGCGTCAGGTCTTCCACGTCATCGATATTGGTGACGTAGACGGTGACCTCATCGCCCTGCTTCACGGTGAACTGCTCCAGCCCGAAAGCCGGGGCAGCCGAGGTCATGTAGACGCGGACCTTGTTGCCGTCGCGGACCACCTTGTTGTCGGTTTCCAGCACGACATTGTCGGCCTTCGCCTGCTGCACCGCATCGGCGAAGAAAGGATCGTCGCGCTTCCAGACATGCAGCGGGTTGATCTTCGACCGGTGCACGATGGTTGCGTCATGCGGCTCTGCAAAGCTCGGGCTGTCATGGACAAGAACCATCTTGTCGCCGGAGATGTCGATCAGCTGGTCGTTCTCCGGCTTCAGGGGGCCGACATTCAGGTAGCGGTCCTTGGAGAACTTGTTGAGTGACAGCAGCCACTTTCCGTCGGCCTCCTTGGTCTGGCCCATGGAGGTGTGGTTGTGGCCCGGCTGGTAATGGACGTCCAGCTTCTGGATGATCGGATTGACCTTCTCGCCCTTGTAGGCGCGCTTGGCCAGATCGATGTTCCACTTTACGATCTGGCTGTCCAGGAACAGCGTCGTATAGGCGTTGCCCCGACCGTCATAGGCCGTGTGAAGCGGCCCGAGGCCCAGTTCCGGTTCGGCGACCACGACGTCGCGCGGCTGGATCTTGTCGTCGAACAGGTCATCCAGCTTGCGGGCATCGAAGACGGTGACGGTCGGCGAGAGCTTGCCATTGGCGACGAAATGGATGCCGTCCGGCGCCGTGTTGATGCCATGCGGGCTGTTGGCCACCGGAATGTAGCGGGTATAGGGCGACCCCTTGCGGCCATCCAGTACGGGGATGCCGCCGATCATCTTTGCCTTGCCCTGCTTTACGGCCTCTTCGATCCGCTTGATGTTGAAGACGACGACCCAGTCCTGCTCGTTGGCCATCGTCTCGGCCAGGGTCACGCCTTCCTCGGAGTTGTAGCAGGTCGCCCAGGCATACTTGCCCTGGTAGTCGGCGTCGACATTGTCCAGATTGCCGTTCACCTGGATCTGCCAGGCGACTTTCATCGTATCGCCGTCGACGGCCGTGAAGGAGGCGACATATTTCGTCGGATCGTCCAGGATCTTGCCGTCATTCGGCACCGGCACGCGATCCTCGCCGTTGCAGAAGACATAGCCGGTCCGCGGATACTTCTGCACCCGAAGGCCATGCACCGTCGACTGGTTCGGAATCTGCAGGATCTTGTCGCACTTCATGATGTCGAGACGGATGCGGCAGATCCGGGTGTTCGACTTGTCGTTGGCGAAAAGATAGCGGCCGTCATAGGTGCCATCCGTGAACGACGGATGCGGATGGTGCAGGTCGCCGTTGGTGTAGATGCCGCCGCGGTTCTTCAGGAATTCTTTGGCTTCCGGCGTCAGGCCCTCGGTGAGAATCTTCAGGCTTTCGTTGGTCTGGCCCCAGCCGGTGGCGCTGTCGCGGTTGAACACCGGAATGCGCATCAGCTCGCGCATGGACGGCAGGCCGAGGATGCGCACCTCGCCGGTCTGGCCGCTGGAGAAGAACACATAATACTCGTCCAGCTCTCCCGGCTTAACTTCGTACTTGTTGGCGGTCCGCGGACGGGCCTGCTGCTGGCGGGTCTGTGCCTCGGCGTCACTGATCAGGCCGGAGCGGCCGGCCGTAAGTCCGCCTGCCAATCCGGTCGCGCCGGCGGCAGCGACCGCGGCGCTGGTCCCCAGGACGCGGCGGCGACTGATTCCCCTCTTCGGTTTATTATCGGCACTCATTTTCATGCTCCTTCAGTTGACGTTGGGGGGGATCCGGCGGCCTCTTCCCGCTGTTTCGCAGCTTTGTACTGCGCATGGTGCGGTAGGAATGCCGCCTTGTGGCCCTTGCCGCCCGACGCCATGGCAGGCGAGGCAAGAGCATCACGCCGCTCGCGCTTGAGCCGAACCTGGATCATGTGCGGACAGCGGTGATCGTCGTGATAGAGTTCCTGGCAATGCATGCAGTAGATGCATTCATTGACGTTGATATGCCCCTCGGGATGGATGGACTGGACCGGGCATTCCTTGGCGCAGCGCTGACAGGGCGAGCCGCATTCCGGCCAGCGCTTCAGCCATTCGAACATGCGGATCCGCCCTGGAATCGCCAGAGCCGCGCCCAGAGGGCAGAGATAGCGGCAGAAGAACCGCTCGATGAACAGACCGGCTGACAGCAGGGTCAGGGCATAGATGACGTAGGGCCAATCGCGGCTGAACTTGAGAATGATGGAGGTCTTGAACGGCTCGACCTCGGCGAAGGCCTCCGCCAGGGCAAGCGAATAGAAGGACAGGCCGAACAGGGTGAGGAAGATGATGTACTTGATCGGCCAGAGGCGCTCGTGCAGCGCCCAGGGCACTTTCACCTGCGGTACTTTCAGGGCCTGGGCGATATTGTTCAGCAGTTCCTGCAGCGCGCCGAACGGGCAGAGCCAGCCGCAGAACGGGCCGCGTCCCCAGAACAGCAGCGCGGCTGCCACTGCAGACCAGAGAATGAAGATCAGCGGTGCGGCGAGGAAGAATTCCCAGTTGAAATTGGTGATCAGCGAGTTGGTGAAGGTAAGGACGTTTACCACAGACAGCTGGGCATTGGCATACCAGCCCAGCCAGAGCAGCGTGAAGGTCAGGAAGCCGCGGCGGATCCAGGTGTAGAGCCTGGGGCGCCGCACCAGCGCATCCTGGAAAAAGAAGATTGCCGTCAGCACAAGCAGGGCGGTGACGGTAATACCGATCGAGACGGCGTCGCCGCGCCAGATCCGTTTCCAGAGCGCCTCGTCCAGCACATCGTTGGCCGGCATGATCTCTGCCCCGCCGGTCTGGGCCTGCTGCTGCGCCGCCGCCGGAGCCGGCGCAGGCGCGGCGGCGGCCTCGCGGATCAGGTACATGTCGGGCAGGGAATACTCGACCTCGAAGGTCAGGAAGGCCTTGTCGCGTGCGCCGACATTGCGCTGCGCCAGCAGCTGGATCTGCCAGGGACTGGTGAGGTCGAGGCTGAAATCCTCGGGAATGACGAACAGCGCGATCTCGCGCAGGTCGGGTGAGCCCTCGGCTTCAAGGGCACCCAGCCGCGTGTGATTCCGGTCGCGGAAGCGGGTGCTATTGCCGTCCTGCAGCAGCTCGATCCGGTCGAAAATGCCGCCCCGGACATAGCCCGAGCCCTTGAAGGAATAGGCGCCGTCGCCGGCGACCACGATGGCTTCCTGCCCGGGCTTGAGCCTTTCCTGCAGCCGCCGGAAGCCTTCCTCGCCAAGCAGGCTGCGGCCGATTGCCGGCACCGAGACGGGCGCCACATACATGTCGATGAAGCTGTCGTCGGGATACGCCGTCTCGGCATTGCCTGCCGCTTCCGCATTGCCCGCGCGCGCGAAAGCGTCGCTGACCTCGCCGACGGACAGGCTCAGGCGGCGGATCGACCCGTCCCCCACCAGTTCGTCCCATCCGCGGATCGTGCCTTCCTGCCGGTCGACGCGCCGGGTCTCCGTATCCTGAGTCGTCGCAACCGGCTGCCCGCCGAGGCGGCCGCTGCGAATGAGGCGGACCCCGGATCGCACCACGCTGTCGGCCATGACCAGCACCGTGACCGTCGCGCCGCTCACGATATCGACCTGGGGCGGGCGCTCGGCGTTGCGCGCCACCGCGCCGAGATCCTTTCCGATCAGATCATTGACGGCCGCGACCACCCTGGCCTCGGGAATCCCGATGAGGACGATCGGCTCCTTGTGATCGACAAGCTTCAGGCCGGTCACAATTCCTTTCGGATCGATACCGACCAGGATGTGAATGGGCTTTCCCGAATAGCCGACGGAATTGGTGAAGTCCGAGTTGAGATAGATATGGCCGATGATGGTGTCGCCGCGATAGGCGGGGGCGAGCGGCGGCTCGCCCTGGGGCGGGCCGATCCGGTCCGCGCCGGGAACCAGATCACCGGCCTGAATGCCGCCGATAAAGTCGGACAGCCGTTCGGCAGCGAAGGCAGGATATGCAAGCAGGGCAAGAAGAAGCAGGCAGAGGCCAAGCAGTCTCAGCGCAACGGTGGAGCTTCTCGCTGTCTGGAACACAACCGTCACGCTTTCTTCCCATCACCCCGCAGGTGGATCTGTGTCCGGAACGCCAACCTTCACGCAGGGAACAAGTTCCCTCGCCGGGAAACGGCGCCAGACGGTGAAAATCAGCGATACGGTCCTACCGCTTTTGCCTCGCGAGGTGTTTGTGCTGGGGCAAATATACGCTCATTCGCGAAACGCCCGGCTTGATCTAGGTCAACACAGCCTGCAACGCGTCGTCGCCCTGACACCGGATATGCCGCATGATGCTCCAATGAGCCTTCTCAAGTCCGAACCCGCGGCACCGATTCGCACGCTTGATGAGCTGCTTGCGACAGCGTTCGCGCTTGAGCACGAGGCAGCGATCTATTATGCGGATTTCGCGAAGCGGGCCGAGCGCGAAGGTTTGCCTGATCTGGCGCGATTGTTCGAATCTCTTGCCGAGGAGGAAAGAGAACACGAACGCCATGTCGAAGAATGGTCGCAGCGCCAGCTGGGCAGGCTTCCCGCTTCTTCGGTTACGACCGCTGGCCTGCCGCAGACATTTGATATCGAAGGCCTGTCCGAAGTGGCCACGTCACGCGTTGCCACGGCCTACACGCTTCTCTCCATCGCCGTGCGAAACGAGGATCGGGCGTTTTCGCTCTGGAGCTACATCGCCGCGCAGGCTGAGGCGGACGATGTCCGGGAAGGCGCGGAGACAATGGCCCGCCAGGAGCTTCAGCATGCCTGGCAGCTGCGCCGTGAGCGCCGCCAGGCCTACCACGCCGAAGGCCGGCGCCGTTTACCGGTCGCCGGCAATGCCGCTTCCCTGCGGCAGTGCGGATCCGCCGAGGCTTTTCTCGCCATGGCTCTCGAGCAGGCGGCAGAGCGTGCCGCGGGCAATGTGGCGACGCAGCTTCGTCATCTCGCGGCGGAATCGCGCAGCATGGCCGGGCAACTGCATGCATCCGGAGCGGCGGCCGACATGACGTCGCAGGATGTCGTGGCAGTGGCGGAAATGCTGGCCGACCGCTATCTCGAGATCGCCGACAATGCGAATGACGAGGGAATTGTTGCGGAGGCACAGGGTCTTGCGCAACGTGCGGTGCTCCGCCTCGCCAGCCTCCGCGACCTGCGCCGGGCGGGCGCCTAGAGGCACGATCCGCCGCCGCGGATGGCCGGCGGTTTCTTCAGACACCTTCGGTACCTTATGATGCCGCCAACGGACTTTTCCACGTTGGTATGCAGGCATGAATGGCAGACAGGATCGCCAGAGCCGCCAGCCTCCGAGTGAGGCCAGACCGGCTGGCACGACACATCGCATATTCTTCGCCGCCGCCTGCCTCCAGGCGGTGCTGAGTATCGGCGTCTGGATTTTCGCGCGACCGGGAGGTGTCGGCGCCGACTGGCATGCCCATGAGCTCGTCTTCGGCTATGCCGCGGCGGTGATCGCGGGCTTTCTGTTCACCAAGACCGAACGCTCCACCTGGCTGCCGGTTCTGCTCGTCTGGGCGGCGGCGAGGCTGGCCTGGCTCTTCGTGCCGGATGCGGCGGAATGGAATGCCGTCCTTACCGTGGCATCCACCGCGGCAATCGGCTGGGTTGCCGGCCGCAGCTTCCTGCGCGGCGTGAAACGGAGCCAGAATGTCATCTTTCCGATCGTGCTTGCCGCAATCGTAACCTGCGATGCCGCGGCACAGCTCCAGGTGCTCGGCATGGCCGCTGTGGTTTCGCGCCCGGCGGTCCTGCTCGGCGTTTTTACGGTCGTCATCCTGATCGTGATCATGGGCGGACGCATCGCCGGCGCCGCTTTCTCGGGCCTGGTGCAGCGGGCCGGCGGGGCGCGGATCGCGCCCCGGCTGCGGCTGGAGCAGTCCATGCCTGTGCTGATCGGCGCCGCCGCCCTTTCGCTGGCGGCGGATGCACCGCCGCTGGTGCTCGCCGGCTTCTCGTGGCTGGCGGCCGGCGCTCTTCTCATCCGCGCATGGGGCTGGCTGCCGGCGCTCCGGCTCGCCGGGCCCGATCTGCTGGCGCTTGCCGCAGCCCAGCTGTTCATCGCGTTCGGTCTGGCGGGAATCGGCGCCGGGGCCTTTCATCCGCCCTGGAGCCATGTCGCGCCGCTGCATCTGGTCGCGATCGGCGGCATCGGGATGTCAACCACGACCATGATGCTCAAATCCATGGCGCAGCGTGAACGCCTGCCGTTGCCATCGCGAACGATCGCTGCCGTAGCCCTGCTGATGGGTGTGGCTGCGATCTTCCGGGCCGGTGCGGATGTCTTGCCGGAGATTGCCCTTGCCGTCGCGGCACTGGCCTGGTGCGCCGCAATGCTGTGCTGCCTGTGGAGGCTGCTGGCGCGCTGACATGCTGCCGCCCGCTTCGGGGCGGCAGCACGGGGTCAGGTTACTTGCTGGCGAGCGCGGCGCTGTCGAACAGCTCGGCAAAGACCTTCTTTGCCTTGCCGGGATGGCTGACGGCCCGCGCCTCGTTTTCGTTCTCCGGCGAGCCGACGACGACCATCGCCACCATGCCCATGCCGTAATGCGGCTTGCACTTGAAGCCGTAGACGCCCGGCTTGTCGAAGGTGATGCTGATGGTCTCGTTGTACTTGCCGACCACGGGCGCGACGCCGGCCGGAAGCATGCCGTCGATGGTCTCGACATTGTGGCCCTTGTTCGTCGGCACGAACGTGACCTTGTCGCCCGGTGCGGCCTTCACCAGGGCCGGCTCGAAGACCATCACGCCTTTTTGCCCCTTGTCGAGCATCTTGACTTCGAATTCGGCCGCCGAAACCGGGCCGACCAGGGCGAGGGAGGCCAGAGCCAGGCCCAAAACCAAACCTGTGCGCATTTTTCTTTCTCCACGGATAAATTGCCACGGGCCCTCCGGCCCGTGGCCCATCTAGGCATGGCTGGCGGAAGAAGTTTTTGTGCTGCGACAAACCGGCGGCAACCCGTCGCGGATCGGTGGAAAATTCCGCCCCCGCTGGTATTCTGGCCCGGGTGCAGAGGACCAGAGTGACGCATGAGCAGTATCGACCCTTCGGTGATTGCCGGCCTGCCGCTGTTTCAGGGCTTCAGCCGCGAGCAGCTGGCCGACATTCTCAGCAGCGCCACGTCACGCCGGTACCCCAAGGGCACCAGCGTCTTCGAGCAGGATGGTCAGGCCCATTCCTTCTTCCTGCTGCTGCATGGACGGCTGCAGGTCGTGAAGCTGACGCCGGACGGCCAGCAGGTCGTCATGCGCTACATAAACCCCGGCGACCTGTTCGGCGTCGCCATGGCGATCGGGCGGGATACCTATCCCGCGACCTCGAATGCCGTGGTGGACAGTGTCGCGCTCAACTGGCCGTCGGCGATCTGGCCTGACCTGGTCGGGCGGTATCCCAGCCTCAGCCTCAAGACCCTGCAGACGGTCGGCAGCCGTTTGCAGGATACCCAGGCGCGTGTGGTCGAAATGTCGACCGAGGAAGTCAGCCGGCGGGTGGCCCATGCGCTGCTCCGGCTCGCCAATCAGTCCGGTCGGAAGGTGGAGCAGGGAATCGAGATCGATTTCCCGATCAGCCGGCAGGATATCGCCGAAATGACCGGAACCACGCTGCATACGGTAAGCCGCATTCTCAGTGCATGGGAGGGCGACGGTCTGGTGGAGGGCGGTCGCCAGAGGATCATCCTGAAGGATCCCCATCGCCTTTTCCTTCTCGCGGAAGGCACGCAGGACTGAACCCGGCCTGTCTGGCCCCCGCGTTTCAGGCCTCCGCGTTGCGGAAAACCGCTCCCGGTCCCCGCGGCGGCGTCGGGCCCGTTCCTGCCGCATTGCGCAGGTCGGCAAGAAACCTGTCGAGTTCCACACCGTGTTCACGTGCCGCGTCCCGCGCCGTATGCAGGCAGGAGATCGGGCACCCGATACAGTGCATCCTGTAGTTCAGAAATACCCGGATGGTGGCGGGCCAGCGCCGCATCACCTCCTCCAGGGGCATGTTTTCGTCCAGGGTCATGTCCGCACTCCCTCTGCCGGCTGAATAGCAGGGGCCTGCATCCCGGTCTTTGTGTCGGCGCAAGCTGGAGCCGGATGACCGTCCTTTTCTTCGCGACAGGCCTTTTGTTTGCGACAGGGCAAAGAACCCCGCCGCAGAATGTCGCATATGACTTCGATCCGAGGAGAGCGACATGAGTCCCGCAGCGCAGCTCGACAGCGAGATTCTCGAGAGTCTTCAGGGCGTTCTCGACCCCGAGGTGGGTATCAGCATCGTCGACCTGGGGCTGGTTTATACTGCGGTGCAGCATCCTGAGGCGATCGAAGTGGCGGTGACGCTGACGACGCGGGCCTGCCCGCTCGGCCCTGCGATCGTCGATACGATTCATGATGCGCTTGCAAAGCGTTTTCCGAAGGCGCGACTCGATATTCGCCTGGTCTGGACGCCGGTATGGAACTCCGATCGCATCACGCCGCGTGGCCGTGCCCTGCTCAATCGCCGCTTCGAGGAGGCTCCGCATGTGCCCCTGTAAGGCCGAGGAAACGATCGACGTCCGCTTCGTCGCGCCGCCAATGCGCAATGCCCTGATCCTGGGCAATGCGATGCGGCTCAGTCTGGGCGAGGCGCTTCTGTTTGTCGACGATCACGATCCGAAGCCGGTGCTGTACCAGCTCAGGAACGGCTTCCCCAGTTCCTTCCGGTGGAAATACCGGGCGAAAGGCCCCGATGTCTGGCAGATCTGCATCAGCCGCACAGCCGCCTGAACCCGCGGTCCGCCGCGGTCGTATGCTGCGGCGCGGGCTGCTCGCGCTGACCGGCGTAGGCCTCCTTGCCGGCTTCTGCGGCGGGTTGTGGCGACTGGGTCTGGTGCTGCCCCACGGCGCAGGTCTCGCGCCGCTGCACGGCCCGCTGATGATCGCCGGCATGGGCGCGCTGATCAGCCTGGAGCGAGCGGTGGCGCTTGGTGCCGGCTGGGCCTATCTCGGTCCACTGTCCGTTGTGCTCGGCGGCATTCTGCTGCTGGGCGGTGCGCCGGTTCCCGGCATCGCCGCCTGCCTGTTCGCAAGCATCATCCTCGCGGCGGCCTCCGTACGGATCGCCCGCATCCAGCCGGCGCTGTTCACCTGGACGATGGCGCTGGGCGCCGCGGCATGGATTGCCGGCAATCTCGTCTGGCTTGCCGCCGGCGACCTCCCCATGGCGGCTGGCTGGTGGCTCGTCTTCCTGATCCTGACCATTGCCGGCGAGCGTCTGGAAATGAGCCGTCTGCTGCCCCCGAAGCGCGGCGGCACGGCGCTGTTCGTTCTGTCGGCCGTTCTGCTGCTGGCCGGTGCCGGTCTCGGCATGACGGAAGATCTCGGCGCTGCCGCATTCGGCGCCGGGCTGCTGGCCACGACACTGTGGCTGCTGCGGCACGACATTGCGCGACGCACCATACGCATGCCGGGCCAGACCCGCTTCTTCGGCGTCTGCATGCTCGCCGGCTATGTCTGGCTCGGCATCGCAGGCCTTGTGCTGCTTGCCCTGCCGCCCGGCCTGCATGCCGTCAGCTATGATGCCGCGCTGCATGCGGTAACCATCGGCTTTGTGCTCTCGATGGTGTTCGGCCATGCGCTGATCATCCTTCCGGCCGTCACGGGGCTCACGGTGCGCTACACGCCGATCCTCTACGGGCCGCTCGCGCTTCTGCATCTCTCGGTCGTCATCCGGCTGCTGGCCGGACTGACCGAAGCCCTGGATCTGCGGGCCGCCAGCGGACCGCTCACGATTCTGGCCATCATCGCCTTCGCCGCCTGTATCGCGGCAAGCCGGCCCCGCAAGGCCGGATCCGTCTCCGCTGAACCAAGAACGGCCTAGCAAAGAGAGAATCTCGCCATGACGATCACAGAACGTATCGATGCCATTACGTATATCGAGCCGACCCGCGCCGCCGCCCGGGCGCCGGTGCCGCGCTCGGTGAAAATCGAACTGACGGCCCGCTGCAACTTCGCCTGCGCCTTCTGTGCGCGCTCGATGCGGCTGCGCGACCAGAAGGACATGGATCGCGGCCTGTTCGAACGGCTGCTCCGCGAGATGCGCGAGGCCGGAGTGGAGGAGATCGGCGTGTTCTATCTCGGCGAGTCCTTCATGGTGCCGTGGCTGCCGGACGCGATCGCGTTCGCCAAGCACGATTGCGGCTACCCCTATGTCTTCCTGACCACAAACGGTTCGCTGGCGACGCCCAAGCGCGTGGAAGCCTGCATGAAGGCAGGTCTGGACTCGCTGAAATTCTCGTACAACTACGCCGATACGGCGCAGTTCGTCGATGTGACGCGGGTCAAGGCAAGCTACTTCGACCGGATGAAGCAGAATATCGCCGGCGCGCATGCCGTGCGTGCAGCCGGCGGCTACAAATGCGGCCTCTATGCATCCTATATCGAATATGACGGCGAACAGGGACGGCGGATGCAGGAAGCTCTTGAGGAAATCCGCCCCTATGTCGACGAACTCTACGCCCTCCCGCTGTACAACCAGGCCGATCTGGTGCGCGAGGAAGAGGTTGAACGCGGCTGGTCGGCGGTGGCCGGCAACCGCGGCCGGTCGGGGGCGCTGCGCGATCCGCTGCCCTGCTGGTCGATCTTCACCGAGGGCCATATCACCTGGGACGGCAAGCTCTCGGCCTGCTGTTTCGACCATGATGGCCGCTTCCATATGGGCGACCTGACCACCGAATCCTTCCTCGATGCCTGGAACTCGCCGAAATTCCAGGCTTTGCGGCAGGCCCATCTGAAGCGGGACGTCCGCGGAACGGTGTGCGAGAGCTGCACGGTCTACGGCTGAGGGCGGAATTCAGGATAGTTGCGGTGGCACAAAGATAAGCTGTCGACTCGCTTCTATCCTGACTGCGGCGGCATGGGCTGAGGCGGCGCATGCCGGCCGCAACCTGCAGGAGACAGTGGACAGCATGAGGATGGCATCCTTCGCAATCCGTAATCCGACCCCGACGGGTGCCAGCCTGCCGCTGCTGCTCCAGAGCGCCTTCCGGCCGTTTTTCCTGCTGGCCGGCCTGCAGGCCAGCGTCTACATCGCGCTCTGGGTGGCAGCCTGGTTCTTCGGGCTGCCGCTTGGCATGACGCCGGAGCCGCTGCTCTGGCACGGCCATGCGATGGTATTCGGCTTCGCCTCCGCCGCCCTGGCCGGTTTCCTGCTCACGGCAGTGCCGAACTGGACCGGCATGCCGCCGGTGCGCGGCTGGCGCCTCGGCATGCTGGCCGGTCTCTGGATCGCCGCCCGCATCCTCGCCCTTTGGCCGGCTGCCATCGAGACGGCCGTTTTCACCGTCGTCGATCTGGCGTTCTGGCCGTTTCTCGCCAGTCTCGTGGCGCCCAGCATCCTGCGCAGCAACGCGACGCGCAATGGCGTCTTCGTGGTCATCCTCACCGCTCTCTTCCTGACCGATCTGTGCTGGCATCTCCAGGCGCTCGGCATCCGCGACGTCGGCCGTACCGGTCTGTATGGCGCGCTCGGCCTCTTCATCGTCATGATCGCCATCATCGGCGGGCGGATCGTGCCGGCTTTCACCGTCAACGGCATGCGCGTGGCCGGGCAGCGGATGGAAATCATCCCGCGGCCGTGGCTCGACCGCGCCGCGCTGATCGCCCTTGCCGCCGGCCTGATCGCCGAAGCCGTCTCGATCCCGGCCATGCTGCAGGCCGGATTGTTCGCCACCGCCGCCCTGTTGCATCTGCGCCGCTTCCTGCTCTGGCAGTTCTGGCGCACCTGGCGCATTCCCCTCATCTGGTCGCTGCATCTCGGCTATGCCTGGCTGGTCGTCGGTGTTGGCCTCAAGGCACTGGCGGCGCTGGAATTCGTGCCGCAGGCGGCCGCGCTCCATGCCCTGGGCGCGGGATGCGTCGGCATCATGGTCCTTGCCGTGATGACGCGGGCCTCGCTGGGCCATAGCGGGCGCCCGCTGGTGGCGCCCCCCAGCGCCGTCGCGGCCTATGCACTGGTCGGACTGGGTGCCTTGGGGCGGGTGGCCGGCGCCTTCGACCTCGGCACCGTCACCTTCTGGCTCACGGCCGCGTCCGGCATCGTCTGGGCCGCCGGCTATCTCGTTTACGTGATCGGCTACCTGCCGATTCTCGTCGGACCCCGGGCCGATGGGCGACCCGGCTGATCCTCTGCCGCGAAAGGAAATCCCATGTCAGAAACCGTTATGCCCGCAGGCAGTCCCGAAGCCCGCTCCGTCCCGGAAATGCTGCCGGCCGATCCGGCGGCGCTGATCGATCACATTCTCCAGCGCTATCACGAAGTCCATCGCCGTGAACTCGACGAGCTGATCGCCGCCGCCCGCCGAGTGGAAACGGTGCATGCCGGGCACCCCGATCTTCCCGATGGCCTGTCAAAGCTGCTGCAGGACATCAAGCCCGAACTCGACATGCATATGTGCAAGGAGGAGCACATCCTGTTTCCCCTGATGAAACAGGGCGGCAATGCGATGATCGGGCAGCCGATCTCGATGATGATGATCGATCACGAGGACCATCTGGCGCTGGGCCGGCTGCTGTACGACATGACGGCGGGCTGTATCGCGCCGCTCGGCGCCTGCCGTACCTGGCGCGGCCTCTATGACGGCATCCGCAAGCTGCTCGACGATCTGAACGAGCATATCCGGATCGAGAACACGATCCTGTTTCCGCACTTCTCCGGCCCGGAGAACTAGACGCCCCCGCGGCCGGGCGGAGATCAGTTCCAGCCCGGCACGCCCGACATGTTGGGCAGGCGGTGCGCGATGCCCTTGTGGCAGTCGATGCAGGTTTTCTCGCCGCTCAGCAGATGACGCGTGTGCATGATCGCGGCGCGGTTGGACTGCTTGGTCAGGTCCATGGAATCCTCGCTGTGGCAGTTGCGGCATTCCAGGGAATTGTTCGCCTTCAGGCGCACCCATTCATGCTGGGCCAGTTCGAGGCGCTTATCGAGAAACTTCTCCCGCGTGTTGATCGTGCCGAAGATCTTGCCCCAGACTTCCTTCGAGGCCTGCATCTTGCGGGCGATCTTGTTGGTCCATTCATGCGGGACATGGCAGTCCGGACAGGATGCACGCACCCCCGACCGGTTGGTGAAATGCACGGTCCGCGTCAGTTCCTCATAGACATTGTCCTCCATCTCATGGCACGAGATGCAGAAAGGTTCGGTATTGGTGACTTCCAGCGCCGTGTTGAACGCGCCCCAGAAGAGTACGCCGCCGAGAAAGCCGCCCAGGGTAAGAAAACCGAGGCTCAGCGTCGCGGCGGGCGTCGAGATGATCTTCCATGCCCAAAGAATGAAGGCCTTCAGCCGCGCCCACATCCTAGCGATCTCCCGCGTGACTGATGCCCATCTCGCTCATGTCACGGAATGTATTCTCCACCAGCGGCCG
>NZ_DATGQG010000134.1:0-48287 GCF_035304305.1 Ferrovibrio sp.
CTGCTCGAGCTGAAATCCGACGAGGTCTACTTTCCGCACATCATCCGCCTGATGGGCCTGCAGCAGACGCCCGACGATCCGGCGGCGGTGGCGGCGCGCAGGGGTGCTGCCGATTTCTACGCGACGATGGAAGATCTGCTCGCCGACGGCCGCCCCTGGCTGGCCGGCACGCGGTACACCTATGCCGACATCGCCTTCTTCATGGCGCAGATCTTCGGCGACCGCATGGGCGCGCCGGTTCCCGCCAGCGCCGCGCGCCTGATCGCCTGGCGCAGCCGGATGTGCGACCGCGGACCGGTGCGCGAGGTCGCCGGCGCGATGGGCCGCTGGCTGAAAGGCATCGGACGGCCGGTGCCGGCGTGGATGGAGAAAGAACTACCGCTTGGTTAGCGCAGGCGGCGGAGCAGCTGACTCTTAATCAGCGGCTCGCGGTACAGGCGCACGACGTCATCGGTTCGCACAATCCTGCGGGAGATCGCCCAGGATGACAGGAACTGTACGACGATGAACGCAGGCGCTGGTCTCCATCGCACCGTCATCCTCGGGCTTGACCCGAGGATCTCAGGCGGGAGGCGCGATATGAGGATATGCCGGCTGAGTCGCCGCCCGGACCGCCCTACCCGCAGAGGTATATGCTCTTAAAACCTGCACAACGAAGCTTCCGGACCGGCGGTCAACTCGGTCGGACGCCAGGGCAAAAGCGACGGGCTGCGATTGACGCCCGGCCGCGCTGTCAGCAGCCTGCCGGCCATCATCATCGCGACAGAAGGTGCGCCTCATGCCTGACATTTCCATCGCCGACAGGCCGGAAGCCGAGCGCCGCTACTACCAGCTGGTCGAGGCCGCCGGCACCGATACCGACCGGCTGCTGCTCGCCATCGCATACGGCATCCGCGAAGCCGGCATGACGACCGATCATCCGCATATCCAGGCGATGCTGGCCTACTGCTCCGCCTACGACGCGTCGGCGCCGGCGGCCGGCGCCGTCAGGATGAAAACGCCGCAGCCTGCCGGTTCCGGACCGACCGTCGGCGTCGACCTGCACTGACCTGTTGCCCGCGGCCTCCGGCCGCCAATAGGATGGGCAGCCTCAGGGCCGCCAGTATCAACTATCGGGAAACCCAGCGTGAGCACCGGAACGGAGATCGCAGACGACATGCAGGGCGGCGCCATCGCCGACACCTTCCTGCATTCGCGCTTTTCCGTCGACCACCTGCCGCAGCAGCAGCGCTTCAGCGTCTGGCGCGAGAGCATCGCCTGCATCTTCGAGGTCGAGCGGCCGGTGCATCGCAGCAGCGAGCCGGACGAGTTCCACGCCACCATCGACGCGCACATGATCGGCTCGCTGATGCTGGCGCGCACCGTCACCCGGGCGCAGATCTGGAAGCGCTCGCCGCTGACCATCGGCCGCGACGGCATGGATCATTTCATGATCCAGCTCTACGACAGCGGCACCCAGCGCTACCGCTGGAAGAACGGCGAGGCCGATATGCCGGCGAACGGCCTCCTGGTCTACGACCTGTCGCGCGAAATGCAGGCCGAGACGACCGATTTCAGCAATATCTCGCTGATCCTGCCGCGGCCGATGATCGAGGATTTCCTGCATACGCCGGACGACCAGCATATGCGTGCCCTCGACGGCCGCGAGCCGCTGGTCGCCCTGCTGCGCGACCACATGCTGGCGCTGGCGCGGCACGCCGCCCGGCTCGATTTCCAGCAGGCCACCGCGATCGCACCGATGACCGCGCAGCTGGCAGCGGCCTGCCTGAACGGCACCTGGCAGGGCACGCCGGGCGAAACGCAGTTCCTCGAGCGCTCGCTGCTGATATCGCTGCGGCGCGACATCGAGGCGCGGCTGGCCGACCCCGCCCTGTCGCCCGCCAGCCTCTGCGAGCATCACGGCCTGTCGCGGACCCGGCTATACGAGCTGTTCGCGCCGCTCGGCGGGGTTTCGGCCTATATCCGCGAACGCCGCCTGCGTGCCGCCCTGCTGGCGCTGGTCGATCCGCAGGCCGCGGACCGGCCGATCAGCGCCATCGCGCGCGCCTCCGGCTTCCGCAGCGACAGCGATTTCAGCCGCGCCTTCCAGCGCCGCTTCGGCCTCAGCCCGCGCGCCGCCCGTCATCACGGCCTGGAGCGGCACAACCAGCTCCAGCCGGCCCAGGTCGATCGCCGCTACGAATACTGGCTGCGCGAACTGGCCCCGTAGGGGCCACGCTACCCGTCACCCGCCACCGCGTTCATCCTGCAGTTCATCCTGCACCCACCGCCATCCTCGGCGCTGAAGATGTGCGTACCGCTCTCCCGAGGCCTGCGCCATCTACCTCAACCCCGCCTTGATCTCGCGCAGCCGCAACTTCATGCAGTTGTCGATCCAGTAGTCGGCGCCACCGCCATAGGCGGCATCGGAGGTCAGCATGTCCTGGCACATCGCCCGGGCGCGCTGCTCGTCGGGCGACAATTGTCTGGCGGGCGGTGTGGGGTTGTGGGCCTGGCAACCGGCCAGCAGAATGATCGATGCCAACAGAAACGCACGATGCATGGCTCCCCCCTTCTTTTTTCTCACCTGCAGGGAAAGCCTAGAGCGGTTCGGCCCGGCGGAGCAAGGCCGCAGGTCATGCGTGCTACCGCATCCGTGACGGGTCGCGTTCGCCGTGCTGGATCATGCGTTCCACGGCGGCGACGAGCTGGGCGTTCTGGTAGGGCTTCTGCACATAGGCGTCGACCGCCACCTGGCGCGCCCGGAGATGGTCGAGTTCGTAGCTGCTGACCATGACGACGCGCAGCCGCGCCAGCTGCGGGTCGCGGCGGATGGCGTTGACCAGCGCCTCGCCATCCATGCGCGGCATGCGGTAATCGGTGACGATCAGGTCGGGGACATGACGCCTGAGTTCGGCCAGCGCCTCCTCGCCGTCGGCGGCATGCAGGGTGACATGCCCCTCCGCTTCCAGCAGGTCGCAGATCGTCAGCGCCAGCAGCGTGTCGTCTTCCACGACCAGAATCCTGGCCATCCCTCGTCGCTTCGCTCCCTGCCGTCTCCCCGGGCCGGCGGCATGGATGGCCGCGTCGGGCGAGAGCGCAACCGGCCGCGATCACGCCGGTTCCGCCTTCCCGCCAGTTGTTTCGAATTTGCCCCAGTACCGGATGCGGACAGTCAGCCGGCGGAGTGTCAGAAGCGCGTCTGGACCTCAGGCGGCCTGTCGCGTCACCAGACGGCCGGCGCTGGCGCCGGTGACACCTTCGCCCTCGCGATAGGCGGAGACGCCGTTGACCCAGACCTCGACGATGCCCTTCGCCGGCGTTTTCGGCATGGTGAAGGTGGCAGTGTCGATCACGGTCTCTGGATCGAACAGCACAAGGTCGGCAAAGGCGCCCTCGCGCAGCACGCCGCGGTCCTTCATGCCGAAGACGCCGGCGGTCAGGCCGGTCATCTTGTGCACCGCCTGCTCCAGCGTGATCAGGCCCAGCTCGCGCGCGTAATGCCCGAGCACGCGGGGAAAGGTGCCCCAGAGGCGCGGATGCGGCATGTCGTTGCTCGGAATTCCGTCGGAGCCGATCATGCTGCGCGGATGGGCGAGGATGCGGCGCACGTCGTCCTCATGCATGAAGAAATAGATCGCCGCCGCGGGCAGCAGGCGCTTCGCCGCCTCGACCGGATCGACGCCCCATTCGGCAGCGATGTCGTTCAGCATCCGGCCGGCCATCTCGGGATGCGGCTCGGACGAGCTGATCTGGATCGGCAGATTGGCGCTCACGCGATCCGGCATCAGCGCGGTAGAACCAGCCGGATAGGGATAGACGTCGAAACCCACCTTCTGGGCCTTCACCGCCTCGTCGATGCGGGCGAGCGCCTCCGCCGAGCGGCCGAAATTCTGCGGCAGCATGCATTTGAGATGGCTGATCACCACGGCCGAGCCGGTGTCGCGGCCGATCTTCAGCGTCTCCTCGATGCTGTCGAGCACGCCGTCGCCCTCGTCGCGCATGTGGGTCACATAGAGGCCGCCATGGTCGCGCAGCGCCTCGGCCACGGCGATCACCTCGTCGGTCGGCGCATGCCGGCTCGGCGGATACCACAGGCCGGTGGAGAATCCCGAGCCGCCCTGGCTCAGCGCTTCGGTCAGCCGCTCCTTCATCCGCGCGGCCTCCTTGTCGGTGGCCGGTCGCTCGATGTCGTGGTCCATCGCCTCCACCCGCAGCGACATATGGCCGATCAGCGCGTAGGTATTCACCGCCGGCGGATTGCGGCGCAGACGCTCGGCGTAGTCGGCGAAGCTCGGATAGGCCCAGGCCTCGGTACCGCCGACCAGATCGAGCGGCGCCGGCGGGCGCTTCGTCATCCGCGCCGGCGCGAGGCTGATGCCGCAATTGCCCGTCACCACCGTGGTGACGCCCTGCGACAGCTTGCAGGTCATGCACTCGGGACCGCAGAGCACGGCATGGTCGTCATGGGTATGGGCATCGATGAAGCCGGGCGCCAGCACCCTGCCCGCCGCCTGTATTTCGCGCTCGCCGGCGGCGGCGGAGAGATCGCCCAGCGCGGCAATGCGGTCGCCCTCGACGGCAAGATCGCCGCGGCGGGCCCCGGCGCCGCTGCCGTCGATCAGCAGGGCATCGCGGATGATGAGGTCGTAACGGCGCGTCATGAGACTTCCTTCATTCGGTTTTTGCGTCCTGGGGAAAACTGATGGTGAAGCGCGTGCCTTCCCATTCGCGGCTGGAGATCGCGATGGCACCGCCCAGCACCTGGCTGACGAGATTGTAGACGATGTGCAGCCCCAGTCCGGTGCCGCCCGCGCCGCGCTTGGTGGTGAAGAACGGGTCGAAGACCTTGGGCAGGAATTCTTCCGCGATGCCGTGGCCGTTGTCGCTGAACTCGATGGAGACGCGGCCGGGCCGCGGCTGCGTCACCACGATACGGATGCGGCCGGGCTCCTCGCGGCCCTCGAAGGCGTGCTGCACGGCATTCATCACCAGGTTGGTGACGATCTGGCCGAAGGCGCCGGGCCGGTTGCGGATGACGAGATCCTCGGGACAGTCGATCTCCACCCGGTGCCGCACCTTGCGCAGCGCCGGCGCCAGCGACAGCATCAGTTCGCGCAGGTATTCCGCCACCCGGAAGCTGCGTATCTCGTCGTTGCTCTGGTCGGCGGCGATCTGCTTGAAGGCCTGGATCAGGCGCGCCGCGCGCGTCAGGTTGGCCTCCATGATGCGGTTCGCCTCGGTCGCGCTCTCGAGGAAATCCTGCAGGTGGCTGCGCGACAGATCGCCGGTGCTGAAGGCGCCGGCCAGTTTCGCAATCTCGTCGCTCATATGCGAGGCGGCCGACACGCCGATCCCGAGCGGGGTGGATATTTCGTGGCTCATGCCGGCCACCAGCGAGCCGAGCGAGGCCATCTTCTCCGCCATCACCAGGTTGGCCTGGGCGTCGCGCAGCTCGGCCAGCGCGCGCTCCGCCTCCTCCTTGGCCCGGCGGAGATCGTCCTCCATGCGGCGGCGCGCGGTGATGTTGGTGCGCACCACGACCAGATCGCCGGCCGGTGTGATGCGTTCATGCACCAGGAACCATTCGCCGGCCCTGGTGCGGATCTCGATCATGCGTTCGGGAATGCGGCGGCGGGTCTGACCGGCAACCGCCGTCGAGCCGGGGCCGGTTTCCGCCGGATCGAACACGCCGCGCTCGTAGGCGCGCGCCAGCAGTTCCTCGTAGCTCATGCCGATGGTCTGGTCGACGGTGAGGCCGTAGAGCGCGGCGAAGCGGCTGGAGCAGATGGCGATGCGGTCGCTGGCGTCGTAGAGCGCGAAGCCGTCGCCGGCCACCTCCACGGAATGCCGCAGCCTGCGATGCAGGGCGTAGCGCTCGGTCGCATCCGAGATGACCATGGCGAGCGAGCCGTCCGGCAGATGGCCGAGCGTGAATTCGAGCACCTTGCCCGTGCTGGAGAGTCGGGCCGACAGGCTGCTGGCCTGTCCCTGCACCAGACGCCGGATATGCTGCCGGATATCGTCGGCGCCGAGCTGGCCGAACTCATTCCGCTCCACCAGCGCCTGGATCAGCACCTCGTAATGGTCGCCCGGCCTGAAGGCATCCAGCGGCAGCGCCAGAAGCTCGATGGCGCGCCGGTTGATGCTGTGAAGGTGCCGGTCGGGCGAAAACAGCAGCACCCCGACCTGCAGCGCATCCAGCGCCCAGGCCTGGTATTCAGTGCGCCGGCTGGTTTCCTGCCGGGCCGAGGTCAGCGCCTCGGTCATGCGCCGCGCTTCCTGCTGCGCCAGGTAGGTCAGGCGCCGCTCGGCCTTGAAGCGACGCATGCCCATCAGGCCGAGGCCGTTGCCGGCAGCGACCATCACGGTGACGACGACCACCACGTCGAGGGGGATGCCGAACCAGAACAGGCCGATGCCGAGCGTCCCCAGGGTCAGGAAGGCCGCATTGAACAGGATCGCCAGCGCCGGGATCGGCATCAGCAGGTAGTAGGTCAGCAGCACCGCGAAGATCAGCGCGCCGAGGTAGTTGGGCGGCGGCGCCGCAATCATCCAGGTGACCAGGATCAGGATGGTGAACCCGAAGGTGGCGATGGTGCCGACGGAATGCAGCCGCCGCGCGGTCTGCATCTTGGGGACGATGGTGATGAGCCCGATCCCGAATATGAGGCCGAGCAGGCGGATCGCCAGCGCCCACTGGAAACGGTCGTTGAAGCCGTGCAGGCGGAAGTCGCGGAGGGCCAGCAGGACGAAGGCAGCGGTAGCTGCGATGAAGCAGGCCTGCATCATGCTCCGCACGGCCGGCAGCCGGCCGTCGCGGTAGCGGGCTTCGACCTCGGGATCGCGGAATTCGCCGGTCCAACCGAGCGCCTCTCCGGCCTCTCCGGCCTGCGGCGCGCCAGCCCTGAATGGTACCTGCAACATCACGGCAGATTATGCCCGCGGCCCGGTCCGGCCAAGGCAAAGCAACCGGGCAAGTTTTGCCGGGTCATCCCGGCACTGGCCCTGAGGTCGAGAAGAAACAATCACTTGCCGTCCGATCGCGTCCGGCATGGCGCTTGCAAAGTACCGGCCGGGATTTTCTGCCGGGATGCCATCGTCCCGGCCTTGCGACTGACAGGAGCCGTCCATGACCTTTTATGGCGCACTCGGAACCGCCGTCCAGGGCATCACCGCCCAGGCCGCCGCCATCGGGCATATCTCCGACAACGTCTCGAACGCCACGACCAAGGGCTACAAGCAGGTCAGCACCCTTTTCTCGGATCTGGTCTTCAACAAGGTGGCCGGCGAAAGCCCGGTGATGGATTCCAACCGCCATATGGGTGTCACCAGCATCGCCGATTTCAATAACCGCAAGCAGGGCACCATCGTCGGCAACGGCAACCTGAGCTCGATTGCGGTGAACGGCAACGGCTTCATCCCGGTGGCGCGGGCCACCGGCATAAATTCGGCCACCGGCGAGCCGACCGGTTTCGAAACCGCGACCTACTACACCCGTCTGGGCGATTTCCGCCTCGACATCACCAACCGCCTGGTGAATTCGGCCGGCGATTACCTGCTTGCCGCCGCGCCCGGACAGACCAACCGGGTGAGCGACTTCGTCGTCGACGATTCCCCGATTGCGGCGATACCGACCACCAGCGTGGACTACCAGGTGAACCTGCCGGGCGCCGCCCAGGTCGGTCGCACCTATGCCAACGGCATCGGCATCATCGATGCGGCGGGCAACGAGCGCAATTTCCAGCTCTACTGGGAAAAGACCGGCACCGATACCTGGGACCTGACCATCAACACCGCCGGCGGCACGCCGGCCAGCTTCGGTCCGGTCACCGTCACCTTCCTGAATGGTGCGCTGGATACCATGACGACCACCGATCCCGCGCTTGCCGTCACCGGCGCCGGTGCGGCCACCGTCACCCTCTCCCCGAATTTCGGCAGCGGCGCCCAGGCGCTGACGCTCAATCTCGGCACCTTCGGCGGCGGCTTCGACCCGCAGGCAACGAGCGGCCTGACCCAGTATTCGAGCCAGACCACCGATCTCAGCAACGTCAACCTGCGTCAGAACGGCCTGCCGGGCGGCGAGTTCAGCTACGTCTCGATCCAGGAAGACGGCCAGATCATCTACAACTACACCAATGGCCGCAGTCAGGTCGGCGGCCAGCTGCTGCTGGCCAATTTCCCCGAGCCGGACCGGCTGGATCGGGTCAGCGGAACGGCGTTCCTGGCCAGCGGCGTCTCGGGTGATCCCGTTTTCGGCGTTCCGGGCGATCCTGACGGCACCACCGGCCTCGGCCCCCTTGTCAGCGCCGCGGTCGAGGAGTCGAATGTGGACGTGGCCGAGCAGATGACGCGCCTGATCGTGGCGCAGCAGGCCTATTCGATGAACGGGCAGATCATCACGACGGCCAATGAGATGCTGTCCAGCGCCCTTGACATGAAACGCTGACGCCGGTTGCTAACCCACCGCCCTATTCCGCCGCACAGCGCGTACGGCGCGCCAGGATCGTATAACGGCAGGTCAGGTCGGGGCCACGCGGCTGCGCGAGCCGGAACACGTCGCCTTCGAGGCGGCGGGCGGCAAAGCCGTTGGAGAACTGCAGCCAGCCCAGGGAATCGAAATGCGCCGTGACGCCGGTGGTGAAGACCAGTTCGCGGCGCCGGTTCTTCGACACCCGGTGCTTGCCGTTGAATTCCAGCGTGCCGTCGGCGAATTCCCGGATTACCGTATCGTCGCTGCATATGGCCATTTTCGGATCGTCGGTCAGGCGGCAGCTGAAGGGGATTCCCTCCACCGGCTGCCCCGCGATCAGAATGGCGAAAATGGTTGCTTCCATCAGATTCATGGCACTCCTCGCAGGCGGCCGGAGCCTAGCATGACGGCCGGATTCCGGGAACCAATCCCCCTGCTTGCGGCTTGATGGAGCGCACGCTGCACAGCCCTGCGCGCCCCGCAGAACAGGAGGAAACGATGAAAGTCAGCGACGCCATGAGCCGCGATGTCCGCGTCATAGCCCCGGACCAGAGCATCGCCGAAGCCGCCCAGATCATGGCCGAGATCGATGCCGGCAGCCTGCCGGTGGGTGACAATGACCGGCTGGTCGGCATGCTGACCGATCGCGACATCGCCATCCGCGCCGTAGCCAAGAAATCCGGACCGGATACCAAGGTGCGCGACGTCATGAGCACGGACGTGAAATACTGCTTCGAGGACGAGACGATCGAGCATGTGGCCGAGAACATGGGCGACATGCAGCTGCGCCGCCTGCCTGTGGTCAACCGCGAGAAGCGCCTGGTCGGAATCGTGTCGATCGGCGATATCGGCAACGTGAAGCCTGGCCGCGCCGGCGAGGCGCTGAAGCGGGTCGCCTCGCCCGGCGGACTGCACCGCCAGTCCATGGACGGCATGCGGTGAGCTACGCGAAATAATCCCGGATGCGCGCCGCGACGGCGGGATCGTCGCACTGGTAGCGCGCGGCGATCATGCCTTCGGCGACGCGCAGGATTTCCGCCCTGGCCTGGAACTCGATGCGGAAAGCGGGATTGCGCACGACCACTACAAGCGGCAGCCGCATGCCGGTCTCCAGGCTGACATCGCAGGGTCCGAACATCAGGCCGGCCGGACTCCAGTTGCGCAGCGGCACGCGGACATCCTGAACCAGAACATGATCTTCCGGTCCGCCGGCGCCGCGCTGCGCCACGCGCGAGCCGAGCGGCTTGACCACCGTCGCCAGCTTGTCGCGGAAGAGCTGCAGATAGGCCGATTTGCGCGCCGGCGGCATCTCGGCCCGCATTAGCCGTTCCGAAATCGCGGCGGCAAGCTCGGCAAAGTCCTCACGCGTGGCCTTGGGCGAGATGAAGGTCGTCCTGAAATCCCGGGCGTCGAGGTAATGTCCGATGATGCCGAGCAGTTCGAACCGCGCCGCCGCGTCGGCGATCTCGTGATTCAGCTGCAGCAGGAAAAGCAGCTTGCGGGCGAGATCCGGCTCCTTGGCCAGGATCGGGTTGAGCAGCTCCGGCGTCGCGAACCGCGCCAGCCGGCGATCGAGCGCCGCAATGAGGGGCTCGTCCGCGGCCAGCAGCTCGACGCGGGCGATGCGCCGCTTGAGGGCAAGCAACGCCTCCCACTCCTGTTTCGGCTCCGCGGCGAAGAGCGGCGACGTGCCGCCCAGCATCTCGGTCAGGCGCGCGCGCATGGCCGCCTGCGTCAGTGGCAGGCCGGGCAGGCCATTGGCCGCCTGCAACCGTGCCATCACCGGCGTGACGGCCGCACCGGTGGGCTTCGCCTCCAGCACTGACAGGCAGAGCTCGATCATCGCGCGGCGGTTGGCGTCCTCGCCGAAGATCGAGGCAGCGGCGGGCTTGAGGCGCAGGATTTCGGACAGGGTCTGATCCGCCATGGAGCGCACCTCGCCCTCGATGCCGGTCTCAATCACATCGAGGCAGAACGCCGCCTGCGCGGCCAGGCTGCCCTGCGCCTTGAGCAGGCGGACGAAGGCCACGCCCGCCCGGACCCATTCGTCGAGATTTCTGCCCGCCAGCAGGCCGCCGGCAACAGCTTCGGGCAGGTCCGTGAGCGCCGCCGGCAGACCGGCGGCCTGGGTCTCAACCCGCTTCATCGCCGCTTCGGCCAGCGCGGTCAGTTCCTTCATGCGTTCGGAAACCGGCCGCCGCGTATGCTGGCCCTGCAGCAGCGCGACACGCTGCAGCAATTCCTGGAAACGGGCGCCGTCGTTCAGCAGCGCCCGGTGCTGGGCGGGATCGAAGACCAGTTCGGCAGCCGTGATGCCGTGGCGCTCCAGGTAGGAACGTCCGACCTCGAATATCAGCTCGCGCGCCGGATCGGCGAATGCCTCGGCTTCGGTTTCACAGAACATGGGGAATCGGTTCAGAAGAGAGAGCAGCCTGCCTGCTCAATCCCATACCCGCGGGAGGCGCAATCCTCAAGCGCTCTGTTCTGGAGCACAACTTAGACGCGTTTGAATGACTGGCGGCGGCGTCAGCGGCCGATCCAGTTTTCCCGCTCCGGTTCGGGAACCAGGTCGTCGGTATCCCAGCTGAGGAACAGCAGCAGTACCCAGTCCTTCTTGTGCGCGAAGCCGTAGACCGGATCCAGCGACTGGATCATCAGGCCGGTCTTCGCATTGTAGGCGGTCGCGCCGACCTTCACGACGCCCTGGCGGGTATCGCGCTTGAACAGGGCGATCTCGGGGACCTCTATCGGGCCGGCCAGGGGCACCGGGATGCCGAAATCCGGCGTGCCGACCAGCACCTTGTTGCGGTCGATCGACATGGCGCCGACCCGCGGCTCGATGACCACGTCGGCCGCCGCCTTGCTGTCGACGATATCGTTGCCGCGCCGCAGGAGGCGGTCGCGGATCGTGCTGACCAGATATCTGCTGTCGGTGCCCTCCACATAGGAGTCATCGACGAACACCCGGCTGCCCTCGGGCAGCTGGAAGACCAGCTGATCGGCCGCGCGCTCGGCGGCGGCGGAGAACAGCAGCTGCTCGGTCGCGGTGCGGCCGGGCTCGCTCTCCCGGTGCGTCGAGCAGCCGGCGAGCAGAAGCGGGAACAGCAGGAGAAGGGCGAAGCGGGCGGAAGACGACGGCAACATGGATGCTAAGGCTGCAGGATCAAAACGGCAGAAAAATGGCGGATTGCGTCGAACAACCCGCCATCGCAGGGCTTGATCCGCAATGCCGGCTAGCTGGCCAGCTTCCTTTTCAGCAGCTCGTTCACCACGGCCGGATTGGCCTTGCCGCCCGAAGCCTTCATCGTCTGGCCGACGAAGAAGCCGAACAGCTTATCCTTGCCGGAGCGGTATTCGGCAACCTTGTCGGCATTGGCCGCCATCACCTCGTCGATCACCTTCTCGATCGCGCCGGTATCGGTCACCTGCCGCATGCCCTTCTCGTCGACGATGGTCGCGGCATCCTTGCCGGTTTCCACCATCAGCGCGAAGACATCCTTGGCCAGGCGGTTGGAGATCGTGTTGTCGGCGATCAGGTCGATCAGGCCGCCGAGCTTCTCCGGCGTGATCGGAAACTCGGCCATCGACTTGCCCGACTTGTTCAGCGCGCCGAAATACTCGGTGATCACCCAGTTGGCGCAGAGCTTGCCGTCTCGGCCCTTGGCGACGGCCTCGTAAAAGTCGGCCGACTCCTTCTCGGCCACAAGGACCGAGGCGTCATAGGGACTCAGGCCCAGCTTCTCGATGAAGCGCGCCTTCTTCTCGTCGGGCAGCTCCGGCAGCGTCGCCTTGATCTGATCGACCCAGCTCTGCTCGAATTCCAGCGGCAGCAGGTCGGGATCGGGGAAGTAGCGGTAGTCATGCGCCTCTTCCTTGGAGCGCATGGACCGCGTCACGCCCTTGGAGGTGTCGAACAGCCGCGTCTCCTGGTCGATGCTGCCGCCCTCTTCCAGGATCTCGATCTGGCGGCGGGCCTCGTACTCGATCGCCTGCTGCACGAAGCGCACGGAGTTGACGTTCTTGATCTCGCAGCGCGTGCCCAGCGGGCCGCCCGGCCGGCGCACCGACACGTTGACGTCGGCGCGCATGGAGCCTTCCTCCATGTTGCCGTCGCAGGTGCCGAGATAGCGCAGGATGGTGCGCAGCTTCTTCAGATACAGGCCGGCTTCCTCGGCGCTGCGCATGTCGGGCTCCGACACGATTTCCATCAGCGCCACGCCCGAGCGGTTCAGGTCGATGAAGCTCTCGCGCGGACTCTGGTCATGCAGGCTCTTGCCCGCATCCTGCTCCGGATGCAGGCGCGTGATGCCGATCTCGCGGGTCGAGCCGTCGGGCATGTCGAGCAGCAGTTTGCCCTCGCCCACGATCGGCTGCTTGTACTGGCTGATCTGGTAGCCCTGCGGCAGGTCGGCGTAGAAGTAGTTTTTGCGGTCAAAAACCGAATGCAGGTTGATCTTCGCCTTCAGCCCGAGGCCGGTGCGCACTGCCTGCTCGACGCAGTAGGCGTTGATCACCGGCAGCATGCCCGGCATGGCGGCATCGACCAGACTGACCTGGTGGTTCGGCTCGGCGCCGAATTCCGTCGAGGCGCCGGAGAAGAGCTTCGACTTCGACGTGACCTGGGCATGCACTTCCATGCCGATGACGATTTCCCACGGGCCGGTGGCGCCCTGGATGTAGTTCTTCTCGCTGTTGGGAACGCTGCTCATCCTACTGCCTCCACCACGCATCCGGGCGTGCGGTGAAATTCGCCGCCTTCTCGACGGCGCGGCCGACGCGCAGCACGGTCGCCTCGTCGAAGGCGCGGCCGATCACCTGCAGGCCGAGCGGCAGCCCCTCGCCGTTCAGGCCGGCCGGCACCGAGAGGCCCGGCAGGCCGGCGAGGTTGATCGGTACGGTGAAGACGTCGTTGAGATACATCGCCACCGGATCGTCGTTCTTGCGGCCCACGGGGAAAGCCGCATTCGGCGCGGTCGGCGTCAGGATCGCATCGACCCTCTGGAAGGCTTCCTCGAAATCGCGCTTGATCAGTGTGCGCACCCGCTGCGCCTTGGTGTAGTAGGCGTCGTAGTAGCCGGCCGAGAGCACATAGGTGCCGATCATGATGCGGCGCTGCACCTCGCGGCCAAAGCCTTCGCCGCGGGTATTCTCGTACATCTCGATCAGGTCCTTGCCCGGCACGCGCAGGCCGTAGCGGACGCCGTCATAGCGCGCGAGGTTGGACGAGGCTTCCGCCGGCGCAACGATGTAATAGGCCGGCAGGGCGTAATGGGTGTGCGGCAGCGAGATGTCGATGACCTCCGCCCCCGCCTCCTTCAGCCATTCCTTGCCCCTGGTCCAGAGCGCCTCGATCTCCTTGTCCATCCCGTCCATGCGGTATTCGCGCGGGATGCCGATGCGCAGGCCCTTCACGCCGGCCTCGAGCGAGGCGGTGTAGTCCGGCACCGGAAGATCGACGCAGGTGCTGTCCTTCGGGTCGAAACCCGCCATGGCCTGCAGCATCAGCGCGGCATCGCGCACGCTGCGGGTCATCGGCCCGGCCTGGTCGAGCGAGGAGGCAAACGCCACGATGCCCCAGCGCGAAACGCGGCCATAGGTCGGCTTGATGCCGGTGATGCCGCAGAGCGCAGCCGGCTGGCGGATCGAGCCGCCGGTATCGGTGCCGGTGGCGCCGAGCGCGAAGCCCGCGGCGACAGCAGCCGCCGAGCCGCCCGAGGAGCCGCCGGGGACCAGCCTGGTGCCGTCCTTGGCGCGCCAGGGATTGATCACCGGGCCGTAATAGCTGGTCTCGTTCGACGAGCCCATGGCGAATTCGTCGAGGTTCAGCTTGCCCAGCATCACCGCGCCCTGCTTCCACAGATTGGCGGTGGCGGTGCTCTCGTAGGTCGGATGGAAGCCGTCGAGGATGTGGCTGGCAGCCGTCGTCAGCACGCCCTCGGTGCAGAACAGGTCCTTGATGGCGAGCGGGATGCCGTCCAGCAGGCCGGCCTCGCCCTTCGCCCGGCGGGCATCGGACGCCTTCGCCATCTCCAGCGCCTTTTCCGGCGTCTCGGTGATCATGGCGTTCAGCGGCTTGGCTGCCTGCATGGCCGACACGCAGGCCTCGGTCAGTTCGACCGACGTGAAATCCTTCTTCGCCAGGCCTTCCAGCGCGGCGGAAATGGTCAGGGTTGCCGGATCGATGCTCATCACTCGATCACCTTCGGCACGGTGTAGAAGTCGCCCTGGCGCTGGGGCGCGTTCTTCAGCACCGCCTCGGGATTGCCGCCATCGGTCACCTCGTCGGGACGCTGGCGCAGCTTCATCGGCCGGACCGAGGTCATCGGCTCGACATTGTCGGTGTTCACCGCCTGCAGTTCCTCGACGAAAGACAGGATGCGGTTCAGTTCGCCGGTCATGGCGTCCAGCCGCTCGGGGTCCATCTTCAGCCGGGCCAGTTTGGCGATTTTCGCCACGGCCGTTCTATCCAGTGACATACGCTGTCCGTTCCGTGCTCAGGTCGCTATAATGCGGGGGAATCCCCTTGAAATGGCGGCGGAAAGTACCATTCGTGACCGGGCCCGGCAACCCTGCTCCCCCTGCGGCTGACGCGCCGAAAAAGGCGCCTTTCCGGCCTGCCGATGGCCCGATCCGGCTCAGCCCCGGGCAGCGCTACCTCGGCCTCGACCTCGGGACGAAGACGATCGGACTGGCCCTTTCCGATGCCGGACACCGGATCGCCTCGCCCTATGCCACGATCGCGCGGAAGAAGTTCAGTGCGGATGCCGCCGAACTCGGGCGGATCATCGCCAGGGAGGGCGTTGCCGCCCTGGTGCTCGGCCTGCCGGTGAACATGGACGGCACCGAAGGGCCGCGCTGCCAGGCCACCCGCGCCTTCGCCCGCAACCTGGCGCAGCTGCAGCCGCTGCCGGTCGCGCTGTGGGACGAGCGGATGAGCAGCGTCGCGGTCGAGCGGATGATGGTCGAGGCCGACCTCAGTCGCGCCCGCCGCGCGGAACTGGTGGACAAGCTGGCGGCCAGCTACATCCTGCAGAGCTATCTGGACTGGGTCGGCAGCCAGCCGGCGGCCTGAGCCCTACTCCATTCCGAGCAGGCGGTAGATGCGCTTGGTGTAGTCGCCGAAGCGTTCGGTGGTCTTCACGTCCAGACTGCGCGGGAACGGCAGGTCGATCTCGAAGAAATCGGCCATGCGCGCCGGGCCGGCCGTCAGCACCGCGCAGCGCGAGCCGAGGAAGACCGCCTCCTGGATGCTGTGGGTGACGAACAGGATCGTCTTGCGGCTCTCCTGCCAGATCCGCAGCATCTCCAGGTTCATCTTCTCGCGCGTCAGCGCATCCAGCGCGCCGAAGGGCTCGTCCATCAGGATCAGCTTCGGATCGTGCACCAGGGCGCGGGCGATGGCGGCACGCTGCTGCATGCCGCCGGAAAGCTCGTAGGGATACTTGTTCTCGAAACCGGCCAGGCCCACCATGGCCAGCAGGTCGCGGCCGCGCTCCCGCGCCGCCTTGCGCGGCAGGCCGAGGATGTCGGCGGGCAGCAGCACGTTGTCGAGGATGGTGCGCCATTTCAGCAGCAGGGCCTGCTGGAACACCATGCCGACATCGCGGCCCGGCGTGAACGGCGTGTCGCCGCCGATCTCCACCGTGCAGCCGGCATCGGCCTCGTGCAGGTCGGCCAGGATCTTGAGCACGGTCGTCTTGCCGCAGCCCGAGGGGCCGACCAGCGAGACCAGGTCACCCTCGTTGACGTCGAAGGTGACGTTGGAGACGGCGACGAAATCCCGGCCGCGGCCGCGATAGGTCTTGCGCACATTCTCCAGATGGATGAACGGCCTTTTGCCCGCCGGCGGCCGGCTCTCCTGCGCCATCATGACAGCCACCGCTCCAGATTGGCCTTCACGAAGGCGTCGTCCGACAGATCGGCATGCTCGCGGCTGACGCGGTCTAGCAGCTCGGCCTGGCCCGGGCTGAGGCCTTCATTCGGATCCAGGCACCAGATGCCTTCCAGCAGGCCCTGGCGACGCAGGATCTCGTGACAGCCGGCAATGCAGCCATGGAAGTTGTTGGCGACGTCGAAGAAGGCCGCATTGCAGTCCGTGACGCGGGCGTCCAGCCCGAGCAGTTCGGGCGAGACGCTGCCGGCGGCGACCGCGGCATGGGCCTTTTCCAGCAGCTTCACCGCCTGCTGGGTCCAGACCGACCAGTGGCCGAGCAGGCCGCCGACGAAGCGCAGGTTCACGGTCTCGTCGTCGCGCTTCACCGTGAAGGGAATGGTGAGGTCGAGGACGATATGGTCATCGTTGCCGGTATAGAGCGAGATGCGCTTCTCGGCCCGCGCCAGCGCGACCCCGCGCATCACGTCCAGCGTGCGATAGCGATGGAAGGGCGCCACCTTGATGGCGATCACGTTGTCGATGCTGGCGAAGCGGCGCCAGAATTCAGAATCCAGCACCACGCCGCCGACAGCCGGCTGCAGGTAGAAGCCGACCAGCGGGATCTCGGCCGCCACCGCCTCGCAGTGGGCGATGATGGCATCGAGGCTTTCATCCTTCATGGCGGCCAGGCTGAGCAGGCCGGCATGGTAGCCGAGCTTCACCGCAGTCTGCGCTTCCTTCACCGCCTGCGCCGTCTTGCCGGCCAGACCGCCGACCATGACCAGCGGACGATCGGTCCAGGCCCGGGCATCCTCCATGGCAGCCGACAGAACCGGCTCATACAGCCCGACATCGCGGATGGCGAACTGCGTGGTATGCACGCCGACCGCCAGCCCGCCCGAACCGGCATCGATGTAATAGCGGGTAAGCGCGCGCTGGCGCCGGCGGTCGAACTTGCGGTTGGCATCCAGCGCCAGCGGATGCGCGGGAATCACCACGCCCTTGCGCAGATTGGCCAGAACGTCCGCCGGCAGTTTGGAATGATGCAAACCCATGATCCTGTCCTCTGCTATCCGAATTCCGGTCCGGCCAGTACGAAACTGCGGCCGGGATCGCCATTGGAAACTGAAGTCCCGAGCGCCATGCGGCGGAAACCGCGCTGCACCGTGAAACCGCGTGCTCTCAGCTCGTCGCCGAGCATGGTCCAGCGGTCCGGCACATCGAGGAAAACCGGGCCGCCGACACGGTCGAGCGCATGACGCAGCAGATCCAGCGCGACGGTTTCGTCAGGCGCTGCCAGCGGGCCGATCTGCGTGGCCAGACGCCCGCTGCGCGCAACAACGAAACCGCCATCCTTCAGCATCGCCAGTTCCGGCTTGCGCGCGGTGAAGGAGCGCAGCAGCGGTTCGCGGGCGAAGCCGAACGACGCGGCGTCGAGTTTCAGGCAGGCGGCGAGATCGCCCGGCACGGCAGCGGCGGCCTTGCCGCTATCCTGCATCGCTCCCTGGCCCTGCCAGCGGGTGATGCCGAAAACCGGCTGGAAGCCGAGCGGCAGATAGACGTTTTCGCCTGCCGGTGTGGCGTCGAGATACGGCACGCAGCCGAGCGTCTGCAGCTCCGCAATGCAATGGCGCAGCAGATGGGTGCCGAGTCCCTTCTGCCGCCAGCTTGCCGTCACCAGCACCATGCTGATCCAGGCGAAATTGCCGTAGGGCAGGATCGCCGCGGTGGCGACCGGCCTGCCGCCCGTTTCCCCGCGGCAGGCGAAGACGCGGCCCTGCTGCAGGAAGATGCACCAGTCGTCTTCGGTCTGGTTCCAGCCGGCTTCAGCGGACAGCGCCAGCATCGCCGGCACTTCCGACTCATCAAGACGTTCGATGTCGAGCGTCTGCGCCAAGGCCGGCCTCAGTAGGTACCGTCGCGGACTTCGAAATGGGTCGGCTTGCCGAGGCTGCGGCCGCTGCGCGATACCCAGTCGGCGACCCAGTCCATCATGCTGGCCAGCGAAATGCGCGGGTAACCGAACAGCCGCGCGGCTTCGGCGGCATTGCTGAGCCAGGCGGTCGGCGCCTCCTCGCCGGTGATCTCCGCCTTCTTGCCGAAGCGCTTCGCGAAGCTTTCGGCCAGCCAGCGCACGGCAATCGTCTCCGGGCCGGTGACGTTCAGCGGCGAGGTCGGCACGGTGGCGGCCTTCAGGCAGCGCAGCGCCTGCGCATTGGCGTCGCCCTGCCAGATGACGTTGACATGACCCATGGTCACGTCGACCGGCTCGCCGCGCATCACGGCGACGGCCACGTCATGCAGAACGCCGTAGCGCAGGTCGATCGCGTAATTCAGGCGGAACAGCCGGCCCGGGGTTTTGTGGACCTGCGAGAAATGCTCGAACATGCGCTCGCGGCCGATGCAGGACATCGCATATTCGCCCGGCGGATTGGGCGGCGTCTCTTCCGTCGCGCCCTGGCTGGCCACCGGCACGAAGGGGTACACGCAGCCGGTCGAGAAGGCGACGATGCGCGACTCCCGGAAGCTCTCGGCCACAAGCGCCGGCACATGGGCGTTCATCGCCCAGGTCAGCGCCTGGTTGCCGCTGGCGCCGAACTTGCGGCCGGCCATGAAGATCACGTTCTTCACGCGTGGCAGCTTCTCCACCGCCGCGCGGTCCATCAGATCCGCCGCGACGGTCTCGATGCCGTGGCTTTCGAGATTCTCCTTCAGGCCCTTCTCGCTGAAGCGCGCCACGCCGATGACGCGCTTGCCCGGCGCGGCGCGTTTCGCCAGCCGCGCCAGGGTCGGCCCCATCTTGCCGCCGACGCCGAGGATCATGATGTCGCCGTCGGTGGCCTCCAGATCGGCGGCGAGCGCGCGGCTCGGCCGCGTCATGAACTCTTCCAGCGCGGCTTCATCCGGGAAGCCGGCCGGCAGCTCGGAATCGTCGAGCCAGACTTCGTTCTTCACGCCGAGTTTGGTCATGACGCAATCCTCGCATCCTTACGAACCAGCAGATGCTCGAGCAGCAGCACCAGCAGATACAGCGCGATGCCGAGCAGGGTGATGAGAATGACGGCCATGAACATGGCCGGGGTATCGAGCGCAGCCTGCACCTGGATCATCAGGTAGCCGAGCCCCTTGTCGGAGGAGATGAACTCGCCGACCACGGCGCCCGCGACAGCCAGGATGGCGGCCACTTTCATGCCGGAGAAGATGTAGGGCAGCGAACCGGGCAGCTGGATGTAGATGAAGGTCTGCCAGGGCGAGCCTTTCAGCGACTTCACCAGATCGAGCAGGTCAGGCTCGACCTCCTTCAGGCCGCGCACGGTGGTGAGCAGGATCGGGAAGAAGCAGAGCGACAGGGTGATCAGGATGTTGGTGCCGATGCCGTAGGAGAACCAGACGATGATCAGCGGTCCCAGCGCCACCTTGGGAATCATGTTCAGCGTGACGAACAGGGGAAATACCAGCAGCGTCAGCAGCCGCGACCAGGTGAACATCAGCGCCAGCAGCACGCCGGACACGACCGACAGCAGATAGCCGCCGAAGATTTCCTGCGCCGTCACCCAGCTGTTGCTCACCCAGGCATAGTTCGGCTTGGCCAGAGTGGCGAAAATCGCGCTCGGCGCCGGCAGGATGAAGGCCGGCAGGTTGGTGGCGCGGACGGCAAGCTCCCACAGGATGACGGCCGCGACATGGATCGCCAGGATCGTCAGCCAGCGCATGTAAGGGCCTTTCGGCTTGTCCAGTGGCGTATCCGCTTCGGCTGCAGCCATCTGCATTCCCCTTCTGCTGCTGCCCGGCAACCTAGCAGGGCGCCTTTTGCCAATCAACCAACCAGTTGATTGATGGCCCGTGAAAAAATCAGGCCCTCAGGGCCCCCATGGCAAAGGCGATGACGTGGCGCCGGCGTTCGGCAACCGCCTTCGGCGCATCCAGCGCGCGGCCGAAAATGGCGGAAAGCGTGCGGTTGTTGGAAAAGAAGAAATACGACAGGCCGGCAATGGAGATGTAGAGCTGCACCGGGTCGAGATCGGCGCGGAAGACACCCTCCTTCGCCCCCCGCTCGATGGTCTCCTGGATCAGGCTGACCAGCGGCGAATGCATTTCCTTCAGCCGGTGCGACCCGCGCACATGGCGGGCCTCCTGGCGATTCTCGTCGTTCAGCAGGGCGAGAAATTCCGGATGCTCGGCGAGATAGTCGAAGGAGAATCCGATCAGCCGCTCCATCGCGGCTTCCGGCGGCAGGTCGCCCAGATGCAGCTCCCGTTCGCGCTCGCGGATCTCGGCATAGACCGATTCCAGCGCGGCGGCGTAGATCTCTTCCTTGCTGCCGAAATAGTGATAGACGAGCTGTTTGTTGACGCCGGCGCGCTGCGCGATCTCGTCGATGCGGGCGCCGGCCAGTCCCTTGGCGGCGAATTCGACCACCGCAGCGTGCAGAAGCGCGGCCTTCGTCGCCACTGGATCGCGGCGCCGTCCGTCGCCCTCCTCCCGGGTTGCCGTGCGTTCCTGTGCGGAGCCTGCCATGGCGTTTCCTTATCATCCAACTGGTTGATTAATTATTGACCGGTTCGCCGGCGGATGGCTAGAGTTTGCCGCTCACCCGGCGGGAGGCCGGACGCGATCATGCATCAAAGGGGATTTCCATGACTTCACGCCGACTTCTTGCCATCGCGGTAGCGGCTGCCCTGCTGCCGGCCGGCGGCGCCCTCGCCCAGGCCAAGGACAAGGTCAACCTGCTGCTGAACTGGGTGCCGACCGCCGACCACTCGCCCTACTACTACGCCAAGGCGCAGGGCTGGTACGAGCAGGCCGGCCTGGATGTCAGCATCGAGAGCGGCAAGGGCTCGGGCGTTTCGGCCCAGCGCGTCGGCGCGGGCAACACCGAATTCGCCATCGCCGACATGGCGACGGCGCTCGTCGCCAAGAGCAAGGGCGCCGACCTGGTCGCGGTCATGACCGTCTATGCGAATTCCCCGCAGGGCTTCTACTGGCTGAAGAGCTCCGGCATCACCGGCCCCAAGGATTTCCCGGGCAGGAAGCTGGGCAACCCGCCGGGCGACGCTTCGCGCGTGATGTGGCCGGCCTTCGCCAAACAGGTCGGCATCGCGACCGACAGCGTGACCTTCGTCAACGTCACGCCGCAGGCCAAGGTCGCGTCGCTGAAGAGCAAGGCGATCGACATCACCAGCGACTTCTACAACGAGCATGACCTGAAGGTGCGTGAGTTCGGCGACGATCTCGGCTTCGTTGCGTGGCGCAATATTGGCCTGAACCTGTACGGCAACTCGATCATCGTGAACGGCGACTACATCGCCAAGAACAAGGACAAGGTCGCCAAGTTCGTGGCGGTGTCGCAGAAGGCCTTCGCCGCCTGCGTCGCCGATGTCAGCCCCTGCCTGAAAGCCCTGATGAGCAGCGTCAGCGGCCTCGACGAAGCCAACCAGCGCGACCAGTGGAACCGCATCAAGGAACTGATGACGGATCCGACCACCACCGGCGTTGCGCTGGGCGCCTTCGATGCCAAGCGCATGCAGGCCGACTATGAGATGGTGAAGACCTATTTCGGCATGGAGAAGGATTTCGACATCGCCAAGGTCTACACCAACGAATTCCTCGACAAGAACGTGAAGATGACCAAGTAGGCGGCTCGCTGCGGGCTGCACCGGAACGCGGGGCCAAAAGCCCCGCGTTTTCTGTTTCCGATTACTCCGTAGCGGGAGTTTTTACTGGCCCGGCCGGCAATCTCTGCTAGGCTTGTCCCAACCGGCGGTACAGCCGGAATCTCCGCCCGGACGTCAGACAGGCTTCCATGACCGATTTCGCCCTTCCCGCCGGCCAGCCCGCCGCCCCTGCCAACCGTGACATCAAGGTGATGGCGCTGATCGGCATCGCCCATGGCTGCAGCCACTTCTTCCAGCTGGTGCTGCCACCGCTGTTTCCCTTCCTGAAGGATGTCTTTGCGGTCAGCTACACCCAGCTCGGCCTGGTGATGACGCTGTTCTACGTCACCTCCGGCGTGTTGCAGACGCCGGCCGGCTTCCTGGTCGACCGCGTCGGCGCACGCAACGTGCTGATCGGCGGCCTGGCGATCTTCTGCACCGCGATCCTCCTCTACGGCCTGGTGCCGAGTTTCTGGATGCTGATCCCGGTGGCCATCCTCGCCGGCATCGGCAATTCCGTCTTCCATCCGGCCGATTTCTCGATCCTCAATGCTTCGGTGGACCAGAAGCGGCTCGGCCGCGCCTACGGCACCCACACGCTGGGCGGTAATCTCGGCTGGGCGCTGGCTCCGGTTCTGATGGCCAGCGGCGCCGCCCTGTTCGGCTGGCGCGCCGCGCCGATCATCGCCGCGCTGGTCGGCTACGCCATCCTGGCCGCCCTGCTGCTGAACCGCGACCTGCTGAAGGAAGATGCCGGCGCCGCACGGCGCGAAGCCGCCGCCAAAGGCCAGGCGCAGGCGGCGCTGGGCCCGCTGCTCACCATGCCCGTGGTGATGTGCTTCCTGTACTTCCTGCTGCTGTCCTTTGCGCTGATTGGCGTGCAGAACTTTCTGCCTGCGACGCTGGATGCGCTCTACGGCACGCCGCTGGCGCTGGCCACCACGGCGCTGACCGCCTTCCTGCTCGGCGCTTCGGTGGGCGTCATGGTCGGCGGCCATGTCGCCGACAAGGGCGTGAAGCTGGAGGTGATCGTGATCAGCGGCCTGCTCGGCGCGGCCGCCATGATGCTGCTGGTCGCCAACCTGAACCTGCCGGGCTTTCTGCTGGTCGGCGCGGTTGCCGGCGCCGGCTTCCTGCAGGGCTTCACCACGCCGTCGCGCGACCTGATCGTGCGCGGCGCCGCCCCCAAGGGCGCCTCGGGCCGCGTCTTCGGCTTCGTCTATTCGGGCCTCGATGCCGGCTCGGCGCTGGCGCCGCTGGCGATCGGTCTGCTGCTCGACCACGGCATGCCCCACGCGGTTCTGTGGTTCGTCGCCGCCATGCTGGCGCTGACCACGCTGACCGCGGTGGCGATCCGCAAGCGCTCGACCCTGCCGGCCGCCGCCTAGCGGCTGCCGATCCAGTCCAGTAATTCGCGGTCGAAGGCTTCGGGCTCTTCCAGCATCGGCGCGTGGCTGCTGCGTTCGAAGACGCGTACCGTGAGGTCGCGGAACCTGTCGCGCACCGGCTCCCAGGTATGGGCCGGCGGCACGAGGAAATCGTAGCGGCCCAATCCGAGGAAGGCCGGCGCGCGGATGTCCGGCGCCAGGGCGGCGAGATCCATGTCCGGAATGACCTTGCCCCAGACATGGTCGAACATCGCCATGTTGGTTTCGATGCCTTCCCAGAGCGGCGCGGCGTCAAAGGTGTAGTCGAACCAGCTTTTCGCCGCCGTGGCGAGGCAGAAGGAGACGAAGGCCTTCTCCGGCGCCGCCTCGATCATGGCCGGCAGCCGGGCCATGGCCTCCGCCAGCGCCGCCTTGCGTTCGGGGCAGACGGAATCGGCCAGGTAGCGTTCGGCCGCCGCATGACCGGCCGGCGTGTAATCCGCCCCCATGCAGAGCATCACCAGATGCGAGACATGCTCCGGATACCGGCGCGCATAATCCAGCGCCATGAAGCCATGGCCGGAATGGCCGATGATCACCACCCTGTCGAAGCCGAGCTGCTGCCGCACCTGCTCGATGTCGGCGGTCAGCTTCTCCATGCCGAACTGCGCGACGTCGGTGCTGCGGCTGCCCGGAGCGAAGCCGCGGTGGTCCATGAAGGCAATGCGCAGGTGCCGCCGCAAAGTCTGCGAAAAGCAGCGCGCGTAATAGAGCGAGGAGCCAACCACGATGGCCGGCCGCCCCTCGCCCTCGACGATATAGGACAGGCGGAAGCAGTCGGTCTCGACGGCGCCGCGGACGGTCTCACTCATTCCAGGAACTCTGATGGTGGACTCAGCCGGGAAGCGTCTCGGCGTGATAGGTCTTGCTGATGACCTGCCAGCGGCCGTCCAGCCGGATCAGGCTGAGGTAATCGGTGAAAAGGCGCGGCAGAATCGCGCAGGTCAGCTTGACCATCGCCGTGTTCGGCCCGGTCAGGTCGATCGAGAGGATGCGCTCATGCTCGCGCCCCTGCCCCTTTGACTTCGGCGACGGCCGGGAGCCGACCATCTCGCACCACTGTTCGCGCGGCACGTTGACCAGCTTGTCGTCGATGGAGGCGAACAGGCTGGAGGCCGGGTGAAAGGCCTGGCGCAGCTTCTCCGGATCCCCCTCGTAAAGCCCGTCCAGGTAAACCTGCACGGTGGAGAGAATGGCGTCGATCTGCGCGTTGTTCATGGCGGGATTCCTCTACTGAACGGTCTTCTGGCCGGCCGCAGGTGACCAGCGGTCGAATGGGGCGTCAAGAGATACAATGCACTGCAGCATCGCCGAAGGTCCAACCCCGAAAGGGGTTGCGTCGCGGTCCGGCTTAGG
The DNA here is from genome assembly GCF_035304305.1 of Ferrovibrio sp. Taxonomy (GTDB): domain Bacteria; phylum Pseudomonadota; class Alphaproteobacteria; order Ferrovibrionales; family Ferrovibrionaceae; genus Ferrovibrio. Next base: position 24,763 of record NZ_DATGQG010000134.1, read on the forward strand.
CTCTCATATATGAGATATAAAAATGCCCCGGCGATCAACGCCGGCACGAGGAACGCTTACCGCCGCCTTGAACAGGAAGCCGGCGGCTCCCCGGACTGATCGGCCGTCTACGGACGTGCCGGGATCGAGTTTCGAGTTTGCGCGTACCGGCCCCGTCTCCGTACGGGCCGGCCAAAGAATAACGGCAGACAACCTTCGGGAGGACGTATCGGCATGTGGAAGTTTACCAGGCGCGATGTCATCAAGACCACGATCGGCGCAGCGGCCGCCAGCGCCGGCGGCGCCCTGCTGCCCGGCCATGTAATGGCGCAGCAGGCGCCGAAGCTGGAAATCGAGAAAGGCGCCAAGCTGCGACTGCTGCGCTGGAGCCAGTTCGTTCAGGGCGATATCGACACCTGGATGGCCAACACCAAGAAGTTCACCGAGAAGACCGGCGTGGAGGTCCGCGTCGATCGCGAGGCCTGGCCGGATGTGGCGCCGAAGGCTTCGGTGGCGGCGAATGTCGGCTCCGGCCCGGACATCATCCTCGACTTCTTCGACGTGCCGCATCTCTTCGCCGACAAGCTCGTCGACCTGACCGACATCGCCACTTATCTCGGCGACAAGTATGGCGGCTGGTTCCCGGTAGCTGAGCGCTATGCCAAGCGCGACGGCCGCTGGATCGGCCTGCCGCTGGGCGCGGCCGGTGCCTGCATGGTCTACCGCAAGAGCCATGTGGAAGCAGCCGGCTTCAAGGAGTTCCCCAAGGATACGGACGGATTCCTCAAGCTCTGCCAGGCCCTGCATGCCAAGGGCACGCCGGCAGGCTTCGCGCTGGGCAACGCGGTCGGTGACGGGTCCTGGACCTACTGGCTGATCTGGGCCTTCGGCGGCAAGATCGTCGACGACAACAACAACGTCGTGATCAACAGCCCTGAGACGATCAAGGCGCTGGAATACGCCAAGCAGCTCTATCCGACCTTCATCCCGGGCACGCTGGGCTGGCTCGACCCGAACAACAACAAGGCCTTCCTCGACGGCCAGGTCAGCCTAACCAACAACGGCATCTCGGTCTACTACGCCGCGAAGAACTCGCAGGATCCGAAGATCAAGGCGCTGGCCGACGACATCGAGCACGCCAACTTCCCGATCGGCCCGGTCGGCCGGCCGACGGAGCTGCATCTCTTCAGCCAGGCCTACGTGTTCAAGTACTGCAAATTCCCGAATGCGGCGAAGGCCTACCTGCAGTTCATGTGGGAGAAGGAGCAGTACGAGCCGTGGCAGGAAGCCTCCATCGGCTACATCACCCATCCGCTGAAGGGCTACGAGCAGAACAAGGTCTGGTCGTCGGATCCGAAGGCACTGCCCTACCGCGACACGGTGAAGAACATGCTGTGGCACGGCTATTCGGGCCAGCTCGGCTATTCCTCGGCGGCCGCGCTGAACGATTACATCGTCAACAACATGGTCGCGCAGGCGGCTTCGGGCTCCAAGACGCCGAAGGAGGCGGTGGAAGAGGCCGAGAAGCGGCTGCTGCGCGTCTACAAGGTGTAATCGTCCGGGGCGGCGCGGCGACGCGCCGCCCCTATCCTTTTCAGTCGCTTCCCTGTGACAGATCGGCCCCGCATGACTCATTCCGTTCCGCTCTGGGACCGCCTCAAAAATCACAACGGCGTGCTTTCGGTGCTCTTCATGGCGCCCGCCGCCATCCTGCTGCTGGTCTTCCTGACCTACCCCCTCGGCCTGGGAATCTGGCTCGGCTTCACCGATACCCGCATCGGCCGGCCAGGCATCTTCATCGGCTGGGAGAACTATCTCTCGCTGCTGGATGACTCGATTTTCCTGAAATCGGTCTTCAACACCATCCTCTACACGGCCGTGGCGACGGTCTTCAAATTCGCGCTCGGCCTGTGGCTGGCCCTGCTGCTGAACCGCCACCTGCCGATGCAGGCGATCATCCGGGCCGTGGTGCTGCTGCCCTATATCGTGCCGACGGTGCTATCGGCCATTGCCTTCTGGTGGATCTACGACTCCCAGTTTTCGATCATCTCCTGGATGCTCACCAAGATGGGGCTGATCGACGCCTATATCGATTTTCTCGGCAACGAGAACAATGCCCGTGCCGCGGTGATCGCCGCCAACATCTGGCGCGGCATCCCCTTCGTGGCGATTTGCCTGCTCGCCGGCCTGCAGACCATCTCGCCCAGCCTCTACGAAGCCGCCTCGCTGGACGGCGCCAATGCCTGGCAGCGGTTCTGGTATGTGACCGTGCCGAACCTGCTGCCGGTGCTCAGCATCGTGCTGACCTTCTCGATCCTCTTCACCTTCACCGACTTCCAGCTGATCTACGCGATCACCCGCGGCGGCCCCAATAACGCCACCCATCTGATGGCCACGCTGGCCTTCCAGCGCGGCATCAACGGCGGCATGCTGGGCGAAGGCGCGGCCATCGCGATTGCCATGGTGCCTTTCCTAGTGGTGTCCACGGCCGTGACCTATCTCGGCCTGCAGCGGCAGAAATGGCAGTGAGGAGCGCCCGGCCATGACCGCAGACGCCAACATCGCTTCCCGGGCCGACCACCGCGAAGGCATGCAGTATCTGGAGACTATCCCGCGCAAGGTGGTCACGCTCTGGGTGCCGCTGATCGTCTTCCTGATCGTGCTGCTGTTCCCGTTCTACTGGATGGCGCTGACCACCTTCAAACCGAACAGCGAGCTGCTGAACTATTCCGACTTCAACCCGCTCTGGGTGGTGGAGCCGACGCTCGACAACATCAAGAAGCTGCTGTTCGACACACCCTATCCCGAATGGCTGCTGACCACGATGACCGTCGCCGTGGGATCGACTGTGCTGTCACTGTTCTGTTCAGTGCTGGCGGCCTACGCCATTGCCCGGTTGCGCTTCCGGGGCTCCGACGGCGTCGGGCTGGCGATCTTCCTCGCCTATCTGGTACCGCCGAGCATCCTGTTCATCCCGCTCGCCACCATGATCTTCGAACTGGGCCTCTACGACAGCATGTGGGCCCTGATCCTCACCTATCCGACCTTCCTGATCCCCTTCTGCACCTGGCTGCTGATCGGCTACTTCAAGACGCTGCCCTTCGAGCTGGAGGAATGCGCCCTGATCGACGGCGCCTCGCGCTTCCAGATCCTGATCAAGATCATCCTGCCGCTCAGCCTGCCCGGCCTGATTTCGGCCGGCATCTTCGCCTTCACCCTGAGCTGGAACGAGTTCATCTATGCGCTGGCCTTCATCTCCTCGTCGGAAAACAAGACCGTGCCGGTCGGTGTGCTGACCGAACTGGTGGAGGGCGACGTCTATCACTGGGGATCGCTGATGGCGGGCGCGCTGTTCGGCTCGCTTCCCGTCGCGGTGCTCTATTCCTTCTTCGTCGACTACTACGTCGCCAGCCTGACCGGCGCCGTGAAGGAATAGGTCACTCCAGCCGCTGGTATTTCAGCGGCAGCAGGTCGGCCGGATTGTAGGCGGTCAGCCCGCCACTGGCGGCCAGCAGCACGCGGGCCTCCGGCGCGAAGTCGCGCAGCATCTCGCGGCAGATGCCGCAGGGCGCGACCACGGCGATCTCCTGGTTCTTCTCGGTCGGACGCGGATGACGCACCGAGACGATCGCCTCGATGGGATCCTCATCGCCGGCACCGGACGCCATGGCCTGCCCGACCGCCACCGCCTCGGCGCAGACCGAGGCGCGGCCGACATAGGTATCCAGATGCAGCCCGGTGAAAATGCGGCCCGAGCGGGTCCGCAGCGCGGCGGCGATATGGTGGCGGCCGACCCTGTAGCGGGCCGTAATCAGTGCCTTGGCGGCATCGATCAGGGCCTGGTCTTCCGGTCTGACGGACTGGATGTTCATCCGAGCTGCTGCAGCGCCTCGGTCAGCCGGGCCGAAAGCTGGGACTGCACGACGCGGCGCTCACGCTGCTCTTCCACCACATGTTCGGGCGCGCGTGACACGAAGGTGGCATCGGCGAGCTTGGCGTCGATCTTGGCGATCTCGGCCTCGGCCTTGTCGCGTTCCTTGGCCAGCCGCGCCTTCTCCTTGGCGAGATCGATCACGTTGGCCAGTGGCAGCACGAAGGTGGTCTCGTCGACCACGACACGGGCGGAGCCCTGCGGCGCGGGCTGGTTCTCCGAGATCGTCTCGATGCGGGCCAGACGCTTGATCGGGTCGGCATGGCGGGCCAGCCGCGCCGCCGTGTCGGCATTGCCGCCATTGGCGATCATGGCGATCTTAGCGGCCGCCGGCACGTTCAGCGCCGAACGGGCGCCGCGGATGCCGTCGATCAGACGGATCAGCCAGCCAATCTCCTCGGCCGCGGCCCTGTCTTCGGCGCGCGCGCCGTCATTCGGCCAGTCGCGTAGCATCAGGTAGCCACCGGGGGCACCGAAAAGCTTGCCCCACAGTTCTTCCGTGACGAAGGGCATGAAGGGATGCAGCAGGTGGATCAGCTGCCGCAGCACATAGGCGCAGGTCGCCTGCGTCTCGGCCTTCAGGGCAGCATCGTCGCCATTCAGTGCCGGCTTGATCAGTTCGAGATACCAGTCGCAGAAGGTACCCCAGGTGAAGTGATACAGCGCGCCAGCGGCCTCGTTGAACTTGTAGGCCTCCAGCGCCGCATCGACATCGCGGGCCGCCTGGCCAAGCCGGCCCAGAATCCACTTGTTCACGATGCCCTGTACCTTCGCCGGATCGAAATCGGCCGGCAGGGCGCAACCGTTCATCTCGGCGAAGCGGGCGGCGTTCCACAGCTTGGTGGCGAAGTTGCGATAACCCTCGACGCGCTGCTCCGACATCTTCACGTCGCGGCCCTGGGCAGCGAGAATCGCCAGCGTGAAGCGCAGAGCATCGGCACCGTATTTGCCGATGATGTCCAGGGGGTCCATGACGTTGCCCTTGGTCTTGGACATCTTCTGGCCCTTCTCGTCGCGGACCAGGGCATGGATGTAGACCGTGTGGAACGGCGCCTTCTTGGTGAAATGCAGCCCCATCATGATCATCCGGGCGACCCAGAAGAAGATGATGTCAAAGCCGGTGACCAGCACGTCGGTCGGGTAATGCGATTTCAGCAGGGCGGTCTCTTCCGGCCAGCCGAGCGTGGAGAACGGCCACAGCGCCGACGAGAACCAGGTGTCCAGCACGTCCTCGTCGCGCTTCAGCTCGACGGCCTTGCCGTAATGCTTCGTGGCTTCGGCCTGCGCCTCGGCCTCGTCATAGGCGACGAAGACCTTGCCGTCCGGCCCGTACCAGGCCGGGATCTGGTGGCCCCACCAGAGCTGGCGCGAGATGCACCAGGGCTGGATGTTGCGCATCCACTCGAAATAGGTCTTTTCCCAGTTCTTCGGCACGAACTGGATATCGCCCTTCTCCACCGCCTCGATGGAGGGCTTCGCCAGAACCTCGGCATTCACATACCACTGCTCTGTCAGCCAGGGCTCGATCACCACCTGCGAGCGATCGCCATGAGGCACCATGTGGGTGTTCGGCTCGATCTTCTCGACCAGGCCGAGCTCCTCCAGATCGGCGACGATCTGCTTGCGCGCCTTGAAGCGCTCCAGCCCGCGATACTTCTCCGGCACGTTCTCGTTCAGATGGGCGTGCTTGTCGAAGATGTTAATCATCTCGAGGTTATGGCGCTTGCCGACCTCGAAGTCGTTGAAGTCGTGCGCCGGCGTGATCTTCACCGCGCCGGATCCCTTCTCGGGATCGGAATACTCGTCGGCGACGATCGGAATGCGGCGGCCGACCAGCGGCAGGATGGCGTATTTGCCGACCAGATGCCTGTAGCGCTCGTCCTCGGGATGCACCGCGACGCCCGTGTCGCCAAGCATGGTCTCGGGCCGCGTCGTCGCCACCGTGATGAAGGTATTCTCCATTCCCTCAACGGGATAGCGGAAATACCAGAGGTGAGATTTCACTTCATGCTGCTCGACCTCCAGATCGGAGATCGCGGTCAGCAGCTTGGGGTCCCAGTTGACCAGCCGCTTGTCCTTGTAGATCAGGCCTTCGCGGTAGAGCTCGACAAAGACCTTGCGCACGGCCGCCGAGAGGCCCTCGTCCATGGTGAAGCGCTCGCGGCTCCAGTCGCAGCTTTCGCCCAGCCGGCGCTGCTGGCCGGTGATCATACCGCCGGATTCCGCCTTCCACTGCCAGACCCGCTCGACGAATTTCTCGCGACCCATGTCGTGGCGGTTCTGCTGTTTCTCGGCCAGCTGGCGCTCGACCACCATCTGGGTCGCGATACCGGCATGGTCGGTGCCAGGCTGCCAGAGCGCGTCGCGGCCGCGCATGCGCTGCCAGCGGATCAGGATGTCCTGCAGCGTGTGATTCAGGGCATGGCCCATATGCAGGCTGCCGGTGACGTTCGGCGGCGGCAGGGCGATCGTGTAGGGCTTGCCGGACTTGATCCCGGGCCGGAAACAGCCGTCAGCCTCCCAGGCCTGATAGAGGCGGGTTTCCACGTCCTGGGGGGAATAGGTCTTGTCCAGCATTACGGCTACTCGGCAATGGCTCGGCGATGTCTCGGGGAAGGCCGGAAAATAAAGACGATCCGGACCGGTCAGTCCAGAGGCACAGGACCGCCAACCGCGTCAAAAACGGTGATTACAGGTGATCCTGCTCTTCTTCCGCCTGAATGGTCAGGCGCGCCACTTCGCGCTCGACGATGCGCTGCACGATGGTGGCGAGATGGGCGTCCAGCCATTCCTTCAGCATCGGACGCAGCAGTTCCTTCACCAGCTCCTCCAGGGTGCGCTGGCTGTTGCCCAGCCCCATGGCGCGCGAGCCGGCCACGGCGCCGGAAAGCTGCCCCAGATGGGCGGCGGCGCGGGCGGCGGTCGGCGGCGAAACAAGGCCCTCGACCTCGTCGCGGACCACCTCGGTGAGCTCCAGGATATCCTCGCGCGGCTGCATCCGCGGCGGCGGAGGCGGCGGGGCACGACGTGGCGGCGGAGGCGGCGGCGGCTCGTAGGCCGGTTCCGGCTCCGGCGCCGCCATGACCGGCTCGGGCTCGGGTTCCGGCTCCGGCATCGGCTCGGGTTCGAAAGCAGGCTCGGCCTCGGGTTCCGGTTCGGGTTCCGGCTCCGGCATGGCCATCATCGGCTCAGGCTCGGGCTCCGGTTCCATCGCCGGTGGCGGCGCGGGTTCTTCCTCGGCCGGCGGCGCGGCCTGCTGGTCGGCGCCGTCCTCGGAAATGATCCGCCGGATGGAGGCAAGGATTTCCTCCATCGTCGGTTCATTCTGACCAGCTTTAGGATCACTCATCCCGGTGCCTGAAATCCTGCCGTCTATGCCGCTGCCGCGATCCATACCGCAGCATCGCAGGCCCACCCCGGGCCGAATCAGCAGCCCAAGATACGCCCGCGAAGATAACCGAACTGTTAAAGCGGGTTAAGGGATTTTTCCCAAATTCCCGCCAGCTCAGCGTTTTTCACCCGATTCGCGGCGCTTTCCCGTCATTCCGCGTTCAGGCCGCCGTCCGTGCCGAACCATTTGTCACGGACGCGGTCATAGTTCTCGACGGGGTCGTAGTATTCCACCGGCAGGCTCAGCTGGCGCGCACCCAGGCGGCCGATCGCCGAAAGCAGCGTGAAGGCAGCGACATACTCGTCGCGGCGGGCACGCACCTCGGCGACGCGGGCATCGAGATATTCCTGCTCGGCATCCAGCACGTCCAGCGTGGTGCGCGAACCGACCTCGGCTTCCTGCTGCACGCCTTCCAGCGCGATGCGGGCGGCTTCCACCTGGTCGCGCCGCGCGGTGATGTTGGAGCGCGCGGTGGTCAGGTTCTCCCAGGCCTGGGTGACGGACTGGCGAACCAGGCGCCGCTGCTCCTCCACCTGGATGCGGCGCTGGTTGTGGATCTGCTTGCGCTGGCGGGTCTGGCTGTAGACGGAACCGCCCTCATAGAGCGGCACGGTCAGCTGCAGCGCGATGCGGGCTGACTCCGTCTCCAGATTGGCGCGGGTCGTCTCATCGGCCTGGCTGAGCGAACCGGCAACGCTGACGGTCGGCAGCAGCGCGCCGGAAACCGAGCGCACGTCATACTTGGCGGAAACCTCGCGGAACCGCGCGCCGAGCAGGTCGGGATTCTCTTCCAGCGCGATGGCCAGCGCCTCTTCCTCGCTGCGCGGCAGTTCCGGAAGCGGCGGCGGCGGCGTCAGGGTGCCGGGCATCTCGCCGATCACGCGGGCCAGCACGGCACGGCTCGAGACCAGGATGCCCTCCGCCGAGATGCGGTTCGCGGTCGCGCCGCTCAGGCGCGATTCCGCCTGGGCCACGTCGGTGCGCGTGATCTCGCCCACCCGGAAGCGTTCGCGGGTCGCTTCCAGCTGGCGCCGCAGCACCTCTTCGTTATTGCGGTTGAGGTCGAGCACCGCCTGGTTCTGCACTACGTCCATATACGCGGTGACCGCATCGAGCAGTACACGGCGTTCGGTGCTGTAGAGATCCTGCCGGCCGGCCAGCACGAGGGCTTCGGCGGACTCGGTCGCGGCCTGGGTGCGGCCGCCGCGATACAGCGGCTGCGTGACGCTCAGTGTCACCGTCCGCGGGTTGATCGTGTCGGACTGCGTGGTCGGGGTCTGCGGCGTGAATTCCTGGCGCAGCACGCCGGTCTCGCCGGTCAGGCTCACCGTCGGACGCCAGCCCGACAGCGCCTGCGGCACGCCCTCATCGGTGGCTCGCAGCGCGGCGCGGGCGGACAACAGGGTCGGGTTGTTGTTGTAGGCGGCACTCAGCACGTCGGTGAGCGACTGCGCCGATGCGGGCTGCACAAAGCAGACGCCGGCGATGGTGCCAGCCAGAAGAGCCTGTCTGAAGGTCATGAAGCGCATTCGTCCTTTTCCCGTTTCACGCATTTCGGCGCGCCCCAACATGTCCCCGGACTTTTTTTATGCTCTTTTTTAGTACTTCGCGATGCCGGGGTCGATCTGCTCGGCCCAGGCATGAATGCCGCCGGCAAGATTGACCGCCTGCGGAAACCCGTTCTGCCGCAGCCAGCCCGTCACCTGGCGGCTGCGTCCGCCGTGGTGGCACATCACCACCAGCGGCTTGTCGTCCGGCAACTCGTCACTGCGCGCCGGCACCTGCTGCATCGGGATATGTATCGCCCCCGGCAGGGCGCAGATGGCGACTTCCCAATCCTCACGGACGTCCAGCAGCGCGAAATCGCGCCCGGCCTCGTGCCATGCTGCCAGTTCGGACACGCCGATCTCGGCAGGCCCATTCGGGTCAGACATCAGAACACGAAGCCGGCAGGACGCTCGAAACCCGGCAGCAGCGGCGTGCCGGCGTCAAACAGCACGCGCTGCGCAAACAGATGATCGCTGCGCTTCACCAGCACGGCCTGGCCGATCGGCGCATCGAACGGACGCAGCACGCCGACCAGACGGCCGCCATCGGCAAGCTGGTCCAGCAGGGTCTGCGAAATCTCCGGCACGGCACCGGCCAGAAGGATGACGTTGAATGGCCCCTGCTTGGGCAGTCCGGCAGCCAGCGGACCCTCCACCGTCGCCACATTGTCGATGCCGAGCGCCTGCAGCGTCTGGCCTGCCTGCTGCGACAGGGCCGGGTCGGACTCCAGCCCGATCACCGTATTGGCAATGCGGGCAAGCACGGCGGCGTCATAGCCGGTGGCCGAGCCGACCACGAGGGCGACATCGGAGGGCTGGATTTCGGCTTCCTGGATCAGCCGCGCCAGGATCATCGGCTCCATGATGAACCGGCCCGGCGCCACCGCGACATCCTCGTCCATGTAGGCGACACCACGATAGGCCTGCGGCACGAACTGCTCGCGCGGCACCGACGCCATGGCGTCGATGACCTGCTCGTCGATGACCTTGTTGGGGCGCAGCTGCGTCAGCACCATCTGGCGGCGCGCTTCGGCAAATTGACGATCGGCTAGAGCCATAGAGCAGAATCCGGAGCAAAAAGCGGTAAAAGTCAGCCGCTTTATAAAGCTCCGATGGCGGAAAAACAACGGTTCTATTGTGGTTTAGGCCGGATCGGTAACATTCGTCACAACCGCTTGGACGGCAAGGCGGGGCCTTGACCCCGCAGAGGTGAATCCGTACTAAGGGGCCGCTTTCCTGAGGTCTCGTGGCGGAGTGGCTACGCAGCGGATTGCAAATCCGTGTACGCCGGTTCGAATCCGGCCGAGACCTCCACATCCCTTCTGTTCCTGACTTTGTGCCCCGCAGCCGGTAAGCTGCCGTCAGGGAAGATTCGCGGCAGGAGGGGACGATGAGCATCATCGGCTACGGCAGGACCGAAAAGATCGACCACCTGGTCAGCAAGGAGATGCTGGATCGGGACACGGCCCGTAAGCTTCAAAAATTCCTTGAAGAAATCGAGATGGCGATTTTCAACGCCAATCGTGAGGTGATCCACAAGGCGGTCCCCGAGCTGAACCGGGATTCCTTCATGGCCTTCGCCCACCGGGTCGCCGAGGCCCGGGCCCGCTACATCAAGACCGCCCTGGAGCTCGCGGCGAAGCAGAATCCGTCGCCGGAGGATATTGCCGGGCTGAAGGCTGCCCGCGAGGCGAATGACGAACTGGTCTACGCCTTCGAGGCAACGAAACGGGTGATCGAGCGCGGCTATACGAGTATGGGGCGCTAGCCATCCGCGAAGGGCGACGTGCCGCTGGCCAGGTCGAAGACCAGCTGCCAGGGACGCAGCCTTGCGCTCAGCAGCCCGGACCGCACCGCCGGGTCGTCCGCCATCATGCGCTGCGCGGCGGCTTCGTCGGCGCTGTCCAGCACCGCGATGCCGCCGCCGGCATCGTCACGGAACAGCCCGGCAAACAGCAGGCGCCCCTCCTCCATCAGCCGCTGCAGGTAGATCTGGTGATCGTGAAGCGCCTGTCGTGGCGCCGGCTGTCCGGCGGGCCAGGCCGGGCCGCGCTGGTAGTCGATCCAGTACACCGGTCGCGGCTTCGGCATGCTCTGCTCCGTCAGCATTCTCTCCCCGCCGCCCATGCCTGCGCCTGAACCAGGGCCTGCGGATCGACCCTCTCCTCGCCCAGCTGGCGCATGAGCGTGGCGAGATCGTAGTAGAAGCGCTCCTCGACGAACAGCCCGTTGCGGAACCGGACAAACACGGTGAAGGGCAGCACGAAGGCGCGGCCGGTGGGCGCGAGCCCGAGGAACGGCCCGATATGGCACCCGGTATATTGCGGCTCGGCCACGTAGGTCTCGTCATCGATCCAGTGCGCCGAGCCGAGCGATGAGCGCTCGACCACATTGCCGAAGGCCTCCCACCATTGGCGGTAATGCCGTTCAGCGCCGGCCTTTCCGGAAAAGACCTGCCCGGTGGCGAAATCGCGGAAAACGCAGTCTTCATGCAGGGTCGCCATGGTGGCGGCCATGTCATGGGCGTTCTCCGCTGCCAGATGGCGCAGCAGCATGGACTGGTTTGGCGAGGTGCGTGCGGGTGCGCTCATGACGATCCCTCCTGTCGTGATGCTCAGACGCGGCCCGGTCCCGGCTTGTGACAGCGCCCCGGAGCGGGCATGATTTTCCGCTCCGCCGCTCTAGATTCAGGAAACGATGTCCGCCCTGCCCGCCTCCATCGATGATGTCGAAGCCCTGCTGAATGCCGGCGATTACGTCGCCGACCGGCCGCTGGCCACTACGCTGTTCCTGGCCCTGAAAATGGGCCGGCCGCTCTTCCTCGAGGGGGAAGCCGGCGTCGGCAAGACGGAGATCGCCAAGGTGCTGGCGGCGACGCTGAACCGCCGGCTGGTCCGCCTCCAGTGCTACGAAGGGCTCGACCTTTCCTCGGCGGTCTACGAGTGGAACTACCCGCGCCAGATGCTGGAAATCCGCCTGGCGGAAGCAACCGGCGAAGGCGACAAGGGCAGCCTCGGCCGCGATCTTTTCAGCCCGGATTTCCTGATCGAGCGGCCCCTGCTGCAGGCATTGAAACCCGATCCGCAGGGTGCGCCTGTCCTGCTGATCGACGAACTCGACCGCACGGACGAGCCTTTCGAGGCCTATCTGCTGGAAGTGCTCTCCGACTTCCAGATCACCATTCCCGAGATCGGCGCGATCAGGGCGGCCGAGCCGCCAATCGTGATCATCACCTCCAACCGTACCCGCGAGATCCATGACGCGCTGAAGCGGCGCTGCCTGTATTACTGGGTCGACTATCCCAGTGCCGAGCGCGAGCTTGCCATCCTCAACCGCAAGGTTCCCGGCGCGCCGCAGCGGCTGACCCGGGAGATCGTCGCCTTCGTGCAGCATCTGCGCGAGACCGAGCTGTTCAAGCTGCCCGGTGTTGCCGAGACGATCGACTGGACCCGCGCGCTGGCTTTCCTCGACAAGGTCTCGCTCGATCCCGAGACGATCGACAATACGCTTGGCGTGCTGCTGAAATACCAGGACGACATCGCGAAGATGAAAGGCTCGGAGGCTGCCGCGATCCTGCGCCAGGTACAGCAGGACATGGCCGCGCTCGGAGTGTGACATGAACCTGCTGCCCGATCCGCCATCGGCAGCGAAGGACGGCGAAGGCGGCGCCTTCGCGGAGAATGTCGTGCATTTCGTGCGGCTCCTGCGCGCCTCGGGCCTGCCGCTCGGCCCCGGCAAGTCGCTCGACGCCGTGCGCGCCGTGGAGGCCGCCGGCATCCGCCGCCGCGACGATCTCTACTGGACCCTGTTCTCCGTGCTGGTGAACCGCCGCGACCAGCGCGAGCTGTTCGACCAGGCATTCCACATCTTCTGGCGCGACCCGAAGATCCTCGAACGCATGATGGGCCTGCTGCTGCCGGAGGCCGAAGGAACGGCCGAGCCACGCAAAAGCAACGTCTCGCAGCGCCTGCGGCAGGCCCTGCTGCCGGGACGTGGCGAAAGCCGGCAGAAAGGCGGAGAGAAGGAAGTCGAACTGGATGCCACCCTGACCTTCTCGGCCGACGAACTGCTGCAGAAGAAAGATTTCGCCGAAATGTCCGCCGAAGAGCTGGAACAGGCCAAGGCGGCACTGTCGCGGATGGAGTGGCCCTTCCGGCCGGCGAAAACGCGGCGCCTGAAGCCGGACCAGCGCGGCCATCGCATCGACCTGCGGGCCAGCATCCAGGCGAGCCTGCGCTCCGGCGGCACGATCATACCCCTGAAGCGCAAGAGCGCTGCCGAACGGCCGCCGCCGCTGGTCGTGCTCTGCGACATCTCCGGCTCGATGAGCCAGTACAGCCGCATGTTCCTGCATTTCATGCATGCGCTGACCAACGACCGCACGCGCGTGCATTCCTTCCTGTTCGGCACGCGGCTGACCAATATCACGCGGCTGCTGCGGCAGCGCGACGTTGACAAGGCGCTGGCTTCGGTCAGCGAGGCCGTGCCGGACTGGTCTGGCGGCACGCGGATCGGCGCCACCGTGGCGGAATTCAACCGGCTCTGGTCGCGGCGCGTGCTGGGTCAGGGTGCCGTCGTCCTGCTGGTGACCGACGGTCTGGACCGCGAGGGCGGCGCGGGCCTCGCGCGCGAGATGGAGCGGCTGCACAAGTCCTGCCGCCGGCTGATCTGGCTCAATCCGCTGCTGCGCTGGGAGGGGTTCGAGCCGAAAGCGGCCGGCATCCGCGCCATTTTGCCGCAGGTTGACGATTTCCGACCCGTTCACAATCTTGCTTCCATAGCCGATCTGGCGGCCGCGCTCAGCCACGGCAGCGATGCCGGCAACCGGCTGAAGCAGAATCTGGGGAGGATGGCGGCATGAACACCGACCTGAGCGACGACATTCTCGCCACTGCCCTGCAATGGAAGGACAGCGGCAGGGACGTGGCGCTGGCCACCGTGGTGACCACGTGGGGTTCGGCCCCGCGGCCGGTCGGCAGCCAGCTGGCGGTCGATGGCGAAGGCAAGTTCATCGGCTCCGTGTCCGGCGGCTGCATCGAGGGTGCCGTGGTGACGGAAGCGCTGGACGTGATCGCCGACGGCAAACCCCGCCTGCTCGATTTCGGCGTCTCGGACGCGCAGGCCTGGGAAGTCGGCCTCGCCTGCGGCGGCAAGATCCAGATCTACGTGGAGCGGCTGGACGGATGAAACGCGATATCCTCCGGCAACTGCAGCAGGACCGCGCCGAGAAGCGCCCCGTCGTCCTGGCCACCTTCCTGAACAGCGGCGAGCAGCGGCTGCTTTACCTGACCGGCAAGAAGGGCCTGAAGGATCTCGATCCGCGTATCGGCGAGGCAGCGCGCGCGGCCCTGCTGGAAGACAAGCCGCGGACCATCGAGACCGCGCAGGGTCCCCTCTTCCTCAATGTCTTCAATCCGCCATTGCGGCTGATCCTGGTCGGCGCGGTCCATATCGCGCAGGCGCTGGTACCGATGGCCCAGTTCGCCGGCTATGAAGTGGTGGTGATCGATCCGCGAAGCGCCTTCGGCTCGGCCGAGCGCTTTCCCGGCGTGACGCTCTCGAACGACTGGCCGGACGAAGCCATGACGGACCTGAAGCCGGATCTGCGGACGGCCGTGGTGACGCTGACCCATGATCCGAAGATCGACGACCCGGCGCTGATCGCGGCGCTGAAATCCGACGTCTTCTATATCGGCGCGCTGGGCAGCAAGAAAACCCATGCCGCGCGGCTCGAGCGGCTGCGCAGCGCCGGAATCCCCGAGCACGAACTGGCCCGCATCCACGGTCCGGTAGGCCTGAGTATCGGCGCCAAGTCGCCGGCCGAAATCGCCATCTCGATCCTGGCGCAGATGACGGCCGCCCTGCGCCAGCCGGCACCGCGCGAAACCGTGACGGCATAGACATGTTCTTCGGCGTCGTCCCGGTCCGCGAAGCCGTCGGCGGCATTCTCGCCCATACCACAGGCGCCGGCAGCGCCCGCTTCCGGAAGGGGCGCGTCCTGAGCGCCGAGGATACGGCCGCGCTTGAAGCCGCCGGCTTCACGCAGGTGCACATCGCCCGCCTGGAGGCCGGCGACATGGCGGAGGACGAGGCGGCAACGCGGATCGCCGAGGCCAGTGCGGGCCCCGGCGCCCGGGCGGCGGCAGCCTTCACCGGGCGCGCCAATCTCTACGCCGAAGCCGCCGGGCTTGCGCGCATCGACATCGAGCGCGTGCATCAGCTGAATGAACTCGACGAGGCGGTGACCATCGCCACGGTGGAGGATTACGAGCCGATCGAGCCGGGGCAGATGCTGGCAACGGTCAAGATCATCCCCTTCGCCGCGCCGCGCCACATCGTCGAAAGCGGCGAGGCGCTTCTGCGCAATGGCGGCCCCCTGGTGCAGGTCGCGCCCTATCAGCCCCGCAACGCCGGCCTGATCCTCACCCGCGTGGCGGATACCAAGGACAGCGTGCTGACCAAGACCGAACAGGCCGTTGCCGTGCGCCTCGCCCATATGGGCAGCCGCATCGGCGCCGTCCGTATCGTCGATCACGACGATGCCGCGGTCGCCGCGGCCATCGCCGAACTGAGGGCCGAGGATTGTGCGCCCATCCTGATCTTCGGCGCCTCGGCCACCGTCGACCGGCTGGACATGATCCCGGCCGGGCTCACCCGCGCCGGCGGCATCGTCGAGCAGTTCGGCATGCCGGTCGACCCTGGCAACCTGCTGATGCTGGGCCGCCATGACGAGGTGCCGGTAGTGGGCGTTCCCGGCTGCGCGCGCTCGCCCAAGCTGAACGGCTTCGACTGGGTGCTGCAGCGCATATGCGCCGGAATCCCGGTAACGCGGCGGGACATCGCCCGCATGGGCGCCGGCGGACTGCTCAAGGAAATCCCCAGCCGGCCGATGCCGCGGGACGGTGCGGCCGGAGCTGGGCCGCAGCAGCCGCGCCGGCCGCGGGTGGCCGCCCTGATCCTGGCCGCCGGGCTGTCGCGGCGCTTCGGCAGCGACCACAAGCTGCTGGCCGACCTCGACGGCAAGCCGGTGATCCGCCATGTGGTGGAAGCCGCCCTGGCCTCCTCCGCCCGCCCCGTCATCCTCGTGACCGGCCATCGTGCCGCCGAGGTGGAGGCAGCAGCCGGGGCCGGCGACCTGACCCGGGTGACCAATCCCGCCCATGCCGAGGGCCTTGCCTCCTCGCTGCAGGCCGGCCTGAAGGCGCTGCCCCCGGAGATCGACGGGGTGCTGGTCTGCCTCGGAGATATGCCGGATATCCGGGCCGAAGTGCTGGAAAAGCTGGTTGCGGCCTTCAACCCGACCGAAGGCCGGGCCATCTGCCTGCCAGTCCATAACGGCAAGCGGGGCAACCCGGTCCTCTGGGGAACGCAGTTCCTTCCCGAGCTCCTGCGGCTGGAGGGCGATGCGGGCGCCCGCAGCCTCCTGGTGCCCCATGCGGACTGGATCTGCGAGGTGCCGGTGGACGATCCTGGCATCCTTCGGGACTATGATACTCCGGAGATGCTGGCCCGCCGCCGGATTTCGGAAACCTGACGCAAGTCCCTCTCGGTTAATGGAATATTAGAAACAAAAGCTCCATTAACTAAGTCTCGCGGCTTTTGCCGCAGGAGGGAATTTGCCATAGTGGGCAGGCTGCGGGGGTAGAATTCTACAGCTTAGATCGGCGGGTTGCCGCCCTCTCCACGACCGTTACCGGAGAAAGCGACCGTTTCGATGAGCGAAGCGATTATTCAAAATCAGCCGTCGTTCGACGACGAGAAGATGTTCACCGACTTCGACCGTCTTGTCCGCGGCAAGATCTTCGGCGGTCGTCTGGCGGCGATCATCCAGTTCGTCAATCCCAAGACCTTCGAGCGCAACCGCGAAAGTTACAACATCGTGGTGCATGCGATCCGGTCGCTGATGTCGAAATACGAAGGCACCTTCTACACGCTGCACGATTATTCAATCGTCCTGTTTGCCCGGCTTTCGGAGCGCTTCTTCGATCAGACCTTCGAAAAGCTGGTGCTCGAGATCGATGATGTTCTGACTCGAAACAACATTGCCATCGGCCTCACCCCCGAGGAAGCCGAGAACGCCGTCCGCTGGTATCGCTTCGACAGCCAGTTCGAGGAACTGCAGGAGCTGATGGACACCATCCAGCAGCGCTACCGCACCTTCTCCGAACGCCGCAAGCGCCTGCTCGCCAAGGCCGGCACCGCCGCCGGCCAGGGCGAAGGTGTTCCGCTGACGCCCGGCGCGCTGCAGCAGATCGACGACATCCTGAAGAAGGCCGATGTCTCGACTTTCATGAAACGGCAGCCGGTGGCGCTGTGCTTCGGCAACCAGCCACCGAAGCCGATCTTCCACGAGATCTTCGTCGGCGTGAACGAGCTGCGCCAGGCGATCGCGCCCAACGTCAATCTCCGCGGCGCCCGCTCGCTGTTCCATCACCTGACCCGCACGCTCGACACCCGCGTCTTCCGCGCCCTGCTGGACGGCTACGTGACCCGCAGCAGCGGCCCGTTCAGCATCAACGTGAATGTCAGCACGGTGCTGAGCGACACCTTCCGCGACTTTGACAGCCGCATCGGCAACATCGTGAAGAAGGAACAGATTATCATCGAGCTGCAACGCTACGATGTGTTCTGGGATTACTCGGAATATCTGCTGGCCTGCGAGTTCCTGCACAATTCCGGCTATCGCATCCTGATCGACGGCATCACGCCGGACCTGCTGCAGATGTTCGGCCGCGCCGAGCTGCGGGCGGATTTCATCAAGCTGTTCTTCTTCAAGGACCGGATCGACGACTGGACCGACAAGGAACTGGCCAGCCGCGTCGCGGAGATCGATGCCAACCGCATCATCATGGCCCGCTGCGAGAGCGAAGAGGCGCTCAAGGCCGGCATGGCGGCGGGCATCCGCCTGTTTCAGGGCTGGCATATCGACAACATGATCCGCGCCTCGCGCGAAGTCGTGAACTGACGCGCATCGCCGCGTCTCCGTTTTTTCTCAACATTGGTGCAGTCTCATGTGGAACCGGTCCAACCCCAGCCCGAAGCAGTCCGACAACAGCCAGGTTACCGAGTTCCGCGCTCCGCAGGCTGCGACGCCTGCCGCCGCCAAGAAGGCCATCAGCTCGAAGGATAGCGAGCGGATCGAGAAGATCCTCGCCAGCATCGCCATCGACACCTCGCAGACCTTCAATGCGATGCTGGATTCGCTGATGGGCGAACGCCCGGTCTCGCATCACGAAAGCAGCCAGACCCGCGATTTCATCGCCACGGTGTTCGAAGACATCCGCCAGGAGAGCAACCGCGACGCCGTGGTGCTGGCACGCAAGTTCGCCGACATGTGCATGCGCGCTGCCGACCAGCTGAACGACAACCACCAGCGCACCGTGGCGCGCTGCGTCAGCGAACTGTTCGAGCAGTTCGCCGCCAAGCTAGACCATCGCGAGCCGGCCAATTCCAACTGAGTGACGGAAACCGGGGCGGCCTAGGCCGCCCGGGGCCGGTACATCTCGAGCTCTTCGAGGAAGTTCTCGGCAAGCGGCCGCGGATCTTCGCCCGTCGCTTCCTTGAACAGCGCCACATCTTCCTTGCCAAGCCGCAGGATCGGCCGGATCAGCCCGTTGAAGAACAGGTAGAATTCGCGGTCGCCGAAAGGCAGCGCCTGGCCGTCGAAGGGGCGCTCGACATAGACATTGGACGACAGCCCGACCGCAGTCGGATCGTGCTGCATCACCTTCATCACCCACTCGCGGCGGGACTCGAACACACGGAACGCGCGCATGACGCGCACCATGACCCGGAAGAAGATCTTCTTGGCACGGGGATCGGCATAGAAGGCCGCCCAGTCGAGATTGCCGCCCTGGGCCTGGCGGATTTCCTCGGCCAGGGCTGCCGCCTCTTCCGCCATCACGTCGACATCGTCGCCGAACAGCGAACGCACAAAGAAGAAATAGTTGCCGATCAGGCGGCGGTCGAGTTTCTCCTCCGCGAACAGCACGTCCAGCGGATGCACCAGCAGGCGGCCGAAGGCATTAACCCGGGCGCCGCGGCGGTTATCCTCGTCGATGACCTTCAGCAGGCCATCATAGGAGGCGCGGTAGAAATGGTCGTAGTCGGGCGAGGTCTTCATCGCCTCGACAAGTTGTTTCAGGCTCTCCAGCGTCACATTGCCATGCATGGTGGCGCCCTGAACCAGGGCGTCGAGCAGCTTGTTGGCCATCTGGCGGAGATAATCGGGGCCGCGGATCAGCATCTTGTCGGCTTGGGCATGGGATGGTCGGCGCGAGGCCAGCGTTCTGCGAAACCTTTTCACCGGCTGCGACGAATCCGCCGCCGGTAGGCCGAGTTTATGCCGTAGCCCCGAGGGATGCGAGGTAATTCTTAACAAGCCGGACCCGCGCGCATGAGGACGAATCCATCCTAGAGCTCCTGTCCCCCTGCCGTTGCGACCGTTCGGTGGCGCGGCTACAGTGCGGCCTCATCCAACAGTCATGCCGTCGCCCTCCTCACCCCGCACGTTTTCATGAGCCTTATTCTGACGCTTTCCTGCCAGGACCGGCCGGGCATTGTTGCCGCCGTCTCCGGCTTTCTCGCTTCCAACCGCTTCAACATCCGCGATTCGGCACAGTTCGGCGATTCCGAAACCGGGCTGTTCTTCATGCGGGTCAGTTTCGAGGATCTCGATGGCGGCCGTTCCGCCGAACAGGTGCGCGCCGCCTTCTCGCCGGTCGCGGCCCCCTTTAGCATGACCTGGAGCATCCACGACGAAGCGGTGCGCTCGCGGCTGCTGATCATGGTGTCGCGCTTCGGCCACTGCCTGAACGATCTGCTCTACCGCTATTCCATCGGCGCCCTGCCCGTCGACATCGTCGCCGTGGTGTCGAATCACCGCGACTGGTACCAGCGTGCCGCGGTCCATGACATTCCCTATCATCACTGGCCGGTGACGCCGGGCAGCAAGGAGCGGCAGGAAGGCATGCTGCGCGACCTGATCGAACAGGAGCGCGTGGATCTGGTGGTGCTCGCCCGCTACATGCAGGTGCTCTCGCCCGATCTCTGCAACGCCTATCCTGGCCGCATCATCAACATCCATCATTCCTTCCTGCCCAGCTTCAAGGGCGCCAAGCCCTACCAGCAGGCTCATGCCCGCGGCGTGAAGCTGATCGGCGCGACGGCGCATTATGTGACCGACGATCTCGACGAGGGCCCGATCATCGAACAGGAAGTCGCGCGGGTGGACCACGCCCATTCGCCCGAGCAGCTCGCTGCCGTCGGCCGCGACATAGAAAGCACCGTGCTGGCGCGTGCCGTGAAATATCATGTCGAGCACCGGATCTTCCTGAACGGCAACCGCACGGTGGTTTTCCGGAGCTGAGAAACGAACGGAGGCTGGCGATGATCGACCACATTTCCCTCGCGGTCCGGGATCTCGCCAGCAGTGCCGCTTTCTACGAAGCCGTGCTGGCGCCATTGGGCTACAGGAAGCTGGTCGAACGGCCGGCCAGCATCGGCTTCGGAAAAAAGTACCCCGAGATCTGGCTGAACGCCCGGCCGGACATGGCGCCGATACCGGAGGATACCGGCGCCCATGTCGCGCTGCGGGCCCGCGACACTGCCGCGGTGGAAGCCTTCCATTCCGCCGCCCTCCGGCTCGGCGGCCGCGATGACGGTGCCCCGGGGCCGCGCCAGGCGGCCATGACCGGCTATTTCGCTGCCTTTATCCGCGATCCCGACGGCAACCGGATCGAAGCGGCCTGCTTCCCCGCCACCTGATCTGCGCCGGCGTTTTCCGGCTGATCCGCAAACTGCCGGCAGAAGCTGCCGGAACAGCCGGCGTATCCCTGCGTTGTCTCTGACAGCCAGCCGGCTGCCAGCACCGCGTTTAAGGGAGAATGACATGCCCCATGTCACCGAGAAGCTTCATCAGGATCACGAAAAAGTAGAGAAGATGTTCAAAAAACTGCTGCAAACCAAGGATGACGATGCATCCACGCGGCAGAAACTCTGCCAGCAGATCGCCACCGAGCTGCGGGCGCATATGGAATTCGAGGAGAAGGTCTTCTATCCGGCACTGCGCCAGGCCGGTGACGGCGCCGGCGAGAAGGTCCGCCATTCCGTCCACGAGCATAACGAGGCGAAGCAACTGCTCGATCAGCTGATCAGCTGCGATCCGAAATCGGAAGAGTTTCTCGACATCGCCGGCCAGCTGCAGGAAGCGGTCGAACACCACGTCCGCGAGGAAGAGGATTCCATCTTCGACCTCGCCCAGGAGAAGCTGGAGGACGGCGACGCCGAGCAGATGGCGATGCGGCATGACACGATGGCCCGGGAATACAAGCAGCAGCATGCAGCGCGTTAATCCCTCGCCGGCCGGCGCGAGCCGGCCGGCAGCCACCTTTGTCTGAGGTCGGAGATGAGTGACAGGAAGAGCGACAAGAACTTCGATCGCGAGCAGCAGCTTGAATGGCGCATCCGCGACCGGGCCTATCGCCTCTGGGAAGAGGAAGGCCGTCCAGAGGGACGCGAGATGGAACACTGGCAGATGGCCCGCGAGCTGATCGCGCAGCAGGACAACCAGGAACTGGCCACCAAACCCAATCCGGCCGCCGAAGGCAGCGATCGCGCCACCCGCGACGAGCCCGTCGAGCCCCTGCTCGCGGTGGACAACCTCGGCGATCTGCCGGGCCTCGCCGATCAGGGCGAGGACTCCGCCTATCCGAAAGAGCGGCCGGCGGCACGCAAGCGCAAGCCCTCGGCGGCGAAAACCGCAAAACCATCGGACGCCGCCCGGTAGGAGGCGCCCAGCGTTCCCACCCGCCGGCACGCTGGCGCCCATCAGGCGGGCGAGCTAAACCATGACCGGTCCAGACCGTCGACGGTTCCTGATCACCAGCGGCGCCTTGCTGGGCGCCGGTGCCGCCCTTCCCGCCATCGCCCGGCCCGGGCACCACGTCGACCTTGCCCTGGTGCTCGCCGCCGACTGTTCCGGCAGCGTCAGCAGTGATGACTACACGTTGCAACAGGAGGGCTATGCCGACGCCTTCCGTCGCCCGGAGGTGGTCAAGGCAATCCGCTCCGGCATCAACGGCGCGATCGCCGCCTGTTATTTCCAGTGGTCAGGTTATGACCTGCACAATCTCATCGTGCCATGGTCGATCCTGCGCGGCGACGACAGCATCGCCACCTTCGCGACGGCCCTGCAGCATGCCGAGCGCCGCCTCAACAGCGGCGGTACGGCCCCCGGTGGCGCAATCGCCTTCGGCCGCCGGCTGCTGAACGCCACGCCTGCGCCGGCTCTGCGGCAGGTGATCGATATCTCCGGTGACGGCCGCACCAATACCGGCCCGCCGCCGGATCCCGACCGCGAGGCCGCGCTGGCCAGCGGGATCACGATCAACGGTCTGCCGATCGAGAACCAGGAACCGCAGCTGGAGGAGTATTACCGCGAACATATCATCGGCGGGCCCGGCGCCTTCCTGGTGCCGGCGCGCGATTTCACCGCGTTTCGTGAGGCCATCCGCCGCAAACTGGTGCAGGAAATCGCCGGCCTTCACACAGGCGACAGCAGTCGCTTCGGCTAGCGGTACTTACTCCACCGCGCCGCTGCCGAGACTGCGAGCGATCTTCTTGAGCAGGCGCAGCAGGGTTGCCCGCTCCGTCGTGCTCAGCGACGCTACGATATTCTCCTCATGGCGCCGGACCTTCACGATCAGGTCGTCCAGCAGCGCCTCGCCCTTCTCGCTCAGCGACAGCGCATAGGTGCGCCGGTCGGCGGCGGTGCGTTCGCGCCGGATCAGGCCCTTGCGTTCCAGCTGATCCAGCGCAGGCGTGAGCGTGGACTTGTCCAGCCCGACGGCGCGACTGAGATCGGTCTGGTTGATCCCGGGATTGTGCTTGAGCAGCATCAGCAGGCTGAAACGCCCTGGCGTCAGCTCGCCCATGCGGTCGGCCAGCCGCCCGACGATCCGGGCAAAATCCTCGAACACCGCCACCTGCGCGATGCGCAGATTGTAGCCATAAAAGCCGGGCAGAGGGCCACGGTCGATCCTGCGCGGCGCGGCGCCGCTGCGCCTCGCTCCGCGCTGAGCCACCGCTGCCTTGTCCGGGGAGGTCTTCATAGCGCCTCTATGACCCATGACGTCATGGCGGGTCAATTCATCTGGCTGGGCAAAAACAGCGCAATGGCGGGAAACATCACCAGCAGGGCCAGCCGGACAAGGTCGACCAGGATAAAGGGCATCACGCCCTTGTAGATCTCCCACAGGCTGACATCCCGGGCGATGGAGTTGATCACGAAGACGTTGATGCCGACCGGCGGCATGACCATGCCCAGGGTGGTCACCATGACGATGATGACGCCGAACCAGATCGGGTCGAAACCAAGCTGCAGCATCACCGGATAGATGATCGGCACCGTCACCAGGATGATAGCCAGCTCGTCCATCAGCGCGCCGAGGATCAGGTACATGATCAGGATCAGCGTCAGCACGCCGTAGGGGCCAATCGGCAGGCTGGTCAGGAAATCGCTGACATTCTGCGGCGTCTGGGTGATGACCAGGAAATAGCCGAACAGGAAGGCGCCGACCACAATGGTGAAGATCGAAGCCGAAGTGCGGACCGCGTCGATCAGCGCCGCCCGGATCTTCGGCCAGTCCAGTCGGCCGCGCAGGATACCGATGATGAG
>NZ_DATGQG010000135.1:0-7583 GCF_035304305.1 Ferrovibrio sp.
ACCATGAGGGCCGCGACGACGAGACCGTCTGCCTCGACCCAGGAGGCACTGCCGAGCCCGCCTTTCACCCGGCCGGCCGTCGCCCCCAGACCTGCACCGGCATTGCCCAGCGCAAAGCGTCCGCCCCTGGCCGCCTCACAGGCCTCGCGCCCGAGGCGGCGGTACGGCGGATCATCGCCCCACTCCTTGTCACCGCCGTTATTCAGGTCAAACAGGATCGCCGCCGGGATGATCGGCACCGTGAAACCATGGATCTCGAAGCCCCTGCGGCGCTTCGCCAGCCACGGCATCATCCCGGCAGCGGCATCCAGTCCGAAAGCCGATCCGCCCGCCAGGCAGACGGCGTCGACCGCTTGGGCCGCAGCCTCGGGCCGCAGCAGGTCGGTTTCGCGCGTACCCGATCCCCCGCCACGCACATCGACCGAACAGGCCGCGCGCCGGTCGGGCAGGATCACGGTGACACCCGTGCGTACCCTGGCGTCGACAGCATGGCCGACGGTCAGACCTTCCACATCGGTCAGCAAATTCAATGGCCCCGGCCGACCCATCCTGCGCATCCTCCTCAATCCCTGCGCATGATGCTAGCCAAGCGTGGCGGTGTCGGCCAGCCCTGCCGCTACGTCCGGAGATAGACAAAATAACGGTTGGCGGGAACCGAGGCCGGCAACGTCTGCTGCTGCAGGGCGGGATGACTCAGTGCCTGATCGCTCAGCACCAGCGCACCCGCGACGGCCAGAGGCGGCACAAGGCGGCTGATCATCGCAACCTGCCGCGCATTGGCCTCCGGATCGGCCAGCCCCGCATCGCAATGGATCAGGACCGCCTCCCGCGGGTGCGCTTCGGCAAAAGCCGGCAACGTGTCGCCGAAGTCACCAAGAACCAGATATTCCTCCGGCGGTATCGAGCGCGGATTGGCGTTGACCGCGCGATCGAATGCGTAGATCGCCCGTCCGGACAGTTTCTCGCGAAGATGATCGTAGGTGCGGCCGTTCCCGAGGCCGACTTCCAGCACGATGCCGGCGCGATCGCGAATTTCGGCCGCGGCCCAGTTCAGTAAAATACGTTGTGCCTCGAGACGTCGGATGAAGCTGTCGAGGCGGCTCATGCGCTGCCCTTCGTGCGGGCTGACAGGGCACGAAGATCTGCCGTCGTGCGCTCCAGGCGCTGCGCCAGTACCCGCATGATCTCCACCGCAATCTGGGGAAAGTCGTTGATCAGGCGGAAGAACAGATCCTTCTCGATCCGCAGCGTCGTCACCTCGCTGCTGGCCGTCACCGTGGCCGTGCGCGGCACATCGCAGAGGATCGCGATCTCGCCGACGAAATCATTCTGCTTCAGATGCGCCACCGTGAGCGGCCCGGATGGTGTATCCACCATGACTTCCGCTTCGCCGCCGATGATCACGAAAGCGGCGTCGCCGGGGTCGCCCTGCCGGAAGAGCACATCCCCGGGCTTGTAGGTCAGGCGCTGGCTGGTAAACGCGAGAAGCTTGAGTTTCGATGGGTCGATCTTGGCGAACAGCGGTACGCGCCGGAGCAGTTCAACCTCTTCATTCAGGCTCATCTCAGGCTCTCCTTCCAGCTCATCCTGTTGGCGCCAGCATTTCCCTGAAACGCCCTGGCTGATTCTGCAGATCGGCGAAAGGCCCGAACTGCACGATCCTCCCGTGTTCCATCACCAAAACCATGTCGAAACCCTGACAATCCGAGGCGCGCTGCAGGGACCATATCAGACCGGACTCGCCTCGCGCACCGACAATGGCCTTGACCACCATGTCGTGACTGCGCGGATCGAGCGATGCGGTCGCCTCGGACAGCAGCAACCAGTCCGGATTCTTCACCAGAGCACGTGCAATGGCCAGTTTCTGCCGCTGTGCGGCGTTCAGGCGGGCGCCGGCAATTCCCACCTCGAACTGCATGCCGACCTCGATGATCGGCTCGCGCAGCCCCAGCTGCTCGACGACATCTCCGATGACCCTGCCGATCTTCTCCTGCGCCTGCGCCTGCCCGTAGGCCACGCGCCCGAACAGGATATTGTCGACAATGCTGGACGAGACGGTAAACGTCTCCGGATCGAAGAAAGCGATTGCGTCCCGGCGCGACGGCGGCAAGGTCCTGGCGAAAATCTCGCGCGCCCTGAGAATTGCCTGCCGCTCCTCTTCATTGAAATGCCCGAGACGGTGGCGGGCCAGGACCAGCTTGAACGGCAGGGACATCAGTCGATAGCGATCAGGCTCGGAAAGCTGCTCCAGCGTGTCAGGGCGGGCACGTACAAGAATATCCTTGTATTCGGGCAGATCCTCGGACGAGATGAAGCTGAACTGCTGGAAGAATTCATGGTCTGGCGGCAGGTCGGCGAACAGCTCGACCATCGTGGTCGCGACCTCATGGCCGATCTCAAGGAACCGCCGCCGCAAGCCAACCTGGTCCAGCACGCTCAGCACATGCGAATCTCTCGCGAGGTTGTCCTCGTGATAAATGCCGTTCCGCGCCGTGCCGAACATGAGGTTCTCGGCCACGGTGGCGTTGCTGTTGTACCGCGCGGGATCCCAGCTCTCCACGAGATCGGCAAGCGCGCCGTCACTGAGGCGGCTGCGGAAAGCGCGCCGCGCCTCCAGAACCCTGGCCGCTACTTCGGGATGGCGCTCGGGGTCGATGGTACCCCGCATGCCGATCTGATAGACGTCTTCATCGAACGCCGCAGCCCGCAGCGCATCGATGGCGACCGCCCGCAGCTCGTCCTGATTCTTCACGCCGGCAGCCGCATAGTCGGTCCAGTCCGCATCGGGGTCGAAATCGGTGTTCCCTGACGCCAGCGCCTCGCGCCGCTCCCGCTCGTATCGCCGCAACTCCTCGGGCTTCAGCTTCCGCGGGACAAGTGGCCGGTGGCGCAATCCGAACAGCAGATTGTCGCCCAGAGTCGTATTGAAGATGTAGGCGCTGGAGCTGACGTAACCCAGACGCCGCCCCGTCACGGTTTCAGGCAGATTGGCGAGATTGTGGCTGTTGATGGTGATCTTGCCGCGGGTCGGAGCCAGGGTCCGGGCCATCAGCTGCAGGAACTCGTCCCGCCCTTCGCCACCGACCACGGCCACCCGCGCCGGCCACGGAATCGTGACATTCACCCCTTCCAGAACGGGATGTCCCTGATCGTCGGACAATGCGAGCCCCGATACGGCAATGGGACCGGCCAGTGAAGGGGGATTCTCGGGCTCTTCATGCTGGTCGTTCGGCGCCCGCATGCCTTCCGGTTCGAACTGGCTGATGACCTGATCGTATTTCTGCTTCACATCCTCGCGGGTCTGGTAATGGTTCAGCAGCTCTTTCCACGGCGCCGCCATTTCCTTGTGCGCATTCACCGCGGCAACGATGGTACCGACATCCATGCTGCCGCGGATCACCAGATAGCCGCCGATCGTATAGAAGAAGAACGGGCCCAGCTGCTGGATGAAGTTGTTCAGGAACTTGATCATGAATTTGCGCTGGAAGATCTCCACGCGAATCCAGTAGCTGAAGCCCAGACGACGGGAAAATTCCGCCAGCATCCGGTTCGATGCATCGTGCGCATGCACCTCGGTGATGCCGCTGATCGATTCGCCGATGCGGTCGGAAATGCGGCGCTGGTTCTTGATGCGCTCGCGCCCCAGTGCCCGCACCTTGGCCTGCATCTTCGGCACGAAATAGAACTGGATCGGGTAGAGTGAAACCGCGGCGAGCGCCATGAGCGGATTCTGGATCAGCAGGAATGTGAAGATCACCAGCAGCATGCCGCCCTGGAAGATCGGCAGGGCGAAACTTTCCCCGATGAAGCCGCCCACCGGCTCGACCTCGGCAACCACCATCGGGATGATCTCGCCCTGGCTGGTACGCCGGAAGGTTGGCAGCGGAAAGCGCAGGATCTGCGCGTACAGCAGATAGCGCAGCCGGCGCAGCATGCGCTCGCCGGCGATCCCCTGAAAAACATTGATGGCGTATTTGAAGCCCTGCTGGACCACGACGAGGGCCAGAAAGGCAAAGCAGAGGACCAGCAGGTATTCGGTGTGGTCGAGGCTCACCCAGCCGAGGCTGAAGAGGTCGACGGGGAAGCTGATATCCTTACCCTCGATGCCCTGGTTAACGATCGCCTTGGGCATGCTGAGGTAATAGTAATAGGGGATGAAGGACGCCAGAGAGAGCAGGACGATGATGACCTGCTGCTTCAGGCTGTGCTTCAGGATGAACCGGTAAAGACTCTTCTCCACAGCCAGGTTCCGACAGCTTCCCCAATTCCGGCAGGACCTTAAACCAGCCCGGCCCGGCCGCCAACGTCCCCCGGAAGACCAGAACGTGGCGGGAATCACCAACCCGTCAGGGCCTTGGCCTTGCACCGGGGGCTATGCCATAGTCCGCCCGACGGACCCAAGGGGGGTACCCAAATGGTATCGCGCAGCGACGGAACCCGTGTGCTGATTTACAGCCACGACACCTTCGGCTTGGGCCATCTGCGCCGATGCCGGACCCTGGCGCATGCTCTTGTCGAGCGCCACAGGGATATGTCGGTCCTGATCATATCCGGCTCCCCCATCATCGGCAGTTTTGACTTCCGCAGCCGGGTTGATTTCGTCCGCATCCCTGGCGTGATCAAGCTGCGTGACGGTCAGTACACGTCGCTGAACCTTCCCATGGGCATCGAGGAGACGCTGAAGATTCGCGCCGAGATCATTCAGCATACGGCACGTATTTTCGATCCGGATATCTTCATCGTCGACAAGGAACCGCTCGGCCTGCGCGGCGAGGTGCTGGAAACCATGAAGATGCTGAAGGCCCGCGGCACCCGACTGGTGCTCGGCCTCCGCGACGTCATGGACGAGCC
Source organism: Ferrovibrio sp. (assembly GCF_035304305.1). Classification (GTDB taxonomy): domain Bacteria; phylum Pseudomonadota; class Alphaproteobacteria; order Ferrovibrionales; family Ferrovibrionaceae; genus Ferrovibrio. Next base: position 4,852 of record NZ_DATGQG010000135.1, read on the forward strand.
GAGCGCACTGGCCCCCGAATGGGAGCGCAAGAACGTCATGCCGGCGCTCCGGACCCTGTTCGACCAGATCTGGGTCTATGGTCTGCCACAATTCTGCGACCCGCTCGAAGGCATTGCGCTCCCCGACCGGGTACGGCGCAAGGTCGTGTACACAGGCTACCTGCCCCGCTTCCCTGCCGAAGCGGCGCTGGAACAGCAACTGCCCGAGATCACCCAGCGTCCCTTTCTGCTTGTCACGCCCGGCGGCGGCGGTGACGGCGAAGGCCTGATCGAATGGGTGCTGCGCGCCTACGAGAGCCAGGAACTGCTGCCCTATCCCGCCCTGCTGGTCCTGGGGCCGTTCATGCAGCGCGAGCGCCGCGTCGAGTTCCTGGGTCGCGTTGCGCGGCTGCCGCGCGTCGAAGCGATTACCTTCGATGCCCATATGGAACATCTGGTCCAGAACGCCGTCGGTGTGGTCGCAATGGGCGGCTACAACACCTTCTGCGAGATCCTGTCGCTGGACAAACGGGCCATCATCGTCCCGCGCAAACGTCCCCGCATGGAGCAGTATATCCGCGCCCACCGTGCGGATGAGCTGGGCCTCGTGAGAATGCTGGAGGATGACGGCAGCTACGATCCCGCGGTGATGGCCAGCGCCCTGCGCAACCTGCCCCGCCAGCCGCTGCCATCCGATGTTGTCATTCCCGGTTTGCTGGAGGGTCTCGATAACGTGGACCGCCTCGTCCAGCCCTGGCTCCGGCCGGCAGCCTCGTCGGCCGATAATGTCGTCGAACTGCGGGGCTGACCCGCACCCTTTCCAGTCCGATGTCCAGCGTGCCAGTTCCAGTCGCTTTTGTCCTCAAGGGCTATCCACGCCTTTCGGAAACCTTCATTGCACAGGAAATCCTCGCCCTCGAAGAGCGCGGCCTGGATATCCTGATCGTTTCCCTGCGCCACCCTACGGACCGCAAACGGCACCCGATCCATGAGCGGATCCGGGCCTCGGTCCTCTATCTGCCCGAATACCTCTATCGGGAACCGCTGCGGGTCCTGCGCGGCTGGTGGCGTGCCCGCCGGCTGCCGGGCTACGCCGCCGCAAAAGATCTCTGGTGGCGCGACCTCAGGCGCGATCCGACACCGAACCGGATTCGGCGCTTTGGCCAGGCGCTGGTGCTGGCAGCGGAGTTGCCGCCGCAATACCGCCGGCTGCATGCGCATTTCATTCACACCCCGGGCTCCGTCACCCGGTATGCCGCCAGGCTATTGGGCCTTCCTTGGAGCGCGTCGGCTCATGCGCGGGATATCTGGATCACGCCGGAATGGGAGAAGCGTGAGAAGCTGGCCGACTGTCTTTGGGCGGCGACCTGCACGGCGCACAATGTCACCCATCTCTCGGCGCTTGGGGACCCGGCCAAGGTGGCACTCGTCTATCACGGCCTGGACTTCAGCCGCTTCCCCGAGCCGCCCATGCGACGACCTCTGCGGGACGGGCGCGACTCCGCTGATCCCGTCCGGCTGCTCACCGTCGGCCGCGCCGTGGAGAAAAAAGGCTTCGACCTTCTGCTGCAGGCCCTGGCGCTCCTGCCCGGCGACCTGCACTGGCGCCTGACCCATATCGGTGGCGGGCCTCTGCTCAAACAGCTGAAGGAACAGGCCAGCCAGCTCGGAATCGCCGACCGCGTCGAATGGCTGGGCCCCCAGTCGCAGGACGCGGTGATCGCGTCCTACCGTTCGGCGGACGCCTTCGTGCTGGCCTGCAAACGGGATCGCGACGGTGACATGGACGGACTGCCAAATGTTCTGATGGAAGCGCAAAGTCAGGGACTGGCCTGCGCAGCGAGCGCCATTTCCGCCATTCCGGAACTGATCATCGATGGCGAGACCGGCCTGCTGGTGCCGGCCGAAGATGCCGAACTTCTGAGTGTCGCCATAGGGCGGCTGATCGTCGATCCGGCACTGCGGGATCGCCTGGGAATTGCCGGTGCTGCGCGGGTGCGGAGCCGGTTCGGCATGTCGGCTGGCATCGACGAGCTGGCACGCCGCTTCGGCCTGGCGGCCTGACCGATGAAGATCGGATTTTACGCACCGCTCAAACCACCGGACCATCCCGCTCCTTCCGGCGACCGGCGCATGGCCCGGCTGCTCATGACCGCGCTTGAAGGCATGGGGCACCAGGTCGCGCTGATTTCCACCCTGCGCTGCTACAATCGTGATGCGGACTCCAGGCTTGAGGACCGCATCGCCGCCGAGGCCGCGGCAGAAACCGACCGACTGGTTGCCTCCTGGCAGGCGGACCCGGCAACGCGGCCGGACCTACTCTTTACCTACCATGTGTATCACAAGGCCGCCGACTATCTCGGGCCGGCGCTGAAGGTCCGCCTGGCGGTGCCTTACGTGATTGCCGAGGCATCGATTGCACCGAAGCGCCGGAACGGTCCCTGGGCAAAGGGCTACGTGCAGGCTGAAGCGGCGATCCGGGCCGCTGATGCACTGCTGGCCATCACCGAACTGGATCGCGTCTGCCTCGCCGGCTTCGCCGGAGAGGAGAAGGTGTCCCTTCTGCCACCCTTCCTCGATCCGGCGCCGTATCGCGCCGCCGCTGCGGAGCGCGATGAGCACCGCAGAATGCTGGCGGGCCGCTTCGGACTTGATCCGCACAAACCCTGGCTGCTCGCGGTCGGGATGATGCGCGCTGGCGACAAACTCGCCTCCTATGCCTGCCTTGCCGAGGCGTTATCACTCGCGTCCGG
>NZ_DATGQG010000136.1:0-5139 GCF_035304305.1 Ferrovibrio sp.
ATCAGAAGCAGCATCCCCGCAAGGGTGATGAAGCCGATTTCCAGTCCGGTCATGAACGTTCCGCCATCGCTGTGCGGAAGTCGCGTCCCGCCATGAGGAGATACTGGATGCCCATTGCGGCGCTGCCGATCAGGATCAGCAGCCTGATCGGCCAGGTGGGGGCGGTGAAGTCGCCGGCAGCGCCGACATATTCTCCGATTTCAATGGCTTCCTGGAAAGGTGCGATGCTGCCCCAGAAGATGATGAGGGCGAAGACGGCGCCCAGCAGGCAGTAGACCCCTTGGAGCCAGTGGCCCAGCCTTGGCCGTCGGGTCAGCAGGGTGTCGATCACCATGTCGGATCGTGTCATGCGTCCGACCATCAATGTATGGCCGAGCTGCAGGAACACGATACCGACGATGGAGAGGGCCAGCAGTTCGGTGGTGCCGCGTACCGGGGTGCTGAAAAGCTCCCGCCCCAGAATATCCGCGTTGATCAGGAACATGAGGAGGAAAATCCACACGGTCCCGAGGGCATTCATGATGCCCAGAAGACGGGAAAACATGGCCGGCACCACCGCGTCGCTTACTCCTTCGACCAGTCGCGCGGGAAGTTTACGCCATTGGCTTTCATCTGCGCGATATACTCGTTCAGGACCTGGGTACCGGGAAGACCCTTGGAATCCAGATCCTTCGCCCAGGGCAGCGCAACGTTGGGCAGCGCCATCGCCCACTGCTTGCGCTCCTCGGCATCCAGTGTGCGCACCTTGGCGCCGCCTTCCACCATTTTCTGTTCAAGCGTTTTCGCGGTGCTGGCGAGCAGTGCTGCGAACTTGGCGTCATATTCGGCGCCGACTTCCATAACGATTTTCTTAGCATCCGAAGGCAGCTTGTCGAAGACCCGCTTGCTCATCACCAGGGCGCCGGCAAACATTGCGCCATAATTCACCTTGGTGATATGCGGCGCCACTTCCGTCAGCTTCGCCGGAAAGGCGCCGGTCATGAAGGTCAGCGCGCCCGAGGTCACGCCGGTCTGGATGTCGTTGTAGTAGGTCTGCAGCGTGCCGGCGACAGCTACCGCGCCCGTGCCCTTGATCCAGTTGGCCGAGGGGCCCGGGGCGTTGATTTTCAGACCGTTGAGGTCTTCCAGTTTGTTGATCGGATTCTTGGTGAACAGGTGATAGGCATCCAGGCCGGTGCCGCCGAGGAAGACGGCATTGTTCCTGGCCCAGGCGTCATTCATCGGCGCGATCTTGGCCTGCATCGCCTTGATGACCTTCGACATCACGGCGACATCGTCGGTCATGAAGGGTGCCACGTAGGAAACGTTCTGCAGCGGGAATTTCGGCGCCTCGAAGATGGTGGAGACGAAAGCGAGCTCCGCGAGGCCGTCCTTGATGGCACCCGATTCGCTGCCCAGCTTCACGGCGGTGCCGCCCCAGGCACGGGTCCATTCGAATTTCGTCTTGCTGCCTACGGCCGCAAGTCGCTTGTCGACTTCGGGGATGAAGAATTCGTCGGCCAGCTTCACCCAGGGGAATACCACAGGATGGCCGGCCACCGCCGTCATCTTGATGGTCTGCGCCTGCGCCGGCTGCAAGCTGAGAGCGAGTATCGCTGCGCCGGCAGCAAGCGTGATCTTCTGTAGTGCGGACATTGGTTCCTCCCTAAAGGTTTGCCGCGTTACGGTCTGGTGGCGCCCGTCATGGCGGGGCGGTTTGTGCGAGTTCGGTTTGGCCGCTGTCGCCGAAGCAGAAATTGTAGGTGTGGCCGAGATGCTGGTGCAGCATGGCGCAGGCAGCATCGGTATTGCGGGCGAGCACCAGATTCATCAGCTGGCGGTGCTCGTCCATGATGCCGACGCCCTGTTCCACCAGGTAACTCTGCATCATGCCATGGCGGTAGCGTTCGGCCTGGTCGTACAGTCGGCTTTGCTCTTCCAGCAGGCGAGGGGAACCGCAGGCGGCCAGCAGCGCGGTATGGAAGGCTTTGTGCAGTTCGCCGAATTCGGCCAGGTTCTCAACCGGTCTGCCGGCGAGCCGCAGTACGTAGCGGTCGAGCCGGTGATAGGCGGCGAGGATGCCGGCCTCCCAGCTGTCATCGCCACGCTCGACGGCGAGTTTCAGGGCGGCTGTCTCGATGACCTGCCGCGCCAGGGTGATGTCGGCTAGGTCGTCGCGGCTCATCCCGCTGACCCGGAAGCCCCTCTGGTTCTCGATGGACACAAAGCCCTGGCTGATCAGGCGGGCGAGGGCCTCACGCAGCGGGCTCGCACTCAGCCCGTAGCGGGTTTTGAGGTCGTCGATCTGCAGCTTGGCGCCGGGCGGGTAGGCACCGGCGATGATGTCGGAGCGGATATTCCGGTATGCGAATTCCGTCAGGCTGCCCGCTTCGGCAGCCAGATCCCGGATATCCGCTTTGCGCCTCCCCTCCGTCATGGGATCACTCTGCGAAGCGGGGCGCGGCGTGTCAACGACAAACGATAAAAAAATCGACAAAATAATTCGACATCGGTAAAAGGGTTCGAGAACGAATCCGCCGGCCTGCCCAGCACAGGCTGGCCCCCAGAGGAGGAAATCATGGCCCGCCGCTTTGTGGATCTGTCCATCTATCTCGAGAACGACGTGATCTCCGATCCGCCAGGCTTCGGTCCGAAAATCGAATACATCACCCACCAGCAGAGCCCGGAGGACATTGCCAAGTTTTTCCCCGGCCTGAAAAAGGAAGACCTGCCGGACGGCGAGGGCTGGGCCGTCGAGTATGTGCAGTTGAACACCCATAACGGCACGCATCTCGATGCGCCGTATCACTTCCACTCGACCATGAACCATGGCGAGCGCGCCTGGACGATCGACGAGGTGCCGCTGGACTGGTGCTTCGGCGACGGCGTGAAGCTCGACTTCCGCCATTTCCCCGACGGCTACGTGGTGACCGACACAGATGTCGAGGCCGAACTGAAGCGTATCGGCTACGAGCTCAAGGAGCACGACATCGTGCTGGTGAACACCGCTGCCGGCGCGGCCTATGGCAAGCCGAACTATGTCAGCACCGGCGCCGGCATGGGCTACAAGGCAACCATGTATCTGCTGGAGCGCGGTGTGCGGGTGACCGGCACCGACGCCTGGAGCTGGGATGCCCCCTTTGTGCATACGGCCGAGAAATACAAGGAAACCAAGGACGCATCGCTGATCTGGGAGGGCCACAAGGCCGGCCGCCATATCGGCTACTGCCATCTGGAGAAGCTCCACAATCTCGAGGCGCTGCCGCCGTTCGGCTTCACCGTCTCCTGCTTCCCGCACAAGATCCGCGGCGCTTCCGCCGGCTGGACCCGCGCCGTCGCCATCATCGAGGAATAACACAGATGAAATTCTGCACCTTCAGTCACCCGGCGCGGGGCTCCATGCGCCCGGGCGTGCTTACCTCCGACGGCGCAATGATCGTCGATCTGGGTGACAGCTTCGGCGGTGTTCTCGACGTCATCAAGGGCGGCGAGGAAGCGAAAGCCCATGTCCGTGCACTGCTCGACAAGGCGGAAATCCGCGTGCCGCTGAGTGACGCAAAGCTGCATGCGCCAGTGCCGGTGCCGGAACAGATCCGCGATTCCATGCTGTTCGAAAAGCATGTGCAGCAGGCAATGGAACGCATCGCCATGATGCGTAAGCCGGTGCTGGGTCCTCTCATGGTCAAGCTCGGCATGATCAAGGTCGCGCCGACCTGGTACCAGATTCCGATCTACTACAAATCGAACCGCTTTTCGGTGAACGGACCGGACGGGGACGTGATCTGGCCGCGCTACAGCCAGGTGATGGATTTCGAGCTGGAATTCGGCTTCTTCCTCGGCAAGGGCGGCAAGAACATCCGGCCGTCGGAAGCGCGCGAGCACATTTTTGGCTTCACGATCTTCAACGACTTCTCCGCCCGCGACGCCCAGAGCATCGAGATGCAGAGCATGCTCGGCCCCTGCAAGGGCAAGGATTTCGATACCGGCAACAGCATGGGTCCGTTCCTGGTGACCATCGACGAGATCGGCGATCCCTATAACCTGCGCATGCAGGCGCGGGTGAATGGCGAGACCTGGTGCGACAGCAATTCCGGCACCATTCATCACAAGTTCGAGGATCTGCTGGCGCGCGTCTCGGCTGACGAAACCGTGCATCCGGGCGAGTTCTTCGGCTCCGGTACGGTCGGCGACGGCTGCGGCCTTGAGCATGGCCGCTTCCTGAAGGACGGCGACGTGGTCGAACTGGAAGTCGAGAAGATCGGCATCCTGCGGAACCGCGTGGTTCGGCAGAAATAGGCTCAGCCGACGAAAAGCGGCTCCGGCAATCCGGGAACATCGACGCGCACCGAGAAGATGCCGCCGGCCAGCGGCATCTTCTGCAACTCCTCCGGCGTGTGTTTCTGGCGCGCCGTGGTGATGTAGAGCGTCTTCAGATCCGGACCGCCGAAGCAGGGCATGGTGGGTGCCTTCACGGGCAGCCGGATTTCACGCAGGCGCCGGCCTTCGGGCGAGAACTGGGCCACCTTCCCGGCGCCGTACAGGGCGACCCAGTAATTCCCGGCAGAATCCACAGCGGCGCCATCCGGCTTTTCGCCCGCGTCTCTCAGATCGATGAACAGCCGCCGGTTCGAGATGCGGCCATCCCGGATGTCGTAGTCGTAGGCGTAGACCTGCTGCGTCGGCGTGTCGGCGTGATACATCGTCGTGCCGTCGGGGCTCCAGGCCAGGGCATTGGAGATTGTGACGGGGCCGACAATCTCCTGCCGGATCAGTTCCCTGCCATCGAGACGATAAAACGCACCGCCAGCCTCTCCGCGCGGCTCGAAGATGGTACCGACATAAAAGCGGCCCTGGCGGTCGCAGCGACCGTCATTGAAACGTTGTTCCTGCGGATTGCCGTAAGGGGCAGCGGCCAGCTTCTCTCGCTGGCCGGCCCGCAGATCCAGCCGGTAAATCCCGCTGCGCAGGGCCGCGATCATGCCGGTTTCTGTCAGCGCGATGCAGCCGATCGACTCCGGCATCGACCAGGTATCGATGGCGCGGGTGATCGGATCGTAGCGGTGCAGCGCCGGCGTATTGATATCGACGAACCACAGCTTCTTCTCGCGGGTGCACCAGACCGGGGATTCACCCAGGTCGAACTGGCCGTCCAGGACGCAG
>NZ_DATGQG010000137.1:0-8061 GCF_035304305.1 Ferrovibrio sp.
GAAAGTGCTGCTTTTATTGACACTTGCGGGGTGCGGATGGCTTGATCCCTGCGATCACTCGGCCCGTCTGGGCTGATTGCTCAATCGCTAGCGACTAGCATTGCAACCCAAATCCCGGTGGGAGAGGAAAGAAGAAATGAAGAAGACGCTGCTTCTGCAAACCGCGCTCGTGGCGGCTGCCGGCCTGTTCGTGGCCGACGTTGCCAACGCGCAGGTGAAGGCTGAGCCGCTCGGCGTGACCGTCGGCGGTTACTACAGCCAGATGTTCGGTTACCAGGACCGCGACCCGAACGGGGGCCAGAAGGATCATCGCTTCACGACCGACTCGGAAATCTGGTTCAACGTCCGCGGCGTGCTCGACAACGGCGTCGTGGTCGGCGCCCGCATTGAGCTGGAAGCCGCTTCGTACAACGACCAGATCGACGAGCGCTACATGTGGCTGGAGCGTTCGGACCTGGGCCGCGTGGAACTCGGCTCGACCGACTCGGTCACCACGAAGATGATCTACATGGCCCCGAGCGTGCTGCCGAACCACAGCACCACGGTGCATTCGGAGTACTCGGGCGTTGTTAACGCTCCGCTGATGCGCTTCGTGAATGCGCAGGACGACGCCGAGCGCATCAACATCTACACCGCCTCGAACCGCTACTTCGGTTCGAAGGCTGGCAAGGGTCTGCAGCTGGGCTTCAGCTACACCCCGAACAACTGCCAGGACTTCACCACCAACGATCTGACCAACGCCTGCGGTGGTGGCTTCCGTACGCCGGTCGGGTCTGAGGAAGGCCTGAACATTGCTGCCAACTACCTCGAGTCGTTCGGCAATGTCGATGCCGCTCTGTACGCTGGCTACAACAGCGTGAAGGTTGTCGGCAACGACCGTGAGTCGGGCTGGCAGGTCGGTGCGCAGTTCGCGATCAACGTCGGTGGCGGCGCTGCCGTCCAGATCGGTGGCGGTTACAACAACGAGGACATCTCCAATGTCCGCGAGCGTGAAGCCTACACCGCTGGTATCCGCTACCTGACCAACGGTTCCGCTCCGGGTTCGGTCGGTATCGGTGTCGAAGGTGCCTGGCGTGAGGACGACGACGTGACCGTCGGCGATCTCGACTACTACCAGCTCGGCCTGACCTATCAGCTCGCCACCGGCGTGCTGACCTTCGCCGGCATCGGCGTTGCGGAGACCGACGCTCCGGGTACTGCCAACGACGTCGACCAGACCTTCGCCGTCCTGGGCATCAGCCTGACCTTCTAATCCAGTTTCCAGCTGGATCAGGAAAGGGGCCGGGAAACCGGCCCCTTTTTCTTTGTCGTTTCCTCCCGAAGTCTCCGGTCATCTCTTCTTGCGGGCCTGCATCCTGTCCCGCCATGGCCGTGTCATTCCCGCCACACCGGCCGTCGATCGACCGCAATGTATCCGTGATCACGGGCGGCGCTGCCGATCGGTGACGCACCTTCCCCGGCGAACTCATCCCTCTACATAGTAGTCCGCAGGCATATCTGGGGTCGTCGTTCGACGCTGACACGTCAAACCTAGAAGGATCTCCAGATGAAGAAGACTTATCTCCTCGGGACGGCTCTGGTCGCCGTCGCCACCATCGCGGCAACCGATATCGCCGCGGCCCAGACCAAGACCCAGCCGCTCACCGTTACGGTCGGCGGTTACATCACGGAAGTGTTCAAGGCTGCCGACCTGGACGACAACCGCACGCTCGACGGGCGGCGTGACACCGCGCTGAGTTCCGACTCGGAAATCTGGTTCAACATCCGCGGCGTGCTGGACAACGGCACCGTCATCGGCGCCCGCGTCGAGCTGGAAGCGCAGACCGAGGTCGATCAGATCGACGAGCGCTATCTGTTCATCGAGCGCAGGGATATCGGCCGTGCCGAATTCGGCTCGACGGACCGGGCCGCTTCCAAGATGGTCTATGCCGCGCCGACCGCGATTCCCGGTTACGGCACGATCGACCCGACCGGTTCGATCGCCATTACCAATGCGCCGACCGGGGCGCGCACCGGAGGCAATCTGACCAAGTTTGCCTCCGCGCCGGATGATGCCGAGGGCATCAACCTGTACACCTCGGCGGACCGGTTCTTCGGCTCCAAGGCCGGCAAGGGCCTGCAGCTCGGCTTCTCCTATGTTCCCGACGGCTGCCAGGATTTCTCCAATGCCGGCTCGACGGTCGGCTGCGGCGGCGGTTTCCCCTCCCGGACCGATGCCGGACAGGTGGAGGAAGCCATCACGCTTTCGGCCAATTACCTGGAGAGCTTCGGTGCGTTCGACCTGGCCCTGTTCGGTGCCTATAACCGCTTCAGCATCGAGGCCGACAGTGCCGGCTCGCTGGCGAACGGTTCGGCCACCGTCTACGGCAATACCGGCCTGCAGGGTTATGCCCTGGGCACCACGATCACCTACAATCTTGCCGGCGGTTCGTCGGTGCAGGTCGGCGGTGCCTGGAAGCAGGAAGAAATGGGCGTCACCCCTTCGGGTGATGACGAGCGCAACGTCTACACCGCCGGCATCCGCTACCTGACCAACGGGACCAATCCCGGCTCCATCGGCATCGGTATCGACTACGCCTTCACCAAGGCCGACCAGGGCAATGTGGGCGGCACGCTGGTCGGCGGCGAGGATGAGTATACGTGGTACTCGCTGGGCGTGACCTACCAGGTCGCGCGCGGCGTGCTGGCATTCGGCGGCATCGGCCGTTACGAATACGATGACGCCATTGCCGCCGGCACGGTCATCAACGGCGTCGCGCAGCTCGACAACGACTCGGAAGCCAATTTCGGCATTGTCGGCATGCGGCTCGACTTCTGATCGGCAGGAAATTGGAGACGGGGAAGGGGCCGGGAAACCGGCCCCTTTTTCTTTTCAGTCCAGCAGCAATCCCGCCGCCAGCAGCGCGGCAATGGCCCACAGAACCCAGAGCAGCGGGCGGCGCGCGCGTTTCTGCGCCCTGGTGAATGCCGCCAGGCTGTCGTCGCTGATGCGCAGGCCGTCGGCGTGCACGGCCGCCGCCAGTGCCTCGAGGCCGCTGGCGATCTGCGGCAGGCGGCGGGCGAAATCGGCGAGATTGCCGGCAGCTTCCCGCACCCGCGCCTGCGGCCCCATATTCTCGCGGGCCCAGTCCTCGATCACCGGCCGCGCCACATCCCAGAAATTGATCTGCGGATCCAGGCTGCGCGCCACGCCCTCCACCGTCACCATGGTTTTCTGCAGCAGCAGCAGATGCGGCTGGGTGCGCATGCCGAAGGTCTCGGTGATCTGGAACAGCTGCGCCAGCAGGCGGCCGATGGAGATCTCGGTGACCGGCCGGTCGAGGATCGGCTCGCCGATCGAGCGGCAGGCCTGGGCGAAGCTGTCGACATCGCGGTCGGCCGGCACATAGCCGGCCTCGAAATGCACTTCCGCCGCGCGGCGCCAGTTGCCGGTGAGGAAGGCACCCAGCATCTCGGCCATGAAGCGCCGGGTGCGGATGTCGAGCCGGCCCATGATGCCGAAATCGACCAGCTCGATGCGGCCGTCCGGTGCCACGAAGAGATTGCCGTGATGCATGTCGGCGTGGAAATAGCCGTCGCGCAGCGCCTGCTTGAGGAAGACGCGGATCACCCGCGCGGCCACTGCGGAGGGATCGATGCCTGCCGCCACCAGCGCGTCGCGATCCTCGATGGGAATGCCGGCGATGCGCGCCGAGGTCATCACCCGGCGCCCGGTGCGCTGCCAGTCCACCTGCGGCACCACCACGTCGGGATCGTCGCGGAAATTGTCGCGCAGCTCGGAACTGGCGGCCGCCTCGAGCCGCAGGTCGAGTTCGATATTCACCCAGTCGTTCAGCGTCGCCACCACGTCGCGCGGCCGCAGCCGCGCCATGCCGGCGATGCGGCGCTCGGCGGCGTCGGCCAGCCAGGCGAAAAGTTTCAGGTCGCGCGCGAAGGCCGCCTCCACGCCGGGCCGCAGCACCTTCACGGCAACCGGCACGCCGTCCGCCGTCTCGGCGAAATGCACCTGGGCCACGCTGGCCGCGGCCACCGGTTCGGGCTCGAAGCCGGCGAACAGCTCTTCCAGCGGCCGGCCGAGCTCGGCCTCGACGCTGGCCTTCGCCTCGTCCCAGGGGAAGGGCGGCAGGCGGTCGCGCAGGCGGCCGAGATCCTCGGCGATGCCGGCGCCGACCAGGTCGGGCCGCACCGACAGGACCTGGCCGAGCTTGATGAAGCTCGGGCCGAGTTCCGACAGCGCCGCCGCCAGCCTCTCGCCCTCGCGCAGGCCCGGCCGGCGCCGGCCGAACAGCGCGTGGAACAGCCGCAGCGTCCGCTGCACGCCGGCGAAATCGCCCATGTAGCTCGGCGGCGTCTGGCCGAGCAGCAGCAGCGCATCGTGGCGCGCGAAGCAGCGCAGGATGGCGAACAGGCGCAGCAGGTGACGCGGGCCGGTCAGCATGCGGCGTCAGATCCGCCGTGCCGAATGGAGTGCGGCGATGCCGCCGCTCAGGTCCCGCACCTGGATATTGCCGAAGCCGGCATTCACGATCATCTGTGCGAAGCGGTCCTGGTCGGGGAAGCGGCGGATGCTTTCCACCAGATAGCGGTAGGACGCCTCGTCGTTGGCCACGAAGCCGCCGAGCTTCGGCAGGATGTTGAAGCTGTAGGCGTCATAGAGCGCCGCCAGCGCGGGATTGCGCACATGGGAGAATTCCAGGCAGAGGAACCGCCCGCCCGGTTTCAGCACGCGGAAGGCCTCGGCCAGCGCAATGTCGATATGGGTGACGTTGCGGATGCCGAAGGCGATCGTATAGGCGTCCACCGAACGGTCGGGCAGCGCCAGCCGCTCGGCATCCATGCAGGCCCAGGTCAGGCGCCGCAGCCGGCCCTGGTCGATCGCGCGGTTGCGGCCCTGCTCCAGCATCGCGACGTTGATGTCGGCGACCAGCACCTCCGCCTGCGGGGCGCGGTCGAGGATGCGGAAGGCGATGTCGCCGGTGCCGCCGGCCACATCCAGTATGCGGATGGCCCCGCGCGGATTCAGCCAGTCGATCATCGCGGCCTTCCACAGGCGGTGGATGCCGCCCGACATCAGGTCGTTCATCAGGTCGTAGCGGTCCGCCACCGAATCGAACACGCTGCGCACCAGCCGCGCCTTCTCGCTCTCCGGCACGGAGCGGAAGCCGAAATGGGTCTCGCCGGCGGCGTTTTCCTGCATGTCCGTCATGGCCCGGACCATAGCCGAAAGCGCCACGCCACGGTATGGCTAGGGCATGCCCGAACTGCCTGAAGTCGAGACTACCCGCCGCGGTCTGGCCATGCGGCTGGAGGGGCGCCGCATCGCCCGTATCGAGGCGCGCCGCGCCGATCTGCGCTTTCCCCTGCCGAAGGATTTTGCCGCGACCATCCGGGGACGCCGGGTTGAGGCGCTGGACCGGCGGGCGAAATACATCCTGGTCCGGCTCGAGGGCGGACTGGTCTGGCTGATCCATCTCGGCATGTCGGGCCGCATGGTGCTGCGCAGCGGCTGGCCCAACGATATCGGCGCCCATGACCACGTGATCTTCGCCACCGACGAGGGCTGGGCGGTCACCTTCAACGACGCCCGCCGCTTCGGGATGATGGACCTGGTTCCCGCCGACCGGCTGGAGCAGCACAGGCTGCTGGCCTGCCTGGGGCCGGAGCCGCTGAGCGACGACTTCACCCCGGCCGTGCTGCAGGCTGCCCTGGCCGGCAAGCGCACGCCTATGAAGGCGGCCCTGCTCGACCAGACCGTGGTGGCGGGACTGGGCAACATCTATGTCTGCGAGGCACTGTTCCGCGCGGGCATCTCACCGCGCCGGCTGGCCGGCACGGTGCGGCCCGAACGGCTCGCCAGGCTGGTGCCCGCCATCAAGAAGGTGCTGCTTGAGGCGGTCGAGGCCGGCGGTTCCTCCCTGCGCGATTATGTGCAGTCCGACGGCGAACTCGGCTATTTCCAGACGCGCTTCCGCGTCTATGACCGTGAGGGTCAGCCCTGCACCGCCTGCCGCCGCCCGGTGAAGCGCATCGTCCAGTCAGGCCGGTCGACCTTCTACTGCGGGACCTGCCAGAAATAGCGGGTATCCGAACGGGCCGGGTCAGGTCCGGGAGGGGGCGATCTTCGGGGTGAAAACGGGCCGGGAAAACCTCCTGCCCGGGCCATTCAAGCCTTCCAAAACCTGCCCCCCTCTGCCAAAGTCCCGGCCATGTTCCGCCCCGGCTGGAGCCTTGTCACCAGATCCATGCTGGCCGCCCTAGTGGTGCTGGCGGGGCTCGGTGCAACCCTTGTTTGGGCCACCGCCGTCCCGGTCGCCGCGGCGACCTTCCTGTCGATCGCGGAGGACGTGCCGCTGATGCCCGGGCTGGCGGAAGTCCCCGATACCGCGACGGTTTTCGACAAGCCGGCCGGGCGCATCGCGTCCATCGAGGCGAAGGGGGCGGTGACCGCGGCCAGCGTCCGGCAGTTCTATGCCGAAACCCTGCCGCAGCTCGGCTGGCAGCCGGTCGGGTCGTCCGGATCGGGGGCGACGGAATATCGTCGCGATGCCGAAGTGCTGCAGCTCACGCTCAGCGGCCGCGACGGCACCGCGCTGATCGTGCGCTTCGAACTGCGTCCCAATCGCTAAATCGCTTAAGAGGAAACCATGGCTTACGAGAATATCCTGGTGGAGACGCGCGGCCCCGTGGGCGTGATCACCCTGAACCGGCCGAATGCGCTGAACGCCCTCAACACGCCGCTGGTGCAGGAGATGGGCCGGGCGCTGGATGACTTCGAGGCCAATGACGCGATCGGCTGCATCATCATCACCGGCTCGGAGAAGGCCTTCGCCGCCGGCGCCGACATCAAGGAGATGCAGCCGAAACAATATATCGACGCCTTCATGGAAGACTTCTTCTCCGGCTGGGAAGACTTCACGCGCGTGCGCAAGCCGATCATCGCCGCCGTAGCCGGCTATGCGCTGGGCGGCGGATGCGAGCTTGCCATGATGTGCGACTTCATCATCGCCGCCGACACCGCCAAATTCGGCCAGCCCGAGATCAATCTGGGCATCGTCGCGGGCATGGGCGGGACGCAAAGGCTGACGCGGCTGGTCGGCAAGTCGAAGTCGATGGACATGCACCTGACGGGGCGCTTCATGGAGGCGGCAGAGGCGGAACGCTGCGGGCTGGTCAGCCGCGTGGTTCCGGCCAAGTCGCTGATCGAAGAGGCGCTGAAGGTGGCCGCCAAGATCGCCGAGAAGTCGATGATCACCGCCATGCTGGTGAAGGAAGCGGTGAACCGGGCCGAGCAGACGACGCTGGCAGAGGGGCTTTTGCACGAACGCCGGCTGTTCCATGCGGCCTTCGCCACCGCGGACCAGAAAGAGGGCATGGCCGCCTTCCTGGAAAAGCGCCAGCCGCAGTTCCGGGACAGATGAGGGGACCGCTGATTCCCTGTTCCCTTTCCCCGGCGTATGGCTTATAGGCCCGGCCCACATGCGCGTGGGCCCGCTTAGGCAAGAATCGATCCCGATCCCAGATCGGGGCCTTCGGTCTTTCGTGCAATAGACATCGAACAGACCGCAAGGAGCCAGCCATGGCCAATACCGACCAGTCCAAGAAACGCGCCCGCCAGTCCGAGGCGCGCTATGCCGTCAACAAGGCGCGCCGCTCGCGCATCCGCACCTTCCTGCGCAAGGTCGAGGAGGCCATCGCCTCGGGCGACCAGACCGCTGCCGCCGAGGCGCTGAAGAACGCCCAGCCGGAACTGGCCCGCGGCGTGACCAAGGGCGTGCTGCACAAGAACACCGTGTCGCGCAAGATGTCGCGGCTGTCGTCGCGGGTGAAGGCGCTGGCCGCCAAGGCCTGATCCTTTCAGGGTTTTTCCAGGACGGGGACGCAACCTTTTCCGGTTGCGTCCCCGTTCGTTTTTCGGCCCCGGAAACGGCGGTTCCGGCGGGCCGTTGCCAAATTGCCAAGGGTTCCGGGATTCGCCACGGTTGAATCCCTGTCAAGCGCGTTGTTCGGTTGCAGTGCCCGCGGGGGCCGGGCTAGCGTCAGTCTGCGATTCACTTCGTCTTG